>CAWFRW010000023.1:0-8094 GCA_963818295.1 uncultured Bacteroidales bacterium
CAGGGAGGGGTTTGATGGTTATACCGTAACGCCGTCATGCCGTAACACCGCAAAGCCGTCCCCTACCTGTTCAGCTGAAAGCTGTGGATGAACTTAACAAGACTTTCATCGTGCTCAAGTTTCAGCTTTTTCTTGAGCCTGTACCGGCTCTTTCGCACGCTTTCGGGTGAGATATTAAGCATGCTTGCAATCTGGTTTGAATTAAGATTGAAAAGTATGGTAGATATTATTGTTAGCTCAAGCTGCGTCAGCTTTGGATACTGACGTGTGATCCTGCCAATCAGATCAGGATAGACCTGGTTGAATTTCAATTGAAAAATCCTCCAGTTGTCCTTTCTGCTTCCAATCCGCTCAATTTTCTGGAGCAATTCCGACAGCAGCTCCTTCTGCAGATTCGGAACTGCTCCTGTTCTTGAGCTCGGTTTCCAGCTGGGTTCTGAATATATGCAGCGTATTACTTGTTTCAACAGCCTTTACAACCTCTTCAAAGAGTTCAGTCTCCTTATCCTTTAATGTCTCAGTGAGCCGGGTATTTGTCTCCGATATCTCAGCGATGTAGTTCTTCTGAATCGTGATCTGTTCCTTCAGGCTTTTAAGCTTTGACTGAAGGTTCTTGTCTATATTTTCAACGGCATACCCTATCTGGATGTTGTAGTATTTTTCGAGCCTGACATTGTGATTGCGCTCGTGAGCTCCTTTATTGAAAATGGTTTTGTTATATAGTCATCAGCCCCCATCTCCATTCCGGTCCTGATATTTGACCTGTCGGCAAGTGCGGTTATAAATATAAAAGGTATAAGTTTGGCCTGTTCGTGTTGTCGGAGCTTTGTAAGCACTTCGTATCCGTCCATCTCGGGCATCATTATATCGCAGATTATGAGGTCAGGATGATGCATGATGGCATACTTGACTCCCATCTTGCCGCTTTCGGCCTGAATCACTTCATAGCCCTCATACTTAAGGGCTTCATAAACCTCTTCACGAAGAGATTTATTGTCTTCTATAATTAAAATTGTTTTCAACCTGTTCTCCCGGTGATTATTTTCAGTGTTAAATATAGCTCATTTAAGAATTGTGCATGAAAATCATTACGACTTATTTAACAGTACTATTCTGAAGACACTAATCCGGTTTACTCATAACTCTTTACAAGTTTATCGGGAAATGTGATATGGAAAGATGTTCCCTGACCGACTCTTGATTTAAAGGTTATTTTCCCTCCATGCAGCATGACTGATTCCTTAACAATACTAAGTCCAAGGCCATTACCCTGGATCATTGTTGTATTGCTTGCACGGTAGAAATGGCTTGAACAGATGTTTCTGATCCTGTTCAGGGATCCCGATCCCGTTATCTGAAACAGTGAGGCATAATTCGTTGTTTTTTCTTGTCACTTCAACTCTTTATACTCGGGTTCTCGGATGAATATTTTATTCCATTTGAGACCAGGTTGTTTATTACCTGGAAAATCAATCTTGAATCCAGCTTCATAATCAGCGTGAACTGAAAGGAGTTGCCAGAGTAACTTTGTAATGAAGCTTTGGATCAGAATTGAAGGAATCAATCACCTGTCTGCATAAATCAATAATATCTATGTCGACCGGATTGAATTCAACCTTACCCTCTTCAATTTTGGAAAGCTGAAGAACATCATTCACTATCTTGGTCAGGTGAAGAACCTGGTTATTTATCTTTGTAAGCTTGTCGCGGATCTGGGAACGGTTCCATCCTTTCCCAGTAAGTCAGCAGTGAATCGCTTGTTATGAGAATTGATGAAAGCGGTGTCCTGAATTCATGCGAAGCTGTTGAGACAAATCTTGACTTCATTTCATTCAGCTCCTTTTCCTTCGCTGATACTCTCCTTTAATGAGGTCTCAAGCCTTTTTCGTTCATCGATATCTGTATGGGTTCCTATTAGTCTTGAAGGTTTATCTTTGCCAACCCATTCAATTACCTTTCCCCTGTCGAGTATCCATTTATATGATCCGTCTTTGCAGCGCATCCTGTATTCGCTTGTATAAAATTCTGTCAGCCCCTGACAAATGGCTGTTCAGTGCATCATAGCATCTCTGAAGGTCATCAGGATGCACCCTGTCGGGCCATTCATTAAATTTATTGGGTATCTCATCGTCACTGAAGCCAAGCATCTCTTTCCATTTTGATGAAAAGAATATTTCTTCAGTGATCAGATTATAGTCCCAGATGCCATAGCCAGAGCCTTCAAGAGCGGCCTGCCAGCGGGCTTCGCTGACGCGCAGGGCACTTTCCATCTGGATCCTGTTTGTGATATCAATTTTTACTGATATAAACCGGCTCACTTCGCCTCTTGTCATTGAAAATGGGAGTTATTGTCTCAACTTCATAATATATTGTGCCATCCTTCTTTCCTGTTTATAAATTCTCCGGTCCATACATTGCCGGAGAGAATAGTCTGCCACAGGTTATTATAAAAATCACGGCTCATCTTTCCCGATTTCAGCATTCGTGTATGCTTGACCTATAGCCTCTTCAACCGGGTAACCTGTTAATTTGGTGAATGCAGGATTGACCCACATTATGTATCCCTTGAAGATCTGATATCAGATACGCCAAGAGCGACTGATTCAAATGCAGCATTCTGAAGCTGAAGTCTTTTCTCGGTAAGCTTCCTTTCAGTTATATCCTCGAAAATATAGAAGTGACCATGATATTCGTCAAACTCACTGCTTATCTTTGTCAGAAATATACCAACTGATTCGTCCGTCATTAGCTGCACCTCATCCCTTAGTACCTCATTCTCATCATACTCTGTCCATGTTGGCTTCAAGCACAGTTATCAGGAGCCGTTACCCTTTATCATTGGTCTGAAGGAGGAGACAATTGTCTCAAAATTCATCTCTCCGTTCTTCATCTTTTCCTCGCATGACAGGAAATTCCAGATATCGCAAAACCTGTGGTTGAAATATAGAATTTTGCCTGAATTTATGTCTGTTACAAGAAAACCATATGGTGATGAATCTGACATGAGCTGCAGAAGATGTTCATTCCATCGCAAGCAGTTCTTCCGTGTCTTTTCTCACTGAATTATCAAAAGCCACTCCGAGAAAACCTGTAACTGTACCATCGGGGTCACGAAGATAGCTCAGGGATAATAATACAGGCACCTCACTCCCATTCTTTCTGACATATGTCCATTCCATAGGTTTGCCGGACGACTGTTCACAAAGAACCCTGAAGAGTTCAAAATCAGGTAGTACTCTTCGTACCGGAAGAGACAGAAAGCTCATCTGCCACTCTTATTAGTTCTTCCTTCTTATGGAACCGGACTACATTCAGACCTTGTCAATTATTTCGTCAGCCTTATAGCCAAGCAAGATTTCAGCTTCCCTGTTGAATCCGGTCACAATCCCATCCTGCGAGACCGTAATCAATGCAAGTCCGAGACTGTTAACAATAGCCTGATTCAGATTTGAAAGCTGTACTATTTCAACAATCCTGTCCCTGATCTTCAGTTCAAGATCCTGAGAATGCGAAATAACCTCACGTGTCAATTTGCCTCCTGTGCATTCTGAATTTCAAGATGAGAGGAAATATCGTCAAATGCTGCGAATATGCCAAGAACGGACTCATGATCTGTCTCAGGGGATGCAACAAGGTTTATCCATACCGTTTTATCCAGAACACGATTAGTTATTCCGATTTTTCTGTCTGACCTTCTTCCCGTACTAAATGCAATTGCAATTGGAAGATTTTCCGGCAGGCAGACATTTCCATTTTCATCAAGGACACTCCACGGTTGATCCGATATCGATTTTCCAAGTATTTCCTCTGGTGAAAATCCAAGTAATCTTGAAGCCGCAGGATTTACTTCATCAGCTATACCGACTGAATTAAAATGAATGACTCCCTGGGCCATTACATTAAAAAGATTCCTGTATTTCTTTTCATGATCAGTGAAAGCCTGATCAGGGAATTATTAATTTATCTGTTTCGTGATTCGAACCTCTTGTACCGATAAAATTTCCTTCTGCATCATAAAATGGCAAACATGTATGTTCAATGTATTTTGTTTCTCCATCTCACCATATTATCCTGAATCGTTGCATGTCCGTGCTTTTGTTTCCTGCTGTGCAGATGATGTGTAAGGTAATCACTTACATCCCGCGGATGAATGATTCTCAGCAGAAGATCAGGATCATCCATGAAAGATTTGACAGGGTAGCCTGTAATCCTCTCACATGAGGGTGAAAGATAAAGAAATTCACCCGATGGGCGCCTGAAGGTACTCCCATGAATGAGCACTGTCAGCAAGTGACTTGTATCTCTCAAGTCCGTCGGAGTATGCCTTGCTTTGTCGTTCAAGATTATCCAATTTCAGCTGAAGCTCATGGATGGTCTTTAAACTGTTATCTGCAGAAGGTTTGAGTAATTTTCCGTTAGACATGAAGAGAAAATTTTCCAGGCAACAAATATACATAATTAGTTAATAAACATAAGATAAAGGTCAATAAAAGGCATCCCTTCCTCATCTGACAATGTGACAAAATCCCTTTATAGCCTCTGTCCCGTGAAGCCCGTAAATCTGGAATCATTTTTCTGCCTGCCAGGTCAGTCAGGCAGAATAACCCGTCATAAAGTATAAAATACCTGCCGCTCATAAGGTTTTATGAATCGAAAATGAGACTTTGTTACCTAAGCGTATCCTTGTATTTCCTATAGAATCCACCACTTCTCAGCCACTACTTTTGATGCATAAAAATTGAACAACAGCTCAGCTTATTTAAAAGAAAATCACAGTTAAGAAATAATAATTAAAATAAATTAAACCGATGACTTACATTCCTTTAAAAGAAAAATTACGGCAAGTAAGAATCCTTAAGATTTCAGGCAAATTTATAATAGCCGTATTTACTGTTCTTTTCAATTACATTTGCCCGCAAATAGTCAGATCGCAAAAGATAAACAGCTTCACCTCGGAGCAGGGGCGGTAGTCGGCAGTTGGGGATATCTGCTGCCAACCCAGTCAACAGGATGGAAACCTGTTGCATATGGCATTGGAACAGCAACAATTGCCGGAATGGGAAAAGAGCTTTCAGATCTGGGTGGCTTCGGAACTCCTGACTGGAAAGATCTGGGTGCGACTGTTATTGGCGGAGTTGTCAGCGTGGGGATAATTACAGGTTTCAGGGCAATTTTCAGACGTCAGCCAAATCATAACAAAAGGCAAATGCTGTTTGCCAGGAAGTAGAAAGTTGATTTTTACGAGGAATAATTTAGGAATGAGGGCAGGATGTCCATGAATTGTCCTCGGTTAAAATTTTCGATCAAGATAAAAATTTGGGTTTTCCTTTGACATGTAAATAATTCAAAGAAATAGTAAAGGAATTAAATATTTAACTAAACCCAACTGATCGTTAACCAGGCAATTAAATCACCGTCACGTCGGATCAGCTGGTCTTGCCTTTCGGAGATAACTGCCCGTTAATCTGCGGTGATGAAATTCAGAGTTTAAAGACAGTCCACCGGCGGTGATAAAATTGCCGAACAAAAGTTGTTTTTTTTTGTTAAGAGTTTATATAAAACAATCGGGGGAAATTTGTTTTATTGAAAACTCAAAGTGGCGTAATGAAAATTGCGCCACTTTTTTTTAAGGATGTTTGTACTTACCGCGATAATCTCTTTTAAGCAGCTGAGATGCAGCAGCATTTCCGGTTATCTCTTTTTTCTGATAATCCCATCTGACAAGTGAATCAGTATAATATGATATCATTGCCAGCTGTACTGTGGCAGTTGACTGGAATGCATCTTCAGGAGTACAATTTATAAGTTTTTTATCTTTGGCGCGAACAGCCTCAAGAAAATTCTTTACATGATTTTCCTGCATTGCTTCTGTTGGCAATTGACAATTCTTCCCGTTTTCCATCTTTCCCTGAATCAAAGATCACAAGCCTTGAATCTTCTGCAAACATTGACCCCTTGTTGCCATGGAAGAATATCCCATTATTGAACTCGCTGTTACATCACCAGTTCCCCATAATCTGTGCTGCCATACCACCGGAGCTTTTTTGAATGCCATCTGTGAAGTAAGTGTGTCAGGAGTGGTTATTTTCCCCTTGTGTTCGTATATGCCGCCTGTAGAAAAGAATTCCGACGGCATGCTCTCTCCCAAGTATATGGCGTATTATGTCAATATGATGGATACCCCAGTCTACGAGATGCCCGTTGCCATATTCCTTTTCAAGTCGCCATGCTTTATGTCCAATATTGGGACAATATTCAAGCTTTGGAGCCGGTCCGCACCATTCTTCCCAGTCCAGCGAAGCAGGAGGCGCCATTTTTGTAGTGTCAAGCATGACCGGATTGTAGTTTATCTGGGCAACTACCTGGTGCAAGTCGCCAATTCTTCCTGACTCCAGAAGTTCTTTTGCCTGTTTAAAAGCCTCGCTTTGTCTTCTCTGAAAACCAAGCTGTACTATATTGCCTGCTTTCTGTGCTGCCCTTATCATTGCAAGCCCCTCCTGTATGTCATAGGATAAAGGTTTCTCACAGTAGATATCGAAGTCCCTTCTCACAGGCTGCAATAAACTGAAGTGCATGCCAGTGAGGAGGTGTACCTATAAAGACCGCATCAAGGTTCTTCATATTGAGAAGATCATTGTAGTACTTGAAAGTTATCGGCTTTGTGCCCTGCAGTTTTTCAAGCTCATCTGCACTGCTTATTCAGATGTTCAGAGTCAACATCGCAAATGCCAGTCACCTCCACGCCTCCAACCTTTAAAGCCGCCCTGGTGATAACCATTCCATACCAGCCGGCACCTATCAGACCAATCCTTAGTTTCTTATCCTGTGCCAGTGATGGGATAAAAAGATTAGATGCCAGAGCTGCTGAACCCATCGAGGTAACCCCTATAAATTTTCTTCTTTTCATATCTCGTAATGATTAGAATCTATTGATATCAAAAATAGCAATAAAAATTGAGCGCGGCCAATTGAAAAGAGATAGTGTTCATTTTAAAAATTGTTGTATGTTTATGAATATTTAAATTTTTAATTCAGATCATTACAGCAATACTCTTAGTGCCATCCTCAGAGTCCTTCGTGTTAAAAAATTTAAACACAAAGGACACTAAGGTCAGCACAAAGGAGCTTAAAGGACAATTGTAAATAATTTTAAAATCGTATAGCGTATGAAAAACTCGTATCAGATTGACTGGAAGAAGCTTTTTTTCACTATTCTGCAGAATGGCTGTTGGCTGGCATTTTCTTTATGAAGGGGTATCAAAACTTTTGCTTCCAAACTGGAGTTCATATTCTTATCTGGTCAATTCAACAGGTCCGTTGTCAGGAATTTATCACAGTCTGGCTGCTTCTCCAGGTCTTCTGAAGACGATAGATATTCTTAATATGTACGGACTGATTTTGATCGGGATAGGATTATTCATTGGTATTTTTGCACGGTTTGCTGCAATTGCAGGTGCATTATTGCTTACGCTGTATTATTTTGCATATCCTCCTTTCGGAGCATCACTCTTCAGTACCGGCGAGGGTCATCTTTATATAGTTGACAAGCTGTTTATAGAGACTGTAGTACTTCTTTTTCTGGCATTTTACAACGAGAAGGGCTTTGGGTTTGATGCCGTCCTTGACATGATAAAGAAAGCCAAAGGGAAAAATCAGTCCGGGCAGTGCTACTGATATTCCAGTATTCCGGATCACGCCGTGAGGTGCTGAAAAACCTTGCAACACTTCCCTTCCTTGGAGTAATGGGATTCATGGCTTCACAAAACAATAAAAAGTATGGTGTCGATGTGATGTCTGGAGCCACGATTCAATTGAAGCAATCAGCCATAGGTGAACTGAAAGGAACTCTTCCGACAGGAAAAATCGGGGATCATGTTATAAGCAGAATGGTTCTCGGAGGCAATCTCATCGGAGGATGGGCACATTCAAGGGATCTTATCTATGTCCCGGAACTATTCAAGGCATATAACAGTGAAAGGAAGATATATGAAACACTCATTCTTGCTGAAGAGGCTGGCATCAATGCAATAAACATCGGATTTCCTACAAATGCCCTTATTGCAAAGTACAAAAAAACCACCGGAAGCAAGATAA
>CAWFRW010000024.1:0-292106 GCA_963818295.1 uncultured Bacteroidales bacterium
CGCCCACGCGACGCACGGCGAGGAACACGGCTGGCGGTGCACCGCCGCCGCGGCAGCGAGCGGGGCGCGCTCGCGCCGCGCGCACGGCCAGTCCGGCGAGCCCAGCCACGACCAGCACCGGCAGCAGGAAGATCCAGGCTCGGATGGGTCGAGCCGTCGGCGGCTCGGGTCAGGCCGCCGCCGGAGAGGACGCTGGCGAGGAGAGCTGCGGCCGCCAGCAGCGGCGCGAGCTCCCAGGGCAGGCGGCGCACCAGTCGCCGCCGGGTGCGCCCGGTCGGAGCGGCGCGGGTAGGCGGCGGCGGCCCCGGCGGCGAACGCCACCAGCGCGCCGCCGGCCGCCGCGGCGGCATGGCCCGTGCCGGCCAGCACGGTGCCGTGGTCGAGCGACCCGGCCGGCGCGAAGAAGCGCAGCGCGAGCAGCGCCGCTCCGACGCCGGCGGCGACGCCGATGACCGTCGGCAGGAGCGCCTCGAGTGCAGTTCGGGCGGCGAATAGACGGTCGAACTCGCCGCGCGCATAGAGCAGCTGTGCCTCACCCGCCCGCCAGCGACGAGAACACCTCGACCGCCGTCAGGAGCCCGATCAGGATGCCGCAGTCCGCCAGCAGCGGGGCCCATCAGCGACCGCAGCGGTAGCGCGCCGGCGGCGACCGTCAGCGCGACCATCAGCGAGGAGGTCGTGCAGCTCGTGGGTCGAGGACAGAGGAACGGGCCGCCGTGCACGACGGCCTTGCCGTTGACGATGCTCAGGCTTCCCGACCGGGCGGCCAGCCACTGTCGAACGACGCCGATCCGGCGCTCCAGGTGCGCGCCGGCGACGGTGAGGTGCCGGGGATCGGCCGGGAACTCGAAGTGGTTCTCGACGAACGTCTGCTGCTCTGTCCGGCCAGCGCCTGCCGGAACGTCGCGTGTCGAGGCGAGCACGAACGGCGGCGGCAGTCGATCTTCGGATCCACCGGGCGGATGGCCTGGGTGTAGTTCTGCCAGTACGGGTTCGGAGAGGTCGCCGTCGAGCACGCGGTCGACGCCGGCGACGCGCAGCCGAATGGCCGTAGCGCCTGGCCGGGCCCTTCGCTGGGGGAGCACGTCGTTCCTCGCCCAGCCAGCAACGCCGCCTTCGCCGTGGCGGTGGGTGGAGGCGCAGCGGCCGCCGCCGCTGCGTGACGTAGCGAGTGGCCGGTTGCGCGCCATGAGCAACACCAGGTGCAGCGGTGGCGATGTTTATGTTACTGCTCGACTACAGCGTCTTGCTCTGTGCCCCTTACAACCGGATCAAATGGCCAGCCAGTAGGTGCTGTTGATCCAGTTACGCGGAATGCCATTGTTTACCGTTGCACTCATCCAGCTTTCACCGCCGTCGTTGCTCACCATCAGTCCTATATCAGTGTTTGCAATGAACCTGATGCTTTTTATCAAAAGGATCAGTTACGATTGTGTAACCGGTTGTAACCTCAAGCCCCCTGGAAATCCATCCGGCGCCTTCTTTCCTTTTTGTATACAGCTGCTCCCAGCTTTTTCCTCCATCTGAAGTTTTTATTGTCCTTCCGAAATCGGTTGTGTAGCATATTTTCGGATCGGTTGGAGAGACTGCCATTGAAAAAGGATTTTCACCCCATGTCGGGCCAAACCTTTCATCGATCCACCCCTTTTTATAATTTGGCGAATATTTGTCTGCATTTTTCGTCAGTCGGTCCTCCCATGCCAGCTTCCAGCTTTTTCCGGAATCTTCACTCACAGCAACGCCAATGGATGTTGTATCTCCTGAAATTTTGAGTCCTGCATAAGAAATATAGACAACCTCAGGATTGTTACTGCTTGTTGCTACCGATCTCCATTCCGGAAAGTCAACTTTCTCTTTCTGGTATTTCATCATTCCTTCCTGCCTGTTTTCCCATGTTTTGCCGCCATTTTCGGTATAATAAATTCCGGAATGATCCCCTTCGGTATTGAAATAGGATTTTCCGGAGATGGCGTAGATTATAAATTTGTTCACTGTTTTGTTAAAACCGGCAGAGAATTCGTTAATGCTTGCAACACCTTCAGGCCCGGGATTAGTATTCCACTTACCGTTTTCCCTTGCAATCACTGAGTTGTTACAAGTGATATAAACAGTCCTGTTTCCTTTCGGAGAGGACGGAACAATAAATATATTTTTAGCCTCCTGAGTGAGCTCTTTTTCTTTTGTCCACTGACCACCCTGATCATCAGAGGTGTAGTAACCCGGAGCATTATTGACTGTGATTACTGCATGCAATATCCTTGAATCAGCGGGATCAACAGCCAGTGCCACAACCTCCCTTTCGGTACCGTCGTTGGTTATTATCCTTTCTTCAGCATGATCGCCTTTTGAGACAACACCTTTAATCTCAGAAGGCACAGGATAAACAATATTCCATGTTTTTCCCCGATCGGTGCTTTTAAAAAGGGCAATGGATTTTGCGTATACTACATTCGGATCAACCGGATCAAATACAAAATATTTTACCGGTCCGCGCAATGAAAACATTCTCCACGACTCTCCTCCGTTATAAGTAACAAATGATCCGGTCATGTCGCAGGCCACATAGGCATAATCCGGGTCGTGGGGACTGACTGCGGGCCAGAACATTGCACCGCCACCGCCGTATCCGGTGAAGCCCCAGGTGTCATTCCGGCCGGTTGGATTTTTCTGCTGAATGACATTCTCTTTAACTGAGGTACAGGCACTTATCAGGATCCCATATAGCATGATAAGAATGAAGCCTTTTCTTGTTAAGTGTAATGCTTTATTCATTTCTTTTTTTTTATGAATTTATAATTTTTTTAAGGAACAAAACGGTTGAATAGACAAATTCTGTAAGTTCAGCATCAGGATCTGTGAACTAATGAGTTTCTGCGAAAAAAATAAAAGATATACCGGCTTGCAGGTTGGCTTACCGGTATATCTACCCTAAATCTAACCTAAAAACAACTAATAACTAAACCCTTTTAAATATTAAAGTACTTAATAAGAAAGATTATGGTGTAATTATTTTTTACTTAACAATAATCTCTCCCATTGGATACCATCCATCGGTCTTTCTCCCTGCGATAGCCAGTTTCACTCTCGGTTCATATGAGACCGGTGAAACAATTGCGATTTCAATATTATAGGATCCTGTGGGCATGTCATATGGAATATAGAGCACTTCATCACACACAATATCACCAGGCAACCAGTCAGGTAAATATGCACAAGTGGTCAGCACCTTTGTCCATTGAGAATTTTTGAGTTTTACAGCAAATTTATAGTCTTTGTAGATCGGGGCTACTCCAATATTTTCCCATAAAGAATTGATTGACAATTGGCCCTGACGGTTAACAACTGAAGGATACTCAAATTTACGAAGCACGAACCTGTATCCCATTTTATTTAGCCATTTGTCAACCAGTGGGCTCCATACCTGAGGTACCTCTGAGCTTTTTGCATTGAAGGAAGTTATGTGCCATTTAAGAGCTTCTCCAAAAATGTAATTCACTGTTTTCTCATCGTATTTAAGCGAATCGAGCCAGTGTAAAAATGTCCAGCAAATCTCCATTGTTACAGGTGATTTTTTCCAGACTTCGCTCATACCGCTTTTTATGATGTCTTTAGGATAAATGTCAGTCATATGGCTCCAGTGTTGTTCCGTCCAGATTTCATTTGTCATATCACCAAGACAATCCATTCGATAACCCAGATAACGTATTTGTGGTCCGGTGCCATTATTCCTTCCATCTGGCCAGGAAGCGGCAATAGGTGTTCCCTTTACCAGAATTCCCGGATCGGGGGCATCTCCGTTAACCGGTTGAAAAGTGAGAGGAGTCTTTTTGAAATTATCGAGGTAACAATTTATCAATGCAAGCCGTGTAACGTCAGTTAAAAGATGAGATCCATCACCTTCGCCCCAGAAGCCTACAATTGAAACATCGACCGACTCCAGATCGGGATGTCCGTCATATCTTTGCCCCAATGCTTTTATCATACCTCCAAAATATTGAACATATCCTGGAGTCTTCAGGGTCAATTCTCCATTTGTCTGAAAGGTATTTACCCTCTTTACCGACCATTTTTCTGTACCAGGCCGGAACATCGTTTTCATCCTCTCCATAAGGTGCTATACGAAGCATTAATGTTTGTCCTCGTTCGGCAGCTGTCCGTAAAGCTTTGTCGATCATTTCCCAGTTGTATTGTCCGGGTTCCTGTTCCATATACTTCCAGTAGACCCTTAAATAGGCTATTGAAGTCTGAGGGTAGTTTTTGTTAATAAGGTCTCCATCGAAATCCTGGTATACCGGGGGTAGTCCTTCTGTCCATGTTGAGCCTTTATTGAGATTGTCTCCGTTAAATCGTTGAAATGTCATAAATCCGATTCCCGGATTGTTTAGAACATCAAAAATTTCTACGGGTTTAACAACCACTTTGTCAGGTATTTCCTGGGCAGGAAGGACTGAATTTCCGAGTATAGCACTCAGGAAAAAAATCATTATCCTTTTTAATTTCATTACAATGTTGATTAAATAAAATGTCTCAGAATTTTTTTGAATATCAATATGCCAGGGCCGGAGTAATTATGTCCTCAATTGCAAATGGATCTCCTTTTGCAGGACCGTGCCATACACCTCCGCCATAAGTATTTATATATATCATTTCCTGGTTTAACGGATCAATATCAACGCGTCTTCCCAGTTTGTGATTAAATCCTTTAATTCTTTCCCATGTTTCCCCATGGTTTTCTGAACGGTATGCTGAAAAGCTAAACCCACAGGCATAATACATTTTATTTCTTGGATCAAAAGTCAGATCAAAGATGTACTGATCTTTTTTAAGAGTTTGTTTCCAGTTATTGCCTCCATCTTCAGATATGTAAATTCCACCTCCGATACAGGGAGAAAATTGATCCTTTGTATTTCTTCCCCAGGCTGATATTATAATTTTATCAGGATTATCCGGGTCAATCAGTAAACCGGTTAGACAATTGGTTTCCGCAGGAAGCGGTTTCTTAATCCATGTTTCTGCTTCATCTGTTGAAGTGTAGAGGGCTCCATCCTGATCATTTCCAATACTACCTTCATCATTTCGACGGTGTACAAGTAAAAACAACATTCCATCCTGAGTTCTTTTTGTTATTTTGAAAGCCAGAGGATCTTTCCCGTCAATACCATTATTTTTGAGCATCCATGTTTCTCCACCATCAATTGATTTATAAACACCTTTGCCAAATGCACATGCATAAAGAGTTCTTTTTTCTTTCCTGCTTTCAGTATCAATCAGAATATGTGTAAACGCTGCTTCTCCAATATTTTCACTTTGGGTTTTCCACGATGAACCACCATCTTCAGTAACAAGAATTCCACCTGTAAAACCAGCAGTTCCGTTTTTCCTCCACATTTTATATAAGGGAAGGTCATGTACACCACTCATTACTGACCATGCTTTTCCTTTAACATCAGGGTCGAATACCAGCCAGTATGTTGTATTTATCCATTTATCTGGTATCCCGTTATTCTTTGTAGCACTTATCCAGCTTTCACCCCCGTCTTTACTTTCCATCAGACCGACATCGGTATTTGCATTAAATACATGTTTCAGGTCGAATGGATCAAAAACTATTGTATATCCCGTAGTGACATCCATCCCGGTTGAGCTCCATCCTTCATTTTTTTTCTTTCTTGAGTACAACTGTATCCAGTTTCTGCCTCCGTCTTTTGTCTTTATTGTTCTTCCAAAATCAGTTGCATAACTGATATCCGGATTATCAGGAGATACTGCAATTGCAAATGGATTTTCACCCCAGGTTGGACCATATCGTTCATCCAGCCATCCTTGTGAATAATTGCCTGAGAATCTGTAATTCTGATCTATTAAACAATCTTTTAACGACAATTGCCAGGTTTTTCCAAAATCTTCACTTTTTGCTATTCCGATACATGTTGTGTCTGCATGAACTTTCAATCCATTATATGATACATATAATACATTTGGATTTAATGAACTTGTGGCAATGCATCTCCATTCAGGCTTGTCAGAGTTTTCCATGCTGAGATTTATGAGTCCCTCTTCCCGGTTTTCCCAGCTTTTACCACCATTTTCTGTATACCAGATTCCTGATTTGTCACCGGCAGAATTAAAATAAGATTTTCCTGATATGGCGTAGATAATATACTTATTCAGTTTTTGATCAAATCCTCCGGCAAATTGTGTAAGCTTTTTCACTTCTTCAGGTCCCTTATTGATTTTCCAAAGCCCATTTTCTTTTACCGTTATGGTATTTTCCCCGGTTATATATATAGTTCTGTTATTTTCAGGAGAAGAGGGTAATACAAAAATATTTTTTCCACCATCATCAAGTATCTTATCTTTTGTCCAATGGGTTCCTTCATCATTTGAAAAATAAAAGCCTGCTTCATTGTCTACTGAAATAGCAGCATAAAGCATTTTTGAATTGGAGGGGTCAACACAGAAGGCCAGCACTTTTCTTTTCGTACTGTCTCTTGTAATGATATATTCATTCGCTTCATCTCCTTTTGAAACGATACCCGTTATTTCAGATGGATCAGGGTATATAACACTCCATTTATTTCCCTTATCGGTGCTCCTGAACAAACAGATCGAATTGGCATATACTGTATTTGAATCCAGCGGATCGAAAGCAAAGAATCGGACCATTCCACGCAGATTGATCATTCTCCATGATTCCCCTCCATTATGGGTTACAAACGACTGGCTCATGTCGCAGGCCACATATGAATAGTCAGGATCGTGAGGACTTACAGCGGGATTGAACATGGCACCGCCTCCTCCGTATCCGACTATGGCCCAGCTATCGTTACGGCCATTTGGATATTTAGCTTTCCGGGAACCGGAATTTTCTTTTATTTGTTTACATCCCGGCAACAAGCCAGTCATAATCAGGATTACGACGAACACGAAAGGTACAATTACCAATCTGATCAAAAAATTATTATTCATTTTGTGAATTTTAAACATGGGCATTAAAATATAATTCTGATGCATGGTAAATAATAAACAAAAAGCCCCGCCCGGTATTTACGGGGCTTTAAGTTTTATTCAGATGATAATCATTGTTTAGTACCCTAGATTCTGACCCAGTAAATTAGCATCATACTCAGGTATAGGAAATAATACAGTAGTCACATGATATTGAGTTAACTCTTTTCTTACCATATCAAACCAGCGGCTACCGAGTTCAAAGCATAATTCAAATTTTCTTTCCTGGATCACCTTATCTTCAAAGGCCTGCATTGACATATCTGTTGTGGCTAGTGGTTCAGTACCGGTGCTCCCATTTGCACGGTTAATTACCTCATTAATAGCATCAACAGCGTCCTGTGCGGGTCCTCCATTTTGTCTGTTGGCAGCCTCAGCATATATTAATAATACTTCCGCGTATCGCAAAATCGGAACATTCATAGGGTACACTGCTTTGGCAAGTATATCTTCTGCATTTACGTAAGGGTAATTGAATTTACTTATAATCGGTGCATATTCAAAAGCCTGTTTCCATGGAATCATAATTACATTTCCGGGATCGACAAGGACATCGGGAATTTCTATTTGTATGTAGGCATTTTTCCTTGGCTGATCAGGAAAATCATAAGCTGCAAAAGTAGTATCCAATGCGCCATCACTATAGCCACCAGAGTTCTTTGAAGCTAATCCGTTAGGTATTCCAACGGCATCGTCGGTAGTGGCTTCAAAGGAAAACATCATTTCGGAGGCGTGCTTATTTTCTAATTTGAAAACATCAGAAACATCCGGAATAAGGGAGAATTCATTACTTTCAATTATTTCTTTCGCCAGATTGGCAGCATTTGCAAAATTGGCTTCCTGCTTCAGTGGGGCTGTTGCCATAGTCAGGTATACTTTTGCCAATATTCCCCTGGCAACCCAGCTTGTTGGTCTCCCGGGGTTTCGTCCCAGGAATCAGGCAGGTTATTTATGGCAAACTGCAGGTCACTGATTATAAGAGAATAGATTTCTTCGACCGGTGATTTTGTATAAGGATTTGTAACCGGATTTGGTGAATCTTCTTTAATCAATGGAATTTCACCATAAAGTCTTACGAGGTTAAAATAATTAAGCGCTCTGATGAACTGTGCCTGTCCTAATATCGTATTGAGTTCATCTGCGTCTGCTCCCTGAACTTTTCCTGCTTTCACTGACCTGATCACATTATTAACGTTAGTCAGTGACTTATACGATCTTTGCCAGTTTGCAATTCCATAGTCTGTTCCAAGTACTATAGGAGCGTCTCTTATGCCGTCATTATCTAAATCTGTATATCCATTCTTCTTTATATCATCCGGTCCCAGAGCAACATCTACATTCATTTGGGACATGGCCCCTATTAACCCGGATTCAGCTTCTCCTTTGTTTGTATAGTAGTTGACTTCGCCTACAATGCCCAAAGGATTTTCAACAAGACTTGTTTCACATGATGCCAATATGCATGAAGCAAATACCAGCAACATTTTTATACTATATTTTTTCCGTATGAGTTTAATATACTTTTTCATTATTCACGAATTTAAAATTTTACATCAATGCCTATCGAATATGTTTTGGACTGAGGGTAATTACTGTTATCTATCCCTGAGCGTCCGTCACTGGCAGAAAAAGAGCTTACTTCCGGATCATACCCTGTATAATTCGTAACAGTAAAAAGATTTGTTCCTGACAGATAAATTCTTAACCCGTCAATTTTGATTTTCTGACAGAGAGATTGAGGGAAATTATAAGCAAGATTCAGAGTTTTCAGTCTTATAAAAGATCCATCCTCGACAAAATGCGAATTTCTTCCGTTTACTGAAACATTAGTAGCTGTTATATCATGATCCAGATTATATTGTACTCTGTACGACTGTTGTGTCCAGGCGGGAATATCTGTATCCTGATTAGTCTCTGTCCAATGATCCAGCAGCCGTGTACTTGTACCTGTCAGCAGACCCCAGTTTGTCTTTTCGGTAAAAATCCTTCCCGCATTAAATATCTGATTACCGTATACACCAAGAATTGTTGCAGTAAGGTCAAAAGCCTTATAAGAGAACGTGTTATTAAAACCAATACTGAACTTTGGAGCAGTATGGGCAATAATTGTCAGATCCGCAGAATTTATTTTATAGTCTCCATTCAAATCCTTATATTTTGGATCCCCCGGCATCTGTCCGAATTTGTTTGCTTCTTCTTCCTCACTTGTACTCCAGATACCTTCAAAAAGATGACCTTTAAGTGTTCCGAGAGGTTCTCCAACGATCAGCCAGGCTATGTTGTTAAATTGATATCCGCCTCCCTGGCTTGTTGATTGAACAAGTTCTTTAATTCCTGATCCCAGGTCCAGGATTTTACTTTTATTGGATGAAAAAATGAAGCTGGTATTCCATCTGAACTCACCAACCACAGGGTCGCCACCTATTACAAACTCAATACCTTTATTCTCCATGGAGCCGACGTTCTGCGTTACAGATGGAGATGCAGATGATTCAGACAGACCATACCCCGCATACCATGGTATCTGGCGGGCGAGCAGCATATCAGTAGTGGTTTTTCTGTAGATATCAAACGTAAAAACGAGTCTGCCTTCAAAAAGACCTAAGTCCACCCCGGCATTTATTTGTTCTGTACTTTCCCATTTAAGTTCGTCATTTTCAGCAGTAGCAGCATAATATCCTATATTTGTAGAGCCAAGACCATCATAAGGGTAATTGGCTCCCGGAGCTATTGTCGAAAGTGTTGAATAGGGTCTTACAGCCTGATTGCCTAATATGCCCCAGCTTCCCCTGAATTTTAAATTTGAAAAAATATCCAGATCTCTTAAAAATGTTTCATTGGATGCGGTCCATGCTAAAGCCAGAGACGGGAAGTAACCCCATTTAGTACTTGAACCAAAAACAGATGAGCCATCTGCACGCCAGGAAGCGGTTAATGCGTATTTATTATTATAAACGTAATTTGCCCGTCCGAGATAAGAATTAAGTACACGCTTTGAAATACCGTTACCGGTTACAATCAGGTTTGTGGCGCCTGATAAAGCATAGATACTGGTTATATCAGTTCCGAAGCCATCTCCCTGAAAATTGTAGTATTGATAATTATCAACCTGATATTCAGCAACTCCTGTGAATGTTAAGCGGTGTCTGTCGTTAAACGTTTTATTATAAGTCAATATATTGGAATTCTGATATACTGACCCTCCTCCTACAAATACTTCACCAAGGCCATCAACTCCGGATCCTTCAAATGTCTTCCTGTTGAGATACTTGAGATTGTTCTCATTGAATATAATCGCCCCTCCGGTAACTTTCAGATCAAGGCCTTTTAGCAGTTTGAAATCCAGATAGCTATTTACATTATTTGTATTAGTTTTAATTTCATTGAAAGTTTCCAAGGCAGACATAACCGGATTTGCACCTTCGTCGTGTCCATAACCTGGTTCATGAATTGTGTAATTGCCCGAGGCATCATAAACAGGAGTTGTAGCATCCCACTGATATGCCTCATTTGATGCCTGGCCTATCACAACGCCGCTTGCGGTCCCGTTTCCGAATGGAGGTACATTGGATTCTTCTTTTGTGCCTGACCAGTTTAATCCAATCGTCAGCCATTTTTTTACGTCTGCATTAATATTTGCACGAAGAGAGTAACGTTTATAATGGGTATTTATCATTATACCTTTATTATACAGGTAACCACCTGAGAAGAAGTAATTCATTTTGTCTGTTGCGCCATCAATAGAAAGCTGATGATTATCTATCTTGCCTGTTTTGTATACCTCTCTCTGCCAGTCAGTCCCACCGTTTTTCTCAAAATTGGCAACTTCTTCATCTGTAAAAGGTTTGAAACCGGCAGGCGGATAGTCCACATCGAGAGTAGCTGAGAATTCATTTGCAGCACGGGCGAATTGACCAGCATTCATTACATCAATTACATTTGTAAGTTTCTGGAATCCTCCGTTATAACTATACTTAATAGAAGGTTTACCCTCTATTCCTTTTTTTGTTGTAATTAAAATCACCCCGTTAGCGCCCCGTGAGCCATAGATAGCCGCAGCAGATGCATCTTTCAGGACTTCAATTGATTCTATATCATTTGGATTCAATAATCTGAGATCTCCGCCCTGCAGGCCATCTATTACGATAAGAGCATTACTGTTCCCTGTAAGTGAATTGCCACCTCTGATCCGGATTGTTGTATTACCTCCGGGAGCGCCATCCGTATTTGTAACCGTAACCCCGGCAGCATGACCCTGTAGAGACTGATCAACCCTTTGCGTGGGCAGAAGTGTAAGATCTTTTGACTTAACGCTGCTTATGGAGCCGGTCAGATCACTTTTTCTCTGTTGACCATATCCCACAACAACTACTTCCTCAAGATTTTTAATATCAGGCGACAGGGTTACATTAATTGTTATTTTCCCACCTACAGGAATTCTGTATGTAGTATATCCAATATATGAAAAGACAAGAGTTGCATTTTCTTCAGGTACTTCAATAGAATAATTTCCATTGATGTCTGAGATTACTCCTTTATTCGTACCCTCAATTGATACATTCACTCCGATTAAAGGTTCATTTGTCGAAGCATCAGTAATTGTGCCCGACACTTTACCCTGTTCAATGGTTTCTTCCCTGGTAAATACAATCAGTTTATCCATTACAACATAGGATAGATGAGTACCATCAAGTGCCTTATTTAAAACGGATGCCACTGTAGCTTCATCTTCTTCAATTCTGACCATCTGGGTCACATCAACCTGATCTGTCTTGTAAAAGATTTTATAGTCGCTTTGATTTTCGATAGCCTCAATTACGCTTAAAAGTGTCTGACTTTCCGGCTCAAGCTTAATTATGCTCGATTGGCCATACCCTGTTGAAAAACATTGAAGCGTACCGAGGATAAGGAAAAACGTTGCTAGTTTCATGATTAATGAGATTTTTTGAAGGCTTTTCTTTTCGGGAAATAAGCCCAAAATCAATTTTTTTTTCATAAATTTGATATGTTTTTAATTAGTAAATACCCATTTGGCTTCTTGCGGAGGTTGATGGGGAAAATTAATTTTGAATTACCGGAAGATGTATCAGCATTTTCCGGTTTTTCATTTTAGAATGGAGGTAAGTTTGTTTTTTTTCAAGGGCAGCAGATTTTAGGGGTTAGACGATTTTCTATTTATTTGGGATATTATTATTGTATCTTTTTCAACTCTGAATGTGATAGGAGTAGTGATTTTGATTGCTTCAAGTACCTGGTAGACAGTCTCATTATGAACGAATTTCCCGCTGAAGCGTTCTGTTTTTAACTTCTCGTCATCAATTCTTATTTTGACATTATACCATCTTTCCATCTTGATGGCAAGATCTTCGAAAGACTCTCCGGCGAATACAAGTAACTGATCTTTCCAGCTTACCAGATTAATCGGATCGACTTTATTTACAATGAATGTTGGTATTTGTGAAGTTTTCCTGCCATCCGGCACCTTATCTGTTAAAGTTGCCATTTCATTGGGCTTGAGGATCATTACTTTCCTGTTACCATGAATCTCTTCAACCTGAACCGCACCTCTGACAACCGTTGTTTGAGTTTTATTATCGCCAGGATAACATCTGACATTAAAGGCAGTGCCCAGGACATTTACTTTTACGTCATTTGTATTTACGACAAAAGATTTACCATGTTCCTTTTCTACATCAAAAAAGGCTTCACCTTCAAGAGTAACCTCTCTTGAAACATCACCAAATTTCACAGGGTATTTTAATTTACTGTCTGAATTAATCCACACATGGGAACCATCAGAGAGGACAACCTGAGCCTTTTCTCCAAGGGGGACAATTATTTCATTATATGCCTGATCCTGATTACTGATGTTCCTGTTATGGAATACATTCCAAAGGGAAGATAAACCAAGAATCAGCAAACCCACTGCTGCAACCTTAACCCAGATTGAATTGAAATCCCTTATGGATTTCCATGTTCCCTGTTTTCTCCTCATTGATGACCTTCATAAGTTTACGTAAAGCCACTCTTTTATCAATTGGCACATTGGCTTTCCGTTTATTCAACAGAGTTTTAAGAACAACGACAGCATCCTCTATTTCCTTTTTCTTATCAGGGTTATCTGCTATGAATTGATTCCAGATTTTAACAGATTCCGGATTCTTATTCTCGACAAATTCACGAAATGATTCGTTCAGAATCAAATCTCCCAGTGTATCAAAATCAGCTCTTTCCAACCTTTTATGAAATAAGTTTTTTATTCGAATCTATAAGCAACACGGAAATATTTTTTATTTATACTCAGTTATTCCGGGTATTTTTAAAAAATAAATTAATATGACGGAAGTTGGCTAGTTCAGGACGATGAGGAAGGATAACAGAACACCGGAGTTGCGCATAACCTGCAAGCCTCTGAAGATTGAATTACGGACCGACTGGACATTCATGTTCATAACCTGTGAGATGTCATCAAATTCCATATCCTCAAAATACCGGAGGTAAATAGCATGGCGCTGACGCGGAGATAGCTGATTAAGCAAACTGATGATTTTTTCCTGTGTTTCTTTTTCAATCTGGCTGGATATCATGAAATCCTCAGCATTAAATTCAATACCACACAACTCTTCAATCTCCTGATTAATAGGGATGGTTTGTTTTTCCAGCTCAAGCATATCAAATATCTGATTACGCAATGACCTGAAAAGATAAGGTTTGATTTCCCTGACTGGTTTCAGGTTGCTGCGGTTTTTCCAGAGCTTGAGGAAGAGATTCTGAATACAATCGTTAACTGTATCAGGATTGCGGCTAAGTTTTATGCCGTAACGGTACAAATCATCATGGAAGGCAAGATATATTTCTGAAAATGCATTCTTATCACCCTGAAGAAATAGTGGCCACCAATAAGATTCATTCATCTGGTAAAAACCGGTTAGCTTAACAGCAAATTTTTTATTGTCTTAAAATGACATCACTGTCAAATTTATAAAAATTTATATATCATATTCATTATGTGTGAGACGATTATGTCATATTAAATATTTTGCTTGTCATCCACTTCGGGCACTCCATGCCATACACTTGACCCGAAGGTAGTTATGTAGATTTGTTCAGGATCATTCTCATCTACTATTATCCTTTGGCCCCAGTGAAAATCATATCCTTTGATCTTTTTCCATGTATTTCCGTAATCATCACTGCGGTATGCTGCCTGGTTGAATGTGTTGCAGTATAATCTTCCCGGATGGTGCGGATCAACAGTTACATCATACACATACTGATTCTGATCAAAAATGGATTTCCATGAATTGCCTCCGTCCTCCGACATAAAAATACCCCCTGGCATATCAATATTCTCATTATGTCCGGTTGCCCGTGCTACATCTCCACCTACAAGATCGCTAAGGTCGATATCTGACCAGCAGCCCAGATAGATCCGGTCTGGATTGCTGCGGTCATAATCAATTCCGTTAGGGAAAACCGGCCCATCTGCAATTTTTAGTTTTGTCCATGTCTCTGCCCTGTCGGTCGATCTGTAAACGGCTCCTGAATAAAATTCCCTTCCTTTTTTACCATCCCTGTGCATTGGAGTGGCGCTTACTGTCAGAAACAGGACTCCCTTTCCGGTAAGTGTAATTTCAAAAGCGCATCTGTTCTCTTCTATGCCGTTATTTTTTTGTTGCCATGTTTTTCCGTCATCTGTTGACTTATATACACCTTTCCCATAGACTGTTACATAGAGTGTACGATTACCCGGGGCTGATTCCGGATCAATAACTATTGATGTTGATGGAGAATCAGCCCCCATACCTTCGATCATGGGTGTCCATGTTTTTCCTCCATTTTCTGATACGCAGACTCCACCGCGGGCTATCTCCTTCCAACGGGGGTTTCTCGTCATCTTGCCCCTTGGAAAATCATGAAGATATGACCATACCGACCAGACTTTGCCTCTTACAGCAGGATCGAATGCTATCCAGTAACATGTATTGACCCAATCTGCCGGCACACCCTCTGCTGACCTCGTCCAGCTTTTACCTCCGTTAAATGAATGGTGATAACCAATATCTGTATAGCTTATCGCGATATGATTACTGTCGAAGGGGTCGAAATGAACGCCGTAGGCAGTTGTCACATCAAGTCCCCTGCTTGTGAATGATCCATCCGGCTGTTTTTTGCTGTAAATCTCTTTCCAGCTTTTTCCTCCGTCAACAGTTTTCATTGTGCGGTACCAATCAGTCACAATGGCTATATTTCCGTCATAAGGAGCTACTCCGACATCCATCAGGCGGATATATTCACCTCCGAAAGCCTTTTCCGTCCATGCATCATCCAGATTAGCAACCCCAATGCCATCTTTTATTCCATATTTTCCTGATCCTCCTCCGCCTTGCCATACCCAGTACCATGCATTGCCAGCATCGATTGATTTTAATGCCCCATACCAGTATTTTAATCCTTTTCCATCCTTATTTTCTTCATAGCGGTTGGTTATAAGATAAACCTGTCCTGCATCAAATTCAGCACATGATATCATTGAAAAGCTTGGTTTGATGCCTGAAGCCTTATTCGTAATAACCGGATCCGTAAGCTGCTGCCATGAATCTCCAAGATCTTCCGATTTCCATACTTCACTGTATCCGAATTCGCCTTCTGTCTTTTTCGATGTGTCATGATGAAGAGTATAGAATATAACTTTACCGGTGCCTGCTTCAGTGCCTCCGGTGAATGAAAAAGCGGGAGAGATACTCACGGGGAGTTTCTTGGTGATGAATGTTTGAGAAGCTACATTAAAAACGGCGATTGATGATTCAGTGAAAACACAGACATAATCTTTGAGGGAGGATTTATTTGTATAGATAAAACTGACTGGCGCATCAAGAGCTTTTCTTTTCCATTTATTTTCAGAGTTATCCGGATAATAGAAATTTTTCCCCATGCTGAAATACACCCAACCACTTTTCATGGGATCTGCCCTTATTGCACCGATCCTTCCTGATTCCCTGTCATAGATGGAGCTGTCAGACGTAAGTATGCTATAATCGGCATGATCGCCCTTGAATTGTTCCCCGGTGATTTCTTCAGCAGGAGGGAAAATGCGCATCCAGCTTTTTCCTCCGTCATCTGACCGGTTCAGGCTGGCTGAGCCTATGTATACCATATTTGAATCGGAAGGATCCCATGCGTATGAAGAAGCACCGCCTGCAAAGTCAATCTGCTTATATGAGTTGCCTCCGTCACCTGTGAGGTATGATCCGGTCATATCGCAGCGCAGCAGGAATCGTTCAGCCGATTTATACGAAAACGTCGGTATAAAGATTGCTCCTCCGCCACCGGGACCTACCTTATCCCATTTTGGATCAGTTGAGTCAATATTTGTTTTTGGGGGAGCCTGGTGGCATGCTGTTAAAAGGGAAATCATACAGGACAGTACTCCGGTATAAATACTTAATTTTGTTTTCTTCATACAGCATGTTTTTTTTGAAATTATTATTACTGTTCAGTTTGCTCTGAATTTGCACAAGATTTTCTTTCTGTGTACGGCTTGTCTGACAAATGTAATAAACAACAATAAGTTATTTCACAAAAAAAAATCTCTTAATTATTTTCAATAAAATGATTAAGTTTCATGTCATGTAAATTGAATTCTTGTATCGTGATTCCCGGCTTTTCATTATAGTAAACCGAAAGCTGTTAACCATCGATATTTTAAAGGCTTATATTTGTATTATAAATGATCCATTAATATCTGTAATATATGAAAAGAAGAAAATTTCTGGAACAGGTCTCACTGAGTGCGGCTGGGATAGGTTTGATCAGTTCATGCACCGGAGAAATAAAAAACAGCGGGAATGTATCCGGTGGTTTGGCTGATGCACAAACACCAGGCTACAGGACAAAGATCAAATCCTCTTTTGCAGGTGCAAATACCCGTAATGCCAGCGACAGGGTTATCCTTGCGCTTATCGGAGCCGGGAACTGGGGTACAGGACTTGCTTTGAATATCAGCGGTCAGGACAAGAATGTTTTCATTAAGTATATGTGTGATGTTGATGATACCCGTGGTGGCCGGGCTATTGCAGAGATTGAGAAGAAGCAGGGTGTTGCGCCGGTTCGTGTGAGAGACATGCGAAAGGTCTTTGATGATAAGGAAGTTGACGGTGTAATTATAGCCACTCCTCAGCACTGGCATGGTTTGGCCAGTATCTGGGCAATGCAGGCAGGGAAAGATGTTTATGTGGAAAAATGTGTCTCATTCACAATTCCGGAAGGTCAGAAAATGATCGAGGCTGCAATGAAATATGAAAGGATTTTGCAGTGCGGCACTCAGAACAGGAGCGCACCATATAACTTTCATGCACGGGATTATATAAATACCGGTGCCCTTGGAGATATTGTTGCAGTTGATGTTATGGAGCTCGATGACGGTCCTGTTCCCTTCAGGGAAAAAGAAGAATCATCTGCCCCGGATACGATAGACTGGGACTTATGGCTTGGTCCTGCTCCAAAGGTTCCTTACAATGTATCCAGAAACAAATCGTGGCTCTATTACTGGGACTACTCGGGGGGCGGCGAATTATCGAATGGCGCCATTCACCAGATGGATCTGGCTCGTTTTGTGCTTGGCGACCCCGGTTTCCCGAAATCAGTCTATTGTGCCGGTGGAAGATATTTGTTTGATGACAAGAGGGATGTGCCGGATTATCAGATGACCACCTATGAATATGATAAATTTGTCCTTACTCTTAAAACAGGAGCTTTTACTCCATATATGTCCAAGGCAAGCGAGGAAATCCGTAATGGAGATCTTTTTCCTGAATGGAAGCTGAATTGTGAAAAGATAATAATTTATGGCACTAAACAGGTAATGTATCTTGGCAGGATGGGGGCCGGATGGCAGGTTTTTGAAAAGGATGGGAAAATCGCGGCTCAGGAATACGGAAGATTTCCGCTTTCCGTTCATCTTGCCAATTATGTCGATTGCATCCGTTCACGGAAACAACCCAATGCAGGCATTGTTGAGGGGCATAAAAGTTCAGTCCTTGTTCACCTGGCCAACCTGTCGTATCGTGCAGGGAAAAAACAATTATTATTCTCTCCTGAATTTGAGGTAATTACCAATGACGAAAAAGCTCAGACGATGGCTGAGGGGTATTACAGGAAAGGATTTGAGCTTCCGGTGAATGTATAAATTGTTGTTATGAAAAATAAAATACCGATTCCTGCAATTGTTATTCTGATGATATGCAGGCCAGGTGATAAAGAGGCAAAGCAATGAGAAACATATGTACTAATATTTTTATTCTGCTTTGCTTCACCACCGTTAAGGTAAAGGCACAATATGAATTCTTTTCACCCCCTGATGCCTTCGCCATTGAAGTTTCACTTTCAGGCAGTGATCTGCTCCGCTTGCCCATGTACCGGAATTCAATATCCTCTCTGACTGTTGTGGATGATTTAATAATCGGAGGGACGACAGCCAGTGAAGGACTGGCCCCTTTTCTTTTCACAGCGTCGATTGACAAACGGGCTCTGGTCTCAATTCTGGATCTCAATGAGGTTGTACCGGGTCAAACAGGTATCCGGTCGGGGTTCTTCAAAGGTAAAAATAACGCCATGTTTGCAGGAACAGTTTCAAAGGAAGGCGGCAGCGGACATCTTATCAGGATTGAACTTGATGAACGGGCGACTATTAAGTGCATTGATTTAGGAATTCCTGTAAAAGGTGAAAGTGTTTTTTCCCTGGCAGGCAATTCCGATGGAACTATGCTTTTCGGTCTGAGTTTCCCGGGTGGTTTGTTCTTCACTTATGAGATTGATGGAGGAAAAATAAAAGTATATAAAGAGGTATCTCCCTCCAAAAATGATTTAAACCAGATAGCTCAATTTTCATTAAAACCTGATTCATATATAAGCCGATCCCTGGTTCTTGACGATCACGGGTTAGTTTATGGAAGCATGCCAATAAACAGTTTGTTCTGCTTTAATCCGAAGGATCAGACCTTTCAAATAATAAAAAACTGTTTGCCTGAGGTATGGGGGCGTAATATACTTGGACAAGTGGCGTGCTGGACAAAATCTGCGGATGGAAAGATATACGGCGGGAACAGCGGCGACGGGCAGTTATTTGAATTTGAACCCGGAACCATGAAAGTAAAAAACCTTGGGAAGCCTGCTATGATGCCTGATCTGAGGGGATTGACATTTGGCCGCGATGGGAATCTGTACGGAATTACAGGTGCTTTACCCGGGTATGCCCATCTGTTTAGTTACAGCCGGCAGGACGGATTCCGTGATTTTGGAAATCCTGAATTTAAAATGGCAATTTCAGGCATTGAAGATGGAATCAGCTGGAGGGGCTTTCAATTGGGATCAATTGCATCGTCGAAGGATGGAAAGTACATTGTACTGGGAGAAGATGAGGCGTTAAGTCAGTTATTGATTTTCATTACAGAAAAGAAAAAATGATTAATTCATACAGGTCTATAATCAGATTTATGATCCAGGCACTTGCATTAATTTTTATTGCCGGTACTGAGACAAAAGGGCAGGAAAGGATCATAACCGGAGAGGATATCAGGTTTATCGAGTACCCTGATTTCCCGAATGCTCATTCGACATGGGGTGATATAGGTTATAACTCAAAATTTAATACTGTATATGTCGGAGTAACAAATCATGCTGATAGTGTTGCTGTTTTTGAATACAGTGTTAAGAACGGCACAATGGTGAATAAAGGATTTATCGGCAGGTTGGCTAATCTGAGGAGCTATCAATGGCAGGGCAAGATTCACACAAAGATTATAATGGGACCTGATGGCTGTATGTATTTTGCAACTGACGGAGGAGAAAGCCGTGAGGAATATTTAATGGAACACCCTCATGGCTATGCCGGAGGTTTTTTTATGAAATGGGATCCTTCATCTGATAAGCTTACCAATCTTGGCAATGGCTTACAATATGAGAGTATAAAAGATGTTGACATTGACTTTGAAACAGGAAATATCTATGCAGTATCTTATCCGCAGGTGCATTTCCTCATTTATAATCCCGGAGAAAATCAGCTTCATGATCTTGGAAGGCTTGGCAGTTCGCATGTACCGAGGGTTATTTTTACTGATGATTGGGGAAACTGCTATTATGTAGATTGGAGACAAAGGCTTGTGATGTATGATAAGAGTGCAGGTAAATTATTATTTGCGAAAGAAAGTCTGCCTGCTTTTTCAGGAACTCCGGGAGCTAAAATAATTACAGGAATTGTAGCATATGCAAAAGACAGAGCTGATGGAATTATATATTTAGTGACTTATGGCGCTAAAATACTGGCATTTCATCCTCAACAGAGCGGAATAGGAAAGGTGGAAGATCTGGGCGGAGTCCTTCCTGAAGGCATGACTGACCAGATGTGGGGCCCTTATTGCCCGAACCTGAATTTTGGAAACAACGGGAAACTCTATTATGTAGTTGGTGGTCACGGGAATTTTTCAAAGGAGAATAAAACCCTTCTGATGGAATTCGATCCTGATTCAAAAAAATATAAGATCATCTTTGATTTTCCATTAACAGTTGTTTCAGAGGTTACCGGATCAGATGTAAAGGATAATGAGGGAAACCTTTATTTTGCAGCCCGGAAAAATGTGCCGGTTTCAAACACCGTTGAAATTGGTGAAGGTGAATCAAATGGGATGATATCAAAACCTTTTATGATCAAATTCAACCCGGAAGGTCTTTCCCGGACACGCTGAACAGCCAAAGCAAATATGAATTTTTCTCTCCATGTTACCTTTTAAAATGTATTTTTGGGAATGATTAAAACAGACCTTGAACTTAAGCCTGCCGGACTTTCAGAAAAGCTGAAAAGATTCTGGCATCTTTCTGACCAGAAGATCCGCCTTATCGGGTCTCAGTATGATGCTTCAAAAGGGTCACCTGTATTTACTGTAAACGGAAAATATTCAACAAGGGGATGGACAGAGTGGACCCAGGGTTTTCAGTACGGATCCTCATTGCTTCAGTTTGATGCTGATGGAGAAAAGAAGACTCTTGAGGATGCAAGGAAGAAGATCCTGGAGAAGATGGCTCCGCATATAAGCCATATTGGTGTGCACGATCATGGTTTTAACAATGTGAGCACATATGGAAATCTTTTAAGGCTTATGCAGGAAGGGAAGATCCCCTTCAACGAGTGGGAGAAAAACTTCTATGAGCTTGCCCTTAAGATTTCCGGAGCAGTTCAGGCTGCAAGATGGACATCAGTTAAAAACGGAGGTTTTATACACTCATTCAACGGGCCTCATTCTCTATTTGTGGATACAATCCGGTCGGTCCGGGCCCTTACTCTTAGCCACATGCTTGGGCATGTCTTCCAGGGAGAGGGTGATTTAAAGATCAGTCTGCTCGAACGTGCAATTCAGCATATTCAGGCGACAGCCACTTATTCGGTTTTCTATGGTGAGGGACGTGATATCTATGATGTTTGGGGACGTACAGCCCATGAAAGCATTTTCAATATAAAAGATGGAAATTTCAGGTGCCCCGGCACCCAGCAGGGCTATTCAGGATTCAGCACATGGACAAGGGGTCTGGCCTGGGCAATGTGCGGCTTTGCCGAACAGCTCGAATGGCTGGAAGGCATAGGAGATAAGGAACTTGAACCGATAGGCGGCAGGAAGCTAATTTCTGAACTTATGTTAAAAGCAGCAAAGGCAACATGCGATTTTTATATCGATAATACTCCTGCTGATGGTGTTCCTTACTGGGATACAGGCGCACCTGGATTAGCTCAGATGGGTGATTACCTTGATCGTCCATCTGATCCGTTTAATTCTTTTGAACCGGTTGACAGTTCAGCCGCAGCTATTGGTTCACAGGGCTTGCTTCGTTTAGGAAGATATCTGGTCGGAAAGGGAGATGCTGAAGCAGGAAACCGTTACTGGCAGGCCGGACTGACGGTGCTCAGTTCATTATTTGAGGAGCCGTATATCAGTACAGACCCGGCTCATCAGGGACTGTTGCTGCACTCAATTTATCACCGTCCAAATGGATGGGATTATATCCCTGCAGGAAGCAGAATTCCCAACGGGGAATCAAGTATGTGGGGCGATTATCATATCCGTGAAGCTGCACTCTACCTTCAGCGGGTAATCAAAAATGAAAATTATTACACCTATTTCAGCTGCGTCAAATGAATCATTTAACTGTTGCCGGTCTTTCAAGGTTGTGTCTTCATACAATAACGACCAAACCATGGAGTATTGAAGAGGCTGCAAGGAATTACGCAGCCGGAGGCGTAAAAGGAATTACTGTCTGGCGCGATGCTCTTCAGGGCCGCGACATAAGAAAGACCGGAGAAATGCTTCGCGAGCAGGGTCTTGAAATTGTTTCCCTCTGTCGCGGCGGATTCTTTCCATCCATCGATGCCGGAAAGAGACAGGCAGCAATCGATGATAACAGGAGAGCTATTGAAGAGGCTTTCAGCCTTGGAACCGATAAGATAGTACTTGTTTGTGGCGCCGATCCGGCTCAGTCACTTGAGGATTCAAGAAAACAGATTTATGATGGGATTGCTGCATTAATCCCTGAAGCCAGCGCAGCGGGCGTAAGGCTTGCTATCGAACCGCTGCACCCGATGTATGCGGATACGCGATCGGCAATCAACACGATTGCACAGGCAAACGACCTTGCCGAAAAACTGGATTCCCTGTGGGTGGGTATCGCTGTCGATGTTTATCATCTCTGGTGGGATCCTTCTCTTGAAAATGAAATAAAAAGATGCGGCCGGAATAATAAATTGCTTGCATTTCATATCTGTGACTGGAAATCACCCACAACAGATATGCTAAATGATCGCGGCCTGATGGGAGAGGGGTGTATTCCGATCAGAAAAATCAGATCATGGGTTGAGGAAGCCGGGTTCAATGGATTTATAGAAGTTGAGATATTCTCAACTGAATACTGGAAAATGGATCAGTCGGTATTTCTTGAAAAAATTGTGAAGGCGTATAAGGAGTTTGCTTAAAAAATTTTAAAGCCCCCCTTGGGGGGTTTGGGGGTGTAAGGTGCGGGAGAAAAGGAACGGACAGAGAAAACTTAAACAAAACATATTTACAATGAAACAGCATAAAGTAGGAATAATAATGAACGGTGTAACGGGCCGCATGGGTACTAACCAGCATCTGTTACGATCTGTTAATGAGATTATTAAACAGGGCGGTGTGAAGATAGGGCCGGGCGAGACAATTATGCCTGATCCAGTATTGGTTGGCCGTGATGAGGACAAGCTGAAGAAGCTTTGTAATATGACCGGCATTACAAAGATGAGCACCGATCTTGACAGCGTCCTGAAAGATCCTGCAAATCTTATATATTTTGATGCGCAGACAACCGGCAGAAGAGCCGATGGCGTTCGCAAGGCAGTAAAGGCCGGAAAACATATCTATTGTGAAAAACCAATAGCTGTGAGCACAGAAGTCGCTTTGGAGCTTTATAATCTTTGCACGAATGGCAGGACTTAAAAACGGTGTTGTCCAGGATAAGCTCTGGCTTCCGGGAATAGTGAAGCTGAAGCGTCTTATTCAACAGGGTTTCTTCGGTAAGATTTTGTCTGTGAGAGGGGAGTTTGGCTACTGGGTTTTTGAAGGTGATACGATAGCTGCCCAACGGCCTTCATGGAATTACCGCAAGGAGGATGACGGAGGTATTATTGTGGATATGCTCTGCCACTGGAGATATGTTCTTGACAATGTTTTCGGCAGGGTAAAAGCTGTTTCATGCCTCGGGGCCACTCATATAGATAAAAGAGTTGATGAAAACGGGAAAGAGTATAAATGCACTGCCGATGATTCAGCATATGCGACCTTTGAGCTTGAGGGAGGAATCATTGCTCATTTCAACTCATCATGGGTTGTAAGAGTGAGGCGCGACGATCTGCTGACCTTACAGGTTGACGGTACAAAGGGTTCTGCAGTTGCAGGACTGCGGGAGTGCTATATCCAGCATTATGGAAATACCCCGAAACCTGTCTGGAATCCTGATATTGCCCAGCCAATTGATTTCTTTGCCGGATGGTCAAAGGTGCCTGAACAGGAGACCTATGACAACGCCTTCAAAGTACAATGGGAATTATTTCTCAGACATGTGGTGAAGGATGAGCCGTTTCCATGGACCCTTCTAGAAGGAGCAAAGGGAGTGCAGCTGGCAGAAAAGGGAATTGAAAGCTGGGAAAAAAGATGCTGGGTGGAAATACCTGAATTATAATTTTATACATACTCATATGAAAACATCAAGAAGGAACTTCATTGCAAAATCTGCACTGACAGCTGCCGGCGTTGCTGCCGGCCTGAATTCTTTTGCCCGTTCGTCAGCCAATGAAATGAATGGTACAGGAACAGGATTCCTAAATGGTGCAACAGATCCTGATGCATTTAAGATCAGCATCTTTTCAAAGCACCTGCAATGGCTCAACTATAAAGATATGGCTGCTTTTGTGGCTGAACTGGGGTTTGATGGTGTGGATCTGACAGTTCGTCCACAGGGACATGTTCTGCCTGAACGGGTTGAAGAAGATCTCCCTAAGGCTGTTGAGGCAATAGAAAAAGCAGGGAAGAAGGTATTTATGCTGACAACTGCTATTAATAATGCCGATGATCCGGTGAGTGAGAAGATCCTCAAAACCGCGAGCTCACTTGGGATCCATCATTACAGGATGGGGTATGGATACTACGATAAGAAGAGATCGGTGGAGGAGAGTATAAGAATAGTTAATGGCAATCTGGATAAACTGGCGAAGCTGAACGAGAAATATAAAATTTCTGGTGAATATCAGAACCATTCAGGAGATTATGGCACGGGGATATATTTTGGGGGCCCTGTGTGGGATCTGATAGCTGCTCTTAAAAGAATCAACTCTCCGTTTTTAGGATCACAGTACGATATATATCATGCGACGGTAGAGGGAGCCAATGCCTGGCCTGTTGCACTGGAACTTATAAGTCCATACATAAGATCAATTGACATAAAGGATTTCTTCTGGTCAAAAAAAGCAGGGAAATGGTCATCAGAAACGGTTCCTCTTGGTGAAGGTGCTGTTGATTTCAAAAGGTATTTCGGAATGGTTAAACAGCTGAATATAAGCTGCCCTGTCTCTGTTCATTATGAATATCCTATCGGAGGGGCAGAGAATGGAGCAGAAAAAATAACAATGAAACGGGATGAGATATTTTCAATAATGAAAAAGGATCTTGTGACCCTCAAGTCTTACCTAAGCGAGGCAAAACTTGCATAACTTAATTTCTATCCGGATGCAAACAGCTTACTAAGTTTGTCTTCATGAATTGTAAGGCATCTTAGTGTCCTTCGTGTTTAATTTTTTACTTTAGCCACTTGTCAAACCAGTCAAACGCTTCCTTCTGCATTGCAGCATCAAACTTGTGTTCACCGGAAATCAATTTAACGTAACAAACATTCATACCGAAATGACTGCAGCCTGTGACTTCACGTTCCGGGCCTTTAGTCTGTACAATACTTTTACGGATAGCTGTAAAATATATTTACAAACTTGAATTACATATATTCATAAATAGCTGGATATCTGTTATATAAAATTCTGGCATCATATTAGCGTGAGTGAGCAGAAGAAGAAAAGAGGAATCCTGTTTAGACTGAGGTGTAAGCAATCACTTTGGTAAATTCATATCCCCTGAGGGGCGTTTAAATTTGAATACATGACAATTAGCACACAAATAGATGTTAAAATACAACGTTATAATATTTTTTAGAAAAATCAGCAGGTACAAAAATACTTTTTTGATAAATATAACCGGATTATCGACAGGGCTTGCATGTGTACTGTTGATTACACTTTGGGTTGTTGATGAATTGAGTACTGATAGGTTTCATGCAAATGGCAGTCATCTCTTCCAGGTTATTGAATATTCAGAAACCGATGGCACTATTCTGACTAATCCCCGCACATCAGGTTTAGTACTGGAAAACCTGGTCCGGGAATTTCCGGAAATAGAATATGGTACAAGTGTCCGTGAGACCGATGAGTTATCCATAACTTTTGAAAACATTTATCTCAAAGCAGTTGGGCAATATGCAAGTGAGGATTTTTTTGAGGTATTTTCCTTCCCTTTGCTTGAAGGAGATAAAAGCACCATACTTAGGAATAAGAATTCCATAGTGTTATCGAAAGACCTTGCCATGAAGCTTTTTGGCAGCTTCAATGAAGTTGTGGGCAAAACAGTAACTATAGGACAAAAAAAGCCATTTGTAGTTTCAGGAGTATCAGACAGAGTACCTTCCAATTCCTCAATTCAATTTGATTTTGTGTTGCCATATGAATTTTTTAAAGATATAAATCCAAATTCACTGAATTGGTCGTATAATACAACGAATGCCTATCTGGTATTAAAAAACGGTGTTGATCCAAAAAAATTCAATGAAAAGATTAAAGATTTTATAAGGGTAAAAAGCTCTGATAAATACCGTACGCTCTCTACCAGATTGTATTCCGATAGTTATTTGTATAGCAATTATGAGAATGGAGTTCAAAATGGGGGAAGGATAGATCAGGTGAAACTTATTGCCCTGATAGCCTTCTTAATACTGGTAATTGCCTGCATCAATTTTATGAATCTTTCTACCGCAAATGCCTCTCGCAGACTTAAGGAAATTGGATTAAAGAAAGCTTTAGGTTCCAACCGGACGGCATTAATATTTCAATTTCTGGGGGAGTCCATATTAATAACGTTCATATCGCTTCTTATAGCCCTTGTTATTGCTGATTTGTTAATCCCCAAATTCAACGAGGTTACAGGAAAGCAATTGACTTTCAATTTTAGCATTCAATACTTTATTATAATATCTTTTATTTTGTTCATTACCGGAATAATTGCAGGGAGCTATCCGGCATTTTATCTTTCAGGATTGAATGTTATTACCTCATTGAAGGGGAAGCTTAATTTTTCTATTGGTGAAGTTATAGCCCGAAGGGGTCTTGTCATATTTCAATTTGTACTATCTGTAATTTTGATAGTTTCTGTTCTTGTAATTTATACTCAAATAGAATATGTTCAGAAAAAGAATCTTGGTTATAACAAGGAGAATGTTATATACTTCGACATAGATGGAGATATTGGACAAAATCTCGATGCATTTTTGTCTGCCCTGCAACAGGTAGATGGAATTGAGAAGGCCAGCAGTATAGGTACAAATATCGTGGGTGGTAACAATACATTCAATACCTTAGATTGGCCAGGCAAAACTTCAAATGAAAAAGTCATATTTCAAATGCGTCCCGTAAACTATGGAATGATTGAATTATTTGATATCGGGATATTAAAAGGCAGGACTTTTTCCAGAGATTTTGGCTCTGAGGATTCAAAAATTATATTCAATCAGGCTGCAATAGATGTAATGGGACTGAAAGATCCTCTGGGTAAGGAAATTTCGATTCAGGGCACGAAATTAGAAATTATTGGTGTAACTGAAAACTTTCATTTTGCTTCACTCTATAATGAAATAAAGCCCCTGTTTTTCGTTTTGAGACCTTCATGGACACATATAGTTATGGCCAAAATAAAAAAAGGAAAGGAGTTACTCGCTTTAAACAACATAAAGGATTTTTATCAGCAATATAATCCGGGGAAACAACTGGATTATAAATTTTTGGATGATACATACAAGTCGCAATATATTGCAGAACAAAGAGTATCAACACTGGCCAGGTATTTTGCCGGCCTGGCAATAATAATTTCATGTATGGGCTTATTAGGACTGTCAATGTTTAATGCTGAAAGGCGAAGAAAGGAAATAAGCATCCGGAAAATATTTGGACAGACAACCTCACAGATTACTGTAATGCTATCGAGTGAATTTACAAAACTCGTTTTGGCATCTATCATCATTGCACTACCTGTTGCCTATTTAGTGACAAACAGTTGGCTGTCCGGTTTTGCATACAAAGTTCCATTGCAAATCTGGTATTACCTTGGTGCCGGTATTGCTGCGTTATTGATTGCAATATTGACAGTGGGTTCACAGGCTATACATTCTGCTAACAAGAATCCTGTTGATGCCTTGAGATATGAGTAAGGCTTATTTTTTGTTTCGCTTTATGTAAGTCCAGACAGGTGAGAATCAGACCGGTGGTTACTTAAGCCATTTGTCAAACCAGTCAAACGCTTCCTTCTGCATTGCAGCATCAAACTTGTGTTCACCGGGATAGAAGGAACATTTATATCTGTCGGGATATTTGGCTTTTTCGTAAATCTCTTTTAATATTTTATCGGCAGCTTTCATTTCCGGGACAGTGTAGAGGTCATCATCAGTATCATTAAGCACCAGAGTGCAGGCAGCGGCACCCGCAACCGAGTATTTCAGGGAAAGTCCAGTTCTTTTGGCAATTACCGGAACATAGGTCATCCAGGTATGAGTGTATGACTTGTTTAGCAAAAAATCCTTCCAGGTAGTCATGAATCCGACGCATACTGCACATTTAATCCTGGGATCCTGTCCGGCCATAAAAACTGTCCGCATTCCACCTCCTGATAATCCGCCGCATCCAATCTTCTCTTTGTCAACATCCTTGCGGGAGCACAATATATCGAGGGCAATCCGGTCTTCCGCAGAAAAATACTCCAGGCCAGGTCGTCCCGGCACAGAAGAGCGATTTTGCCATAATCGATCTTCATGGTTTCTTGCCCATTCATTATAGGCATCGATGTTTTTGGATCCTCAGGATTGTTCATCATTCAGTCCTTCCCTTATCATCTTCAGGAACATCCTGAAGGATAACACGCCTGCTTGCAAACGGGAAAGCATCGGATACCAGAACTACATAGCCTTTTCGGGCAATTTCGTTTGCCCATGCACGTCCGCCGTAATACGATTGCTGATGTTCAGCCATTAGCGGATGCTGATTTTACCGGTTTTGGTTATTTTACGGGTTCCGAAATATTTGTTTCCGCCGTGATCATGAAATGCAAGTATCCCGGGCAGAGGACCCGATGCATTTTCAGGCTTAAGCAGAATTGCATCTGTAGGCCGGCCATATGGAAGCGTTCCATGATAGTTCCTCAATGTGCAAGCCGTCGTATGTATATTGCTTCTTTACAGTAACCTCCGGCATGGTCCTATATCGGGAGTGCCCAGTCTTTCCTGAAGGCTGTGTTAATGCTTTCTTTTTCCACTTCCGCAGATCAGTCCACTCTTTTCTTCGATAAGACAAAGACGGCAAGATTGTTTCCGATGAATGATGTTGCCCATTTTCCATAGAGACCCATCATGTTTGTCTTATTATCTGTCTGGTTCATAGATTTTAAAGTATTAGCTGTTGTTGTTATCCGGGAGAAGTGGGAATATGTCAGGAGTTGAAGCCAACCCGTTGGTGAGCCTCGTACCGGCTAATCCAAGGCCTGCCATGACCGGCGTATTTGAGAAATTTTCTTCTGCTGTTTTTCATTTTAAGAGCGATTTGGATTATGAATTGCTGACCTGTATAATCATCCTATATTTACGGATGAATTTAATACAAAATCCATTGACTGCAAAGTTCCTCCCCTGCTAATAGTAGGAATTTCAAAAACGATAACTCTCATACCCGCCGCTCGAAAATCAATTTCCGACTTTGAATGAAAAGAGTTATATAGTAGTGCGCAAAGGATTTACCCAAAGATCGCAAAGTCATTTTTATTTATATCTTTATACAGGGAATCAATCCGTTAACCATTTCAAAAATGGGAAAAATAAAATATCTGCTCTGATAATAATCATGGTAACTGCAATATTACTGTCGTTGTCAATATCACTTCCGGTCAAACCTTTTCTCCGGAGAAATTCAGCAATCCTCCGATCCAATACTGGCCAAGACCGCTCTGGTTCTGGAATAATACTGAGGTGACTGCTGACGGAGTATTCAGCCTGATGCAGGCAATGCGTGATAAATGCGGTTATGGAGGTTTTGGAGTCGTCCCATTCGGGAAAAGATTTCAAACCTGAATATCTGTCAGAAGATTATTTAAAGATATATGGCAGTCTGCTTGCAAAGGCAAAGGAACTTGGTATGACAATCAGCCTGTACGACGAATTCGGGTTTCCGAGCGGCTCTGTGGGGGCCTTCGCCGAAGGCGACGGGATACCCCGTTTTCAGCAGAAATATCCTGAGCTGACTATTCAAAGGCTCGATAAGACAGAAGAAGAGATTACCGGTCCACTGACTTATGAGAAAAAGATACCTGAAGGAAAATTTATGGGTGCTGTTGCAATGGAATTAACACAGGAGGAACGGATTGATCTTACTGGTAGTGTTAAGGATGGAATGCTTAATTGGAATGTTCCTTCAGGAAAATGGAAAATCATGATCTTCAATTGTGTGATTGATGGCAATCCTATAGCAGATTATCTCAATCCGGAAGCTGTGAAGAATTTTACAAAAATGGTACATGATGTTTACTACGATCATTTCAAGGAATATTTCGGAACGGTTATTTACGGGACATTCTTTGATGAGCCTTCAATGTTCCGTGCAGATTTCAGGATGTGGACAGACAGTTTCAATGAAAAATTTGTGGAGAAATATGGATTCAGTCCTGTAACCATGTACCCCGCAATGTGGTATGACATTGGTCCTGAAACACAATCAGCCCGCAATTATCTTGTTCGGATTCAGGGCGTGAATTGTTTCCGAAGGGTTTTACCAAGGTGGTCAGCGACTGGTCAGTATCTCATGGTATAACTGCTACCGGACATACGGCACCGGAAGAGGCGCTTGTCCCGGCAAATTCATCCGGTGATCTTATGAAGTCTTTTAAATACCTTGAAATTCCGGGAATTGATAAAATCGGGGGCCATCGGCCGGCAGAAAGATTTCTACAAATTAGTCAGCTCATCGGCTATATAACTGGGACAAGAAACTGGTTATGTCGGAGACTTATGGCGCAATGCCAAACTATGATGAACCGGGAGATCTCACATGGAACGATATTGGTTCAATTGCCAATGGACCAGTACACCAAAGGGATTAATATGCTTATTCCCCATGCTGTCTGGTATGATAATACAAAGGTCACCTATAAACCTGAACTTTCACATCGTAATCCGCTCTATGCTGACAGCCTGAAGGCCTTCACAACTTTCTGTCACGGCTTAATGTGATGCTTGCAGATCAGGAGGAAGGCATGTAGCAGATATTGCAGTACTTTACCCTGTTCATTCACTTTTAGGTGATCATTATTTCTACACAGAAACGGGACCTGCCAATGTTGACGGATGGGTTGACCCGCAAAATCAGTTTTATAATGAAGCAATATCAAAAATCGACTATGTTAATATTGGTGGCTGGCTGATAAATGGTAACGGTCTGGATTTCACATATGTTCACCCGGATGTTCTCGATGAGAGATGTACGTGTAGCCGGCGAAAGGCTTGAATTAAAAAATAAAATGATCATGAGAGCTTCAGGGTGCTGATTCTTCCATCATGTTCCATGATATCACTGAGCAATCTCAGAAAGGCGACCGATTTCTATAATTCAGGTGGAATGGTTCTCTTTACAACCCGTTTGCCACATAAATCAACTGAGCCCGGAAAAGAGCAGGAGGTTGACAGCCTCATAAAGTCCGTTTTCCCCCGGTCCGAAGATGATGCCTGGGTTTTAATTGAAAATAAAATGGGCGGAAAGGCTTGCTTCCTGCCGGATGCGGACGCCATAAATCTTTCAGAAATTCTGTATGGCTCAGGGCTTGATTACGATGTCAGCTATCCGTTAAATTCAGATATTCAGTATATACACAAGGTAATTGACGACAGGAATGTTTATTTCTTCGCCAATACGGGGGAAGGCTTTATTCAGACAGAGGTGACTGTAAGAGGAGAAATGGCATTCGAGGAATGGGATCCGCATACAGGTAATATCAGAACATTACCTTCCGGGATTCTGAAAAGGAATACTCCGGATCAGTTGTTTACCCGTGTAAAACTGGATCTGAAGCCTTACCATTCATGCTTTTTGGTGGAAGCTGGCAGTAGGCAGTAGGCAGTAGGCAGTAGGCAGAAGGCAGAAGGATAGAGGGGTGAGGGATGAGGGATGAGGGATGAGAAGTGAGCGAAGAGCGAAGGTATTCGGTAATCGGTACTGGTTCAAGGTTTAATGTTCAAGGTAGAAATCAAGTTAACCGCAAAGGACGCTAAGCTTTGCGCAAAGCACTCAAAGTCAAAACATTAATATTATTCACTTTGCGGCCTTTGCGTCTTCCCTTCGAGTCCTTTGCGGTTAATGGATTTCGTTTTTCATGCTTACCTGCTTATTTGACAAGCTTTTCAATTGAAGGACGGAGCGCTTCAGCCATACGCATCATGCCGAGATCATTAGGATGGACTCCGTCAACAGTTCCCTCTCCGTCTTCACCGATAAGCCCGGCGCCTTTCTTGTAATAGATTTGTTTTATACCTGATTTCTTCAATGTATTGAAAGCCCGGTTCAATTCAATATTCTTTTTTTCATTCTCAGATTCCTTCGGATCCCCGAAGCCGCTTACATAATAATACGCCTCAACAAACAGAACAGGGATTTCCGGCCTTTTCTGCTTTAAAAATTTCACAAGCTCAACAGCGCGGTCATAAATCTGATCGGTCTGTGTATTGGGATTACAATCTATTACATATAATGCAGCATCGATTTCGCTCATTGCCTCTCCGACAGGAATATCGAATGTTCCGCTTCCGCTGAATCCCATATTTATAAAAGTGCGGTCCATTGCTCTTTCAAGTATATTTGTAAAAGCCATTCCTGGTCTTGAAGCACAACCACCCTGGGCTATGCTGCTTCCATAATACACAACTGGCTTTTTATCGATCAGATAATTCTCTGCAGGCAATGTTAATTCAGCGCTGCTGTTAACGCCAATTGACAACGAATCAATGCCGTCATATAACGGCAGGTTCATCAGATATTCCCTGTAGACGCTTCCGCTTGTTTTCACAAGCCTGAATTCATTGACTTTGCCTTTTACCCTGGCAGTATTGATATATTTCCATCGGCCATCCACCCAGGCATAGAGATCGACACCCTTTATTCCTGTAAAAGCCATATGGTCCATACTGTTGTCTTCGAGCAAAGTCCAGCGAACCGTAATTTCGTTCGCATTGGTCCTGAAACGGATAGAAATGCCGGTTGAATTCTGTCCAAGATCCCATACATCCTTCCGCAGCTTGTTTTCGTACTCTTTCGGGAAGCGGACATAATTTTTCTCAGAATGATATTTACCTATGATTTTAAGTGACTGTCCGTCAATGAATTTTAAAGTATCTCCGGTTTCAGGATTCTCACAGTAAGCGTTACCCGTGTATGCCAGAGATAACATTCCAGCCAGGAAAAAAAATCTGCGGACAGAACCGCCAAAAGAAATCTTTTTCATTTTTTTATCTTATTAAAGTTATAATATGCTCTGAGAAATATTCTGAACCTGTTTTCTGCCGGATCAGATGAAATCTGCTTTTCAAGTTCTTTGGCCCTTGTTTCATCACCCTGATTTACTGCAATGAGCCATTGAGCTTTTGGAGATGACGATCCTGATGATATTTTCCATTTAAACAGCGAATCCTGTTCTGTTTTCCATGTTTCGATTGCAAGATCAGCCTCAGCTTTCTTACCATTGTTAATTAGTATTTTATTTGCAATGAACAGGTTCGCCGGTTCCTGATACTGATCCTTCACAATTAAGGAATAGTTCATTATCCTCTTGTAGCAATCGTTTGCAGGATATTGTTTATTAAGCATTTCATAGCAATAGCCTGAGATATAATCCTGCAATCGCGTATCCGGATCGTATGGTTTTCCTGCACCAAGGTTCTCCGGCCAATCCCGTGAAGTATCGAGATATTTGATTGCCTCCCTGAATTTTCCTTTTTCAGCCATATCAACTGCGAGGAAGAGATTTGCAAGTTCAAAAATGTCATGTCCTTCATGGGCTCCCTCCTGGGGAAGAATTTTTACCTTTCCAAGCACTTTTATACATTCGCTGTGTTTTCCGGCGTTCAGCAAGGCTTTTGCAAAATCAGTTCCTATAACTGGATTTTCCGGAAATCTTGAATAAGCTTCCCTCGAATTTTCAAGTTCCTTTTGATATGCTCCGTTTGACTGCAGGAATTTAATAAGGTAATGCCATGTTCTCCACTCTCCCGGATCAATCTTTAATGCTGTGCTGAAATCATCGCAGGGGTGACAGGGTTCTGTCTGTATATTCAGGAAAAGGGAGCCGCGTGCTATGTAGAACGGAGCAAAATCGGGAATATCGCCGCAGAGCTCAAAAAGTTCCGCTGCTTTTTCATTTCTGAGTATGTGCCAGTAAATAAGACCCAGGTAATATTTTGATTTCCATGACGGATCCCTCTCTGTTGCCCAGGTAAGGACTGGAATGGTTTCGAGACGGTGTGGAAATACAAGGAAAGGAGACATTTCAATTGCCTTGTTAAGGCAGATCCTGCTTTTTTCATCGGAGGAATTACGGTAGAGATATGCAAGCCAGTAATAAACAACAGGGTAGGAAGGTGATTGTTCCAGAACCTTTATGGCTTCATTATCAAGTCCCTGGTTAACATATTCCACTGCAAGCTCAAGGTAAGTCTCATAAGGCAGCTCATTCCTGATTAAGGATGTGAAGCTCTTCAGCTTTTCAGGTGAGGGATTCAGAAGGTACTGTTCAAACCGTGCATAATGGTCAAGCGGATCAATCTCAAGAAGGTTATTCAGGGTTTTTTCAGCTTCCTCAATGTTATTCAGTTTTCTGTAGCATGTTGCAAGCAATTCATATGCGGGAATATTATACCTGTTAAAATCGAGTGCCTTCTTTGCAAATTCAGCCCCGCCTGAAAAATCCTCTTTCTGTATTCTCAAGCCTGCAATCTGAAGGAAGGCAGCCGACCGGTACTCCATTGTCCGTGCAGCGACACTGAAGGCTTCTTCGGCCTGATTCAGCTTCTGAAGGCGGCGGAGAGACATTCCGCTTATGAGATTGGCAGAGCCATCGTATGTATTATTTACAAGGATCTTTTTTGCTGTGTTAAGTGCTTCAGTATACTCAGCACGTCTGTAATAAAGCTCCGCCAGCCTGTATAGGGCCCTGCTGTGACCGGGTTCCTTCTTAAGGCATTCTGTGTAATATTCAAATGCATTGTCATATTCCCGCATGGCATTCATATCCTCAGCCAGCAAAAACAGATGTTCAGCCGTGTTATACACGATATCAGAAGCGGATCCGGAAGGTCTTTCTGTTATGAGATCGCTGTTGTCGGAACTATAGGATAACTGGTTTTTACCGATTCTGACTTCAATTTTTTCAGTCTCATGACCTTTTATCGGGATCTTCCTATGCCAGAGCTGAAGTGGTTGAAGCTTTATAAATGTTGAGAATAGCGTTTGCCCGTTTGTTTGTATTACAAGTGAATCGGCGATTGCACCATTAGGGCTTACAAGGATCTCAAGCGAATCCGCTGAAGGGATTACATTAAGGGTGCCATAATCTGATGCATCCGCCACTCCTTTTGTTTTTACCAAAGGGAACCAGTATTCAGTTTTTGTTTCAGTGTAGTGTGGCCGCATTGAAAGCTGGTTATATGGACTGTTATATCCGCTTTCGCGGTTTGCCTGGTTGAATTTGACACCTGACTGGGCTTCAATATACTGGCCGTCCTTATCTGTCAGGAGGTCTTCCCAGATGGCTCCATCGCGCGCCAGTGACCAGATCCAGATTTTCTTTCCCGGAACATCACTATAGGGTGCCGAATGGCCAAATCCAAAATCGGAATCATGCCAGTACCCTCCGAACCAGCTTGTAAACAAGCCCGACACATGATATGATTTGCTGCTGCCGAAGTTATTGTTTTTGTAGAATGAAAGATCTCGTCCTTCTTTGTCAGCCGGCCATGGATTTACTGCACCGTCGTGCCCGATATAGTAAATGCCGGGGAAGAAGAACTGCAGATCGCCAGAAGCCCTGAAGCCACCGTTTTCCCATGAGAGATAGGCATCATGAAGCGGCGTTGGATTATACCACATGCTCTGAGTCTCAAAGTATGCTTTATCCTTTGGCAGCAGGATGTTTACACGCCATTGTGTCCTTGAGGCAAGATCCAATCCGCCCACAATACAGCTCACGCTCCCGTCTTTGTTTTGCGTAACAATATAATCAACCGGGGAAGCTGTCCAGGGGGCATGTCCCAGGTCGAGCCCGAAGTTATGCTCTATCCCTCCGCTTGTCCACGGACCACGGATACCTATGGCCCTGAATTTCATCACATGGTTCTGATAAACGAATTCCAGGCCGGTCGATTTCTCGATGGCGCCCCATACTTTTCCTCCAACTTCAGGAAGGACTGTCACATTTATAAAATCATTGTCAAGAGAGACAACCTTCCAATCCTTGTTTATACCTGCGTCGGTATACCCGTCAAATACATAATAAGGATAAAAGGGTGATGCCATTGAGCTGACCGCCATCGCCGGAACCGGATTTGGATCGGAATACGGATAGGTGAGGATTGAATTTGATTCCTCTTTAATGTGCGCCTTCTGACCATAGATCCATGTGTTTAATGAGAAGAGGAATAAGAGTAATTTCAGAAATCTGTTATGACCCCCAAACCCCCCAGGGGGGGCTTTAAAACATTCTGTATAAATATAAGTCCCCCTTGGGGGATTTAGGGGTGTCGACATAAATATTAATTATTATTTCAGAACACTTACTATAACACTTGAAGGATTCTTTTTGTCGTGATAGATCCGGTGTGTGGCTTTCTGGAAATCACTTGCATCAGCATGGTAGATATCCGTGAATTTCTGTGGATTAAGATCGACGAGAGGGAACCATGAATTCTGTACCTGTATCATTATCCTGTGACCTTTCCTGAAACAGTGTGACACATCGGGCAGAGTGTATTTCACCTCTGTTATCGCCCCCGGAGTAAATGGTTCAGGTTTTTCATAGCTGTTCCTGAATTTGCCCCTCATCACCTCTGCCCTCACCATCATCTGATATCCTCCCAGCTGGAGATTTTCCGGGTTTGGAAACGGGTCAGGATAGTTATCTGGATATACGTCTATAAGCTTTACAACATAATCTGCATCGGTGCCTGTTGTCGATACAATCAGATCGGCTATTACCGGACCTGCGAGAGTGATATCATCAGTCAGTTCATCTGTCTGATATACCATAACATCTGGTCTTCTTGACGCAAAGCGCTGGTCATCGATCATATAGCGCTGGGTCCTTTTAAGGTGAATACCGTCATCATATGGAACAGGTTTGGCAGGATCGCTTACATATTCGTCGTAACCAGAATTTTCACCCGGAGCATTGAATGACAACCCGCCTTTCTCCGTGAAATAAAGATTTTTCTGAAGTATGTTTTCGGGTGGCCATTTGTCATAACGGCGCCATTGATTACTGCCAGTTTCAAAGATCACGGCTTCTGAAATACCGGGGTCCGGTTTGTTATTCAGATAATGCTGAAAGAATGGAAATTCAATATTTTCCTGGTACCAGGTACTTGTGTATTCATCGGTTTTGATATCAGAGAATATTTCTGCAGTTTCACCATACCACCCGCCGGTTCCGCCCGACCATCCCCCATGATACCATGGACCCATTACAAGTGTGTTGTTATTGCCTTTATTCTGTTTTTCAAGCGCTTCATAGGTGTGCAGGGCTCCGAAGCAATCTTCCGCATCAAACAATCCGCCAACAACAAGAGTGGCAGGTTTGATATTGACAAGATGTGTGCGTATATTTCTTGCTTTCCAGAATTGATCATAGGTACCGTGAGCCATCAGCTCATTCCAGAATTTCATTGAATCGGCAAAATACCTTGCCTTTACATTTTTTAGGGGCCCAAGCTCAAGAAAGAACTTGTAATTATCCTGGGTATAATACTGAAAAGGCATTGGTCCCTTATCGGGGGTTATCGGTTTAGGCCGCGGAACACCGAACGCTGAGTAAAAGGTAAAGGCATCCATCATCATAAAAGCTCCGTTGTGATGAAAATCATCGCCAATAAACCAGTCTGTCACCGGTGCCTGGGGCGAGACAGCCTTTACGGCAGGATGTGCGCCCGGCAAAGAAGCAGACGCATAGAACCCGGGATAGGATATGCCATATATTCCAACATTGCCATTATTTGACGGCAGGTTTTTCAGGAGCCATTCAACCGTATCATACGTATCACTGCTCTCATCAATGTCGTTTTTGGTCTTCTTATCCGGGTTATTCGGACGGATGTCAACAAAATTGCCTTCACTCATCCATCTGCCTCTTACATCCTGATAGACAAAGATATATCCCTCTTTGACAAACAGCATTGATGGCACAAGGCCACCCGGATATTCATTTTCTCCATAAGGTCTTAGGGAGTAGGGTGTTCGTGTCATAAGTATCGGGTATTTCCTGCTCTGATCTTTAGGAACATAGATTGATGTAAATAGTCTTGCCCCATCCCGCATTGGGATGTATCTTTCCATTTTGGTGTAATGATCCGCGATATATGCTTTCCTTTCACCAGATTGGGCTTGCAATGTCAGGCTGCAGCATAGCAACAGAAAGAAAATGCTATTTTTCATCTTATTTCTTTTCATAAACGATTTCTTTCGATCCGGATATCTTATTTCCTGTTGCGGTAATCTTTGAACTGTTCGGCCCAACAAAAATTGCAGTTGTCTGATTTCCTTTGCCTGTAGAGCGGATTGTATTGTTTGTTATTGTTATATCATGTGTAATTCCGCTGATATAGAATCCGCTTGCTTCGCGAGTCATGCCGTTGTTTTCAATTGTGTTATTTGTAAATGTATTGCGGTGGCCGCTGTTCTGTTCATTCTCATCACGGAAGAAGCACTCCCTGGAAGCCATTTTCATAGAGATGGTTATTTTCAAAAATGTTATCTGTGTCCTTGTGTCCGATTGAAATGCCGTTTTCACCATTTGAATATGAAGTATTATTTCTGAAGATGCCATTCTGAACGCGCCAGCAAAGAAAGATGCCGTCACCTTTATTATGATGGCTTATGCAGTTCTCAACAATCGAATGATCTGATCCTGTTCCGGGATGAAAACCAAGTCCGTCCCCGTTGGATACTTCACATCCTCTTACTGTGATCCTTTCGGTTATCTGCCAGCTGAATGAATCACCATTGAATTCATTGACAGTCACATTCTCAACAAGACAATCTTTTGATTTGTGAATATATACTCCACCTCCGCGGCATCCGTTTATGTAATCATTTGTTTTTTTATTGCCCTCGACAGACAAGATTGGCAATTTTAACATTCTCAACATCCGACTGCTTCTATTATTGAGCAACCATTGGAAATAGTTCCTCCATTTTCTGCTATATAATCATAAACTGTTCTGTTGTCAAAATAGATGACATTATCCTTAATATCAGTTATTACGGCTGTTGTAACATCCCAGCCCTGGTTATGATCATCATCAAATAACTGGATTCCCATGCCGATTTTAAAACCACTTACATCCTTCACAGATGCTTTTTGCATACCCCAGTCTGCATCAATGGTATAGCTGGTTCTGAATCCGTCACATTTTTTGAGGATCGTTGTTTTGCCTGAACCCTACTAGTGCTGAATTGTCAGGAATTCTCACAGGTCCTATGATATCATAAGACTCCGGGATTTAATTTTACTGTTCCTCCACCTCTTGTTTTAATGGCATCGAGTGCTATCTGTATTGCTCCGGATGTAAAGCCCTGAATATCGGCATCAGGGCCGCCAACAGTAATTATCTTTTCAGCATATTTAATATCAACAAGTCCTATTCCCTGACCATAAATAAAAGTATTTACAGAGATGAAAACCAGGATCATGATTAATAAACTAAGTGACTTCTTTTTCATAGTTTTTTACCTCCATTTTATATTTATAAGTACTAAATTCAATTATTTCATCGCCTTTGTTATCCTTTGTGTTATCCTTTGCGGACCTTAGTGTTTAAATGATTTTTAAACTCAAAGGGCACAAGGGGCTTCACAAAGGACTCAAAGACATTTCTTTTTATTTTTTGGCTAAAGCATTGTTAATCATATTACCCATTGCTATCCTGGTCTCATCCCATTTTGAAGCATCAAAGCTCCAGACATCGAGGTTACCGATTGATTTGGGTCCGAATGGCAGCTTTATTATACTGTTTACAACTGAATCAACCCGTACATTGTTTTTATCAATATCTGACAGCAGCCTCATATATTCATATTCCTGCACTCCGTCGCGCATTGCTTTTAGCCTTATTGAAGGGCATGGTCCATCAACATTTGGAACAACACCCGGACTATAGACAAGCAGTGCATTTCCGTTCAGCTTTTTATATGTGAATTCGGATTCTGACTCCGGTCCAGCCTTGGATGCATCTTTCCATGATTCAGGATCATACCAGCCGTTAATCCAGCCGGCTCCGGCTCCCCAGCTTATCCATGAAAAGGTACTGTATTTCCAGCAGCTCCAGCTGATTGCCCTGTCGTTTACAAGCGGCAAATCAATAAATGTGGAACTTCCGACCCAGCTGTTTATTTTGCTTTCATAAAGCATTGGTCCGTAGAGCCAGACCTTGATCCCCATATCCTGGTATTTTTTTAATGTCGGGTAGTCGTACTCAATTGTATGTGATGCCCAGGAGTTTATGGAGTTTTTAACAATCTGCAATGCCTCTTCGGAATATCCCCCGTCAATTCTGAAACTGGCTTCCGGATAATATTGCCTGAACATATCGCCATAATAAACCATCCGGCTCCATGCCTCAGGAAAATATGACTCATCCAGTCCGTTCAGATAGACTGTAATATCTGTTTTTTCAGGATTAATGAGTGATCCAAAGTGATTTCGTACCTTTTTAATACAGTCAATATAAGTTGCCCTGTTGGCGGCATTTCGTTCCACATCGGGCTTCCCCACATCAGGCCAGCCTCTTGTGTCATGTTTGCCGTAGACATCAAATGGAAGAACGAATGTTTCAATTGGCTCGCCATAACCTGGTCCGTAACCATATCCATATTCGGAGGTGAAAGCCTTCCCGGAGAAATATTTGCCGAGTCTTTCATCAAAAGATTTCCAGTCAATAATGATCTCATTTTTCTCTGAAGGTTTTAAATCCGGATCATACGTGGGATCAAGAAGTGCGACCCGGTTGCGTTTGAAAAGCTGATATAGTGTCAGCTCATCCTCGGCCGACATATTTCTCAGGAAACCCTCATGCTGAAGGCTTGCCTTGAATTTGTTTTCATTTGGTATTGCAAAATCCCAGACTGTGAGCTCAACCGGTATTTTTTGAAGCAGACCGTCGATTTTTACTGAAATTTCGCTTGAATACTTACCCGGCAGTGCTTCATTCCTGTTGAAAGGAACATACTGGTCAATCCAGACGATCATTGATTTCTGATTTTCAACCCGGTTATTGAAATCGGGAATCCAGAGCGGATAGGTCCATCTGTGTCTGACAGCTGCAGAATCATCCTGGATATAGCGGAACGGAATCAGTGCGTCAGGATACCATCCATTGCCGAGTGAAGCCTTTGAATAACCAGTACTTGGGTTTTTGACCTCAACTGACCATTCAAGAAATAATTCGGGTTTAAAAGGAAACTTCGTTTTGTCACTGCTGAATTCAGGCATATTAATTCTGATGTTCTTTAAGGCTTTTCCGGTATTGTTAGTTACAACCAGCTGGAAGGAGATATATTCGCCCCTGGCGGCAAAGAGTGAAGCGGTTGTGCCATCATACACATTGTTCTTTTTCAGAATATCGGTGTTCGCCTCCTTTTTTCCTTCAGGCAAACAGAAACGCTTATCAATGATCTGATTTGTCGCAGGGTCAATCCTGACAGATGAAGGTAAAACGGATATTGTCCAGCCAGATGGCTGATTGCTGGTATTCACGGATTTACAGCCAAAGAGAATTATCGCAACAAGTATTGCGGAGTAAATTTTTATCATTCTTATTGAATTACAAAATGAACGTTAATCATATTCAGATTTATTCCCTGAAAGTTTGCAAACTTAAAAATAAGGACTAAAATTAATAATTATTTTCAATATAAGGATTTCACGTGACAAAGAGGACCGGGAGGCCTGCCTTGTCGTTCAAAATAATAGCTTTAATATGAATTCAAAAGAAAGAGTTCTTGCCGCTGCAAGCCATAGAGTCACAGACCGTGTTCCAATTACTTTTGATGCAGCGATGGAAGTATATTCTGCTCTTTACGAGCACCTTGGAATTGAAACAAAGGAACAGCTCTTTGACAGGCTGCATGTAGATACATGGATGATCCTGCCGGGCAATTTTATCTACACTAGGGAGGAGGAGGATAAAATTGAGAAGACAACCGTATGGGGACATAAGACAGTGGTTAAGGAGTTTCCCGGAGGGGCATATGACGAAATCTTCTTTAATCCCCTTGCAGGGAAGGATGAGATATCGGATTTAAAGAAATACAAGTGGCCATCGCCCGGAATATTTGATTTTTCACATTTCCCGCTGGAAGCCAAAATTCATTCTGACAGGGCAATTATAGGTGTATTTACATGGGGGCCCTATTTTATTGCTTCATTTTTAAGAGGACTGGAAAATCTGATGACGGACTTCGCTATAAGAAAAGATTATGCGGCATATCTGATTAATACATTGGCAGATATATCCTGTGCTGCACTTACCCGAATGCTTGAAACATACGGAGAAGGAATTGATATAGTTTATATGGCTGACGACTATTGTTCTCAGGACGCTCCCATGTTCAGTCCGGATGACTTTAAGGAATTAATAGCTCCTTATCTCAAAAGACTTGTTGCAGTAACCCACAGATATAATAAGAAATTTCTGATTCATATATGCGGGGCTGTGAGGCCGCTGTTGCCGCTTATAATAGATGCTGGCGTTGACATGCTTGAACCGATCCAGATCAGGGCTGCAGGAATGGAACCGGCTGGTTTGAAAAGAGATTTCGGCAGGGAAATTTGTTTTTACGGAGGTGTGGATATTCAGCAGATATTGAATAATGGTACACCGGAGCAGGTATCGGAGGAAGTAAAGAGACTTATCGACATCATGGATGATAATGGAGGATATGTATTAGGACCCGGTCATACATATATTCAGATTGATACTCCTGTAGAAAATATTCTGACAATGTATGATACTGCATACACCTACAGGCGCAGATAATTATCAATATTTTGTTATATTGTATCCATAAAAAATCTTTACCCGGATCAATAATGATAACTGCAAAAACCTCTGTGACCAAGCCTGTTCAGGCCAGGTGGATGACCGTCGGAACAATAGGATTGTTTTTTTTCATCTTCGGATTTGTGACATGGCTCAACGGTATTCTTATACCCTATCTCAAAATCTCCTGTGAGCTGACCCATTTTGAATCTTACCTTGTAGCATTTTCATTCTATGTGGCATATGTAATAATGGCGATTCCTTCATCATGGGTTCTTAAAAGGACGGGTCTCAAGATGGGCATGATGATAGGTCTCATAGTCATGGCAGGAGGTGCGCTGTTCTTTGTTCCGGCAGCAATGACAAGAACCTATGGCCTTTTTCTTACAGGTCTCTTTGTTATGGGCACCGGGCTGGCTATCCTTCAGACTGCCGCAAATCCTTATATTACAATGCTCGGACCCATTGAAAGTGCCGCACAGCGCATAAGCATTATGGGAATTTGCAACAAGTCAGCCGGTGTTATTGCGACATTTTTGTTCGGGGTTATGGCGTTAAAGGACGGCGATGCCCTGCTGGCAAGCTTAAAAAATATGGATGCGGTACAGCGCTCGGTAGCTCTTGATAACCTCGCCTCGAGGGTTATCATTCCTTATATTGGAATGGCAGCCATCCTTATAATAATTGGCGTCCTTGTAAAATTGTCAGGGCTGCCGGAGGTTGATCCAAATACTGAAAATACCGGAGACGATAAGGATTATTATAGCAGCCGCACATCTATTTTTCAGTTTCCCTTCCTCTTGTTAGGCGTTTTAGCCATATTCTGTGATGTAGGGCTTGAGATTGTAGCAGGTGATACAATCATAAGCTATGGCCTGAGCCAGGGCATCCCGATATCAATTGCAAAATATTTCACCTCACTTACAATGGTTGCCATGATTATTGGATATACAACCGGGGTGATTTTAATTCCCCGGTACATTTCACAAAGCAAGGCGCTGAGAATATGTGCAATACTCGGGATAATCCTTACTGTTCTTGCAATCACAACTCCTCGTGCCGCCTCCGTTGTCTTTATAGCGCTGCTGGGCATGGCTAATTCCCTTATATGGCCATCAGTGTGGCCTCTTGCAATAGATGGATTGGGTCGATTTACGCGCATCGGGTCTTCACTGCTTATTATGGGTAATCTGGGAGGAGCTCTGGTGCCATTGCTTTACGGACGTCTGGCGGATATTGCAACTCCGCAGCAGGCTTATATTGTTGTGATTCCATGTTACTTTTTCATCCTTTACTATGCAATATGCAGGCCATAAGGTTGGAAAGCGTGTGAAACAGGTTGATAAATTTCATTTTAAAATATACTGATATGGAAAAGGTATCAAGAAGAGATTTCATAAAAACCGGCACAATTGCCACAATTGGAATGACAGTTTTATCGGGGAATGCCTCTGCGCTGGAACCATCCGGCAAAACGGCAAGAGTCGGAGTCATTGGTACAGGCAACAGGGGAACAGGTCATGTAAATACCCTGCTTTCAATTGATGGAGCAGAGATTGCAGCAGTTTGTGACCTGGTGGAAAGCAAGGCTTCGAATGCAGCGGATATCTGTGAAAAAGCAGGAAGAAAGCGGCCAAAAGTCTATTCCGGAAATGCAACTGCATACAGGGAGATGCTTGACAAAGAAAACCTTGATGCGGTAGTAATTGCAACATACTGGGATTCTCATACTGCCATTGCACTTCATGCAATGAAAAACGGCACTTATCCCGGGATCGAGGTACCTGCTTCATTAACAGTGGATGATGCCTGGAGCCTTGTTGAAACATCACAGAAGACAGGTATTCCATGCATGATGCTTGAAAACTGGAGCTTCCGGCAGGATAATCTCGCAGCTCTCAATATGAAGCGTCTGGGTATGTTTGGAGAGATCGTCCATTGTCACTGTGCACACTCACACGACTGCATCGACCACTGGTTTTTTGACAGCAAGACAGGCGAAAAGAGATGGCCGGCCGAATACCTGCTGAAATATAACAGGGATCAGTATCCGACACACAGTGTTGGCCCTATTATAAGCTGGATGGATATCAACAGGGGCGACAGGTTTACTGAGATCTACTCCACAGCTTCAGCCTCCAAAGGGATCAATGCCTATTTTAAAAGGGAATTCGGGGAAGATCATCCGAACGCAAAACTCAATTATAAACAGGGTGATATTGTTACTTCTCTTCTCAGGACACAAATGGGAAAAACTCTTGTCATAAATTACGATATGCAGCTGCCGCGGCCCTATTCAAACCGATGGCTTCTCGAAGGTACACTCGGAGTGTATGACGAAGAAAAAAGTTCAATATATCTTAGAAAGAACAGTCCAAAATATCATGAGTGGGAACCATGGAAACCCTATGAAGAACAGTATAACCACAAATGGTGGCAGGCTGATCTGTCATCACAATCTCATGGCGGAACCGACTGGATCATGCTGAACCAGTTCATTGATGCTGTAAGGACAAAAGGGCCAACACCAATTGATGTATATCGATTCAGCAGTTATGACAGCTATCGTTGAGCTTTCAGGCATTTCAATAGAAAAAAATGCCCCTGTCGCATTTCCGGATTTTACAAAGGGGAAATGGCAGACAAACAAGCCATATTTTGCGATGGATAAGTTTTAATTAATTGAAGTTACCGGAATAAAACCTAAACAATGGTCATGAGTAAGGAATCAGGTTTGAATAAGAACCCGGAGAGATCCTCCGGCAGAAGGGAATTCATAAAAAAAGCATCCCTGGGAAGCCTGGGCGCGGGTCTCATCGGCACAACTGCATCGGCCGGAATTATTTCTTCACAGGGAAAAGATCAATCCGGATCAGCGGTAAAACCCAAAATCCGGATTACCGATCTGAAGTGCGCTATAATAGCCAATAGTGCGGTCGTTCGTATAACCACTGATCAGGGGATCAGCGGGTATGGCCAGGGAGAAACCACAAAACCCTACCTGAAACCAAACGTTCTGTTTTATAAGGATTATCTTATTGGAGAGGATCCAACTGACGTTGAGAGGATTATGATGAAGATCCGTCGTATGGGAAGCTTCAAGCCCTGGGGTGCTGCCGTAAGTGCGATTGAGATAGCTCTCTGGGACCTGGCAGGTAAGGCTGCAGGTGTGCCTGTTTACAAGCTCCTTGGCGGAAAGATCCGTGATCATGTCCGTTGCTATAATGGCGGGGTAAGAGTTCAGAGGGATGGTAATGAGCCAAAGCATTTTTTTGACTGGGCTGCAAAGGTTAAAGCATTGGACCAGGGATTTACAATAATAAAGACAGCAATAGGCTTTCATGGCGGTATGGCAGGAATACCTGATTTTTACTACGGGAACACTACCCAGTCACAGAGTCCAAAGGATGTAGGCAGACGCGGACCAATAACTGAATATGGATTAAAATATATGATTGAACGGGTAGCGGCAATGAAAGAGGCCCTTGGCGATAAAGTCGGTCTCGCTCTCGATTGCGGCCCCGGTTTCCTGTTGTCTGATGCTATCCGCCTTGCAAATGCACTTGAGCCTTTTAACCTTATGTGGATGGAGGATCTTCTGACAGGAGATTATACTCCATATGTAATGGCAGATGACTATCGGGAACTTACACGAAGCACAACTACTCCGATTCATACAGGAGAACAGATCTATCTTAGGCAGAATTTCCGCGAACTGATAGAAAAGCAGGCAGTCAGAGTAATTGGTCCTGATCCCGAGGATATCGGAGGCATTGCGGAGCTAAAATGGGTTGCCGAATATGCTGATCTCCATAGCATACAGATAGCGCCTCACGGTGTTTTCGATGGATTGATCGGTTTGGCTGCACATGTACAGGTAGGGGCTGCCATGCCTGAGAACTATATTGCTTTTGAATATCCTGTGGCAAACCCTGAGTGGTGGTATGATATTGTTGAGGGGCTGCCAGCTCCGATTGTAAAAGGTGGGCTTATTGAAGTCTGGGACAGGCCCGGACTGGGTGTCGAAATAAATGCGAAAGCCGCAAAACAATATCTTTCAGCAGAAGACAAAGCCTTTTTTGATTGACAGGCTGTCCTGTCCGGAACTAAAAAGTAAGAGTTTTGTTAGTTATATAAGCACTTCAGGCCGTCAGGTTTGCTGGCTGCATTATCAGTTGTATTGCTGTACTAACTAAGCGTAATAACAATGAAAGTAAAATTTTGCAAAACAGAGGTAGAATATCCCGGAGACAGGCTGGGTGAGCTCCGTGATTCCAGCCATTTACTGAATGATATAGACGAACTAAAGAAGCGTATTAAACAGGATGGCTATTTGCTGATGAGAAATCTCATCCCTGCTGAAACTGTATTAACTGCCAGGGAAGCTATTGTAAATTATCTTGAGGAGAACAAAGCGCTCGTTGGAGGAGAGCCGCTGATGGAAGCGGTTATGCCTAAATCGGGTAAGGAGGTGAGAATGACAGGTCAGAGCGCAATAACCCATCATCCTGCATCCCTTGAAGTTTTTGAAAATAAGGTGTTATTTGAATTTTTCAGACAGTTTTTCGGGGAGGAAGCAGTTACTTACGATTATAAGTGGCTGAGGGCAGTCGGAAATGAAAACTTTACAGGATGCCATTATGATGTTGTATATATGGGAAGAGGTTCAAGGAATGTTCATACTGTATGGATTCCGATTGGGAATATTCCTGTGAATCAGGGTACTCTTGCTATCCTTGAAGGCTCGCATAACCTTGAGTCTTTCGCCCGCCTGAGAAATACATATGGCAATATTGATGTCGATCGCGATATGATCAGCGAGGGATGGTTCAGCTCAGATCCGTACGAGATTACTGAAAAATTCGGAGGAAGATGGCTGACAACCACATTTAATCCCGGTGATGTGCTTATATTTGGACTATTCACGATGCATGCCTCCACAACAAACCTTACAGACAGGTTCAGGATAAGCTGTGATATAAGGTTTCAACCCGCCGGTGAAAAAATGGATGAGCGATGGGCCGGGAAAAAACCTGTCGGGCATTATGCATGGGGCAAGGAGCAGAATAAGGAACGCCCTATAACAGAGCTCCGGGAGGAGTGGGGGATATAAACTGAAATTAACCTGACAGATATTTAAAATACATTATGATTACTATTGAAGCAAGCGTTTCCAAAGGATGGCTCCATGCAAACGGTGGATTTCTATTTGACAACCAGTATTACCTTGACCCGGTCCACCGCTGGGAACAGGATAACATTATCAATAACTTCGTCAGGGAGAAGTTTCCCCGCTATGCAATCTACAACATGGAAGCCAACCTTCTCCAGGCTAAATATGTAAGGGATAACCAGGTACTCGTTGGGGCTATTCAGCCAAATATGATCCTGGCAACCATCCTTGGTGCACAATTCTCATTTTTTGAAGACAAGGATGCCGATGTCTCAGGCAGACCGCTCGAGTTTATCACAAAAAAGGAAGAATTGCCTCCTCTCTCGGCCATCCTGGAACATTCGCTTGTCAAAGACCTGGGGAATCAGATCAGGAATATAAACAATACAAGGCCCGACCTGAAAGTTATCCCGCCTTTCTTCTGGGATGAATCGGGGAGAGCAACCGTTCATGGAATTATCACAACATCCTTAAAGCTCACCGGTGACAACATTATGACAATGATGATGTTCGATCCGGAGCTGGCACATGCAATACATCAATGGATTGTGGATGCCTATATAATACTTGTCAGACATTTTGCTGCCATTGGGAATCTTCCTGTTACATCAATTCATGTTGGCGAATGCGCAGGCACAATGATCTCCGCCGAATTATATGAAGATTTTGTTGTTCCTTATATCAGTCAGTTTGGCGATGCTCTGGGAGCAGTGCGTCTTCATTCATGCGGGATCTCAGATCATCTTATTGATGCTTTCTCCCATATAAGAAATCTTAAAATAATTGATACAGGTTCGGGAACTTCTGTGGGGAAAATCAGACAGCTGATGGGGCCGGATTTTGTGATTCATATTGCTCCCCCCATGGAGCTGATGATGGATGGCGCACCACGATCAGAGATGCTTGGCTGGCTCGACACGACACTGACTGAAAATGCGGGAGGGCCACTGCAGATAGCCTATCATATAGAACCTGATTACGAACTTGGTAATTGCCTGGCAATGCACGACGATCTTGAGAAAAGAGGGCTTATTACAAATAAGAGACTTTACTGATTTCTAAAAAGTTGAAATCAATTAACCGCAAAGTTCTGGTCCAATCATTCTCTATGTTAGTTTAACCCCTCCTACCCTCCGTTATTTGAATTTTAACCGCTCACTGCCTGCCGGTATTTGAGTTTTTAACCCCTCCCTGGGGGGTGTTGAAAAAGTCAATCAAATGCTGGTTTGTCCTTTGTGTTCCTTTGTGAGGCACTTTGTGATCCTTTGTGTTTAAGTATTTTACAATTAAACACGAAGTACACAAAGGATAGCACTAAGGTACACAAAGGACTTTTTCTACAGCTCCTAAGAACCTACTAAGTAAACGTCTTGTGCCCCTTCCATTAGTCTTAAGGGAAGGGGTTAGGGGATGGGTTTGGAACTAATTGGAAGGGGGTTAGCGGATGGGTTTGTAACTTATCTGATAACGACCCGCCGGTAATCAAAAAGATGTCGTTGTATGGGTTTGTTAAATCCCTCATCGCTGAATTCATAGCTTTCGCATTGCAACCAGAGATTTAGTTCTGCTCCCGGAGGCGTATCCGGATTTATTTTTATCTCCGACTGAAGATTAGCCGCACCGCTCCATTCGGCTCCTTTTATGTTATATTTCAGTTTCGGTACGCTGATCCACGGAGACTCATACTTATTCAGAAGGAAAGCCGGATGGAATGTATTTCTATCGGCGGGTCCAAGACCCTGAGGAAGGCGTACCCAGAGCTCAATCATTTCTCCTGGCTCCGCAATAAAATTGCCATTTCCTTCCCCCCTGAAATATTAATCAGGGTGTCTCTATGTAACTGGTTATTGTAATATTGCACTTTTCTGCCTGCCCCGTCAAGGATTATTAAATCCGAATCACAGCTTATCTGAGGAGTCTTGTTTACAGGGTAAACAAATATTTCAGAGACTTCCTGAACGGAATCATTGGATGAGACTTCGAGCGAAACCTTTGTAATGAAATTTTCATTCTCCGGATTATTATACTTCTGGCTCGCAATTGTAAACGGAAACCGGCCGGTTATCTTAGTCTGTTCACCCGGTCCCAGGCTCCCGTAAGTCATTGTATCTGTGTAAAATGTCAGAAATGATTTTGGAGTTTTCGCCCGGATAGTGATGGGGCCCGAAGGGCTCGCACCGACATTCAGAAGAGTAAAGTTCAGAGTATTAACAGTATTTTCTTCACAGTATATGCCTTCCCTGTTATATTCAGGAATCAGATACAATTTCACCCCTGTTTCCGGTCTTGATATTCCAAGTGCATGGCCTCCACCCGAGACCTTTATAATCAGTCTGCCATTTTTGTCAGAGAGCAGCCTTGATGATTTCACCTTTTCTGTGGTACGGTTGAAATCAGTGATAATATATGTTTCGGAAGGAGAATATATTTTATCTGTAACAATTTTTATCTGTTCATCCTGAATAAGGGGTCCGTCAGGGAGATAAGACCGGGAGCAGACAAGCATACCTGAAGCGGTCACCTTTTCCAGAATTGTAATGGCTGACCTGTCACGTCTGGCATCGACACTGTAGTTCCATACTTCAAAGTGGCTGAAGGGATCGGCATGATTCCAGCTGACAGGGTAAGGATGAACCTCTGAAAATTCATTCATATGAAAATTGAACTGTGCAGGAATATCAACTGCCCTGTGATCAGGATAATTTGCCTCATGAAATTCAAAATGAGACAGATCGGCAAGTTCCCAGACGGCTTTCTGTTCCCTGTAATACTGCCTGTAGCGATCGCCGCTGGCAGCAGTGAGGCGAAGCGGAATTCCTTTCAGACATCTGTAGAGCTCCCTGTTCACAAAACATACCTCTCTGCCGTTATCTCCGAACATAGCAGCATCAGGAGAAGGAGAAAACATGCTTGCGCTTCCAAAAAGATCTTTATTCTGACTCGCTATCCATGGCGACATAAGTCCTCCCATGCTCTGTCCGGATACAGCCCGGTGGTCGCGGTCAGGGATAGTCCTGAAGAGTGAATCTATAACAGCTGTCAGTTCCCTGATGTATTTTGAGAATTGCATGCCTGTCAGAGCCCTGTTATTCTCCTGGGTCCTCCTTTCAAATTCAAACGCAAGTCCGTAATCCCATGTGGCTCCTGTTCCGGTTGTGCCGTCAACATTTACAATAATAAGATCATGAGTGTTTACATAATCTTCAAATTCAGCTTTATATGTTTCCTGCTTACTTGTTCCACCGCTGCCATGAAACCAGTAGATTACAGGATAGTGTTTCCCCGATTGATAATAATCAGGAGGGAGAAATATGCGGTAATTCCGCAGGCTTCCAAGGACAGAGCTGTAGTGAGTGTGATCCTCGATACTTGCGCAGAAACTGTTTGCAGTGAAGAGTATTGAAAGTAAGCATGCTGACCCGGCAAATCTCAATATTGATTTCATTCTGTTCTGAATTTTGCCCATTTGTTGATTTGATTGTAACTAAAAGATTTACTGCTGCTTGCTGGCATTCGTGATTTTTGAATAGTTCTGCATTAAATCTACATATAAAAGATGATATTCAGGGGATGTTGAAAAAGTACTTTGAGTACCTTAGTGCAAGCCTTTGAGTCCTTCGTGTTTAATTTTAGAACATTTAAACACAAAGTATCACGAAGTACACCACAAAGGAACACGAAGGGAAAGCAATACTTCCTTCAGATTAATTTGAAAAATAACTACATTAGACATTTGATAATTGTTCTGACTGAGGAATTAAACCGATCAATCCGAATTAAAATGAGAAAATGGTTCTACATTATAACAATTCTTTTTATGGCATCATGCAGTAAATCCGAAAAAATTCTTTACCAGGAGCTTACCCCAGATGAATTTGCACAGCGGCTTGAAAAGTGCCCTGTGGCATACCTTCCTCTCGGGACTCTTGAATGGCACAGTAATCATCTGCCGCTTGGGTCTGATGGTTTGCAATCCCTGGGTTTCTTTAAGAAGCTCGCAGAGTCGGCGGGTGGCATCGTAATGCCAATGCTCTTTATTGGCCCCGATGGTTATGATACTCTTATAAACGGACATGAATACTATGGAATGGATTGTGCGAAGGTGTTCAGCGATCAGGGCAATTATGAAATTCAGCAGCTTAAAGGGAGCGCTTACTGGGTACCCGATTCGACTTTCGATATAATGATGAATGGTATAATGAAGCAGCTTAGCCGGGCAGGATTTAAAATAGTTGTGGCTCACGGTCATGGTCCATCCACGAATTATATTGGAACAAAAGTTCAGGAATTCAGGGAGAAATATAATCTTGTTGTTATGAACTGCTGGGGCAATGATACTGATGATCTTTGCCTTATGTGTGACCATGCCGGTGCCAATGAGACATCCATAATGATGTATCTCCATCCGGAGCTTGTTAGGATGGAGAATCTCCCGTCTGATCCTGCTGTATGGCCTCTTGGTATGCTTGGCAAAGATCCGCGGATCCATGCCAGCAGCAAGCTTGGAAAAGATATAATAGATTTCGAAGTGAAAAAGATGAAATCTGTCATTCAGCTTGAATTGGAAAAGTTGAAATAATTTTATTGTTTTTCAATCTGATAAATTATTCTGCGATGCGATATGCTCTTTTATTTTTGTTACTGCTTCCGTTTTCAGCTTTTGGTCAACAAGCTGTTATCAGGGAAGTTGAAAGGCCGATGACAACTTATCCTTTTTCAGATCCTGATCCTGTGGCACGTCCCGGGAGGGTCTACCCATATTTCCGGTTCGATGTTTTTACAACTCATCCGGTTATTCAGGACTGGAAGATGGTTGAACTTGAGAATGACTATATAAGGCTGGCAATAATGCCCGATATGGGAGGCAAGGTATGGGAAGCTTATGAGAAATCAGGTGATTTCCCATTCATCTTTTCAGGCCATTCGGTGAAATTCAGGGATGTAGCCTTAAGGGGGGCATGGACCTCCGATGGGCTCGAGTTCAATTTTGGTGATATCGGGCATGCAACAACTACATCAACACCGGTTGATTATTTTAAGAGGACAAATACAGATGGGAGTGTCAGCTGTTTTATCGGTGCAACTGAATGGGCTTCGGGTACCACATGGCGTGTTGAGATAAAGCTCGAGCCTGATAAAGCTTTCTTCACCACCCGTTCATGGTGGTATAACGGCACACCGGTGGAACAGGAGTATGTATCACTGGATCAATGCCGGATTCAAGGCTCCCGGAAATCTTGAATTTATTTTCCCCGGAACATATTATATAGGCCACAGAGGGGAATATGATACATGGCCCATTGATTCAGCAGGGCGTAAGATCTCCTTTTATGAGCAGAACAATTTCGGCAGCATGAAATCCTTTCACGTCCTGGGCCAGCCAACAAATTTTTACGGGGGCTTCTGGCATGATTATAATATGGGTTTTGGTCATTATACCCCATATTTTGAGAAGCTTGGCAAAAAAGCCTGGTCGTGGGGTCTTTCAGGTGAAGGCCTGATGTGGGAAAAGCTATTGACCGATACCGACGGACCAAATGTTGAGCTTCAGTCGGGACGTCTGTTTAACCAGGCATCAAGAGGGAGTGAGTTCACACCGTTCAAGCACGTAGGTTTTGCCCCATATACAGCGGATACATGGACTGATCACTGGTTTCCTGTCAAACATACAAGGGGGCTTACAAATGTCTCTCCAAGGGGAGCTTTAAACCTAAGGTCGGAGGATGGATGGCTGAAAATTGACTGGATGTCTCTTGAAAATCAATCTGATACATTGAGAATAATTTCCCCGGATGCCGTCCTTTTAAGCCGTAATATTAATCTTAAGCCGATGCAGCTCTTTCGCGATTCGGTGCGATGGAGCGGAAGCATGGATCAGGTATCTGTCAGGCTCGGAGATGATGTTCTCACAAACGATCCTGGAAAGCCTCTTAGTCGTCCGCTTAAATCACCGGAGAATTTTGACTGGAAATCTGAATACGGATTACTTGTTCTGGGCACAGATCTTAGCAGGCAGAAAAATTACAGTGAAGCAGAAGAGTACCTGATGAAGGCTATTGAAATGAATCCTGACCTGGTTCCTGCCCTGACCCAGATGGCACAGATAAGGTTCAGACAGGGATTATATGAGAGTGCACGACAATTTGCGGGCAGAGCCCTTGCAGTAAATACCTATGATCCGGAAGCCAACTATTTCTGGGGTCTTTCCAGTGAGAAACTGGGCAATGATTCAGATGCCCGCGATGGATTTTCGGTCGCAACTTTATCGCCCTCATTTCGACATGCAGCATGGCTCCGCCTCTCATATATGGCAATGAAAAGAAGAGACTGGAAAGAGGCAGAGAGCCTTATTGACAAATGTACGGAGAGCTACCCTCCCGATGAACTTTCGTGGAATGTGAAAGCAGTCATAGAGAGAAATGTCGGGAACAGTGATGGCGCATTAAAAATTATTAATAAGCAGATTGAACTTGATCCGCTCAACCACATGGCCAGGTTTGAAAAATATATGATTACTGATGATGACGCTGACAGAGATGATTTTGTAACGCTGATCCGACAGGAAATGCCTCATGAGACCTTTATTGAGATGGCTATCCGGTATTATGAATGGAATATGGAGGAAGAAGCCCTGCTGCTTCTCGATTTAGCGCCTGAACACCCGATGGTACAGGTCTGGCAGGCCTGGCTGCTCGACAGGGCCGGCTATGAATCAGAGGCCGATGCAAAGCTCATGCTGGCAGCTGATGCATCTCCTGACCTTGTATTTCCATTCCGTCCTGAAATGGTTGAATTGTTTTCATGGGCCAACCAGATTGTACCAAGCTGGAAATGGCTTTATTATGAAGGACTTATATGCTGGCAGCATAACCAGGTTTCACTTGCGCGCACTTTTTTCAATTCCTGTGGAATGGAGCCTGACTTTGCCGCATTCTATCTGGCAAAGGCAAAGCTATTTAAAGATGAACCTGCCGTTGTAAAAGAATCGGTTGAGACAGCATATTCTTTGGAGCCTGATTCCTGGAGGGAAGCAATGGAGATGGTGAAGCTGTATGTCAGGGAGGAACAACCGGAAAAAGCCCTTCAGATTGCAAAGAAGAACTACAAAACTCACCCTGATAATTGCATGGCAGGTCTTCAGTACGCTAATATGCTGAACCTGAACGGACAATATATCCGAAACACTAAGGTACTTGAGCCAGATTGCAGATGCTTCCGGCAGAGAGTGATAAATGGTCGGGTGATATTGATGCCCACAGCCTGTTCAGAGAGACCAATATAATTTGCGCCGTGAACCAGATGAAAGCAGGTAAATGGAATAAAGCACTCGGGTATCTGAAGGCGGCCGAGACATGGCCCTCAAACCTGGGATGGGGCGAACCCTATTTCGCCGACAACCGTCTTACTCAGTTTATAATAGCTTACTGCTCTGACAAAATGGGCGATAAAGTTCAGTATAACAAATCATTCTCATATATTTCAACTTATGTTAATCCGGATGGAAAGACCAGTCCTCTCGAAAACAGACTCTCAACGCTCATAAAATCAGGTGAAAAGGATTTTAAGTCTGTTACCGATGCTCTTATCAGGGAACAGGGTAAAAACAGGGAGATTGAGATCTTAAAAAGATTTCAGGCATTACTGTAGTCAACTCATGAAAACAGAATTAATGGTATTGCCACAAAGACACGAAGACGCAAAGATTCACAAAGAAGACTTATTTGTTTGAATAACAACACTTAAACTTTGTGCCTTTGCGCCTTTGTGGCAAAATTATGTTAACAGAAGAGAGTCAATATTATGAAAATTTTTATTCAAAATTAATTACATAGAAATATTTCAAAATGAGATACATCTCCACTTTTTTCCTTTTGACCACTCTGGTAGTTAATGCACAACAGGCAGTCATTAAGGAAGTTGTGCGCCAAATTACAACATACCCATACTCTGATCCTGATCCTGTCGCGCGGCCCGGAAGGGTTTACCCGTATTTCAGGTTTGATGGTTTCACGAATAAACCGGAAATCAGAGACTGGAAGATTGTTGAGCTTGAAAATGATTACATAAAGCTTGGTGTAATGCCTGAAATGGGTGGCAAGGTATGGGAGGCGATTGAAAAGTCGCGACAGTACCCATTTGTCTTTTCTACACATGTGGTGAAATTCCGTGATATTTCCCTGCGTGGAGCATGGACTACGGGAGGCCTTGAATTCAATTTTGGAGATATCGGTCATGCCACAACAGCATCCACACCGGTTGACTATTTCACCAGAACCAATTCGGATGGAAGCGTGAGTTGTTTTATTGGCGCCACAGAATGGGCATCAGGCACAACATGGAGGGTGGAGATACGATTGGCTCCCGATAAAGCTTATTTTACGACGAGATCATGGTGGTATAACAATACCCCTGTTGAACAGGAGTTTTATCACTGGATCAATGCAGGGTTCAAGGCAGAAGGCAATCTTGAATTTGTTTTTCCGGGAACTCATCATGTGGGGCATGGCGGGGAATTTGACACCTGGCCAATAGATTCAATGGGAAGAAATATTTCATTTTATGAGAACAACAACTTCGGAAGTTATAAATCGTACCACATATTCGGACGTCCCTCAAATATTTACGGAGGTTACTGGCACAGTGATGAAATGGGTTTCGGACGTTACTCGCCATATTATGAGAAGCTTGGGAAAAAGGTCTGGATACTCGGACTTTCACAGGAAGGAACCAGATGGGAGAATCTTTTGGGTGATAAAGACGGACTGAATGTTGAACTGCAATCGGGACGCCTGTTTAACCAGGCTTCACAGGGCAGTGAGCTCACCCCTTTCAAGCATGTTGGTTTTGCTCCTTATACTGCCGATACCTGGAGTGATTCATGGTTTCCGGTAAAACAGACAAGAGGAATGACAAATGCATCACTGAGGGGAGCACTTAACCTTCGTGAGGAAGATGGATGGCTTAAGATAGACTGGATGTCACTTGAGAACCAGTCGGATACCCTCTATGTAATTGCAGCAGATTCCTCGCTGCTCAAAGAGAATCTTGTACTTAAACCAATGGAGCTCTTCCGCGACTCATTGAAATGGAACGGTAGCGTTGAACAAGTAGTTGTAAAAATTGGAGATGATGTAATTACTGATGATCCAGGACTACCAATAAACCGTCCGATGAAATCTCCGGAAAGCTTTAACTGGAAATCGGAATACGGGCTGCTGGTTCATGGCACAGATCTGAGCAGGCAGAAGAATTATGCTGAAGCTGAAGTGTATTTAAGACAAGCCCTTGAAAAGAATCCGGATCTTGTACCTGCCCTTGTCCAGATGGCCCAGATAATGTACAGGGAGGGGATGTATGATAAGGCCAGGGAATTTGCCGGCAAGGCTCTTGCTGTTGATACTTATGATCCTGCAGCAAATTATTTCTGGGGACTCTCGAATGAAAAGACCGGAAGTGATTCTGACGCACTGGATGGTTATTCGGTTGCAACACTATCTCCGGAATTCAGGCAGGCTGCATGGCTTCGTATTGCTTATCTTGATATCAGAAAGAGAAACTGGAAAGAGGCAGATTATGTAATAGGAAAATGTATTGAGAGTTATCCTACGGATGAAAATGCATCTGTTGTAAAGGCTATTATAGAAAGGAAACGCGGAAGGAGCGAGGCGGCTCTTGATATCCTGAATGAACAGCTTAATCTTGACCCGCTAAATCATCTGGCCCGCTTTGAAAAATATCTAAATACAGGTGCAGCTGCGGATAAGGAAGATTTTATCCGTTTTATCAGGCAGGAGCTTCCTCACGAGACTTTTATTGCTATGGCTATGCAGTACTATGAGTGGAACATGGAAGAGGAGGCCCTGAAGATGCTCGCTTTGGCCCCTGTTCATCCGATGGTTCAGCTCTGGCAGGCCTGGCTGCTCGACAGGTCAGGAAATAAATCCGAAGCTGAAGATAAACTGATCCTTGCAATGGCAGCATCACCTGAACTTGTGTTCCCTTTCCATACGGAGATGACTGATCTTCTCTCATGGGCCAACAGGCAGAAGCCCGACTGGAAATGGAGATATTATGAAGCTCTTATCCGCTGGCAGAATAACCAGAAGGAAACTGCAAAGTCACTTTTTAATTCATGCGGTACTGAGCCTGATTTCGTTCCTTTCTATCTTGCAAAGGCAGAGTTATTCCATGATGACTCTTCTATTGCAGGTGCAGCACTCGAAAGAGCTTACAGGCTCGACCCTTCGATCTGGCGGACAGGTATAAAGCTGACAAAGTATTATATACATGAAAAAATGCTGGATAAAGCACTTGAAATGGCGGGTAAAAACTATAAATCACATCCCACCAGTTTTATAGTCGGATTACAGTATGCACAGGTGCTGAGGCTCAACAGTAAATATGCTGATGCGCTGAAAATTCTTTCCCGTCTTGAAATGCTTCCGGCCGAGGGGGACGTAAATGCTCACAGTCTCTTCAGGGAATCGAACATCCTCAATGCAATTGAACAGATGAGATCGGGGAAATGGAAAAAAGCCGTTATTTCTCTTAACCAGGCCGAGACCTGGCCTGAAAATCTGTTTTCGGGGGAGCCATATTTTCCGGATAACAGGACGACACAATTTTTAAGAGCTTTTTGTTTTGAAAAGCTTAAAATCAGGTCAGAGACTGATAAGGCATTTCAGTATATTAAAGCGTATAAAAATCCGGATGGATGGACCAGTGATGCGGGTAATCGGCTTACATCATTGACATTAAGTGGGATAAGTGACTATAAAAAGATTACCTCAACCATTCTTAATGATCTCCAGAACGATCGGGACAAGGAAGTCTTAAAGGCGTTTCTGGCAATACTGTAAAAATTATAATGATTTCTCTGTGCATCTCTGTGCCTTCTCTGTGAATCTCTGTGAAACAATAATTTAAAAACTTACACAGAGAGCACAGAGGTGGCACAGAGTTACACAGAGGTTTTTGGAGCTTTAACCTATAAAACGTTCAAGCTTATAGAACCTGTAAGCATTGTCCCAGTAGATTTTCAGGAGCGCTTCGGGTTCAAGACCAATTCCGTCTATCTTCCAGTTGCCCTGGATAGGAGTGGGGTGGTCGAATTGTTTATCCATTGTTTGCAGATAACGCCAGTGAATGTCATAAAACTTTCGGTCTTCTTCCAGCGTGAAGTTTTTGCATGGACCTGCACCCTGTACATCACAACCATTCCAGTAAGCCATATCTGTTCCAAACATGATCCTGTCCTGGTATTTGGTGAAAAACTCATGACCTTCGGTTGCAGAGTGTTTCCCGAGTTCGCCTATCCGTGCTGCAGTATCAATTGAAAGGTTAGGGATCTCGTCGAGCCATTTGCCAACCTCCTTCAGGTTTTCTGAATAGCATGCGACATGAACTCCTACAAACTGAACATTACTGAACATCCTGTAAACATTTGTGACCTGTGTGAAAAGCGTTTCAAGCGGAGGATATTTGCTCCTGTCAGAAAATGACCATTCCGGATGTAATTCAAGCTCATCCCATCGTTCATTCTCTGAATTCCATGGTTCAAAAAAGGCTACAGGATCACCTGTATGAAATGCAACAGGTATGCCGAGTTTATCCGCGCGTTCCCATATAGGGAATAAACGGGGATCATCGATTGCAATCAGTTTGCCATCATGGTCCCTGGCTTCAAGCCCCAGCTGCTTCAGATTTTTAAGCGCAATAGCCCCTGCATTAACTGCTTTCTCAAGCATATCCGGTGCCTTGGTAAAGAAGTCAGGATCGCTTTGTGCAAGCGACCAGTCGTATGTGTAATGAAGACCAAGCCGGTTCTTATATGGCTTTATTGCATCTATGATCTCATAAAATGCCTTATCTCCTACATACTGGTTGGGATCATCACCAGAAATGGAGGCAATCACAACGCCATACCTGATACAGTTGTCATCCATGACCTCAAGTGCTCTTTTTATTTTGACAGGAGTGACATGGATATGTGCATCAATGACTCTTCCTCCAACCATTCTTGTACCCTGTTTAGCCGTGCTGGTCCCGCAATCAGTTAAACCGGCCAATGAAATTGCTGCTGCTCCCATACCTGTTTTTTTTATAAATTCTCTTCTGTTTATCATATTGCTTATGTTGTTGTATGTCAACTTAATTCACAACTTTGTTCTTTCTGCTAAAGCCCTTTTCCCTGTGACAATCTGTACAGGCCACCCAGTGAATATTATTGGGACTCTCAGAATCCCTGTAGCTTGTATTCATCTTTGTAACATCAATTTTGCAGTTAGAGATAGCCGGATGACATTTAATACAACTCTGCCGCGGGTCGTTTGAATGTGCTGCATGGCAGGCCGTGCAGCTTATCCCCTCATGTACTCCCCTTGGTGTGCGGTCATCGCTTGTACCGGCCTGATGTACCGAATTCGGGGCATGGCACTGGATACAGTTCCTCATGAGTATATCATCAGAAACAGTGATCTCTTTTTCACCCTCCCAGAGGCGGAGTTTTGGCAAATTTCCGGCAGTTATGCTTCTCCGGTCAGGCCTGTAATAAAGACTTACTATTTCCGATGAATCCTGTCTGCTGTAGAATATGCTTCGTGGAGTTGAATAATCAGGATTCACTTTTGGTATCCCGGTCCTGTGTGTCTGATGACAGGTCATGCATGGAATAACGGGCTTGTCAGTCATTCCCTGTTTCTTGAAGCTCCATGGACCTTTTGTATTCATCGGAGCGACAAGCTCCTGTACAGGTACATCGCTGAACATGCCGTGACATCTCAGACAATCGGCATTAATCTGTTCTGTTTCATTATGTTTTTTGTCAAGGAAGATATCGTGATAAAGAGCAGAGTGCCCTCCCGATTTCCAGTCTGCATATTCCGAGCTATGGCAACGGGTGCAGTTTTCCATGACAGCAAGCAGCTGATCTTCATTCAGTCTTATATCTTCATCTATGTCTGTTCTAACATGTGAAACCACCATCATCCCCTTTTCCCTCAGGCTGTGTAATCCATTGCTCAGTGCAGTGCCGTGACATTCGCTGCAACTCATTTCCCTGTGGGCTGACTGGGCAAACATCTCCACCGATTTTCCGATTTCATGGCATGAAGAACAGGTTCTTTCAGGGGAGGCCCTGTTCCAGTATGTATAAAATGAACCAAACAGAAGTAAAACCGTTAGCAGGGTAACGGGAATAACTATTGTAAATATTCGTATAATAGTTTTTCTGGTCATTTGTTATCTCATTCATTTAAACCGGTTTCCTCTGTTCCATTCTGATGCGATATAACCTCCGATACGAAATCCGTTGGCCATAATTGTAAGTGCCGGATTAAAGCCTCCGTTTGTGACATGCAGGCTTGCATCAGCGACAAATAAGTTAGGTGTGGAATGAATCCTGCCGTATTTATCTGTTACTGAAATCTTTGGATCATTGCCCATTCGGCAGGTACCGGCCTGATGCGACATTGCTCCGACAGCTTTTGAAGTCCCGGGAGATTTCCATGTAGTAATTGCGCCTGCCTCCTTCAACCAGAATTCAGCCTTTGAGGCAATATAATTGCAGCCTTCAGTATCAGTTTCGATTTTGCTTGGGATAAGCCTGGCCACAGGAATACCCCAGAAATCCTTAACCTCCGGATCTACTGTTACCTGCTGGTCAAATCTTGGAATATCCTGATGCGGGCCATGTACCTTTATCACTTTCCTGTAATTGATCCTCTGGAAGTCTTTATGCTCCTTTCCCCATAATTTTGATCCGGGCGGACGCGTGGTTGTAAATGAATAGGGCCTTATGAAAAAGGAATTTGTGAGATAGCCGCCACCTACAATACCGGGATTGTGGTGATTGAAATCGCAGATTGTGACTGAGGAACCCGGACCGAAATCGTCATAAACATCCTCTTCAAATATACCATGAGCTTTTGGATAGGCATGACCATGAAGATTCTTGCCGACCCAGCCATTTTCATTTCCAATTCCGTCGGGGAAAAATTTTGATTTTGAATTAAGCAGTAATCGGGCAGTCTCTATTGCGGATGCAGAAAGAATTACGATATCTGCAGTTTGTGTTTGCTTCCTTTTCTTTTCATCGAAATATACTACTCCTGTTATTTTCCCACTTTTGTCTACCGTTACCTCACTGACTACCGAGTGGGTCCTCAGTTCGCAATTTCCTGTTGCCAGTGCAACCGGAATAACTGTATTATGTGTGCCTCCTTTGGCATTAACGGGGCATGGAGATCCATTGCAGTTCCGCATTCGTATGCAGGCTGGTCTGCCTCCATACGGCACCGAATTGCGCAATACAGGGCTTGGAAAGGGGTGAAGTCCCAGTCTCAGGGCCGCATCATGCAATATCTGTGCACCCTTGTTATGTGAAAAAGGAGGCATTGGCTGTGGTTTATTCCTTGGAGGGGCAAATGGATTCTGACTATCATCTCCTGATACTCCTACTTCCCATTCGGCTTTTTCATAGAATGGTTCGAGCTCTTCGTATGAAATGGGCCAGTCGTCAAGTGTGGACCCAGGAACATGCCCGTAGGTGGTCTTCATTTTAAAATCCTCTCGCATATAACGCCATGCAAGCGCTGCATAGGTTACAGTATCCCGATCCCACACATGCAGCTACATTATTATAGTCGCCTTCGCTCGGCAGCACAATACGGCTGCTTCCGTCGGGATAATCCACCACTCTCCGGTATCGTTTATCATCAGGACCACAGGAGGTGCCCAGTGGTGAGCTAGGCTGCATAATGAGTTCGTCGTCGGTATGATCATCATATGAGATCCAGCCTCCTCTTTCAAACAGGACCACTGACAGACCTGCAGTGCTCAGTTCTTTTGCTACTGTTCCTCCGCCAGCGCCTGAGCCCACAATGATGGCATTCACATGTTTGTTTGCCATTTGTTATGTTCTTATACCGGTTTTGACCTACTATGAGCGGATAATCGAGACCTATCATTTTATAGCTTATTTTGTTCCTGTTGCCTCCGTGAACAGGGCTTCCATAATATGCCTGCATTGAATGGTCGCGTACGAGGTCAAAGAAGGTTTTGTCAAATCCGGCAGTCCATATGTCACCCTTCATCTGACCGGCCTCCATGGATTCAAGAAAGCCTGTCTGTACATTCCATTCCAGTTCTTCAAACTTCTTATTATATAGACTTTTGCAGCTCTCCTGGATTGCAGCTAATCCTTTCCTGTACGTTGACCGGAATCTTTGATAAGGCCCGATAAGCTGTATATCAATGAAGTTGGTTACACCTGACTCTCTACCACCCGGCCATTCGTCTGAGGGTATAATCTGTTCTGCAATGGCATCGATCAGGTTTGCTTCGGCATCGGTGAAAAAGCGCCATGAGGAGTCTTTTCCAGAGCAGGCAGGTAGTAAGCATATGCTTCCCGTTCCAATGGCTGCAAGCTGGACAAACCGCCGCCTGGAATATATGCTTTCAATTTTCATTGCCCGAGTCCTCCGAATATATCTGATCTGCGATCCTTTCTCCAGACTCCCTTCCATACTCCTCTTCCTGCATTCCCAATCCAGTCCCATGGAGGATTGTAATTCAGGTCAATTGTTTGGGTGAGCAGCGTGCCCTGTGTGCCGCTCTCCTGAAGGATATCTCCGGCAGGATTTACAATTACACTGTGGCCGTCGAAAATGTTTGTGACAAAAAAGACACTGTTATCTATTGCACGGCTGCGGGCTGTAATTTTCCATGATTCAGGGCCGCGGACATCTCCCCAGATAGGGCAGAAGAGGATCTCGGCTCCGTTTACTGCAAGCATTCTTGATACTTCAGGAAAGGCGCTGTCCCAGCAGATCAGGATACCAATCTTGCCGAAGTCGGTTGTGAATACAGGGAATGTATTTCCAGGTACAGCTCCTGCTTCGGTTTCAGAATCAGGCAGTTGTATTTTTTCATAAATGCCCTGTATTCTTCCCTGCCGGTCATAAAGAACAGCCACATTTTTCAATGTATCACCGACCCAGCTGTATTGGCCTGATACTATGTACATTTTATATTGTTTTGCTTTTTGGGAGAGCATTACCGAAGCACTTCCGCCCAGAGTATTCGCTTCCACTTTTGTCATGCCAAGACCTGTATCGCAGGTGGGCCATCCTTCAGGAAGACAGATAATATCGCAGCCTGCCTGTCCGGCTTTGTCAAGATATTCGCTCATCATGCTGATATTTTTCTCAACTGTCGGTCCGTGAGGCCGAAAGTACATTGTAGCAACCTTTACATTCCTTGGAGGATCTGCGGCACAGGCATCCATTGAGATGTCATCCCACCAGACTGTTCCTGTACTCCACCTGAATTCGAGTGAGATTTCAGCGGTGGTTGCGCCTTCAATAGCCTTTATTTTATCTGTTGCCAGAAACCAGTCCGTTTGATTCACCTGCAATATCATATATGAAGTTGTAGCCGACCTGTTGCTTGTCCATAAGCCATCTTACCCTTATGAGTACGCTCTTATGAACTGACTTTATATCTGCCGTCCGGAACCTTGCTGAGAAAAGGTAAGTCTGGCCGCCTTTAACCTGGAACTGTCTGCACTGCCCTGCCGTGGCAATTGGGATTGGAGCTCTCCATTTTGAGTCCGTACTTACCGCTGAATCTGGTTTGATTGTCAATCACTGTCAATGGCTGCATTGTCGATACCGGACCTGTAATGATCCAGTTTTTTGCGATAGAGGAGGAGGCTTCAAAACCCGGGTTCACAACCAGGTTATCTGCTCTCATCTTGCTGTAAGGTAACAGCATTATAATAAATACAATAAGAATTGGAATTTGTCTTGCTGATATTTTCATTTTATAAAGATTAATGATATTAAATTTTAATTCTCGGATTTTATCCTTCTAATTTCCCTGTTGGACAAGTTCTCTGTGCAACTCTGTGCTTCTCTGTGTACCTCTGTGTAATAAATATTTAAGAACTTACACAGAGATCACAGAGCTGTCACAGAGTTTCACAGAGAAAGTCATAATGATTTTTAAATATATTTTTATCCAGTTATCCATTTATATGTACATCCCTGGTTAAAATGAATCACCTCAAGATCAGGAAATTGTTGCCTGATAATCTGATTCAGACTTCTCATACCCATCTCTTCGGAAGTACCGTGATTAATCACAATCAAAGGGTTGCCGGTATCTGCTGCAAATGCAGTCTGTGTCCATGTTCTCACAACATCGTCAATCGAAATAAAAATGTCCGGCTTCAGATCAGCAAATTCCATCGGATCGCAGATACACCCAGTTCCTACACCCACACTTGATATAACTCTTTCAGGATCACCATAGAATGCTACTCCCGGCTGACCGATCTCTGACAGCCTGGCCGCCACCTTCCCGGCATAACCAGACGCTGTCTGGCTATTCACTTTATAAACATTGTAATATGTGCGCGATGCAATTATATCTTCATTGTTGAATCCCAGAAAGTTGCCAAGGGCAAAAGGGATTCCCTTGTCACCGAGAGCATCCATTGTGTCGTGATTCCTGATTATTACAAGGCCATTTTCATTTATCCACTTTTTCTTTTTCTCTACCTGTTCAAGATAGAGTTCTTTTGTGAAGGATGGTGATGCAAAATAATCGCCTTCCTTTTCATCGAGATCACGGTGTGTATAAAAAGTAGGTTCATGTGTTACAAGTACATTCACACCCGATTCAACTGCTTTTCTGCAGGTCTTCCAGTCCGACATCCAGCAGGTTCCGGCTTTTTTGATTTTTGTCTCAGGATCCCCGATGATAAACCTGTCAACCGTCCCGGGTTTTAGCAGTGTAAGAGATATCAGGAATTTCTGAAGTTCTGCCGCGGTCATTCCTGCAGATTTGCTCCCTTTCTGCTCATTATTGGCTTTGGTTAAAATTGAAGCCGCAAAATAGCTACCGGTCATGGCTGACATTTTTATGAAATCTTTACGCTTCATATCTGATGTTTTATAGTTCTCCCGTTTCAGAAACAATTTGTACTAAGGTATAATGAACTTGTTCAGGCTTCATTAAAACTTTCAATTCGTTTCAAAAACAAATATATTGATTATTTTTACTTATGATAACATGATTATTATTATGAAAGAAAATCGTCTCTGGCTTTTTTATGCACTTATTACAACAATATTCTGGGGAGTATGGGGTGCTTTTATAGAAATTCCTGAGAAATCAGGTTTCCCCGCTACTCTTGGCTATGCGGTCTGGTCACTTACGATGATCCCATGTTCTGTTTTTGCTCTATCCAGGATTGGCTGGAAGCTTGACTATGACAGGCAGTCTGTTATCCTTGGGTCAGCTGTGGGCCTGCTTGGAGCCGGTGGCCAGCTCTTCCTTTTTCAGGCTCTGCGACAGGGACCAGCCTATATAGTATTTCCGATTATTTCACTCTACCCGGTGCTTACTATTTTTTTATCGCTTGTTTTTCTGAAGGAAAGGGCTCGTGCGAGACAATGGACCGGAATAATACTGGCTCTTATTGCAATGTTTTTTCTTTCAAATCCTCAGATAAATCCTGTAAGTTCATCGGGGATAGGTTGGTTGATACTCGCTATCCTCGTTTTTGTGATGTGGGCACTACAGGCTTTTGCAATGAAATTTTCAAACAATAGCATGAAGGCTGAGAGCATTTTCTTTTATATGACAGTTACAGCCTTGATCCTTGCGCCGGTTGCTGTGGCGATGACCGATTTCTCAGCCGAAATAAACTGGGGTTTCCGTGGTCCCTGGCTGGCGGCAATCGTGCAGATCCTTAATGCAATAGGAGCACTTACGCTTGTCTATGCCCTGAGGTATGGAAAGGCAATCATTGTTGTACCAATGACGGGTCTGGCACCTGTCATAACTGTGGTAATTTCTTTGATAGTATATGGTGTTGTTCCGGGAGGAATTTTACTTACAGGATTAATAATTGCTTCTGTTGCGATTGTTTTATTATCGGATTGACCGATAAAATGGCAGGAAAGATCCCCTCCCTGAAGGGGCAGGGGTGGGTTAAATGGTTAAGAACAAATTCTGTGTACATTAAAATGAATATGAATATGAAATCTGAGAAGCTAAATGACGGGAAACTACTGCTACCAAGACGGGATTTCCTGTACAAGAGTACCGCATTACTAGCCGGAGCTGTTGCAGCATCATCGGGAATTCCTGAGATCCCTGGCGAAAGCAATTATAAGGATAAACAGCAGGCAGATACTGATTCTTACGAGATATTTGACTGCCACCTTCATTCACCTGGTGACAGCGGAGAAGACTGGCAATGGTATAAGGTAACAGAGACTTTTGACGATTTTGTCAGATATCTTGATAAAACAGGGGTTAAAAGGGGAATAATCAATTCACAGAGAAGCTATGGGATCAAACCTGAAGAATTTATTGCCGGGAATCGTGAAGTTGCCAGGAATGTTGAAAAATACAAGGGACGGTTTACAGGAGCCTGTGTTGTGAATCCTCAGTTTATTGATGAGGCGCTTAAGGAAATTGAATATTGTCATAACCAGCTTGGCTTCGTTTGGGTAGGGGAGCTCTGTAACTATATGATTCCATATAATTATTCTATCAGGGAATTCGAAATGCTTGTTGATCATGTTACTAAGTTAAATATGGTTCTTGCTATTCATACAGAGCATGGTGAGATGGAATATATAACACAGAAATTTCCACAGGCCACCATCGCCTTTGCGCATTTTGGGGATGACCACGAATATGAAGATATTTTCAAAAGGATCGATATGGTGGCAAAGAATCCTAATTTTTATCTCGACACTTCAGGATATGGACATGATCGTGTTGGCGTCCTTGAATATGCAGTTAAAAAGATCGGTCCTGACAGGGTGCTTTTCGGCTCAGATTTCAGCATAAATGACCCCTCGGCAGTAATCGCAAGGATAAAAAACTCCTTTCTTACAACTGAACAGAAGCAGAAGATCTTTTCAGGTAATCTTGAGGCTTTGATTAAAAAGGTAGCAGTTTAGTGGCTGCTATTTTCCATGGTATTTTTCTTTAAAAACATTTTTAGATTATAGTTACCATATTGGGTAACTATTTATTATCTTTGCAGGGTATGAGAATCATTAAAGAAAATACATTATCTGAGTACTGCAAATTAGTCAGATATAAACACGCGAAAGAATCTCTGAAAGCCTGGATTTATGAAGTACGATACTCAAGTTGGGGAAATGCAAATGAATTAAAATCGAAATACAGGAGTGCCAGTATTATAAGCTCCAAAAGAGTAGTATTCAATATCAGAGGCAATGATTACAGGTTAATTGTTGATATTGAATACAAATTGAAAATTGTCTTTATAGTATGGTTTGGCACCCATAGTGAATATGATAAAATAGATGCTAAAACAGTAAATTATGAAAACTAAAATATTAAAATCAGAGCAGGAATATAATGAAGTCTGCAAAAGGATATATAGTCTTATTAATAGCACTAATAATCCTATTTTACCTGATAGTCCGGAAGGCGAAGAATTGGAGCTTTTATCCTTACTTGTTGAAAATTACGAACAAGAGAAGTTCCATTTAGAAGCTCCTGTTGCTATTGAAGCCATTAAATTCAGAATGGAGCAAATGAACTTGAAACAATCTGATATTGCACCATTATTTGGAGGAAAAACAAGGGTATCTGAAGTACTAAACGGGAAAAGAACCTTAACCTTGAAAATGATTGTTCTTTTAAACAATTACTTAGGAATTCCTCTGGAATCATTGGTTAATGGGAATAAAGAAATAAAACTGGAAGCTGAAAAAAGAGAGAAGCTTTTAAGTATTTCTTCAATTAAAGAATACTTAACAAGTACAAGGGCGGCAATGATTTAAAATGAAAACTGATCACCTGAACTACTTACTCCAGAATTTTATATCGTTTATATAGCCGTCAAGTTTATATGATTTGTTAATAATTCCTGAGGATATATCGATAAAAAGAACCTCATTATTGGTATTAACAAGGATGTAACTGTTTGATCCGGCATCATATCCATTTACGCAGGCATAGTAATTGTCACGCTGGGCTATTTCACAATTGCTTAGCTGATTTCCGGTATCAGGATCGAAGACCTCTATATAGTTTCTGTCTGTCTGAGTGGAGTATGTCAATCCAATAACTCTCCGGCCCTCACTATCAAAACTTACATTGCTGAGTGTTTTTCCAATATTAACAGAATTGAAAATTTCACCTGTCTGCGGATTTATTGAAATTAAGACATTATCAGCCCGCAAAAGGACATAACCGTTATTAACTTTATCAAAGTAATAACTGCAGGCCCAGGCGCCTTCGCCTATATCGATCTGATTTTCTGCAACTTTTTCACCGGTACTGAGGTTGATCATCCTGACATAATTTGTATAAACAGGAGGACCTGCTTTTGAAGGTTGATTCTTTATTGTGTCAGGATCTTCCTCATACGATATTATTGTATATCTTCCAATAAGAGTATTATTCTCGGAGTTGATGACCGTCTGCGAAAAGCCCCATGGTACTTTAAATGAATTGATTTCTTCTCCAGTAAGCGGATTTATAAGTCTGAAGAGAGTATCGCAACCAACATATCCATATCCATTGGTTGAGGGATCCATTACTGTCGAACTTAAAAGATAGCAGGATATGGGGGTTGTGCTTATTACCCCTGAATCAATTTTGATGCTTATCATTTCAGACCCTTTAGCTGATTTTATTCCTGTAAGGATCAATGAGTTGAATTTATTTTCCGTCTGTTTGGTACAAGAAATGAGTGTGGTGATGACTATCAGGACCAAACCGAGACTGTCTTTTCTAATTACGGACCATGTGGAAGTTTGAACATTGATCATCATAACTTGAATTTATTAATACATGTCGCAGAAAGGCATTTTGTGACATGGTTTTTAACGAATTTTTTCAAGTTGGTTCAACATGTATTGTAACTGTCAGATTATCATAGCATTCTGTGAGTTCATTCTCTATCTTGTCGCAATACTTGTGGGCGCTCCCTACTGAAACATCTTCAGGTATCTGAATATGCAGGTCCAGGAACTTGTAATTCCCTGCCACCCTTGTCCGGAGATCATGGTAATTGACATCCATTCGTTTTAATTTTGACTCAAGTTCCTCTATTTCCTCCTCTTCCCATGCTGTATCAAGAAGAGGGGTAAAGGCTTTTGTGAGAAGCTGAAATGACTCTTTTATAATGAATAAGGCTACTATAATAGCTACGACGGGATCGAGCCAGTTAATTTTTGTGACCATAATCAGGCCAAGCCCTATTGCCACACCCACAGAAGTATATACATCTGTTTTAAGATGAAGGGCATCTGCTTCAAGCGCCACAGAATTGGTTTCACGCGCAACCTTGTATAATCTTCTGGAAACATAGGCATTTACAATTGCCGAAATAACCATCACAGCAGATCCCAGAGCGATTGACTCGAGTTCAATTTTCTCTCCCAGCAGCTTCTTTATGGCTTCAATAATTATCCAGACAGCAGCTACAAAAATAAGAAATGCTTCAATTACACCTGAAATATTTTCAATCTTGCCATGGCCGTAAGGATGCCTGGAATCAGGCGGATTATCGGATACCCTAACTGAAAAGTATGCAATTATCGCAGCTATCAGGTCCATAGATGAATGAATGGCTTCCGAGATAATACTTACGGATCCGCTAACCAGGCCGGCAGCCAGCTTCATTATGATCAATAAAGTGTTAGATAAGATTGAAAGACGGGCTATCTTGACTTTAGCATTCATCAGGTTATCGGAGTAATGTGGAAGAAGGTAAAATTAGATATAAAATATTCATCGGACAAAACAAATATTCAGTTAGCAGAAGTTCATCATCAGGCAGATTGCGTTTTTGTCAGCTATTACAATGACGGCTATTTTTAATTAGCTCCCCAACCCACTGACTTTTTGCTTTTTACCGGATCAAGAGCTACTGACTTGAGCCACATCAGAGAAGTACTTCCAGGTTCCGCGGGACGTACAATAATTGTATAATCACCTGGCTTTTTCAGTTCTATATAGCCTACAGGGAACCTCTGATAATCAAACCAGTCACCTGTATGGATTACTGATTTTTCAAAGGAAGAAGAACCAATAATAATTTGATATTTTTTACCTTCCCATTCTTTTTTGGCCGCATACGAGATATTTATCTGGTAATGTTTCCGGTTTATCTGAATGGATTGACCACTCTGCTGAATCGTTCGGTCCGGTCCACCTTGAAATATGGAATCCTCCTTTACGGTTAAACCGGGTCATTGTTTTACCATGAGTAATCACTGTCAGGTAATTTAATTCGATTGAACCTGTATCATTCTGAAGAACGATTGGAGGATCTGTCACAGGAGATCCTTCTGTTTCGAGTGTAAGTACTGTAATAGGATAGTCCGGCGGGTTTTGGCGGAAGAGAAACACGCGTCTGCTTTTCAGATTGTATGACAGTCAGTTTTGTTGATTTGTCGGTGAGCAGATATGCTGAGTTAATATGATTATGACAGCCGGGGTATGGTTAGCATACCATCCTTCGGCCAGTCGCGGATAAAAAGATACAGTTTGTTTGCTTTGACCGTGCAATATCCCCATGCCAATTCACCGAATGGATTTGCAGTGGTTCCGTAAATACTTTCAGCAGTTACGTTCTACCCAGGGCCCAACCTTTCCAAGTATTTCAACTGTGGCATCGGGTATTTCTCCGTTTCCTTCCGGACCAATATTCAGCAGGTAATTTCCTCCGCGGCTTACAATTTCGACAAGACGCTGAATTACAGTTTCAGGGCTCTTCCAGAGTGTGTCAAATTTACTGAACCCCCATGTCTGATTCAGGGTCTGGGCACTTTCCCAGTATTCGTTCAAACCTCCTGGTGGCATACCATTATCACCCATACTCTGATAATCTCCGAGCAATTCCTGTCCATAATTCCCAACACGGCTGTTTATCAGGGTTGCAGGTTGAAGTCCTTTAACCAGACTGACAAACTCCTGACCCTGTTCCGGAGTGTACATCCCCCGGTCGAACCAGACCAATCCAACAGGACCATAATTGGTGAGTAATTCGCGAAGCTGGGGTTTTGCTTTTTCTTCCAGGTATCTGCGTAAATTTTTCGTGATCGTAAAAATCATCACCCCAGTCATTGTCATAATCCCAGTTGTTTCCATAACCTCCCGGATGATCCCAGTCTTCACGATGGGAATAGTAAATACAAAATTTTATTCCTTCTTCTGCGCAGGCCAGGGATAATTCCTTCAGAGGATCGCGTTTGAAAGGTGTCCAGTCAACGATGTTATATGATGTAACAGCTGACTTATACATTGCAAAACCGTCGTGATGTTTTGCCGTTATTACAATATATTTCATCCCGGCTGCTTTGGCCATGCGAACCCATTCGCGGGCATCAAACCTGACAGGATTCAATTTGTGAGCAAGCTCCCGGTATTCATCGACAGGGATTGAAAGATCTTTCATTATCCATTCGGCTTCTTTTCCGACTTCCACATGTCTGCCGTTCCATTCACCTGCGAGCTGGGAATAGGGACCCCAGTGAATGAACATACCGAATTTCGCCTCTTTAAACCAGTTGAGATAATGAATGCTGTCAGGAGATTCATTTGCAGCCTGTATTTTCCCGATACCACGAGTACAGCTGACAGAAATAATTGAAGCAACAATTATTGCATAAATACCATATCTTATGAATTGATTTTTCATCTGATCATCAGGATGGCTAAAATGCATTTTCATACATCTTAAGTATATTCAGGAAATGGCTAACTTCTTTGCCAAACAGTAAAAAGCTGTGCAATTAAATCTAAAGAACCCGGCGAAAAAAACCTTGGAATCCCGGTAACTTAAACTATTACGAGTTCATATTCCATATTGCCAAGCCCGATCTTCTCTGCATGCTCAAGTCCTGACTGCCAGGATGTATCAGGATGTGTAAGCTTGAATTTGTCTTCACCCCTAAGCTCTCCATGACTGTGGTCTTTCCGGATATTGCTTCCTGCCAGTGCAGGAGCTGCCATAACCATGTCAGCACACGCCTTATCAAGGGCCACCGGATCAAAGGAGGCTGCAATGCCGATGTCAGGAACAATCGGATAATCATTGAACCCCCAGCAATCGCAGTCGGGGGATACATTCATTATGAAATTTATATGGAATGAAGGTTTATCTTTTAAGACGGCAAATGAGTATTCAGCGACTCTTTTGCATACTGTTTCAGAGGAGCTCTGCCATACAACCCTTGCTGAATCGTACTGGCATACTGCAACACACTGTCCGCAGCCAACACATTTTTCATAATCTATATGCGCTATCTTGTCTTTTCCTACCTTTATTGCATCATGTGCACAGAATTTTTCGCACACCTTGCATCCGGTGCAGTTTTCTTCATAATATTTCCGGAGATGCTCCGGAATGAAGGAAGAGTTTGCCTCCGACTGATGCACATCCCATTCCAAGGTTTTTAAGTGCTCCTCCAAATCCTGTCATTTCATGTCCTTTGAAATGGTTCATGGATATCAGGACATCGGCAGCAGCAATTGAGCTGCCGATTTTAGCTGTGGAGCAATACTCCATGTCGAGGGGTATTTCAGCATAATCGTTGCCCCTTATGCCATCTCCGATTATTACCGGACAATCGGTTGAGAGAGGATTAAACCCGTTTTCAAATGCCACCTGCAGGTGTGACGGTGCATTTGAACGGCCTCCGGAGTAGAGTGTGTTGCAATCGGTAAGAAAGGGGATTGCTTCCTTTGCCTTTAACATTTTAACTATGCGGGCTGCATAGTTTGGCCTGATGTAGGAGAGGTTCCCGGGTTCTCCGAAATGAATTTTTATTGCAACTATTTTTTTTTGAAAATCTATAGTGTCAATGCCTGCCCTGATTACAAGGGTATCAAGCTTTTTCAGAAGATTTTGAGATGGTTTTGCCCTCAGATTTGTAAAAAATACTTTTGATGATGACATGCTCCGGTTTTATTATACAGACAATATTTTAGCTAATTCAACCAGGCTATGATTCACATCTTTATGAAGTTTTACAGCTCTGCGGAACGGAACGAGGGTTATCTCGCCATTTAAAATTCCAACCATAACACTTTTCTGATCATCAATAAGCGCCTCGACGGCAGCATGACCCAGACGGCTTGCATTAACCCTGTCCATTGCCGATGGAGAACCGCCTCGCTGAAGATGGCCAAGCACCGAGACCCTGATATCATAATCTGAAAATTCATTTTTCATTTTTTCGGCAATTGCAAATGCACCACCGCCTTCATCGCCTTCAGCAACAATTATAATGTTGCTTGATTTCTTTCGTTTATTACCTGTCTCGATCAACGCCTTCAGATTCCTGTCTTCATCCTTGACCTCGGGAATTATTATAGCTTCAGCACCGGTTGCTATTCCGCTGTAAAGAGCTATAAAGCCTGCTTCAGCTCCCATCACCTCAACAAAAAACATCCTGTTGTGAGCGCTTGCAGTGTCCCTGATCTTATCAACAGCCTCAACAACAGTGTTGAGAGCTGTATCATAGCCGATTGTATAATCAGTACCAAAAATGTCGTTATCTATTGTTCCGGGTATTCCGACAAATGGAATATCATACTCTTCATTAAAGATCCTTGCCCCTGTAAATGATCCGTCACCGCCTATCACAACCACACCGTCTATCTGGGCTTCCCTGAGGTTTACATAGGCTTTCGCTCTTCCTTCAGTTGTTCTGAACTCTTCGCATCTTGCAGTCTTGAGTATTGTTCCGCCTCTCTGTATAATATCACTTACGCTGTGATGATTCCATAGGCTTGAAATCTGCATTTATCAATCCCTGGTATCCCTGACGGATACCTATTACTTCCAGTCCATTGTAAATTGCGGTTCGTGTAACACCACGAATAGCGGCATTCATGCCGGGGGAATCTCCTCCTGATGTCAGCACCCCGATTTTTTTGATTTTTCCCATAAACTAATATTCTAAAATAAGCTGACAAAGGTATGATATTTTTTCTTGCATTGCAAATGACGGAACTTGCCAATTGTCAGATATTTGAAATAATGTCCCGTATTTTTTCAATGAGCCATTTAGGGGTGGATGTGGCACCGCAGATGCCTACAGATTTTTTACCTTCAAACCATGATTTTATCTATCTCTTCCGGTGATGAAACAAAATGGGTATCAGGATTAATGCTCTTGCAGATTGAATAGAGCATCCTGCCATTTGAGCTCTCCCTCCCGCTAACAAAAACTATTGCCTCGTGCCTGGCTGCAAACTCCTTGAGATGCGGCTCACGGCTGGAGACCTGCCCGCAGATTGTCCTGTTCACCTTTAACAGATTTATCGGTATCTGAAACGCCGTTTAACTCCATCTTCTTTCTCAGCATGTCCGCAAAATTATAATAAGCCTTGATGCCCATTGTTGTCTGGGCAAAGAGATATACAGGCCTGCTGATATCGATCTTATCAAGATCAGATGGTTCTGAGACAAGGATTCCTTCATCATGTATCTGTCCCAGCAGCCCGACCACCTCTGCATGTCCGGGTTTTCCGAATATTACTATCTGGGCATTATGTTCCCTGTTTTGAAGCCAGGTATCCTTTATTCTTGATTGTAAGCGTCTTCACAATCGGACAGGTAGCCTCAATAATTGAAATATTGTTCTGTGCTGCGGTAATATATGTTTCAGGTGGTTCTCCATGGGCACGGATGAGTACCTTACAGTTCTTAAGCTGCTGGAATCTTTCATGATTTATTGTTTCAAGACCAAGGGATGAAAGCCTTTCAACCTCCTTGTCATTATGTACAATCGGTCCCAGGGAAAAGACCTTTTCACCTGCTGATAAGGCCTTTTCTGCTATCTCAACTGCATTTTGCACTCCAAAACAGAAACCCGATTGCTTGTCAATTTCAACTATCATTTTTCTTTTTTTCAATGATCTGCTCTATCCACACCATCTGTTCACTGACAGTCATCCTGCTGTTATCAAGTATTATTGCATCATCGGCTCTCAGCAGGGGACTTATATCCCTGTTTTCATCAGCAATATCACGGGCAATAATATTTCTTTTTATCTCTTCATATTCAGCTTCAATGCCCTTCTGCCTCAGTTCATCGAATCTCCTTCTGGCCCTGATATCTATCGACGCTGTCATGAAAATCTTTATATCAGCATCAGGAAATACAACCGTTCCGATATCCCTGCCATCCATCACTATCCCTTTGAATGAGCCAATCTGTCGCTGCAGTTCCACCATTCGGGCCCGCACTTCATATATCTGGCTTACCTTGCTTACATGAGAGGTCACCTCCATGCTCCTGATCTCCTTTTCTACATTTTCTGAATTGAGAAAAGTTTCATATTCCTCTATATCAGGATTATAGACAAAATCAATGCTGATATCCTTAAGACCTGAGATTACTCCATCTACATTTATTCCCCAGTCGCCTGTGAAATTCTTTCTGAGGCAATACAGTGTCACAGCCCTGTACATTGCCCCGCTGTCGATATAAATATAATTCAACATTTTTGCAATCGATTTTGCAAAGGTGCTTTTGCCGCAGGATGAATAGCCGTCGATTGCTATTATGAGTCGTTTTTCCATTTATATATCTTAGTTTTCCTTTGATCTACTTTGTGAAACCCTTTGTGACCTTGGTGTTTACCAAGTCCCTTGAATTAAACACAAAGTAACGCAAAGGGCTTCACGAAGGTGCACAAAGGGTTTTAATGTGAACGATTTACTTTAAATGTTCACAAAGTTTGCAAATAAACCCTTATATAACAAGTAATGTTTAGTTGCGTAATTTATTATAGATATTATTTGTCTTCAAAATCAGGGAAAGATGAGTCGATGATCCTGCAAGATGATAAGTTGCCCTTCCGAATTCAATATTCAGAATGGATGTATTGATTCCGAATCCCCATGAAAATCCGACAGTTGAAGCCTTAGCGTCGACAGCCAGCTCCTTTCTTCTCTGATAATTGTATCCGCCGCAAAAATAAAAGTTCTTATGCGGTATCAATTCTGCCCCGATAATAAGATGTCTCATCATGTTCTCAAAAAAATCAGATTCGTCTGTTTCAGTGGTTCCGTTGGTGCCGGCAGGCAGATATTCATGAGTGAGGTCATATTTCTCAAGATGTCTGACAGTCAATGAGAATCTGAATGGAGCATAAGCCAGTCTCTGGGATATACCTGCCTGAATTTCGAAAGGGAGGTTCTGATGCTGCTCCCCGGCATATGTTGTGACCTGGTATCCTGCATTTTTTATTACTACACCGGCTGAGAAAAGCTTGCCGGGGTTGTGCCAGGTTGCCCCTATATCAACTGCAAATCCGAACGATGAGTATCTTTCGAGATATGACAAAACAGGTTTTATATTGACGCCGATGGCGAAGGAGGAATCAATTTCCCTGCTGTACATAAGTGAAAATGCATATTCGGATGCTTTGAAGGTACCGGTTATTACTCCTGAAATATCTGTTTCAGTAAATGTTCCGTAGTTGAGATAAGTAAGACCTGCGGCAAAATTTCCCTTATTGCTGAATGATTGTGAAAACATTGCCATTCCGTAGTTTATCCCTGCAAAATAGTTCACATAATTCAGTGCAAGAGATTTATTCATTTCACCTGTGAGAAGTGCCGGGTTGTGATAAGCCATGTTCAGATCAGGTGACTGCAGCGAAACGTTCGAGCCACCAAGGGCAGCGACATGTCCTGAAAGTGTGAGATTAAGAAATTCATAAACATTGTCGCCTCCTGTCTGAGGGAAGGCTGGCAGCGCGATTATGCTGAAAAGAAGAATATTCAGAATCTTTTTAACCATACCTGTCATTCAGCTATAAATATAGTATGATTTATCAGAACGACTGTTATTCCGGTTTAGTATAGAAGAGCGAATCAACCGGCCTGAAAAATCAGGCTGTTTTGCCAGTGAGTGTCAGCGCTTCATCAATGCTTCTTTCACGGCCGTTAACCTGTGCCATCAGGATCCCTGCAATAACAACTATCATCCCCACAACATTCTGAAAGGTGAGCTTGTCACCCATCAGGATAAATGAAAAGAGCGCGGTGAAGAGAGGTATGAAATTTGTGAAGACATTGGCTTTAAGAATGCCAATTTTGGAAACAGAATATGCAAAGAGGATAAACGCAGCGCACGATGCGAAAGCAGCGAGACCAATGATAGGGAGAAACTCAACCGGAGCGTAGGTGGTGTGTATAACTGTTTTAAAATCAGAAATCAGAAATAGCGGGAGGAAAAGTGCAGCACCTATCACATTCTGTACATTCACAATATAAACGGGACTGTATTTTCCCACAAGACGGCTGAGGACAAGGTTATATCCTACTGCCGAAAGCACAGCAAACATTAGCAGGGCCAATCCCTTGAGGTTATACGAAATTGATCCATCCTTATTCAGGAGAAAGACAAGTACTCCTGTAAATGAGAGTATAATACCTGCATAATTTATCAGCTTCAGCCTTTCCCTGAAAATCAGCCAGGCTCCTATTGTTGCAAAAACCGGAATAAGGGAGATCATTACAGAACATACTGTTGCTGATACATATGTGAGACCGAAGCTTTCACCCAGAAAATAGAAGAATGGTTCAAATACGGCGAGCATAAGGAATAATTTAAGATCTCCTTTCCTGATTTTCATAAAACCTTTCGCCAGAATCAGATAGAGTGTCAAAAGGATTACAGAAAAGAAAAGCCTGAGAAAGACAATTGTGATAGGAGGGAAAGTCTTGTTTGCAACCTTGAACCAGATATATGAAATACCCCAGAAGATCATGGCCAGAACAAGTGAACTGTATGTTTTTACTTTGTTATTCAATGTTTTATTGTTAAATGACAACCTGAATTCAGGCGTGGCGAATTTAATTTTAATATTTCATTTTCTCTCTCCGCCTTAGAAAAATTCGTACTAAATATGAATCGGCGGTGTTTATGAATAATTCGAACCAGTTATTGCTTCTCTGTTGTATGCATGAATAAAGCTCAGTTGCAAAGTACGTTAGCAAGGCTGAAAATTTCGAATTGAAATTTTAATGAAAATTTTCAGATTTGATTGTGAATCATAAATTATTATATTTGCCGCCTTAAAGGTTAAAAAATTCATTGCCGGTTCTATTAATCTGTTTAGGATAAGTTAAATAACTAATAAGAAAATTTAGATGAAAATTCTGGTTTGTATCAGTAATGTTCCCGACACAACGACAAAAATTAAATTTGCCGAAGGAAATGCCTCTATTGACACCACCGGTATTCAGTGGGTCATAAATCCCTGGGACGAATTGTCCCTTACCCGTGCGCTTGAGCTGAAGGATGATGCAGGAAGCGGAGTAAAATCTGTAACGGTGGTGCATGTCGGTAATGCAGCTTCAGAGCCTACAATTCGCAAGGCACTTGCAATTGGGGCCGATGATGCCGTAAGGGTTAATGCTGAATCATCTGATGCATATTTTGTTGCTGCCCAGATAGCCGAGGTTGTCAGGAAAGAGCAATATGACCTGATTATGTGCGGGATTGAATCGAGCGACTATAACGGATCGATGGTAGGCGGCATGATCTCCGAATTTTTAGGGATCCCTTCCGTATCAGCTGTTTCAGATCTCAGGATCGAGAACGGACAGCCTGTAATGACCCGTGAAATAGATGGCGGCAAGGAGGTGGTATCCGTTACCGACGCCATTAGTTGCAATTGTCCAGAAAGGTATTGCTAAAGAACCGAGGATAGCTGCAATGCGTGGTATTATGATGGCCAGGACAAAACCTGTCAAGGTGGTTGAGCCGGTTGCGGTTGAGCCTCTTACACAGGTTGTCGTTTTTGAAAAACCAACACCGCGTGCTGCCTGCAAATTCATTGATGCTGATAATCCGGCACAACTGATTGACCTTCTTCAGAACGAGGCAAAGGTTATCTGATAATTCATTTATAAACAGTAAATCATTACGATATGTCAGTATTAGTATATACCGAAAACTGGGACGGAAAATTCAAGAAACTTTCCTTTGAACTTGTTTCATATGCTGCCGGAGTTGCAAAAATGACCGGATCAGGCGTAACAGCTGTCTCAATTGGCAAAGTTGATGAGACAGAACTGAAAAAACTTGGCAACTGGGGTGCTTCCCGGATAATATCAGTCACAAATGAACAGCTGTCAGTGCTTGACAACCAGGCATATGCAAGCGTGATTGCAGAGATCGCCGTCAAAGAAAAGGCTGACGTGATTAGTATTATCAAATAATAATACAGGAAAAGCACTTGCACCGAGACTGTCTGTCAGATTAAAGGCAGGTGTGGGCTCAGGAGTCAGCAAACTGCCTTTAAGCCTTAGCCCTTTCACAGTTTATAAAAGGACCTATTCAGGAAACGCATTTGCTCATCTTGTTATTAAATCGGACATCAAAATACTCACTCTTGCCCAGAATTCCTTTGATCTGGCTGAGACACCCGGCAATGTATGCACAATTGAGAATATGAATGTTTCAGTTGATGGATCACTTATTAAAACTGTGGTGAAGGATGTGCAGAAGCAGACAGGGAAGATTTTGCTGACAGATGCAGAGGTAGTAGTGTCAGGCGGGAGGGGAATGAAATCTCCTGACAACTGGGCTCCGCTGACAGAGCTTGCTTCATTGCTGGGAGCTGCAACTGCCTGCTCAAGACCTGTGTCGGATGAAGGATGGAGACCTCATGAGGAACATACAGGACAAACAGGAAAGATAATCGCTCCAAACCTTTATATTGCAGTGGGAATTTCCGGTGCAACCCAGCATCTTGCAGGCATAAGCTCATCAAAATATATTGTTGCCATCAATACAGATAAGGATGCTCCCATATTTGAAGCAGCACAGTATGGTATAGTCGGTGATGCAATGAAAGTGCTGCCGAAGCTTGTTGAAGCAGTTAAAGAAATAAAAAAATAAAAATTTTGCCACAAAGGCGCAAAGGCGCTAAGTTTAAGAAATGGAAAAACTTCTGTCAGAGTGAAGAAGAAAGAATAGGCAAATTGATTGTAAATGCTTCATTTATTGTTCATAAAGCACTTGGTCCTGGATTGCTTGAAAAAGTATATGAAGTTTGTTTAGCACATGAACTTAGAAAAAGTGGACTAAATGTTGAGCGTCAATTAGATATTCCCATTGTTTATGATGGGATTACATTTGAGGAAGGATTACGACTTGATTTACTTGTTGAAAAAAAAGTAGTGATTGAATTAAAGGCAGTTGATATAGTAAATCCAGTCTGGGAAGCCCAAATTATTAGTCACCTTATGTTAACAGGAAAGAGACTTGGTTATCTTATAAATTTCAATGTTCCGCTTATTAAGGATGGTATTAGAAGATTTGTTAATACAAAATAGCCCTTTGCGTCTTTGCGCCTTCGTGGCAAAAAATTAAGAAGGTAACAAAACTGAAAATATGACTAAACAAATTATTTTTGCAGCAACACTTTTAATGACAATAGGAGTTTTCACCTATACTATTAATCGGATTGTGAGTTTTTTCAGGTTTACAAGGCCTGCATTTCCTGTAAGAGATATAGGCAAAAGAATAAATGTAATGCTCTCTGTTGCCTTTGGTCAGACAAAGATCTTCAGGAAGCCGGTTATCGGATTCTTTCATGCACTTGTTTTCTGGGGATTTTGCGTAATCCTTCTGGGAAGCATTGAAATGGTTATCGATGGACTCACGGCAGCGATAAGGTGTTGCAGTTCCTCGGACCGGTATATAATATTATAATGGCTTCAGGAGATATTTTTGCCCTTATAGTTGGGATATCGATAATTATTTTTCTGAGCCGCAGGCTTTTTTTCCATATCAAACGGTTCGAGGGTATAGAGATGAAGAAGATCTCCCATATAGATGCAAATATTGCTCTCAGCATCATCCTTCTTCTTATGGTCTCACTTCTTTCAATGAATCTCGGATATGTTGAATATAAGAAGCTCAGTGGTGAGGCAATTGCGGGAGTATACCCGGTAGCAACTTTTCTGGCAGGACTAATAAACGGCAGTTCAGCAGAAAAATTCAGACTTGTTTATGAAGCTTCATGGTGGACACATATTCTTCTGATATTCATTTTTGCAAACATGCTTCCATATTCAAAGCATTTCCATGTTTTCATGTCAGTGCCGAATGTATTTCTTTCACGTCTTGACCCTCTTGGAAAACTTCCGAATATGGACAGTATCACAAGGGAGGTCAGGCTGATGCTTGATCCGAATACTGCATTTGCTGCAGCTCCAGGCTGATGCTCCTGTTGAAAGGTTTGGAGTGAAGGATGCCGAGGATGCTTCATGGAAGAATTATTTTGATTCTCTTTCATGTACCGAGTGCGGACGCTGTACATCTGTTTGTCCTGCAAATATTACCGGCAAGAAATTATCTCCCAGAAAGGTAATGATGGATCTCAGGGCAAGGATGAAGGAGAAAGGTCCACTGATGGTTAAAAACGGAAGGGATTTCAATGACAACAGATCACTGCTGAGGGATTATATTTCGGAGGAGGAGATCTGGGCATGTACAACATGCAATGCCTGTGCAAAGGAGTGTCCGATAAATATTAATCATCCGACACTTATTGTTGATCTGCGCAGATATCTTGTTATGGAGGAAGCTTCAGCTCCGGGTGAACTTAAAGCTGTGTTCAACAATATTGAAAACAATGGTGCCCCGTGGCAATATTCAGCCGAGGACAGGCTTCTCTGGGCGAAGGATCTGGAAATAAATATTAATTAACCTCTGTGTCCCTCTGTGCCTTCTCTGTGTAACTCTGTGTAACAAAAAAATCTAATAGAAAATATTAAATATGGAAACCCGGAAAATTGAAGTGCCAGTAATGGCAGATCTCTTTGCAAGAGGAGAGAAACCGGAATACCTGTTCTGGGTAGGTTGTGCAGGCGCTTTTGACGACAGGTACAAAAAAGTTGTGAGAGCTTTCACAAAGATCCTGACACATCTGAATGTAAGTTATGCTGTTCTCGGAAAAGAGGAGACATGTACCGGCGATCCTGCAAGACGTGCCGGCAATGAAATGCTTTATCAGATGCAGGCACTGCAGGTTATTGAGATCTTAAAGATGTATGAGGTAAAAAAGATAATAACAATTTGTCCTCATTGCTTCAATATTTTTAAAAATGAATATCCCGATCTTGGTGGTAATTATGAAGTTATAAATTATCTTCAGTTCTTAAACAGGAATATTGAAGAGGGCAAATTGAAAATTGACAATTCATCACTTAAAAATATTTCAGTTACCTATCATGATCCATGTTATCTTGGACAGGGCAAATGATATATAAGATGAACCCGGAGCATACTCTCGAAGCTTACAGGCAATTTTGTTGAAATGGACAGGAACAAAAGCTTTGCACTTATGCTGCGGAGCCGGCGGAGCCCAGATGTTCAAGGAAGCTGAGAAGGGAGATAAGGAGATCTTCATTGAAAGAACAGAGGATGCCCTTAAAACCGAGGCAAGCGTTATTGCAACAGCCTGTCCTTTCTGCATGACAATGCTGACTGATGGATTAAAGTATAAAAACAAGGAAGAGGAGATTAAAAATCTTGATATTGCAGAACTTATTGCACAATCACTTAAATTATAGAATAATCCAAATAATAATCTGATAAAATGGAAAACAGTAAACTCTTGAAAAGCGGTGAATTTCTTGTAAGCGAAGTTGAATCAAAAGATATATTCATTCCTGAGGAATTCAATGAGGAACAGAGAATGATAGCCCAGACATGCAGCGACTTTCTTGAAGCTGAAGTTTATCCCAATCTTGAAAAGGTTGAGAAGAGCGACAGGGAGCTGATGAAAAGTATGCTGAAGAAATCCGGAGATCTTGGTTTGATGGGAATTTCAATTCCTGAAGAGTTCGGAGGATTCGGACAGTCATTTGTAACTCAGATGCTTGTAGCTGAAACAACAGGTGCAGGATATTCATTTTCAGTTGCTTATATGGCCCATTGCGGAATAGGAACACTGCCTATAATGTATTACGGGAATAAGGATCAGAGGGAGCGTTATGTTACAAAACTGGCCACCGGTGAATTTATCGGAGCCTACTGTCTTACCGAACCGGGAGCCGGAAGTGATGCCAACTCAGGAAAAACAAATGCAAAACTCACTGAAGACGGAAAACATTATATTCTGAACGGTCAGAAAATGTGGATCACAAATGCCGGATTTGCTGATACTCTTGTTGTCTTTGCAAAAATTGATACCGACAGGGTACTCAGTGCATTTATTGTTGAAAGCAAATATCCGGGTGTTGTTATTGGTCCGGATGAACACAAAATGGGTATCAAAGGCTCTTCAACAGCCCAGATATATTTCAATGATGTAAAAGTTCCGGTTGAGAATCTTCTTGGAAAAAGAGGTGAAGGATTCAGGATTGCTCTCAGCATTCTTCATATGGGAAGGCTTAAACTTGGAGCCAATGTTATTGGTGCTGCCAAAAAAGCAATTAATGATTCGGTTAAATATGCCAACGAAAGAAAACAGTTTGGAGTTCTTATTTCAACATTCGGTGCATTAAAACATAAAATGGCTGAACAGGTAATTCGTCTTTTTGCTTCAGAATCAGCTGTTTACAGGGTAAGCAATGATATTGATAGCCTGATGAAGAAGCTTACGGTCGACTGCGGTGATTATGGCAGAGCAGCTATTGAAGCTATAAGTCATTATGCTGTTGAGGCAGCTATTCTGAAAGTTGTTGGTTCTGAAATGCTTGATTTTGTTGCTGATGAGGCTGTTCAGATCCATGGAGGAATGGGTTATTCTGCTGAAATGGCTGTTGAAAGAGGTTACCGCGATTCAAGGATCAACAGGATATTTGAAGGTACAAATGAGATAAACCGTCTGCTTGTTGTTGATACTGCAATGAAACGTGCAATGAAAGGTGAATTTGATCTTTATGGTGAAGCTGAAAAACTTTATTCAGGTCTGGAAGACATTACTGATGGTAAAACAGCAGGTGAGAGCTATTTTCAGAAGAAGACAAGGTATATCAAAAACTTCAAGAAAGTTATTCTTCTCTGCATACATGGAGCAACAAAACGTTTCGAAAAGGGTCTTATCAACGAGCAGGAAGTACTGAATAATATTGCCGAAATGATGATGGAAACCTATGTTTCTGAATCACTGGCACTCAGAGTTGAAAAGCTCGGTTCAGGGAAGAACAACAGTATCGCTCTATAAGGATATGCTCGATGTCAATATCTTCGATACTGCAAATATTGTAAGAAAATCAGCTCTTGAGGCAATAAGTGCATTCTGCACTGAAGAAACATGCCCTGCACTTACAAAGGCAGTTGAAAATCTTACAAGGGTGGATTGCGTTAATGTTAAGGATGCAAGACGGCAGAATTGCCGACAGACTGATTGAGGATAATGCATATAAATTCTGATAATTAATTATTGAATTTTATTTGTCAGTAGAGACGTTGCACGCAACGTCTCTACTTGTTTAATAATTAATATCATCCGATAAATTGATATAGATCAATTTTCAATATGATATAGAGCACGCACACGGGGTCATTTTTAATGGATATAAGAATTTATTAATCAGTAAAATCAGATATCTTTGTGAATTAATTAACAATCTTAAAAACATGAATCAGAGATTAAATATGTTAAGACAGTTACTGGCTGCATTAATTGTTATTGCAGCGATCGGTGGCCTCTCGTCGTGTGAAAAGTATTCATACACGCCGGAGGTAGTAAATCCTACAGATTCGGTCCATTTTCAGGCGGAGATACAACCTATATTTAATGCAAACTGTATTTCGTGTCATGGTGCCATTAAAGCGCCTGACCTAAGGGATGGTCATTCCTACAATGCGCTTACTTCAGGCGGTTATGTGGATCTGCCCGGGAGAGACAAGCAAGCTCTATACAAAGATGATTGGTCCGGATCATACTACCGCGTTCAAGTGATGTTGACAAACAGAAAGTTCTCATCTGGATCAACCAGGGAGCTCATAATAATTAAAAATAAACTAACCAGATAAAGCCTACTAATATGAAAAAGATTTTTATTGTATTCATTTTATCGTTATTACTATCTCCGTTATTTGCACAGGAAGCAACTCCGGCCCCGGAAAAAACATCAGATCCTGTCCGAAATACATTCTCTACAGAGTTACTGATTGAAAATCAAACAGTTGCTACTCCTTATAAGGGTGGTATTGCAACTGCAGATTCAGCATAGATTCAGTCTTATCGAGAATATTAAAAACCTTTATGGCATATATGGTTCTGCAAATACCCGCATTGGTTTGAATTATGGTATCACCGACAGGTTAATGATAGGAGCAGGAACAACAAAGGATTATGCTCTTCAGGATCTTCGCTGGAAATATCTCATTCTTCAGCAGACTGAAGATAACAGCATGCCAGTTTCTCTTTCATACTATGGAAATATCGTTGCTGATCTGAGAGCTGAAGAGAATTTCGGCCCATCTACTGATTTCAAGGAGATTCACAGATTGTCGTATTTCACACAGCTGATCGTTGCCCGTAAGTTCAGCGAAAAGATCTCTGCTCAGGTCGCACCTTCAGTTTTTTATATGAATACAGTAAAAAGATACTCGGATGAGGTAGGTTACAAAAATCTGAACTTTGGTATACATGCAGGTGCAAGGGCAAATCTGTTTGGCAACCATTCCCTTATGCTTGAGTATGACCAGCTGATTACAAAACAGGATACAGGTGAAGAACTGGTTCAGCCAAAACCAAACCTTGCTTTCGGATGGGAGATCGGAACTGCAACACACTCATTCCAGGTATTTGCTTCAAACTATAATCTGATTATAGACCAGTATAATCTGCTTTACAATACTAAAAGCGAAGCCGGTGACTACATGTTTGGGTTTAATATAACAGCAAGATTTTAATCAATATCCAGGATCACTGATGAAGATTTTCAGATTCCTGATTATATCTTTTTTGTACCTGATCTGTAATACTTCTGCCTCAATGGCAGGAGTATTCAGTTTTACGAAGATTAATCAGAGTAACGATGATACATCAACATATGTATCTCCCTTTCATGATGACAATGAACGCTGTCTGAAATGTCACGGACAGGCTAAGTACGAATATGCGAATGAAAACCTTGGAACACAGGTAAATGCACTGATGTGTTCTGAACGGATAATCAGGAGGGATGAGTTCTATGATTCAAATCATAAAAGTTTCAGCTGTACTGATTGTCACTCAGCGCAATATACAACTTTTCCTCATCCGGGTGAGCTAAGGATGGAACAGAAATTAAATTGTCTTGACTGCCATGGAGGCGATGAGAAATTTGCAAAATATCATTTTGAGGAGATAGATTCAGAATACGTTCAGAGTACTCACTATAAACTTGAAAAGGAAGGTTTCTCATGCTGGAAATGCCACAATCCCCACAGTTACAAGATTATCTGTAAGGAACAGCAATAATCTCAAGGCTACAATCTCATACGACAATGCTATTTGTCTGAATTGCCATTCCGACTTTAACAGATTTCAGCTTCTTACTGACAGGGAAGAGATAAACCTGATCCAGAAGCATGAATGGCTGCCAAACCAGGCTACACATTTTGCAAATGTCAGATGTATTGAATGCCATACAAAAATAAATGATAGCATCCCGGTTTCTCACCAGATCAGACCAAAGGCCGAGGCTGTCAAACGGTGCAATGAATGCCATTCACAAAATTCGATACTAATGGCATCACTCTATAAATTTGAATCCAAGGAACAGCGCAAGGACGGATTCTTTAACGGAATAATATTAAATGAATCCTATGTGATAGGAGCCAACCGGAATGAATACCTGAACCTCGTCAGTCTTCTTATTTTTATCGGAGTACTGGGAGTAATAGCTATTCACATCATATTCAGGATACGGAAGGATAAAAAAAATAATTAAAGAGGATTACGATGTATCTTTACCCAAAATGGATAAGAATCTGGCATGGCTGAATGCACTGATGTTTCTTATTCTTATAGTTACCGGATTAAGCATGCAATATACAGATAAAGAGCATGCTGCATATATTGTCGGATTTGCAAAGGCAGTCAAATGGCATAATTTCGCTGCATTGGTGCTTACATTGAATTATATACTGTTTGTTACAGGAAATCTCCTGACAAAAAACGGCAGATACTACAAAATTGAAAAGAAGAATTTCTGGGATGATCTGTTGAAACAGTTGAAATATTACTCATTTGGAATGTTCAGAGGTGAGAAGCATCCTTTTCCCGTAACAGAAAAACGAAAGTTTAATCCTCTTCAGAAAATTACTTATGTGCTTGCAATGTATCTTGCTCTTCCGGTTCTCATAATCACGGTATCGGATTGCTTTTTCCGGAAATAACAATCAAGAGTGTTTTTGGAGCCAGCGGTCTGATACTTACCGATATTCTTCATATTACGATGGGATTCTTCCTTTCTTTATTCATGGTTATACATATCTATACATGTACTCTGGGATCAAAACCGACATCACTTTTCTGGGGAATGATCTCAGGATATCACGATCGGATGAGCATTAGATTTACCTTACTTTTCCGCAGATGGCCACGCCATGGCGTGGCCCTACTAATCTTTATTCACATTTATTTAGTGTTTTAAAACCGTATATCTAATACTCTGAAATAGAGGCTACCCAGCTTCATTCTCATATGCAGGAACATTCTCCTGGCTGCTGTTGAAACTAAAATGAAAAGGCCGGAGGCCTTATAGACTATAACGTTGGGCAACGCCCAACGTTAGAACCAGTACTACAATGTCAAGCCCCGTAGCGGGCGTAATAATTCGGTATCGTATTTCGCCCACTACGGGGCTCATTAAACTTGTTTGTTCTCTGAGCAGGGCGCTGCCCTGCTTTAAAGTCTTTTGCCCCTGACGGGGCTAACAAACGCCTAGCCGCGCAGGGAGGGGTTAAAACTCACAGGCAGAAGGATTGGAAAGTGTGATTAAAATCATAATTAAAGAGACCGGAGAAGCTTGGAATAGGTTAAAAAGAAAAAGGCTGCCCATATCGTGGACAGCCTTTTATATTTTTATTTGAGATACTGATTAAACTGTACCATTCAATACTTCAAGAGTGTTTGTAAGAAGAGCTTTGGTATATTTTGTATTGTGAATTCCAAGACTGTATTCCCTGAGGCACATCTGGAAATTGATCATTGCATCCCATAATACCATTTGTAAGTGACGGGAATGTCGGCAATGCATTGTTGATGTCTTTCTGAGCCTGTGTGTATGAGTTTGGATTTCCCGGATTTTTCCATGCACCGCCAGGGTTGGATGAAGGATCATAGATATTCAGGTATCCATCCCAGTTGCCTGTTGTATTTCCAGCCCAGAGATTTGCTTCAGGATCAGTTTCTGTGTGAAGAATAGGTGTTGCACCGCCAACCTCATTGATTTTGGCTGCAAGCTGATCAAGAAGAGTCTTTACACTTGATCTTGTAGCCTGTCCATAATGTCTGATGATGAACTAATGGCACTGTATGGCAACCTGTAGCATTACATCCGTTGAAGTTACCTTTTACATTGAATGTGTGTCCACCTGCTCTGCCGCTGATAGCTGCCATATGGCAATCCTGGCATGAAGCTGCATGTAGTGTGAGGTGAATTTTCATAAGCAAGTGAACCAGGGAATTCAACTCCGCCAATACCTGCATAAATAGCACCTACAGTTCCATAATGAACATGTGTTCTGTATGAAGGAATAACTTTATTCGGAGCTGCATTACCTACTACATTATCATAGAATATTGCAGTCGGATTTGCAACAAGACCTGCATAATCAACAACATTACCGTCTGAGTAGAGTTGAACTTGTTGTAAGCGGACGTGGCTGGTGGCATTTAACGCAAAGGTTGCCCATACCGCCATCTGTGCAATATTGATTGATTTTGCTCCGGTCCACATTGTCATCGAAACAGCAGCTGTGTTTGTCAGAGGTGAAAAATCGGTTCCTGCATAGGTTGTATGCAGACTGCTGTGGCAGGTTGAGCATGTAAGTTCTCCAAGAGCAGTGGCGGGAGTAGCAGCATAGTCATTTGCGTATTTCCCGTTGGTTCCAAGTACAAATGTCTGAGGAAGTGTTGTTTGCACATACATATTTGAAAGCTTCTGAAGCATGGCAAGGAGTACAACCGGTGTTTCCGGCTTCTTCAAAATCTACTTCACCATATGAATGTTTTGACAATTCAAATTGAACTGCAACTGCATCAACAACATCAGGATTATGGCATTCTTTGCAGGTTTCATTGGCATCCTGGCCGTCGGCACCATCAGCTCCGTTCGTGCCGTCTTTTCCGGCAGGACCCATTGGACCTTCGCACGATGCAAACAGGAATCCTGCAGCAACTAAGTACAGAGAATAGTTTAAAAAGGTTTTTCATATCAGGTTTATTTAGTTAATGATTTCTTTGTGCAAGCTATGAAAAACCTCTGTTATCCTATTAACAGATCATATGCTATTTGCGAGGTATAAAGTTGATAGATATAGGAGAAGCGTGTGATATATATCAATTTATACAGTGATATTTGTTAGCTTTGTAGTATCTTATATTTATTAAAAGCTATTTTTGAACCCCTTAAAAAAAGTGATATGTCAGGCATAAATTTAATTAACAGCTGTGAAAATTGCACCCATGGATGGAAGAATTTTGAGCATCTGACAAAAAATGAACTGCAAATGATAAATGATAACAGGTATGAAGCTACATTCAAACCTGGTGAGATAATGATAAAGCAGGGATCTCCAACCTCAAATGCTCTTTTTCTGGCAAACGGAATGGCTAAAACTATATATTGAGGGTAGTACCGGAAAGAATTTTATAATAGGAATAGCTTTACCGGGAATGCTGGTTCTGGGACCGGGAGCATATGTAAATTCACGACATACCTATTCAGTTTCTGCAATAACTACTGTTCAGGCTTGTTTTATCGGTTTTGATATCTTTAAACAGCTTGTAAGGGAAAATGGAGAATTTGCCGAGGGAATGCTTGAGGATATAAGTGTAAAAATCGCTCCAGACACAAACACAGGATGGTTAACCTGTCGCAAAAGAGAATGTCGGGCAGGGTTGCTGATGCACTTCTGTATTTTTCAGATGAAGTGTTCAGGAGCGATGAATATGATATGGTATTCTCGCGGCAGGAGCTTGGTGAAATGACAAGTATGGCAAAAGAATGTGTTGTAAGAATACTTAAGGAATTTGAAGATTCAGGTGTGGTCTATTCAGATTCCTCAAAAGTAAAGATACTTGATAAGGAAAAACTTATTCAGATTTCGGAAAAAGGATGAAATATAAGGTCAGGCTCAGCGCGCATCAGGGCTCAGGGCTCAGGGCATCAGGGAAGATGGCACATGAGCTAATGACAACGAGTGCATTGCATGACTTCCGACTTCTGACTGACAATTTTAAACTAAACAGATTAAATTATAAAAAAAGTAATTCTATGAAATACCTGAGATTCCTGTTCTCCCCGGCTCTTAATGGGTTTTTTATTTGTGGCATTTGCGCTTTCAATGGCAGTCGCAACAATTGTTGAAAATGACTTTGGCTCACCGGTTGCCTACAGTATGGTATATAGTACCAAATGGTTCGAATTGATATTGTTGCTTCTTTCCGCAAATCTGATAGGACAATTAATAATTTATAAACTCTTCAGAAAGGCCAGACTGCCAAATGCTCTGTTTCATCTTTCATTCCTGCTGCTGATAATCGGGGCAGGAATTACAAGGTATTTCGGGTGGGAAGGTACAATGCATATACGTGAAGGGGAGGAACAGCACCAATGTTTTTCAGCTGATAAGTATATTATAAGTACCGTAAAGGAACCTGATGGAACAGTTTTATCAGAAAGGTCTGACAAATACTCACTGACCTCAGTTTCAGCTGATGAGTACAATAAGGTGATAAAAATCAACGGGAATGATTATAAGCTTGTGCTCTCAAAGATCATTCCCAACGCCACAGAAGCACTAAAATCAAATCCGGCAGGAGTTCCAATAATATCACTGATGGTTACACCGGGCATGATGGGACAGGGAGACAGTGATTCTTAAAAAAGGCGAAAAAAAGTCTTCGGGTCCGATCTCTATTGGATTCGAATCGGCCGACTCGGCTGATGTAAACATATCATATGATGGAAGGGCATTCTACATGACTTCTGTGTTTGATCTGGGAGAAATGAGCATGATGACTCAGGAGATCACTCTGTCAGAAAAAGGCAAGCCCATGAGATTGAAAGAGATGCAGATCATTTCGGTCAACGGGATAAAAATTGTCCCTCAGCAGATGCTGCCTTCAGGTGTTACGGATGTGATTGCAATAAACCCCGCAGAACAGACTACCGGTCAGAATGCATTCATATTCAGAATCTCGGGTTCTAAGGAAGCTTCCGAACTGACCCTCTGGGACAGGGAATCTGAAACAACTTCATCTGTGACAGGAATCATTGACGGAAAAACAGTTGAGATTAGTTATGGATCAAAGATTACTAATCTGCCATTCACTATTAAGCTTAATGATTTTATTCTTGAAAGATATCCGGGATCAAACAGTCCGTCAGGTTATAAAAGCGATGTTGTTCTTGTTGATAAATCAGCAAATGTCGAAAAGCCTTTTATGATATTCATGAATAATATTCTCAAGTATAAAGGCTACCGTTTTTACCAGTCATCCTTTGACAGGGATGAAAAAGGTACAATCCTGTCAGTGAATCACGACATGGCAGGAATGTTTGTTTCATATACAGGCTATATAATGCTCTTTATATTCATCTTTCTGTCACTGCTTAACAGAAACTCATTATTCCATAATATAACTGCAGGTCACTGGAACTCCACACTCCGGAAATCAATGTCTGTAATTGTCCTGATGTTCATTTTGTCGGGTCTCTCTCTGGCTGACGCCCAGAAGCTTATTCCGGATAAATCTGTTTCAACGGAATTCGGTAAAGTGCTTGTGCAGGATCAGAAGGGAAGGACCAAGCCGCTTTTCACTCTGAGCAATGATATTCTTCGGAAAGTTACCCGTCAGAATGATTTTGAGGGACTCACATCAATGCAGGTCTTCCTTGGGCTCTATCTTGACTTTGATAACTGGAAAGATGTTCCGCTCATCAGGGTTTCAAATCAGGAAATCCAGAGTAAACTGGGCATTACAGGTAAATATGCTGCTTTTACAGACATTGTCAGCCTCAAGTGGTGACGGAACATACAAGCTTTCGGAAGATGTCAATAATGCATATGCAAAAGCTCCGGGTGACAGGAACAAGACAGATAAGGAGGTGATGAAGATTGATGAGAGGTTGAATATTGTCTATATGATATATAAAGGTGAATTTCTCAAACTGTTTCCGCTGAAGAACGGTACACATGACTGGGGGATGCCTGAAGCGGCACTGGCAAAGGCCATTAACAAGGATGATTCATTGTATCTTAAAACAATTCTTCCGCTTCTTGAAGATGCAATTAAGGCAAATAATATTTCAACAACCCGTCAGATAACCGAATCAATGAGCGGCTATCAGAAAAGGTTCTCAGAATATGACCTTCCGTCAGCCTCAAAGACAAAGGCAGAATTGATATATTATAAGCTGAGCATTTTTGAGAAGTTATTCCCCTTCTATGCCACGGTTGGACTGATTATGCTTATTGCACTGATAACCATGGTGATCAGGGGCAAGAAAGAAAAGTCTCTTCTTGTCAGGATCCTCGGATGGGTGCTTTTTGGCGGGTATCTTTTCCATACATTCGGACTGGCAATCAGATGGTACATAGCAGGTCATTCACCAATGAGCAATGGCTATGAATCAATGATCTTTATCTCATGGGTTACTCTGCTTGCAGGTTTCATTTTCAGCAGAAAATCGGCCTTTGCTCTTTCCGCAACTGCTGTTCTTGCCTCGATGACGCTGATGGTGGCTCACCTGAGCTTCATGGATCCGGAGATCACAAACCTTGTACCTGTTCTTAAGTCATACTGGCTGACGCTGCATGTGTCTGTAATAACAGGCAGTTATGGCTTTCTTGGACTTGGGGCAATACTGGGACTTATTATAATGGTTCTGCTTATTTTCACAAATCAGGGAAACAGGGAGAGGATATCGGCAACTATTGATGAACTGACTGTAATTAATTACAAAACGCTTACACTCGGACTCTATTTTCTGACAATCGGAACCTTTCTTGGTGCCGTATGGGCGAATGAATCATGGGGAAGATACTGGGGATGGGATCCAAAAGAGACCTGGTCGCTTATAACAATCATTGTATACAGCATAGTTATTCACAGCCGGAATATACCGGGGATGAAGGATATCTTTACATTTAATCTCCTTTCACTTTTTGCCTTCTCATCGGTGCTTATGACCTATTTCGGGGTGAATTATTACCTTTCAGGCATGCATTCTTATGCGGCCGGCGATCCTGTTCCGGTGCCATCATTCGTTTATGTGGCTGTAATTCTGCTCGCAGCCCTGTCGTTCGCAGCCTATCTGAAATACAACAGTTACAAGGAGGTACAGAAAAATCCTTGATGATGATAATATGTCTGAAAATGTGTTGATTGGGGACGTTGCATCAGCGTCTCCATCGAAAACAAGAGTGTCACATGAGTAAAATATTTATTTTATTGATTATTTGCTTTTTATTTCAAGGTACTGGTTTTAATGGGAAGCCAGTATACGAAGAAAAGCAGATCCCTGAGGAGAATATTACATCATCATTGTTAAAATACAGGAACCAGCTGGACCAATTGAGAAATGAGTTCAGCGTGGCTGATATGCCTGATGTGAAATTTTTCCTGTTTGGTATGGGCAACCGTACAAAATTGCTTTATAAAAACGGGAAACTCATTAATTCATTTTCAGGAGAAGTCGTTTATGATTGTCAGGTAAAAAATGAGACGATTATTCCAAACGATTACCGGGTAAACATAGAGACCTTATCAAATGATTCAGTCATTATTTTTGAAAACGAGAAAGGTGTTTTTATTAGCAAAGGTGGAAAAGAATCATTAATTGCAGGTACTCAATCCCCACTTATCCTTCCTGCATTCGAAAAGTACAAATACAGCGAAGTGTTAAAAGAGCTGCATCATGAAATCCTGATTAATATAGTTGACAGCAAACCCCTTCCTAACTATTTTGTGTATAAAAATCCCTGGAGACGCGATGGCGCAATGATGGCAATGTGTCTGAAAGAGACAGGGAATCTTGGCCTTATTCAAGAATGGGCATTGTCACTGACTGATCCTTATGACCATAACAACGGAGGTGAATCAGAAGCTGATAATCTTGGACAAACATTATATATTCTCTCATTTTTTACCGACAGGAACAATCCTCTGGTTGCTAAAATACTTGAAGAAGCCAAAAAATATGAAGTATCGGATGGCAAAGATAAATATATCAAAGGACGTTCCGACTTCCACGATGCACCGGTCTATCAGACAAAATGGTTGAAATATGGTTTAAAAGCGCTCAAGTTGCCTGATGAATATACAATCCCCCAGGTGCAGGATGATTATTCAGTATTGTTCTGGTGGGATTATCAGGGTAGCTATATGCCCGGTACAAGAGATACTTACAACACAGATAAATATCCTTATCTGGGATGGGCCTGTGATAATTTCCATGGAAAAAAGACAAGTCCGGTAAGCAACCGGGATTATCCTTTGACATGGGAAATTGAGGCGAGCCAGGCTGATTACAAAGGCATGGCGATGATAGATGAAAAATATGTTGCAGCAAAAAACTCCTCGCCGCATACATGGCATGCATCTGAAGTTTTTTTGTACTTACTGAGGTTCTGATGCTTCAAATACTGAAATATTGATCATAAGAGAAATCCCAGGTTCCTTTCTTAAAGATACCTGGGATTTTTGAGGGTGGAAGATGGGGCTCGAACCCACGACCTTCGGAACCACAATCCGACGTTCTAACCGACTGAACTACATCCACCGTTTATGGAGTGCAAAATAAGGTCAAAATTTCTATTTCACAAAATAATAATTTTATTTTCTCATACTCTGCTCAATTAGTATCTTTGACATGTTCGTTAAATAATAAACCGGCCATCACAATTTTTGATGATAATGTTTGTTATCAGTAGTATATTCTCAAGTATTTCTCTCGTTTGAAGAAAATAAAATTTATAGATAATATCTCAGGTTTACAGCTTTTTCAGCTGATGAAGCCTGTAGTTTTCCTTATAATCAGTATTGTTTTCACTAAAAGCCATCTTACAAGGGCGGAGATCGGACAGTGGGAGATGTTTATGTTTATTGGCGGACTGATGACTTTTTTCTGGGTTACAGGTATTATTCAGTCACTCCTCCCGCTTTATCACCGCAACAGAACCTATCGCAAGATGGGTGATAACGGAACAACCAAATCACCCGAGATATTCAACACATTTATTTTGCTGTGTATCTTCAGCCTCCTTTTTTTCATAATGGGTCATGCTCTGAAAAACCATTTTTCAGTTTTTCATTTGTCGGGTAATGTTCCGTTTATAAATCTGCTGCTGCTATATATACTATTGAGCAGTCCGGTGTGTCTGATTGAATATATATATCTTCTTAACAACAGGTCCTACAGGATTTTTCAGTACGGTCTTATAACATTCACAGCCCAGATGATTCTTATCATCGCACCGATAGTTATTCGGCAAGGATATCATCTGGTCGATCTGGGGATTGCTTTTTGTTACAGTTGTAAGATGGGTTTGGCTTCTTGTTTTGCTCAGGCGATATACGGAGATGAAAATATCATATGAATTCATAAAGGAACATCTCTATCTGGGGACACCACTGATCCTGACATCACTTATAAGCGGTTCTGCACAGTATACTGATGGAGTTATCATTTCGGCAGTTTACAAGGATCCGGCAATGTTTGCCTGGTTTCGTTACGGAGCCAAGGAGTTTCCACTTGTTCTGATGCTTGCAAACGGTCTCAGCAACGCAATGCTTCCTGAATTCTCTACGCGTGAGAGGATGAAGGAATCACTTGCAAAAATAAGGGTTAAATCAAAGCGGCTGATGCATATTCTATTCCCCATTGCAATTGTTGTAATGCTTGGTACGAGATGGCTCTACCCGAGGATGTTCAACCCGGGCTTTCAGAAAAGCGCCGATATTTTTCTTATCTATTCGCTTCTTATAGTGCCTAGACTTGTATTTCCTCAAACGATAATTGTGGGTAGGAAGAAGACCCATATCAGTCTTATATCAGCTCTTCTTGAGCTGGCTTTCAATATTCCCTTAAGCCTTCTGATGATAAAGTGGGGTTACGGGCTTGTGGGTGTTGCGCTTTCAACATTCATCGTTTATACAATCGGCAAGATCTTTCTGATCTCTTATCTCTGGATAAAAATGAAAATCAAACCTTCTGAATATATTCCTGTAAAGATCTATCTGATGTATACGGCACTTATCGGGATCGTCTTCGTGCTCATTGACCACAGGATAATTGATATACACTAAATGAGGAATGAGGAGTGAGGAGTGAGGCATGAGGTAGCTTCTGTCTTCTGACTTCCGTCTTTTTATTTTAAAAATCTATTTATATTTGCCTGTCCTATAAAATAGATCTGATGGAGATAAAAGAGGTCCTTACAAAACCGGATAAGGAGGAATTTATCAATTTCCCTAAAAAACTTTATAACGGAGATCCCTTCTGGGTATGTCAGCTGGATACCGGCATTGAATCTGTTTTCAACCCTGCAGTCAACCATGCATTCGGACATGGAGAGGCTATACGGTGGATTCTCATGGACGACAATGGCACAACAATCGGAAGAGTAGCAGCATTCATCGATAAGGTGCGTTCATCAGCAAACAGGCAGCCAACAGGAGGAATGGGATTCTTTGAGGTAATTAATGACAGGGATGCTGCATTTCTGCTTTTTGATACTGCAAGCTCCTGGCTTGCCGGCAGGGGAATTGAGGCTATGGATGGACCGATTAATTTTGGCGAAAATGACAATAACTGGGGTCTGCTGGTTGAGGGATATATGCAGCAGGGCTTTGGTATGCCTTATAATAAAAGTTATTACAGGCGATTTTTTGAAGAGTATGGATTCAGAAAATACTTTGAACAGTACTCTTATCACAGGGATATAAGAGGGAAGAACAACGAGATTGTTCAGTTTCCTGACCGCATGATGAAAATTGCAGCCTGGCTCACAAAAAGACCCGGCTATTCATTTCGATCATTTTGAGATCAGGAATAAAGAGAAATATATTAAAGATATTGTTTACATATATAACTCCACCTGGTCGGTCTTCAAGGAAGATTTTACACCGCTTGATCCCAAATTCCTTATTGAATCGTTCAATAAGGCAAAGCCGGTAATTGACGAAGAACTGATATGGTTTGCATATTTTAATGAAAAACCGATTGCCTTTTTTGTCCTTATGCCCGACCTTAACCAGATACTGAAGCATTTTAATGGCAGAATGAATCTCTGGAATATGATACGTTTTGTATGGTACCGTTCGACACATAAGATGACAAGGCTCAGGGCTGTTGTCGGGGGAGTTCATCCTGCTTATCAGAACAGCGGAGTTGAATCAGCAATCTTTTTAAATCTCTATAATGTTTTTAAGAAGAAGCCCTGGCTCAGGGAGCTTGAGCTCTCATGGGTGGGCGATTTTAATGACAGGATGATTGCCATCTATGAGGCTCTTGGGTGCAAAACAGGCCAAAGTGCATTTCACATACAGGTATCTTATAAATAAAGATATCACCTTCCTGACCTATAGGGAGGAAATGGAAGGAATTAAGACACTTGAACCCTCTCTTTGAGATCATGAATAATAATATTCAATTCATTTTGTATTTTAAATAATGTTAATTAATTTTGCAGTCCCTTATCTGAGGGATTATTTTAATAATAAGGACAAAAAAATATAGTACAATGAAAAATGGAATTCATCCCGGCAATTACAGGTTTGTGGTATTTCAGGATATGTCAAATGGTATATCTTTCCTGAGCAAGTCGACTGCACCCTCAAGAGATACTATTAAGTGGGAAGATGGAACTGAATATCCACTTATCAAGCTTGAGATTTCAAATACATCTCATCCATTCTATACCGGCAAAATGAAACTTGTGGATACTGCAGGTAGGGTTGATAAATTCATGAATCGTTACAAGGATCGTGTTGTAAAGAAGAAATAACTGTTATTATACAGAATAGAGCCTCCGTTTCCGGGGGCTTTTTTATTTGAAAAAGACTGTGGCACAATCATTGCAATACCCCCTATCAGACAAAGTGTTGAAATAATATGTAATTTTGGCATAAGGTCGGATATTGAAGCTTGCAGAGTGAGTGAGGCAACGCTTTTTGATACATTTTATTGGTAAAAAGTAAATTAAAATATGGAAAAGAAATTCAGGAAACCCGTTGGCGAGATATTTATTCCTGAGATACTTGACGGAGAGGGAGATATAATTCCAATAATTGCTGACGGTGATGACGGAGACCTTGAAGATGTTGAGGTTCCTGAGGCAATTCCGATACTGTCGCTGAGGAATACTGTGCTGTTTCCCGGCGTGGTGCTTCCTATTTCAATCGGGCGGCCAAAATCAATTCAGCTTATAAAGGATGCATACCGTAATGACAAAATAGTCGGTACAGTGGCACAGATTGATCCGGATATCGAGAATCCAAATTTTCAGGATCTCCACTCAATAGGTACTATAGGTCAGATAGTCAAGCTTCTGGAAATGCCTGACGGATCCACAACTGCAATAATCCAGGGAAGGAAGAGAATGGCTCTGCAGGAGCTTGTCTCCGATGACCCCTATTTTATAGCCAGGGTAAAGACTATTCCCGAAGTTAAGCCGGATATACTCAGCAAGGACTTTGATGCTATAGTTGGTTCTCTGAAGGATCTCTCCCTTAAGATTATTAAAATCAATCCGAATATCAGTCCTGAAGCATCTTTTGCAATAAAGAATATTGAGAACAACACATACCTTATCAACTTTATTTGCTCAAATACTGACATAAAGGTTCAGGATAAGCAGAAACTGCTTGAAATGAATAACCTGCGCGACAGGGGATTCATGCTTCTTGAGTTTCTTGTGCAGGAGATACAGATCCTCGAACTCAAGAATGAGCTGCAGTCAAAGGTAAAGAGCGACCTGGATCAGCAGCAGCGTGAATTCCTTCTGCACCAGCAGATGAAGACTATACAGAATGAACTTGGCGGCAATCCGGTGGAGAAGGAGATAGAGGAGTACAGGAAGAGGGCCGCTGTAAAAAAGTGGAGCGAAGATGTAAAAAAGGTTTTCGATAAGGAACTCGATAAGCTTCATCGACTTAATCCGGCTGCCGCAGAATATTCTGTTCAGGTAAACTATATTCAGACTCTTCTTGACCTTCCATGGAATTCATATTCCCAGGATAACCTGGATCTTAAAAATGCACGTAAAGTTCTTGATTATGATCATTTTGGACTCGAAGAGGTTAAGGAACGCATACTTGAACACCTTGCAGTGTTAAAGCTGAAAGGTGATCTTAAATCTCCTATTCTCTGTCTTTATGGTCCTCCCGGAGTCGGAAAAACCTCCCTTGGAAGATCAGTTGCAAAGGCTCTTGACAGAAAGTATGTCAGAATGTCACTCGGGGGTTTGCATGATGAGGCGGAAATACGGGGACACAGGAAAACATATATCGGTGCCATGCCGGGAAGGATAATTCAGAATATAAAGAGAGCCGGTTCATCAAATCCGGTGTTTATACTCGATGAAATCGACAAGGTGGGGCAGGATTTCAGGGGTGATCCCTCTTCTGCATTGCTTGAGGTTCTTGATCCTGAGCAGAACAGTACTTTTTTTGACAATTTTCTTGAAATGGAATATGATCTGTCAAAGGTGCTGTTCATAGCTACAGCAAACAACCTTGCAACAATCAGTCCGGCCCTCAGGGACAGGATGGAGATGATTGAGATAACAGGTTACCTTGTAGAAGAGAAGCTTGAAATAGCCAGACGTCATCTGCTTCCCAAACAGCTTGAAAATCACGGAGTAGCGAAGGATCTGCTCACAATCGACAAAAAGGTGATGGAAGGCATCATTGAAAAATATACAAGGGAATCAGGAGTACGGGAGCTTGATAAAAGGCTGGCAAAGGTTGTCAGGGTAACCGCGAAGAAAATTGCATCCGAGATAAAATTCGAACCTGTACTCTCCTATGCCACAATGGTTGAGATGCTGGGACCGCCGAAATACACACGCGATATCTATGCGGGTAATGACCAGGCGGGAGTTGTTACAGGACTGGCATGGACTGCTGCGGGAGGGGAGATACTGTTTGTTGAAACGAGTATCAGCAGGGGTGCAGGCAAGCTGACTCTCACCGGAAATCTTGGTGAAGTGATGAAAGAATCGGCCGTAATAGCTCTCGAATATCTTAAGTCAAATGCTGAGATGCTTGAACTGCCTGATAATTTTTCGGAAAAATGGAACATACATATTCATGTGCCCGAAGGAGCCATACCAAAAGACGGCCCATCGGCAGGCGTTACAATGGCTACTTCAATAGCTTCCGCCTTCACACAGAGAAAAGTGAAGAAATTCCTGGCTATGACAGGTGAAATTACTCTCAGGGGGAAAGTGCTTCCTGTCGGCGGAATAAAGGAGAAGATCCTCGCTGCAAAAAGAGCCAGCATTAAGGAGATCATTGTATCTGAGGAAAACCGGAAAGATGTTGAAAACATAAATGAGATATATATCAGGGGACTAAAATTCCATTATGTAGATACAATCATGGCTGTTCTCGAGCTCGCGCTTCTGAAGCAGAAGGTAAAGAACCCGAAAAAAATATCATTTGAATAATACCAGAGTACCGGCCGGACACCATCTCCATCATCATGAGAATATCTATTTGAATACAAAAGTTAAATAGATTGGTGGTTCGCGCTCTGAACATTCTATCCGATTCAGACTTACGGAAGTCTCTGTTTTTTCCCAAATTTGAAATTCAGGTTTCTAAATTTGAGAATGATTTCTCATCATTTAAAACAATTATTAAAATGCAACCATCAGATAATGTGTGTTGTATGATTGTTATTTAGATTTGGTCCATTTATTGTTTACGCTTTCCCGTGCCAATTAACACACCAGAATTTAGAGGAAATTAAAATGAACGGAAAGCCAGTCTCAAACAGAAATGAAGTCTTGATTGACAATGCACTCATGTTTGAAGAAGGCAGGTAAGAGGAATTTTTTGTAAAAATTCAAGACATTCCTGGTAGAAGAAAAGAAGAATTGACCAGGATTCTTTACGCTCTTTGATCAATTGTTAATATCACAATGAGTGTGAAGTATTTTTTTAGTTTTTAAACCAAAAAATTTATTTATTATGAAAAATGCAATCGTTGTTCTCGTACTGTTGATGGCTGTGCTGGTTGTAAACGGGAATACCGCAAGTACTTCTGCCCAGCAAGACAAGCCTGTGCGCACTACTGTTATGGCATCTGATCTTCCACAAGCAATTACTGACAATATTGCCAAGGATTATGCCGGTTATACTATTAAGGAAGCAACAAGCGTGAACTTGAATGGAGCTATAACTTATGAAGTGGTTGTTTCCAAAGGGACTATGACTGAGACTCTTGTTTATGACAAAGACGGGAAATTCCTTAAAAAACTGCCACCGGCTAAAGATAAGCAATAGCCTGAATAGCAGCTATTTAAATTACCAGCTGAAACATACATCCTTGCAGAATCAATTATCTCTGATGGATGGAGTTAATATAAATAAATTTTAGAATATTAAGTAAGTCTCGTTTAAGTCAAACAAGAATTATCTGCCCCCGGAAATCATCTCCGGGGGTTTTTAATTGCCGGAAGCCGTTGCATTGCAGGCTTTGTCATTTCAGCTTTGCAGCGTGGGGCGGAATACCTTCTTAAGTACAATATCCAACGCTGAACAGTGACACATATATGCCATATCAAAACAATTGTTATTTCTATGACAAACTGACATCAGGGTCTCTTAAAAGATTAAATGATGACAGGTAACTTCCGAACTTAAATTATTACTTTCGCAATGAGTTTCATCTGTTATTTAATACCTTTTTGCACCCTCTTTGTACATTGAAAATTTCCAGACAATCTAAGATATTGAAAATCAAATATATACTAACATTAATTATATTTGAATGAAAAAAATTGCTGTTTTCCCCGGTTCCTTCGATCCTTTCACAATCGGACATGAAGCTATTGCAAGAAGGGCGCTCAGCCTCTTTGATGAGATAATTATTGCCATTGGAGCCAATGCCCTGAAAAAGAATTATTATTCTCTCATCACAAGGACAGAGATGATAAGCCTGGTATTCAACGATGAGCCAAGGATCAGGATTGATCATTACGAAGGACTGACAGTTGATTATTGCATAAGGAGTGGAGCGGGATATCTGATCCGTGGCCTTAGAACCTCAGCCGATTTTGAATTTGAGAGAGCTATAGCCCAGGTAAACAGGGTTCTGGCGCCCAATGTGGAATCGGTCTTTTTGCTTACGGTTCCTGAACACAGCCATATCAACTCCAGTATTGTACGCGATATTATAAGAAGCGGGGGAGATGCTTCAAGGTTTGTCCCTGCCTCAATAGATCTCAGGAATTACAAGGGCTGTGATTAGATCCTATCTGAGGATATTTGTATTTATGATATCCATCAATGAAAGCCAGGCATTCTCTTTTATTATATTAAGTTCATCGGGCAGGAGCCAAACAACTTTTGTGATACCCTCTTCATATTGAGGTTCCGAGATCATCTCACCCTCATAATTCATAAGATACCAATGGGTCTTTTTAAGGTATGAGATCCCTTCCCAGCTGTATGTATGATAACTCGGGGTCATCTCTTTTATAATTGTATGGCCCGAGATACCGCATTCCTCGCTTACTTCCCTCAGGGCACAGGTTTCAGGCTCTTCCCCGGGCTCGATATGCCCCTTTGGAAGATCCAGCTTACCTTTCTTCTCGATAAAGAGATATCTGCCCGAACAATGTCTTACCATTCCCCCGGCAGCGCCTACTTCGGTAAAATATATTCTGAACATCTTCCACACATGTTCGATATCAGTACCATAGATGTTTATCGATTGAATACTTTTATCTTCCTGAAATTCAACTATTAGTTTATAAAGTTCATCGGTTGCATAGAAATTATGGAATAACCCGTATTTTTGTAGCCTGTCAGGTTCAGAGCTTACAACGATGAATCGGTTTTCAAAATGAACTTTATACATAATCAGATGGAAGATTATTCAAAAAAAACAGCTGAATATCTGTTACAAATTAAAGCAATTAAATTACAACCGTCAAATCCGTTTACATGGGCTTCAGGATGGAAATCACCGATCTACTGCGATAATCGCAAAACACTTTCATTTCCTGAGGTAAGATCATTTATCAGTGATTCATTTGCAAGTCTGATCACGAAGCTCTATCCAGGTGCTGAACTGATAGCAGGTGTTGCAACCGGGGCGATCGCTCATGGTGCACTTGCAGCCGATAAACTCCGATTGCCGTTTATTTATGTCAGGTCAGGGGCAAAGGAGCATGGCCTTGGCAACCAGATCGAGGGATATTTTGAGAAAGGACAAAAAGTAGTGGTTATTGAAGATTTAATCTCTACCGGGGGAAGCAGTCTAAGCGCTGTAAAGGCCTTAAGGGAAGCAGGTTGTGAAGTGCTTGGCATGGTTGCAATATTTACATATGAATTCAAAAAAGCATCTGACCAGTTCTCAGCTGAAAATTGCACTCTGGATACACTCTGCAACTACTCAGTTCTTGTCGATACTGCCCTGAGGATAGGTTATATAGGTGATACTGAGGTGGAGACGTTAAAAAAATGGAGGATCAACCCGGCAGAGTGGGGGAAAGAATAATTGATTTAAAAGAGTTTTAAATGAGCGATTTATCACATTATGAGAGCAGGACGGGAAACTTGTCATGTACAACAGGGGAAGTTTTTGATTTTGTTACTGATATACGGAATTTTGAGCAATTTATTCCTGTAAATACAATAAACAACTGGCAATCGGATAAGGATTCATGCAGTTTCGATGTTTCTATGATAGGGACTGTGAGCTTGAGGATTGCACAGAGCGTACCACACAATAAGGTGATTTTCAACGGCGATGCCCTGAAAAAGAATGACTTTTCCCTTGTTCTGAATATTACAAACAGCCTGACCAATAAGGCGGAAGTGAAGGTGATGCTCGATGCTGAACTCAATCCGATGCTGAAGATGATCGCAAACAAGCCTATAACTCAATTCCTGGAGATGCTTGTCACGGAGATGGAAACTTTCAGAGACTGGAAGAATATTATAAAATAAAGTCGACCTCTCTGAAGGAGTACTCCACTGTAATGCCCTCATCCTTTTCGACAATCAGTCTCCCTGAATCTGTCACGCTCACCACGCGGCCATTGAATTCACCATTTATATCCCTTAACCGGCCCCATTTGTTGTGCCGGAAGAGTCGTGAAAGATAATCGAGCCGTACCAGGTCAAAATCTCCCGAGATAAGCATTTTGTACCTGTTATCCAGATCAGAAGAGAGTTTACTCAGACAGTCGGCAAGATCATATTGTTTTCCTGTCAGACTGGCTAATGAGATCGGATTTGGAGCGTCGCTAAGGAACTTCGTCTGATTGATATTAATGCCAATTCCTGCAATTGTATGTTCAATCTGTTCGCCCATGACCGAGTTTTCAATCAGGATACCTGCTATTTTGTCATTCTTAACATAAATGTCATTAGGCCATTTGACTGAAATTGCAGATGTATAGCGTTCAAGAAAATCGCATATTCCCAGTGAGATAGCCATAGATAAAAGAAACTGATCAGCGGGAGCTACCATTGATGGGAAGAGTATTATGCTGATTAGTAGATTCTTATTCTCTTCGCTCTCCCATTTGTTCCCTGGTCTGTCCACTGTCCGGCAGACTGGTAATCCGTATAGACAATAGTTCCTTCTGACACCTCATTCTCTCTGATCAGCGATGCTGAATAGGTATTTGTAGATGGCAGGTTCTTAATGAATAAAAGTTTCGATCCTATAATCATGATTTTCAGGTATATAAATTATTGTCGATCATTTTTTCCAATGGTTGAGCATCTTATGTCAAGATTGGCACTGAAATTGCAAAAATAGAGTTCTGTAACAAAAATACAGATAAAAGTGGTACTTTTGCGACTTAATATCAAACGGATAACATTAATGATAGAAAAAATCTGACGGAGCTGATGTCCTTTTAAGTAGTATTGTGGAGGGAATATTTGAGAAGAAGGGGCTGAATGTTCTGAAAATTGATTTAAGGAAACTGGAGAACAGAATTACCGATTATTTTGTTATCTGTCATGCCACGTCCACCACACAGGTAAGTGCAATTTGTGATTCAGTGGAGGATGTCGCCAGAAACCAGGCTGGCGAGAGACCATTGCATGTTGAAGGACTTGACAATTGTTACTGGGTACTTTTGGATTATGGCACCGTAATAGTTCATATTTTTCTTGAGGAGTACAGGAATTTTTACAGTCTTGAATCACTTTGGGGAGATGCAGTTATTGCAGCCATGGAAGATAAAATAAAGTAAGTTAAATTTTTATGACAGAGAACAACGCTAATAATCAGGGTGCTGAAAAAAAGCCTGATAAAAATTCCAAACCACGTTTTAATACCAACTGGATTTTTGCAATCCTGGCCCTTTCTGTGATTCTTTTTCAGTTGCTATATGGGGGAAAGACTGTTCAGAAGACGACAACCAGTGAGATAAAGGAGATGATCGCAAACCGCGATATCGAAAAGATAGTTGTTGTTAATAAGGAACTTGCTGAGATATACCTGAAAAAAGAAGCAATCGAATCAGGGAGATATCCAAAGCTGCCAAAACCCGGAACTGGTTTCGGCTTTACAATGGCTAAACCCAATTTTACCTACAATTTAGGTGATATTGCCAATTTTGAGCCATTTATTCTGGATGCTCAGAAGACTGCAGGTTATACTGAAAAAGAGCTTATATACCCTGACTATCAGACCAGGAAGAATTATGTTATGGATATCCTTTCATGGCTTCTATTCCCTGCATTGCTGATAGTTCTCTGGCTTTTCCTGATGAAAAGGATGTCAGGAGGCGGAGCGGGCGGTGCCGGTGGCATATTCAGTGTCGGCAAGTCACGAGCTCAGATCTTTGACAAGGATACCAATGTAAAACTGAATTTCAATGATGTTGCAGGTCTCGAGGAGGCAAAGACGGAAGTTATGGAAATCGTCGATTTTCTTAAGAATCCGAAGAAATATACTCAGCTCGGAGGAAAGATTCCAAAAGGCGCTCTTCTGATCGGTCCTCCCGGAACCGGGAAGACAATGCTTGCAAAAGCAGTTGCCGGTGAGGCTAATGTTCCTTTCTTTTCAATATCAGGATCAGATTTTGTTGAGATGTTTGTCGGTGTTGGTGCTTCACGGGTACGCGATCTGTTTAAACAGGCCAAGGAGAAAGCTCCCTGTATTGTCTTCATTGACGAAATCGATGCCGTTGGCCGTGCCAGGGGCCGAAATGTGAATTTCGGATCAAATGATGAAAGAGAAAATACACTCAACCAGCTTCTTACAGAGATGGATGGATTCGGAACGAACATGGGTGTTATTATCCTTGCAGCAACCAACAGGGCAGATATACTCGACAGGGCTTTGATGCGTGCCGGTCGTTTTGACCGTCAGATTCATGTTGAGCTTCCTGACCTTAATGAAAGGGAGGCAATATTTAAAGTACATCTTCGCCCGATCAAACTGGAGAAAAATTTTGATGTAGCATTCCTGGCAAAACAGACACCCGGTTTTTCCGGTGCGGATATTGCCAATGTTTGTAATGAAGCTGCGCTTATTGCAGCAAGAAAGAATAAGACTGTTGTTGAAAAGCAGGATTTCCTCGATGCTGTCGATCGTATTGTCGGAGGACTCGAGAGAAAGACCAAGATAATTTCAATGGTTGAGAAAAAGACAATTGCCTATCATGAAGCAGGTCATGCCACAGTGAGCTGGCTTCTTGAATATGCAAGTCCGCTTCTTAAAGTAACAATTATTCCCCGCGGCAGAGCTCTGGGCGCTGCATGGTATCTCCCGGAAGAGAGACAGCTTACAACAAGGGAGCAGATCCTTGATGAGATGGCCTATGCACTTGGAGGAAGAGCTTCCGAGGAGCTGATCTTTGGAAAGATCTCAACAGGAGCTCTCAGTGACCTGGAGAAGATTACAAAACAGGCTTATGCAATGGTAGCGTTTTTCGGCATGAGCGAAAAGGTGGGTAATATAAGTTTCTATGACTCATCCGGACAGTCAGATTTCGGATTCACAAAACCTTACAGTGAAAAAACTGCAGAGCTGATCGATCAGGAAGTGAATCTCATAATTGCAGAATCATATGTCAGGGCTAAGGAAGTTCTTAAGGATAATATGAAAGGGCTGACCGAGCTTGCAGAACTCCTGCTCGAAAAAGAGGTTATTTTCAGTGAGGATCTTGAGAGGATATTCGGAAAAAGGAAAGCCGATACTCTGAAGGAAATAAGGGAAGCAGAAGCAAAGGTCAATTCAAAATCAATTGCTCAGGCTGCTGTTTCAGAAGAGGTAAAGGAAAATAAGAAAAAGAAAAAAGCAGAGAAATCAATAGCTGTACTTTCAGAACCCATGGTGGAAGAAGTGGCACTTAACGTCAAGGTGAAGAGTTCGAAGAAAACAGACAAAAAGGCAAAGGCAAAAGGTTGAGGTGTATAATAGTTTAAAGACAATTGATTTTGAATAATTTTTTCAGACGTACACTGACCGGAGCATGGATTGTCATTTTTGTAATGGGAGGATTCTGGCTTCATCCTGTCTCCTTCCTGATAACCGGATTGATTCTGCTCACAGGAACTCAATACGAGTATTACAATCTTATCCGCAGCTCGGGTGCAAAGCCCCGGGTAGTACCAGGCATGCTGGCAGGAATTACAACATATCTTATTTCAGCACTGGCGTCTGCAGGGAAAATTCCAATGAACTCATTTCTGTTCATCATCCCGGTGCTGACCCTGATAATGATAACTGAACTCTACAGGAATGGAGATAAACCGTTTGATTCCCTGGCTCATACATTCTTTCCACTGCTCTACACTGTTGTCCCTTTTTCACTCATCCCTTTCTCCGCCTTTTCACATACTGGTCTGAACTCACTGCTCCGGCATGATGGCATAATCTTCTCACCCGGAATAATTATAGGATTTTTTCTGCTGATTTGGGCAAATGATACTGGTGCATACCTGGCTGGTATCACCTTCGGAAAGCACCGTCTGATGGAGCGTATCTCCCCGAAAAAATCCTGGGAAGGTTTTTTCGGCGGGTTGATAATTGCGGCGCTTGTAGCGTGGCTGCTCTCTGAGTGGCTTGGGGTTATCAGTACTGCCGGATGGATAGTTGTAGCACTAATTATTTCAGTTGCAGGAACATATGGTGATCTGATTGAATCAATGCTAAAGCGTAGCACGGGTGCAAAAGATTCAGGTTCGATACTGCCCGGACATGGCGGATTTCTTGATCGTTTCGACAGTACAATAATATCGTTCCCTCTTGTATATCTTTTTATATCTCTTTTTGGATGATTCGCAGGACTTGATTAGTTTTGTGCAAATTTTAAGCAAATGAGTATTCATATTCACAAGGAAGGATATAAGATCCTTGGTTTCGGATTTATTACATTACTGGTTTTAAATATTCTTGTAAACATCATATGGGCTGATCATCACCTTGTGAAATGGGCATTTATAATCTGCTCACTGATGCTTTACATTTTTCTGCTCTTCTTCTTCAGATGGCCGGCCCGCAGTCTTGAACCTGATCATGGGCTTATTTATGCACCTGCCGACGGCAAGGTTGTCGTGATTGAAGATACATTTGAAAAGGAGTATTTTAACGATATCCGGCTTCAGGTCTCAATTTTCATGTCGCCCTTCAACGTTCACAGCAACAGGTATCCTGTTTCAGGACGTATTAAATATGTCAGGTATCACCCGGGGAATTATATGGTTGCCTGGCATCCTAAATCATCAGAGCTCAATGAGAGGAGCTCAATAGTGATTGAAACAAAGGATGGTACAGAGATACTTGTCAGGCAGATTGCGGGAGCCGTTGCCCGCAGGATAGTAACATATGCAAAGGAAGAACAGGAAGTCAAACAGGGCGATGAGTTAGGATTCATAAAATTCGGATCCAGAGTGGATGTTTTTTTACCTGTGGGGACAGAAATTGAAGTTCCGATACTTCAGCAGGTTAAGGCAAATAAAAGCATCATTGCCAAGATCTGAGAAATTTACTGACAATAAGATGAAAAAGGATAATATGATTATTGACCTGACAAAAAGTGTCAGGTGGATCGGAGTGCTTGATTATGAGATAAAGACCTTCGACATTGTTATGCATACGGAATACGGGACAACTTATAATTCCTATTTTATAAATGCGGAGAAAAAGACAATTGTAGATATCGCAAAGGAGAAATTCAGTGAAACCTATCTGAATAAGCTCAGGGCTGTGACCGATCCGGCAGAAATAGAATACATTATAGTAAATCATACCGAACCCGATCATTCAGGTAGCCTCAGGCTGCTTCTTGAGCTGGCGCCTTCGGCCGTGGTTGTGGGCAGCGGAAATGCCATCAGGTATCTTGAGGATATCGTGAATGTCCCTTTTAAGTCGCAGGTTGTAAAGCATGGGGACCGGCTCGACCTTGGCAATATGACTCTCAGTTTTGTGGCAGCCCCCAATCTTCACTGGCCTGATTCAATATACACTTTCCTGGAAGAGGAAAAGGTGCTGTTTACCTGTGATTCATTCGGCGCTCACTATTGTTCGGAGAATATGTACAGTGATTTTTCCGGGGCTTATGCAGAAGCATTTAAGTATTATTTTGATGTTATAATGAAGCCTTTCAGCCGGTTTATGACAAAGGCTATCGACCTTATAAGGCCTCTGGAGCCGGCGCTTATCTGTCCCGGACATGGACCCGTTCACCGGGAGAACCTGCTTAAGGCTATGGACCTGTCGGAGATGTATGCAACCGATTACCTCAAGCTTGTTGTCGGTCGATCACCAAAAAACATTCTTATAGCCTATGTTTCGGCATATGGTTATACCGGACAGGCTGCAGAGTACATAGCTGAAGGGATCAGAGAGGTTGAAAATATAAATACTGAGGTTCTTGATATTGAGAATATTTCACTTGAGGCCCTTGAGGCTAAATTAATCACGGCTGATGGAATACTTGTAGGTTCCCCGACAATTAACCAGAATACACTTCTGCCTGTTTACAAGCTGTTTGCACTTATTAATCCGCTCAGGGACAAGGGCAAGCTCGGAGGTGCGTTCGGTTCATTCGGATGGAGCGGCGAGTCTCCGCGGATTATACTCGAGAATCTCCGCCTTCTGAAGCTTAAGATCTTTGAAGATACTGCGCAATTCAAGTTTGCGCCATCAGGTGATAAGGTTGACTTCCTTAAGGATTTCGGAAAGCGATATGCCCTGAAATTCAAGGAAGAATGCGGAGCATAAAAAAATAAAGAGGCTGTCTCAAAAAACCTCTGTGTAACTCTGTGATCCGATAGCTATCGGACGTGATCTCTGTGTAAGTTCTTGAATTTTTGTTACACAGAGGTCACAGAGAAGACACAGAGCTGCACAGAGAAAACATTTGAGACAGGCTCTTTATCCCTGATTACGAGATGCTGATCTGCCTGGTGATTTTTGTTTTCTCTTCTTCCTCTTTTGGAAGACCGACTGAAAGAATTCCATCCTTGTAGTTTGCTTCAATCTTATCCCTGTTCACATTTTCAGGAATGTAGAAGCTTCTGCAGAACGATGAGTAGCTGAATTCTTTCCTCTTGTATCCGTCCCTGTTCTCCTCAGTTTCATTTTTGCTTTCCGATGAGATTGTCAGAACATCCTCGTTGATGTCTATCTTCAGATCTTTCTTTTCCATACCCGGAACAGCAAGTTCAAGGCTGTATTTCTTTTCATCTTCCCTTATGTTCACAGCAGGCATTGAACTGGTCCTGCTCTGTAATACAGGAAAAAAATCATCATCAAAAAGATTAGACATGTAAAAGGGTCTGAAACTTTTTCTTGTAATTGTTGGTAACATGGCTTTGTCCTCCTATTATTTAAGTTTAACAATTTATTGTTTCTCTCCCCATATTTCAAACTCTGTTCCAAATCAAATAGTGACAGAATGGCATATTATTTGTCCGCCCATCAGCCAATATGGCAGAGAAGAGATTGTGTCAACTGTTGCAATACTCCTTTGAACGTTTTTGTGAACCCAGACATTTCGTACGAAATCAACGATTTCATTTGACCCGGCTGAAATTTTAGCGAATTAGAAAAATTTGGAGTAGGTTTGTATATGGAAATCCTTTTTTGATGACCTCTACCTTAAGAAACATTCTGATCTTTCTGGGAGTACTGCTGCTTCTGGCCGTAACATGGTACTTTCGGAGCATTGTGGTTTACATTCTTGTATCAGGTGTTTTATCAATAATGGGACGGCCGCTTGTCGATCTTTTTTGCAGGATACATATAAAAAAATGGTCATTTCCAAGGTCGCTGAGTGCACTGGTTACGCTAATCATTATCTGGGGCTTGATAATTCTCTTTTTCTCGATATTCATCCCTCTTGTGACCACCCAGCTGAATAATCTGTCAACAATCGACAGTGAGAAAATTGTACAGCTTATCGAGGAGCCTATCAAAAGAGTTGAGACACTCTTCAGGATTCTGAATAAGGATATTACAAATGAGCTTTCAATTCAGGACTACATTGTAACAAAGGTTGCCGGTGTTTTGAATATCAATATGATACAGAATTTTCTGGGATCGATAATGAGCACTCTTGGAAACCTGATAGTTGCTATCTTTTCGATCACATTCATAACATTTTTCTTTTTAAAGGATCAGCATTTGTTCTTTGAGTCAATATTGATGTGGGTTCCCGACAAATATGTTGACAATGTTACAAGGGCTTTATATTCAATTAAAAAACTGCTTACAAGGTATTTCATCGGAATTATAATACAGAGCACATGCATTATGATTCTGATCACAATAGGTATGACTATCGCGGGTATTGAAGTTCAGCAGGCTCTTGTGATGGGGCTTATCCTGGGGATCCTTAATGTGATACCATATGTTGGTCCATGGCTTGGTCTATTTATTGCGATTATAATGGGGGTTGCATCACATATGAATCAGGATTTTACAACTGTTGTAATACCGCTTGTAAGCTATATGGTTATAGTGGAGGCTGTTACACATCTGATTGATAATCTTGTATTTCAGCCTGTGATTTTTTCAAATAGTGTTAGGGCGCATCCCCTTGAGATTTTTGTTGTTGTTCTGGCAGCAGGATTTGCTGCCGGTATCCCGGGCATGATACTTGGCATTCCCGGTTATACTGTTCTGAGGGTTTTTGCGAGGGAATTCTTTTATAATTTCAAGGCAGTGCAGAAGATCACTTCCAGTCTGCCGCCAGAAAATATTGAAACAGCATCGACATTCAGCGTAAGGGAAGAGGAAGATCCCTGAAAGCAAAAGTACAACGTGAAAAACACTTTCTGAGGGCACCGGTTTTAAAAAATGATTACTGAATGAAAATAGGTCCATCCATACCGACAAGACTGTTCAGCTTCTATTTTGAAGGTTTCAGGAATATGTCCGGTTGGGGAAGAAAGGTATGGATAATAATTTTAATTAAACTGTTTATCATGTTTGCCATTCTAAGGCTTTTCTTTTTTCCTGATTTTCTTAAGAAAAAGTATGACAATGATAAACAGAGAAGCGAATATGTTATGGATCAATTAATAAATTCACCGATGAACAATGATTGAAAATGTCGATTTGACACTAGTGGACTGGTCAAGGGCACAGTTTGCCCTGACTGCAATCTATCATTGGATGTTTGTACCTCTTACGCTGGGCTTATCATTTATCCTGGCTATAATGGAAACAATATATGTTAAAACAGGAAAGGAGGAGTGGAAGCGTATCACCCGCTTCTGGATGACTCTTTTTGGGATTAACTTTGCCATTGGCGTAGCCACGGGTATAATTCTTGAATTCGAATTTGGAACAAACTGGTCAAATTATTCATGGTTTGTCGGGGATATTTTCGGTGCCCCGCTGGCTATCGAGGGAATTCTTGCATTCTTCCTCGAATCGACATTTATTGCAGTAATGTTCTTCGGCTGGGACAAAGTGAGCAGGAGATTTCATCTTGTTGTCAACATGGCTGGTCGCAATAGGGGCGAACCTGTCGGCGCTGTGGATACTTGTAGCCAATGCCTGGATGCAGAATCCGGTTGGCATGACGTTTAATCCCGAGACTGCCAGAAATGAGATGGTCAGTTTCTGGGCAGTCCTGTTTAACCCGGTTGCAATTGAGAAATTTCTGCATACAATAATCGTCGGGATTCCTGCTGGCATCCATGTTCGTACTTGGAATAAGCGCATGGTATCTTATTGAGGAACAGGGAGATTCATCTTGCAAAAAGAAGCATGCTTGTCGCTACAATTTTCGGGCTTTTATCTTCACTCATGGTTGCATATACCGGTGATGCATCTGCAAAGACAATTTCACAGGTCCAGCCGGTTAAATTTGCCGCAATGGAGGCTTTGTCGGAAGGGAAGTCAAATGCAGGACTGATAGCTTTCGGACTTCTGGAGGATAGTGAAATGAAGATCGGGGACAGAACGATGAAGGAGTTTCTTGTGAGGATTGAAATTCCCGGGTTGCTTTCGGTTCTCACAGGCGGCGACAGGGATGTATATGTTCCCGGTCTGGCCGATCATGTGATGGGGAATGCCGGGAAAGGGATATTATCGGTTGCTGAGAAAATTGAGAGGGGAAAAGTTGCAAGGAATGTCCTGATTGAGTTTCAGGAAGCTAAAACAAGTGGTGATAAAGTAAAGCTCGACAGTCTCAGGAATATCTTCACCGGGAGCCAGTTTCAGGATAATTATTTCAGGTATTTCGGGTATTCTTCTATAGATAAGCCGGAGAAAGTTATTCCGAATATCGCAGTATCATTCTACTCCTTTCACCTGATGGTAATGCTTGGATTCCTCTTTATAATTATCTTCAGCACTTCGCTCTATCTCCTGTTTAAGGGAAATATTGCCGTCAGCAAATGGTTTTTGTGGATAGCGCTCCTTGCAATTCCCCTTACCTACCTGGCGAGTGAGCTTGGATGGGTGCTTGCAGAGGTAGGACGCCAGCCCTGGATTATTCAGGATCTTATGTCGGTATCAGGAGCAGTTTCACAGATCGTATCAGGGTCGGTGATTACAACATTCATCCTGTTTGCAGTCCTGTTTACATTGTTGTTTGTTGCCGATGTATCAATACTGTTAAAGCAAATAAAAACCGGACCAAAACATTAGGAGGACACACTATGACACTGGCTATATCACATATTTTTCTTCAGCACTATTGGTGGATCATTATCTCACTTCTGGCGGGGCTGCTTGTTTTTCTAATGTTTGTTCAGGGAGGACAGAGTTTTATATTCTCACTACCCGGAAGTGAATTGCATAAAACTATGCTGGTCAATGCAATGGGAAGAAAATGGGAATTCACATTCACCACGCTCGTAACATTCGGAGGCGCTTTCTTTGCCTCATTCCCGCTCTTTTATGCAACCAGTTTCGGCGGGGCATACTGGGTGTGGATAGCGATTCTGTTCAGTTTCATAATTCAGGCTGTAGCTTATGAATTCAGGTCAAAGCCTGATAATGTCTTTGGAACGAGAACCTTTGATATATTTCTTCTGATTAACGGGTCGGCAGGTCCTTTTCTGATAGGTGTTGCAGTAGCTACCTTTTTTACCGGCTCCGGGTTCACTCTGAACAAGATGAACCAGGTGCAGTGGAGCACTCAGTGGTACGGTCTCGAGGCATTGCTGAATATGAGAAATCTGGCTCTCGGCTTTGCTGTCTTATTCCTTTCAAGGATAAACGGTTTGCTATATATCATGAATTCAATCAGTGATGACGATCTCTTCTGGAGAACAATCAGAAAGCTCCTGGTGAATACAATTCCTTTCCTGTTCTTCTTTCTTGCTTTTTTAATATCCCTTCTTCTATCATCAGGATTTGCCGCTGATACAGAGACTGGTGCAATAACTGTTGAAAAATACAAGTACCTGCGCAATTTTATTGAGATGCCGCTTGCAGCTATTATTTTTCTTCTAGGAGTTGCAGGTGTATTGTCCGGCATCGGAATATCTCTTTTCAAAAAGAGCTGCAATGGTATCTGGTTCTCCGGATCAGGTACTGTACTTGCAGTATTTGCTCTGTTCATAATAGCAGGATTCAACGGGACTTCCTTTTATCCCTCCGCGTCAGATCTCCAGAGTTCGCTTACTATAAGCAATTCATCATCAAGCCTGTTTACACTCAAGGCGATGATGTATGTATCATTCATTATACCATTTGTGCTCGCTTATATCTGGTATGCCTGGAAAGCAATAAACAATGTAAAAATAACCGGTGCAGAGATGAACTCCTCGGAACATAAATATTAGGAACACATGTCCGCTTAGCCGCTAACTACCCGGAACAACTGCAGGTAAGTTATGGCTTCAGAGGGCAAGACCACAAGACTAAAAGAAAATAAGATATGTATATAAGCGAAATTTTGGAATACCTCATCTGGCCGGCTTTTATAGCTGTGGCCTGGTTCAGCATACAATTCGCCCTGTCAGTTTATGAGAAAAAATTTCCTGAGCAGGAATGAATATTCAGAACAGAAGAGCGATAAAGGAAGAGAGAATATAGATCGGAATTATAAGAGTTGCCGCAGCAATCCCGAATATTGCAAAGGCTGTCAGAATCAGTCCTATCATTATATATCTGCCTTCATTGCCTTTAATTTTCAGGTCTGCCACTTTAAGTGAAAGGAGAGGGATCCTGCTGACCATAAGTAATGAAAGAATAACAGTAAAGATTATAAGTAAAACAGCGGAGCCGGCAAATGAGTTGACTGCTGCCGATTCCGAGTAATGTGCAGCTATCACAACAGAGATAACGGCAAGGGCGTTTGCAGGAGTAGGCATCCCCTTAAATGTTTTAGCCTGAGTCTCATCGATATTGAATATTGCCAGTCGCAATGCAGCACAGACAGGCATAACAGATGTTATGGCAATTATAAGTATTGTATTCATGCTGTCAGCATTAATGTCTGCCGGGGCGCCAGGAGAAAATGAATTCCTCAGAAGATTATAAATAATAATTCCCGGAGCAACACCAAAGCTTACTACATCGGCCAGACTATCGAGTTCTTTCCCGATTGCTGAATAGGCTTTAAGGAATCTGGCTGAGAAGCCATCGAGAAAATCGAAAATCATAGCTGCAACTATCAGCCATGATGCTGTTACAGTATCTCCGGATGCCGCAAAGATGACAGCAGTAAATCCTGCTACCAGATTTAAGGAAGTAATAAAATTGGGAATATGTCTCATTTTGAAAGAAGTTGTGTTGAGAAGGATAACAAATTTAAGATAAATTTCAGTATTCGGTAAAATAGCAGAAAAATAAAACAGCTCGATCTTTCCTCATTTATTATTAGATTTGCAACAAACAACAGAGGTATTAATGGTTGACTTCTCAGGCATAAAGATAGCAGTTGATTTTGACGGGACAATAGTTGAGCATGAGTATCCTGAGATAGGCAAGGAAAAGCTTTTTGCATTTCTGACACTGAAAGAACTCAAAAAAAGGGGAGCAAGGCTTATTCTATGGACTTTCCGTACAGGTAAAGAACTTGACGAAGCTGTAGAATTCTGCAGGAAGAACGGAGTTGAGTTCTATGCCGTCAATAAGAATTACCCTGAAGAGGTTTTGAATGAGAGTGTCGGAAGGAAAATAGACGCTGACATTTTTATTGATGATAAAAATATCGGTGGCTTTCCGGGGTGGAGTGAGGTGTGGCAGATGCTCAATCCGTTCGAAGTTGAGCTGAAGGAAGCAGAAAGAAAAATATCATCCAGACCAACAAATATTTTCAGACGATTACTCAGCAGGAATTCTGATTCAAATGAGAACTGACCACACGAGGTACCTTATTATTCTGTCTGTATTGCTCCAGGCTGCCTGGACAAATTCATGCTCCGGCCGTCCCGGCAAAGATCCTGAAACAGCTGTTCCTGCTGCAATATCTGACAGGAGATGCTGCTGCTCCCAGACTTATCAAACTGGTTTCCCCTGCAGAGAATACATCATTCAGGCTGAAGGATCCGGTTAAGGTCATGATGGAAGTTAATGATAAGGATAATATACCTGATTCCGTTGTGATATCTTTTGATGGTAACGTTGTCACCTCTTTAAAATCAGCTCCGTGGGAATATACTATTCCCTCTGTCAAAAATGGCACAACAGGAAGAAAATCATCTGAAAGTCACGGCATTACAGAGGAAGCAAATCCCAGAGTCCTGTGACACGATTTATGGTGATTCTGTCAGATATTACTCCAAAAAGATATGGTTATAAGGTTGTTCATACATATCCTCATGATAGTGAGGCATTTACTCAGGGGTTGGTCTACGATAAAGGCATAATGTTCGAAGGGACCGGACAAAAGACCGGATCGAGCCTCAGGGAAGTTGAGCTTCAGACCGGTAAGGTGGTAAGGCAGCATAATCTCGATGCATCACTGTTTGGTGAAGGAATAGCATTGTACCGGGACAGGATTTACCAGGTTACGTGGGAAAACAAGGTCGGATTTATTTATGACAGGGCAACTTTCAATGTGATAAATAAGATCTATTACTCAACGCAGGGCTGGGGGTTGACCACCGTGAATGACAAGCTGGTAATGAGTGACGGGTCAAATATTCTTGCATTTTATGAACCGGATATGTTTACAATGGTATCCAGGATTGAGGTTTATGACAATGAGAAGAAAGTTGATTCGCTGAATGAACTGGAGTATATCAATGGTGAAATCTGGGCAAATATCTGGATGAGCGATCTGATTGCGCGTATCGATCCTGTGAGCGGGAAGATACTTGGCTATATTGATCTGAAGGGAATCCTTCCTGAAGCGGACAAGACACCTGAAACTGATGTGCTCAATGGCATTGCATATGATAAGGAAGGAAACAGAATTTTTGTTACCGGGAAGAAGTGGCCGAAGCTTTTCGAAATCACGGATCACTGAATAATATTCGATCCGTATACAATATTAATCGCGGCATGGTATTATACTGAATTCGGCCGGTGTATTTCCAAGCGACTCTCCGTCTGCTTCTGCCCACAGAACTGAATCTGAGCTTACCTTTAAATTTTTGCATTTGTATCCGTCAATTTTCGGATGGCTGAGTATTGTACCGTCGTACAGCATCTTCAGACTTCTGATAATCTCGAGCTTTCCAACGCCATTTATAACTGTCACATCAAGCAGACCGTCATCCGGCAGGGCACCGGGAGTCTGCCTCATACCGCCGCCGCAATATCTGCCATTGCCTACATTTATTGAAAATACATCGGCAGTATGTTTTTCACCGTCAACGATTATTTCAGCCCTTGTATTTTTATACGACAGCAGGCTCATCAGAAGATTGTAGAAATAGATAGCCTTGCCGCTGTGTCCCCTGTCTTTCTGATAATTTGTCCGTTTCACAACAACCGATTCAAAGCCCAGTCCGGCAATGTTTATGAAATACCTCTTCTTCATTTCAGTCCCATCGAAATAGCTCATAATTCCTATATCATGAAGCATCTGTCTGCCTTCACTGATTATTCTGACGGCTTTTTCATAATCAAGAGGTATCCCAAACATTCTCCCCCAGTCGTTACCGGTTCCAACCGGTATCAGGGCAAGAGTTATATCTGCGGGAAGACATGCATTGCTGCTGAAAATGCCATTGACAACCTCGTTAAGAGTTCCATCGCCTCCGATAGTAATTATATTTTTGCAGCCTTCATTTAATGCATCATGGGTTAGAGTAACTGCATGCCCTTTTGCTTCAGTGAATTTTACAGAAGCAGAAATCTTCTCCTTTTCCAAAAATCGTTCAATCAAATGCCAGTCCTTCCGGCCTTTTCCATTTCCGGCATTAGGATTCACGATTACAAGCCATTCCTTCTGGCGGGATAATTGATTCATAAGCAGTTTCTCTATCTTGGGGCAAATATGGAAATAATTAGTCTGATTTTCTTAAAAATCAAATAATATCATCTTACTTGCGCTTTGTTAAACATGGTGCAGCATACTGCTGAACTTTATGACAGGAAAATTCAATTATCTGAGTATGTTAATATGCTTAAAGAGCAGAACGATATGATGTTTGTCATTAATTTTGGTTGTTAATAAAGTGTTGAAAACCCTGAAAAAAATGTTTACAATTACATCTTTTACTACCGGCAGCAGTAGTACTTAAATAGTAAATTTGAAGCTCAAAATATTTATATAAAATAAGTGAATCAGATGGGAAGGATTATAGCGATAGCGAATCAGAAGGGTGGTGTCGGTAAGACAACAACTGCAATAAACCTGGCGGCCAGTCTTGCTGCACTTGAAAAAAAGGTACTTATTGTAGATGCTGATCCACAGGCAAATGCAACCTCCGGAATTGGAATAGATACACGTCAGATAAGATGTACAATATATGATTGTCTTATTGATGGGAAGGAGCCAGGGGATGCTCTTTTGGGATGTGAAGTTGAGAATCTCTCCATTATACCTTCAAATATTGATCTTGTGGGAGCTGAGATTGAGATGCTGGACAGGCCTGACAGGGAAAAAATACTTAAAAAGGTTTTAACTAAGATCAAGGATAATTATGATTATATCCTTATCGACTGCTCTCCCTCACTCGGATTACTTACAGTTAATGCTCTCAGTGCAGCTGATTCGGTAATAATTCCTGTTCAGTGTGAATATTTTGCCCTTGAAGGGCTTGGCAAGCTTCTCAATACAATAAAAATTATACAGACAAATCTTAATCCTGAGCTCGAAATTGAGGGATTTCTTCTTACAATGTACGATTCACGGGTCAGATTATCCAACCAGGTTGCGGATGAGGTGAACAAACACTTCCAGCAGATGGTGTTCAAAACGATAATCCAGAGGAATATCAAGCTATCTGAAGCTCCTAGTTTTGGTCAGCCGGCAATTCTTTATGATGCTGATTCACGGGGAACGGTAAATTATCTGAGTCTGGGCAAAGAGCTCATTGAGAAGCAGGAAGCAAGAGTTATTCAATAGTGGTCAGAACATTTCAATTTCGGGAAATTATATGAATATGGCGAAGAAAAATGCGTTGGGAAGAGGTCTTGGTGCATTGATTGACGGAGTGGAGAAAGAGGTGCTGGAGAAAAAGGTTGAAGCAAACCTTGATATTTCTGTTGATGCGATTGATGCTAATCCATTTCAGCCAAGGACAAGCTTTGATGAGCAGTCACTTGAAGAACTGGCAAATTCAATAAAAAAGCTGGGGATTGTTCAGCCTCTGACTGTCCGCGAAACAGGAGCAGGCCGTTACCAGCTTATAGCAGGGGAGAGAAGGCTCAGGGCAGCGCGTCTTGCCGGCTTAACTCATGTTCCTGCATATATCAGGACTGCCGATGATCAGGCAATGCTTGAACTGGCCCTTGTTGAAAATATCCAGCGCGAAGACCTGGATGCAGTTGAAGTGGCAATCAGCTTTCAGCGGCTTATCGAGGAATGCAGACTTACCCAGGAACAGCTGAGCGACAGGGTTGGCAAACAACGTTCCACCGTGACAAATTATCTCCGTCTGCTGAAACTGCCTGCTGAAATACAGCTGGGGATCAGGAACAAGCATCTGATGATGGGACACGCACGAACGCTTGTCAATATCGAAGATCCTAAAAAACAGATCAATATCTACTATAAGATTGTTGATGGCGAATTGTCAGTCCGACAGGCAGAAGATCTTGTCAGACAGCTTGCAGTCTGAAAAAGTTAAAGATGAGGATAAGGCAGAGAAAAAGAAGAGGCTCAATTCGGATTTCGTTCAGCTTTCTGATCATCTGAATAAAATATTTTCAACAAAAGTAAACTTCAGAATAAACGAAAAAGGCAAGGGCAAAATCGTAATTGCCTTTGAGTCGCCGGAAGAGATGGAGCGCATTTTAGGAGTATTTGACAAGCTGAACTCCTGAAAATAATTATCTTTACCGCGCCAAACCGGCATAATTTATTTTGAAGAGCTTTCAGAAAATAGCAGTATTATTGATAGTGCAGTTGTTTTGCATGCAGCAGAATGGATTTGCGCAGGATACTGTTTCATTTGTAAAACCCAAAAAACATTTTAAGGCGGAACCGCTTAAGGCAACCATGCTCGCAGTTGCATTACCCGGTGCTGGTCAGATCTATAACAGGAAATACTGGAAAATTCCGGTAGTTTATGCCGGATTTGGTGTGCTGTTTTATACAGCAAGCTTCAATGGAAAGAATTATACGACCTATATGAAGGCATACCAGGATTTCACAGATGTGATTCCCCAGACTGACAGCTACATTCCGCTCATACCTGCCGACCCCAAAGAATATGATCCTGTATTATATCCTGATGATTATGACCCCTCACAAGCCTCGTATTATGAGGATGGTTTGTTAAGAATGGTAGATTATTATAAAAGATATCGGGATCTTTCCTATATTGGCATCGCAGCCTGGTACCTGCTGTCGATACTTGATGCAAATGTTGATGCCAGTCTTTTTGACTTTGATGTAACAGATAATCTGGATCTTACGCTTGCACCAACCTTAATGACTCTTCCGGGAGGTTATACCGGTGCAGCATTGAGCGCAAGTATAAAATGGACCTTTTAACACTTTATATATAAATATATTATTTCATCTATGAGATTTAAAATTATTCTTATTCCAGTTTTCTTATGCTTTCTGAATGCAGTTGCAGCTCAGGAGAACGATACTATAATTATTAATTCTGATGACAGTGTGGAAAGAATGACCCGTGACCTTGACAGCCTTGTCAGTAACTGGTATGTAAAAATGGCTCACAGCAATACTGGAAGCTACCGCAACGATACGAACAATCTTGCCTTGACAGATTCTGTTTATGTTGACAGGCTGAGCAAAATTAACTCGGTGATCCAGCTCCCTTATAATAATATCATCAGAAATCATATTGAGGTTTATACTGTCAGACAAAGGGAAAAATTCTGTGCTGTCCTCGGACTGAAGGATTATTATTTTCCGATGATTGAAAATATATTTGACAGCTACGGGCTTCCGGCTGAATTTAAATATCTGGCAATCATTGAATCCGCTCTGAATCCGAGTGCTGTAAACAGGCATTCAGGCGCAACAGGTATGTGGCAGTTCATGTACTCCACAGGAAGGCAATACGGGCTCACAATTAATTCGGTGATTGATGAACGGCGGGATCCGATAAAATCTACCCATGCTGCTGCCAGATTTATCAGGGACCTCTATACAATATATCAGGACTGGGTTCTGGTTATTGCTGCTTATGACTGCGGACCGGGTAATGTGAATAAGGCAATAAGAAGGTCAGGAAACAAGAAAGATTACTGGGACATTTATTACAGACTTCCAAGGGAGACAAGAGGATATATCCCGCAATATATTGCTGCCGCTTACGCGGTAAATTATGCTCAGGAACATAATCTTCAGGCCCTGGCAGTAAATATTCCCGTTTCCACCGATACAATAATTGTACATAAGGATATCCATCTGAGCCAGATCTCAGAGGTAATGGGTATTCCGCTTGAAGAGCTTCGTGCCTTGAATCCTCAATACAAGATTGGCCTTGTTCCGGGTTCATCAAAACCTATGGCGCTCACGCTCCCTATGAATCACCTCAGTGACTTCATTGATCTTCACGATACAATAAGAAGCTATAAGAGAGATGTTTATCTGAATAAATCGACCCAGATAGCCGACCCTACACATTCATCATACGTTACTGCAGATGTGAAGGGCAAAACAAAACTTCTCTATACTGTTAAGGATGGTGATAACCTTGGTTTCATTTCAACCTGGTATCGTGCTTCCGTATCTGACCTCAGGTACTGGAATAATATCTACAGGAATACAATAAGGGTTGGACAAAAGCTTGTGGTTTATGTCGAACCTTCAAAATCAGAATATTATTCACAAATAAATACGATGTCATTTGAGGACAAGCAGAAGTTGTCCGGGAAAATTGTACCCACAAATAACCAGCCGGTTTTAGCACAGCAGGATTTTGAAACTGAAGGTGATTTTATTACATATACTGTAAGAAATGGGGATACAATATGGGATATAGTGAAGATGTACGATAACGTTACAACAAGCCAGGTTCTGGCATTGAATAATATTTCTGATCCGGAAAAAATAAAAGTCGGGCAAAAGCTGAAGATCAGGAAGAAGAGCTGATTCTGTTCTAATATATGCGCCCTGTTCGGTCATTCTTGTTATTACTGGTCTTTCTGGCCGTTTTAACCGGTCTTCATTATGTTGTTCCGGTTAATGCGTTATTTCCTGCAGTCAGTGAGTTTATTCCTGAGAATATTATTAATAGCTTAACTCATTTCAGAAATATATCTGAAGATAATACTGTTTCACATCCACCTGTTTTGCCTCCTGCCTCCCCGGCAGACACAGGTGTAAATTTTAAAGCGGGTACTTCTGATACATTCTCTTCAAAAAATCAGATAACACCCCCGGGTGTTATTCCTTCAAATGATTCTCTCGCCCTTGCAAAGATTGATGTAAGTACAGGCCCATTGGATATATTTCTTGATTCCCTGAGATATTCAAAAGGACAGGTGAGGATAATGTATTATGGCGACTCCCAGATTGAAGGCGACCGTATTACTTCATACCTGAGGCAGACATTGAGAAAGGGACATGGCGGTACTGGTCCCGGGTTGTTGTTGCCCCTGATGCCTGTGATGTTCACGAAATCAGTCTGGATCAGATCATCAGCAAACTGGAGAAAGTATAATTATCTCTCATTTAAATCGGGGGAACTGTCACACAGTGATCTTGGACCATTTATGGCTGTATGCCGCTACTTGCCTGAAGGCAGCAGAGTACTTACCCCTGTTAAGGCGTCTGTGACAATAAGACCTTCAAATGTGGCTGATAGTTTATCATCTGAATATGAGTACCTGAGGATTTTTTACGGGAACACTACGGATTTTGTAAGGCTCAGTGTAAGGACAGGCGATAATATGATTTTTTCAGATACTCTGCGCAGGGGCACCCGGCTTTTACGAGACCGGATGCTATCTGGGAAGGGCAGGGGAGATTACGATCGAGTTTGAAGGGAGGGTTAGTCCTGATTTATATGCAATCAGCATAGAGAGTAAAACAGGTATCATCGTCGATAATATTCCACAGCGCGGAAGCGCAGGGCTTGAATTTACTATGGTCAACCGGTCTAATCTTCAGGAGGTTTACAGGACACTGAAACCTGATCTCTTTATTCTTCATTACGGGCTCAACATAGTAAAAAATGTCAGGGAGGATTACTCATATTTTCAGAAAGGCCTTGAAAGACAGCTGTTGTTGCTGAAGGAGCTCTCTCCGTCCACACCTATACTTGTAATGAGTGTAACTGATATGGCTGAGCTGCAAGGCGATACAATCAGGTCATACAGAAATATTCCTGCTATAATAGAGGCACAGCGACAGGCCACAAACGATGCCGGGACTGCCTTCTGGAATTCCTACAAATCGATGGGAGGGGAATCTTCAATTATTAAATGGGCGGATAGAAATCCGCCGCTTGCCCAGAAAGATTATGTGCATTTTACTTATCCGGGAGCCGATACATTGTCGAAAATTCTTTCAGACGCTCTCTTTTCTGAAAAAATGATTGATACCGGAAGATTGAATAAAATTATTGTCATGCCTGACACAGTTATTAAAACCGTTGTTGTGGCTGCTGTGGAACCTAAGTCCGCACCTGAAGGCAAGAATTTTGTTGCTGCCGTTTTATCTGCATTATTCCGTTTTGATCCGGACAAACCGATGATATTTACAACTGCAGCGTTCTGGTTCTTTTTCCTGATAGTGCTTGGCGGTTATAGCCTTGTATATAAGAAAATGACAATCAGGAATGTCTACTTGTTTTTAATCAGTCTTTTCTTTTATTATAAGGCTGGTGGTCTGTTCCTTTTTATCCTGATATTCATCACCCTTGTAGATTATACCTGCGGTCTCCTGCTGGATCGGTCAGAGCGAAGAATCAGTGAGGCGGTTTATTGTCTTTTTGAGTTTATTCTCAAATCTCGGTTTGCTTGTTTATTTTAAATATACAGGATTTATTAGCAATACGATAAATGAGATATTCGGGACGCAGATCAGGGTTTACGATTTTCTTTCAGGCTTTTCCAATTCATTTCTTGGGACATCCTTTGATGTAACCTATATTATACTGCCTGTTGGAATCTCATTTTTTACCTTTCAGTCACTCAGTTACATTATCGATCTGTACAGACGCAAGATGGATCCGGTAAGGAACATCATTGATTTTGGTTTTTATGTTTCTTTCTTTCCCCACCTGGTTGCAGGTCCGATAGTCAGGGCTTCTGTTTTTATTCCGCAGATCTACCAGGAGTTCAGGCTTAACCGTCATGAATTCAGTCATGCTATGTTTATGATATCCAAGGGACTGATTAAAAAAATAGTTATTTCAAATTTCATTGCTGTAAATCTTGTTGATCGTGTCTTTGATGCCCCGTATATATATTCAGGCTTTGAGAACCTGATGGCAATATACGGATACGGGCTGCAGATCTATTGTGATTTTTCAGGATATACCGATATTGCAATAGGTGTTGCTCTTATAATCGGCTTCAGGCTGCCTATAAATTTTTATTCCCCCTATAAAGCTGTAAGCATAACCGATTTCTGGAAAAGATGGCATATTTCATTGTCACAGTGGCTTCGTGATTATCTCTACATTTCGTTGGGAGGCAACAGGAAGGGAAAGATCCGGACATACATAAACCTTATGATAACAATGCTTCTTGGAGGCTTATGGCATGGCGCATCATTGAAATACATTATCTGGGGAGGACTCCATGGAACAGGACTTATAATTAACAAGGTATGGAATTCAATCTTTAAGGGTCATTACAGACCTGGCCGGCTGAGCAAGGCAGTTGCCATATTCATAACCTTTCATTTTGTAAGCTTCTGCTGGATCTTTTTCAGGGCACCCGACATCGGAAGTGTCGGTACAATGCTGAAACAGATCTTCAGGAATTTCTCACCCGGTTCGTACATGGCTGTAATACCTGTGTACAGTAATGCGATACTGCTGATTTTGGTGGGATATGCGATTCATTTTCTTCCGGAAAATGTAAAAGAGTCATACAGGGGGCTTTTTATAAGAATACCCGTTGCGGCGCAGATGGCAGTAATACTGGCTGTTGCAATACTGTTGTTCCAGATGAGGGGAACAGGTGTCCTGCCGTTTATCTATTTCAGGTTCTGAGAAAGAGTATGTTCGAATGTTATGAGAAAACTGGATTTTTTCGACCTTCCATTTTCTTATGAAACTGCTCTGTCTATTATCATGCAGGCAAACCAATCCCTACACCAAAATGTCGGATTCGATTGATTTCAGGGAATTTAAGAATCCATCAAAGAATTACAGGGCCGTTCCTTTCTGGTCGCTCAATGATCTGCTGGATTCTTCTGAAGTTGACCGTCAGATTGATGAGTTTACAAAAGGAGGCTATGGAGGAGTTTATCTTCACAGCAGGACAGGATTGCTTACCGAATATCTTGGAAAGGATTGGTGGAAGGCAATGGATGCAGGTGTAAAAGCCTGCGAACGGAATGATATCTACGCCTGGTTTTATGACGAGGACAAGTGGCCAAGCGGTTTTGCCGGTGGTATTGTTCCATTGAAGAGCGAAGAGTATCATGCCCGTTGTCTTATGCGTCTCAGCAAGGGGAAGCAGATTCCTGAAGGAGCAACAATACTGGGCGAAGACAGCACATGGTATTATTTGTCATATAAAGCAAGGAGCGGAAATGCCTGGTTCAATGGAACATGCTATGTTGATCTGCTTAATCCGGCTACAGTGAAGGAATTTATTGAGTCAAGCTATAAGCCATATGCAGATCGTTATAAAAGCCAGTTCGGCAAAAAAGCTCTTGGCATTTTTACGGATGAGCCTCAGTTCTTCCCAATAACAGACGGTGTTGATCATGATGGAGTACAGCCATTTTCCCCGGTGCTGACAGAAAAGTTCAGACAGGAGAACGGCTATGACCTGATACCTGTTATCAGCTCACTCTTCGATACAGTTCCGGGTTATGAGAAGGTAAGGCTTGATTATTTCCGGACTTTGTCAAAACAGTTGGAAGCCAGCTTCAGCAAGCAGATTGGAGATTACTGTGCCTCAAGGAATATGATGTTCACCGGTCATTACAACGGGGAAGACGGACTTACAAGCGTTCGAAACAATGTAGGCAACCTGATGATACAGTCGCGGCATATGCAGCAACCCGGACTTGATCATCTTGGCCTTCATATCGACGGCGCCTTGTATGCGATCAGGAATATCTCATCAGTCTCAAATCAGTATGGCATATCACGCAGACTATCAGAAGCATATGGGATAAGCGGTCAGAATATGAATTTTGAGGACCGTGCATGGATTGCCTCATGGCATACACTAAACGGCGTGAACCATCTTTGTCCTCACCTGGCATTATACAGCATGAAGGGAACCAGGAAAAGAGATTATCCTCCGACACTTAGTCCGCAGCAGCCTTACTGGCAATTCAACAAACTGCTTGAGGATTATGTTGCAAGATTATGCTACGTAACTACTGTCGGGAAATATGCCTCCGAATTTCTTGTAATCAATCCACTTGAAAGTGAATATATTGAAGGCGGGACTAATATGAAGTCATGGACAGGAAGATCCTCAGAAGCATATAGCGTTCTTGAGACACTTCAGGAAAATCATCGCAATTATGATCTTGGTGATGAACAGATCCTGTCTGAGATTGCTACTGTGAAGGATCGCACAATTGTGGTTGGAGAGCAGTCATACAGGGGTGTTATCCTTCCGTATATGCTTACAATCAGACAATCTACTGTTGAGCTGCTTGAAAAGTTTGCTGCAGCAGGAGGCCGGATCATTGCGCTTGAAATGCCTGCATACATTGACGGATCAAAGGATGCCGGAAAACTTGAAGCCCTCAGGAAGATTATCAGACTGACAAACAGAGAAGAATTGGCTTCTGTAATGCAGACAGAGCTTGTTCCTGATGTATACGTTTCAGGGGAAAATGCTGAATATGTTTGGATAAGCCACAGATTATCAGGCAATAAACATATTTTACAGGTTACAAATACATCGAGGCAGAATACAATCAGGTGTAAGATCAGGTTCAGTGAAAACTCAGGAAATCTTGTACTTCTTGATCCTGCATACGGCAAAGGCTATTCTATAAAAAACGATGATGGCTGTGAATTGCTGCTGAATCCTGCACAAAGCTATATACTTGCAGATGAGAAGTCGGTGAAAGGATTTGTCTCTTCCGGATCATACACTATACCAGCGGGTGAGAAAGAGCTGCTAAGTCTGATGGGAGAGTGGAGCGGAAAGAGAGTTGATCCAAATGCCTTGACACTCGATTTTGCACGCTATTCAATAAGCAACGGAAAATCATTCAGCCTGCCTGAACCTGTAATCGGGATACACGAGCGGTTCACGAAAACAAACTATAATGGTCCGCTGATTCTGGCTTATGATTTTAAAGCGGATGATTTGCCAGGCAAAGTGTAACCTTGTGGTCGAACAACCTGAAATGTACTCAGCCATAGAGGTTAACGGCAAAATTGTGAAATTTGACGGCAAATCATTTTACAGGGATCTTTCATTTAAAAGTTCAGATATATCAGGATTGCTTGTGACCGGAACCAATACAGTATCGCTTATTCTTAATTACAAAGCTCCTGTTCCGGAAAGCCGCAATCCGTTTGACAGGTATGGAAGTGAGATTGAGAGTATATACATTACAGGAGATTTTGCAGTAAAAGCCGATACCTCATCAATGGTCGCGGAGCCATCACAGCATAATGCACGCGGGTTCCTTGTGCCAAAGCCGGTTCATCATTTTGCATCATTCACAATTTCAAAAGAAAAAACACTCTTTCATGGCGATCTTGTGACCCAGGGATATCCTTTTTACAATGGAAGCTATATTCTTGAAAAGAACTTTGATATTGCCAGGCCGGATAAAACCAAAAGATATCTTCTGAAATTTCCCCTGAGTGAAGCCATAATTATTAAGGTAAATCTTAATGGAAAAGATCTTCCTCCGGTGGCATGGTCGCCCTGGGAAGTTGATATTACAGATGCCTTGAAAGAAGGTTCCAATAAACTGAATATTACACTGATAAATTCGCTGAGGAATCTCCTTGGTCCTCATCATAATGCAGAAGGGGAACTTATAGCCCTTTCTCCGGAAAGTTTCACGGGAGTAAGCACATGGACAACATCCAGAAAAGGGGAGGATGACTGGTATGATCTCAGGTTGAAGGGAGATGACAAAACCAATATCTGGCGTGATGATTATTGTATGATTCCGTTCGGGCTGCTTGAGGAGGCGGTTATTGTTGAACGGGACAGTGATAAAACCTCTGTGTTCCTCTGTGTTACTCTGTGTAAGTTCTTAAAAAGGTTACACAGAGTTCACAGAGAAGTCACAGAGACCACAGAGAAAAACTACAGATAGATCTCCTTGTTTTTATCTCCTTTCACAAACGGCGCTATTGCCCTGTTGTAAATCCCCTGTACATATGCAATTGCCATTCCGTAGTTCGTAACAGGCACTCCTGCTTTGATTGCAGTCTGCAAGTCTGTTATGGATCTGTTTTCTTGTTATCATGCAACCGCCGCATTGTATTACAAGCGAGTATTCATTTACAGGTCTGGGCAATGGATCATGTCCGGCTACAACATCATATTCAATTTTCTTGCCTGTAAAGCTTGTGATCCATCGTGGAATCTTTGTTCTTCCAATATCGTCGCATGAAACATGATGCGTGCATGACTCAAGCAGAAGCACCCTGTCGCCGTTTTGCAATTCTGATATTTTTGGAGTGCCTTTGAGATAGTTTTCGAAATCACCCTTGAATCTTGCCAGCATTATACTGAAGCTTGTAAGGGGTATATCCCGGGGTATTGAGGCATCGGCTTTTACAAATACCTGGGAATCGGTGACTGCAAGAGCTGGCTTTATTCCGGTTTTCCTCAGGAAGCTGTCAACTTCCCTTTCTTTCAGAATTATCGCAACGGCATCATTATCGAGGATGTCTCTGATTGCCTGTACCTGAGGAAGTATAAGCCTGCCTTCAGGAGCTTCAACATCTATGGGGGTTATCAGAAGGACTATATCCCCGTAGCTGATAAGGTCACCAAGCAGAGCTGGGTGTTTTATAAGAGTGTTCAGGAATTGTGCTTTTTATAAGGGAGATAAGCTCTTCGTAATTGCGTTTGTCAAGCGAGGAGAATTCAAATGGTACCGAGCCCGGTTAGCACAAGAACCTTATGACTGAATTCAGATGTAGGTCCCTCAATGTCTGATTTGCTGTGAATCACAATAAAAGGGATATCCTGCTCCCTGAATTTCCTTACAAGTTCATCTTCATATTCTCCCCATGAATTGGCTGTTACAAGAAGAAGGGCAAGATCAATGATCTCGAGGGTCCTGATACTTCTTTCAACTCTTTTCAATCCAAGTTCACCTGAATCGTCAATTCCTGCTGTATCGATAAGAATGACAGGACCAAATCCGGTAATCTCAAATGATTTTTTTACCGGATCTGTTGTTGTGCCTGCATGATCAGATACTATCGCAATATCCTGACCTGCAAGGCAGTTTATAAGGCTGCTTTTGCCATTATTGCGGCGTCCATAAATGCCGATATGTGGTTTGGATTCTCTTCCTTTGGACATCCGGTGGAATATTTTGGTGCAAATTTAACAAAAGATCATTTAAGATCGTCAAGAGAGAATCCCAGTTTAAGCAGATTGCCGGGCAGAAGAATTGTTTTGAGCTTTGAATCATCGAGAACTTTCAGGATCTTGTTGGCCTCGAAGATATCAATCTGTCTTTTCTTTCATAAGAAGTGCAATTTCTGCTGCCTTATGATAACCTATATAGGGAGTAAGGGCAGTTGTGACTGATGGGCTGTTGATCAATGCCTTATAACCCGATGCTTCATTGACTGAGAGTCCTTCGAAGAGGTTATTAAGCATCGAAATATTGCAGGAGATCAGTAGGTTAATACTTTCAATTACTGCATAGCCTATAACCGGAAGATAGGCATTCAGTTCGAGTGTTCCCTGGGAGCAGAGTGAAGTTATAAGGAGGTCATTGGAATATACCTTATGTGCTGATGAGATGACAAACTCCGGTATTACCGGATTTATCTTTCCCGGCATTATTGAGCTTCCAACCTGCCTGACAGGCAAAGTGACTGATTTGTAACCGGAGACATCAGAGGAGAGAAGGCGCAGATCGGAGGAGATCTTTTCAAGGTTAACTGCATGTGCTTTCAGTGTGGCATGTATCTCAACCCATTTGTCAAGATTGGAGGTGGCATCAGAAAGATTTTCACTGTGAGCAACAGGCAGTCCTGTCAGATTGCGTAATTCAGGAACAACTTCCATAATAAAGAATCTTGGAAGAGAGAGACCTGTGCCGATAGCTCCACCACCCAGGTTAACCTGTTTGATTCTTTCCGAACATTTCGATACTCTCCACCAGTCGCGTGAGAGTGCTTCATTATATGTGCTGAAGAGCAATCCGAATGATGATGGAACAGCTTCCTGCATCTGTGTATATCCGGGACGAAGCTTTTCCCTGTTTTCTTTTTCAAGCTTCTCAGCTTTTTGTCTGAGTATATTTATATTCTCCTCAAGCGAGTGAAGAAGCTTCATTACAGCAACTGTCAGAGCTGTGGGGATCACATCATTTGTTGACTGGAAAATATTTGCATGTTCAAGGGGATCAATGATATGTATATCTTCCACATTCCATGTCCGGATTTAAGAAGTGCTGCATTTGTTATTATCTCATTGATATTCATGTTTATGCTTGTGCCGGCACCTCCCTGTATGGCAGGTACAATAAAATGTTCAAAATGGTTGCCCTCCGAGACTTCACCTGCAGCATTTATGAGAGGATTGAGGATCTCATCTCCGATAATGCTCAAATGAGGGATCTGACCAGCTTTTTTGACCGCAGCATCACGGAATTTCCTGTAAGTCAGGTAACAGGCTTTTTTTGTTATGCCAACAGCTTTATACCATTCAAGTGGAAAAACATGTATTTCCGGGGAAATTCTCCTTTGCCCTTATAGCATGGATCCCATACAGTGCATCAGCAGGTATCTGTTTTTCTCCAAGGCTGTCTTTTTCTGTCCGGTACATGTTTTAGATTATCTCTGTGACTTTTATTCCCTGCCTCCGCTACGGTTTTTACCCCCTGCCCCGATAGATTTTTACTCAGAACCCCCCTGCCCCCACAGGGGAGGTATACTGCCTCCTTAGGGAGTCGTGTTAACTGCTTGTTCCTGAGACGGGTCGTGCATATGCAAGCACATCTTTCCCGGTAATTTCATTAGGGCAGAGGATGATAAGTCTTTCAAGTACATTCCTGAATTCCCTTATATTTCCTGTCCATTGGATCTTCCGAAGTTCATCAATTGCATCCGTTGTAATGATCTTTTTGCTCATTCCGTATTCATTGCAGATCAGAGTATTGAAGTGTTCTGCAAGCAGCGGAATATCTTCTTCTCTTTCATTCAGACTGGGAACATGGATCAGTATAACACTCAGTCTGTGATACAGATCCTCCCTGAAGCCGTTATTTTCAATCTCCTTTTTGATATTCTTATTTGTTGCTGTAATAACCCTTACATTGACATGAATATCCTTGTCGGAGCCAACCCTTGTAATTTTGTTTTCCTGAAGGGCCCTCAGAACTTTGGCCTGAGCAGAAAGACTCATATCTCCAATCTCATCAAGAAAAAGAGTTCCTCCGTTTGCCTGTTCAAATTTTCCGATCCTTTGTTTTATGGCTGAAGTAAATGAACCTTTTTCATGTCCGAACAATTCACTCTCAATAAGTTCTGAAGGTATTGCAGCGCAATTGACTTCCACAAACGGTCCTTTTGCCCTGTTGCTTTTTTCATGGATCTGGTGGGCAACAAGCTCCTTTCCGGTTCCATTCGAACCGGTTATCAGCACCCTGGCTTCGGTGGGAGCAACCCTGTCGATCATGCTTTTTACCTGTTCGATTGCATCGGAGGCTACCTACAATCTCATACATTTTGCTCACCTTGTTTTTAAGAACCTGTGTCTGAGTGATAAGGGTTGACTTATCCATTGCATTCCTGATTGTGATAAGCAGCCTGTTCAGATCAAGAGGTTTTTCAAGAAAATCGTAAGCTCCTTTTTTTATGGCTTCCACAGCAGTGTCGATATTGCCATGCCCGGATATCATTATTACAGGTATATCGGTTGTTATCTCCTCTATTTTACCCAGAACCTCAATGCCGTCCATCTTAGCCATCTTGATATCGCAAAGAACAATATCGTATGAGTTGGCGGCGAACATTTCAAGACCTTTGGGACCATCTTCTGCAAGGTCAACTTCATGTTTTTCATATTCAAGAACCTCCTTCAGGGTATTCCTGATGGCCCTTTCATCATCTATTACAAGGATCTTTGACATTATTTCTTCTAATTTAATTTTCTTAACCACGGAGTTTCACTGAGTTTTCAGTTCCTCAGTCTCCTCAGCTCCTCACGTCCTCAATCTCTCATTCCTCACTCCTCACCCCTTCCGCCTTCCGCCTCCGCCTCAGCCTTTCGCCTACCCCGTATACCTCAGCCACTTCCACATCTCCTTCCACGAGGTTTTCTTGCCATACATGAGAATACCTGTTCTGTAGACTTTTGCTGCCATCCAGACAAACGCGAGAAATGTAACCAGCATTAAAAGCATCGAAACTGCCAGCTGCCACATTGGAACTCCGAAAGGAATGCGTGCCATCATCACGATAGGAGAGGTGAGCGGTATCATTGAGCACCAGAAGGATAGTGAGCTCTCAGGGTTTTGCATTGTTCCGATGGCCACCATCAGTGCAAGAATTATCGGGATTGTTACCGGGAGCATAAACTGCTGTGTCTCTGTTTCATTATCAACGGCAGATCCTATTGCTGCAAAAACAGAGGCATAGAGAAGATATCCTGTGATGAAATAAAATACAAAACAGAATATTATCAGTCCCCATGGCTGGTTCATGGCATTGTCGAACATCTTTGAGAATTCAGCAAGTTCAGGTGATACTTTTGCATTCTGTGCTGCCACTGCAGCCTGGGTATCTGCCGACATCATGCTCTGTGGGATAGACTGGGTAATTTCAGAAATGTTATTTTTTGGCAGGATAGTGGTTTTCAGAACTGTGGCAATGGCAATTGTAAGAAAGATCCAGATAAAGAACTGTGTGAGACCAACAAGTGCGATACCTATTATTTTGCCCATCATGAGCTGAATAGGTTTTACCGAGGAGATAATTACCTCCACGACCCTGCTTGTTTTTTCTTCAATTACACCTCTCATAACCTGGGCTCCGAAGATGAAGACAAGCATATACATCAGGAATCCGAATAAATATGCCAGAGCCATGGCTATTCCTGTGCTGGTGCCCTTTACCGCACCTGTTTCATCAATTTTTTTGGTCTGTACAGATACATTTGTCTCAATATTTTTCATTATCTCATCGAGATTATCAATCTTGTATGCGAGAAGCTTCTGCCTCTCGATCTCCTTTTTAAGCGAATTCTCGATATGCTGAAGCAGACCTATAGGAGGCTGTTGCTTTGAGATCAGCTGTACGGCATTCGGAACATTTATCAGTTCAGGTGAAATATATAGTATGCCGTAATATCCTGCACTTTCAAATGTCTTTTGAAGATCTTCAACTTTAACATTCTGAAGATAAACGAATTCGGCATCTTTTGTATTTTTTATTACGCCTTTGAAAAGATCGGAGTTATCCTCAATTACTGCAATTTTCTTGAATTCGCCCTCCTGGTTCATCATCAGGGCTGTAGGAAGGATTACAATTGCGGCCATCAGGATCGGTGCAAGAAGAGTCATTATTATAAAGGATTTTTTTCTTACCCTTGTGACATATTCTCTTTTAATGATGACAGATATCTTATTCATAATATGGAGCTTGAGATGTTACTGAATTTATTAATTTCGGTTTTCAATTACCCTGATAAATATCTCATTCATTGATGGCAGGGCCGGATTAAAGGAGATCAGGTTACCTGATTTCATTATTGTCTGAAGGATTTCATTTGTTTTTATACTGCTGATTGTTTTAAGCCGTATAATGCTTTTGTTGCCCTCCTGTTTCTGATTCAGGATATTATAATGGCCGTTTCCTTCAATTTTAACATCTCCGTCAAATACCAGGTCATATTCATTTGCTGCCCACTGGCTTCTTATCTCATTGACGCTTCCTTCAAGAAGTGTCTTTGCCTTATCAATAAGTGTGATATTGTCGCAGAGTTCTTCAACAGATTCCATATTATGTGTCGAAAAAATAATTGTTGCACCTCTCTCCCTCAGGAAGAGTATCTCTTTTTTTATTGTGTTGGTATTCAGTGGATCAAAGCCTGTAAATGGTTCATCAAAGATGATTAGTTTTGGTTCGTGCAGGACAGTTGTGACAAACTGCACTTTCTGAGCCATTCCTTTTGATAATTCCTCTATTTTTTTCCCCCACCAGTCGATGATATCAAGTTTCTTGAACCAGTATCTGAGCCTTTTCATTGCTTCAGCCTTTGAGAGTCCTTTCAGCTGTGCAAAATAAAGGGCCTGTTCTCCGACTTTCATCTTCTTGTATAAACCTCTTTCTTCAGGCAGGTAACCGATTGACTGAACATCATCAGGCATAAGTTTTTTGCCATTGAGATAGAGCTCACCGGAATCAGGTCCTGTTATCTGGTTGATGATTCTTATGAGTGTTGTTTTCCCGGCGCCATTAGGTCCCAGCAGTCCATAAATGGATTGTTCAGGGACAGATATGCTGACCCTGTCGAGGGCCAGCTGGTCACCGTATTTTTTTGTGACATTTGCAGCTTCAAAAAGTGCCATAAGGGAAATTGGTTAGATTTGATTATGAAGTGTAAATATAAATAAACTCCGTGAAACTCTCTGCGTCCGGGATAGAAAAGCTGGCGCGGATTTGCAATCCGTGCCGAAAGCAAGAGTGGAAATAATGCATTTATTATTTATAGCACCGATTACATAATCGGCGCTAACTGAATTTATCATTTATAGCACCGATTACAAATCGGCGCTAACTGGATTTATTATTTTTAGCACCGGTTACAAGTCGGCGCTAACCCGGCTTCGCCTGTTCAGGAACAGATACTTAGTATTATTCAAAATACCCTCGCATTCTGTCGAAGAATCCACGGTCGTTTTTGTCGGGTTTCGGAGTGAAAGATTCGGATTCCCTGAACTTCTCAAAGACCTTCATCTCATCCCTTGTCATATTTTTTGGGATCCATACATTCACATTTACAAGCAGATCGCCTCTGCCGTAGCCATTTACTTCGGGCAATCCTTTTCCCCTTAATCTGAGAATCTTACCGGGCTGGGTACCCGGTTCAATTTTGATTTTTACATTATTTTCAACTGTCGGCACTTCAACATGGGTGCCGAGAGCTGCATCTGGTATGCTTACAAACAGATTATATATGAGGTCATTACCCTCTCTTATCAGGTCCGGATGTTCCTCTTCGTCAAATACTACAAGCAGGTCGCCGTTTATACCGCCTCTTCTGGGTGCATTTCCTTTTCCGCCTACTGTCATCTGCATTCCTTTAGCTACTCCTGCAGGTATATTGATTTTAATGATCTCTTCTTTCTGAACAATACCTTCTCCATAGCAGCTAGTACATTTTTTTGTTATTGTCTTGCCCTCACCACCGCAGGTCGGACATGCAGAGGTTGTCTGCATCTGTCCAAGCATTGTATTTGTAATCCGTGTTACATGTCCTGATCCATGGCATGTCGTGCAGGTTGACAGGCTTGATGCATCAGCTGCACCTGTGCCATTGCAGGTATCACAGGTATCATACTTTGTAACCTTTATTTTTTTCTCAGTACCGGTTGCTATTTCCTGAAGCGTAAGTTTAACCTTTACCCTGAGGTTAGTGCCCTTGCTGACTCTTTTACCTCTTCTTCCTCCTCCGCCTCCTGCTCCGAATCCTCCGAAACCACCAAAAGCATCACCAAAAATATCACCGAATGATGAGAATATATCTTCAACTGTCATTCCGTGTCCGCTGAAACCATTTCCTGAGTTTCCCATTCCGGCATGGCCATAACGGTCATAACGGGCTTTTTTCTCCTCGTTGCTTAGAACTTCATAGGCTTCAGCAGCCTCCTTGAAATTCTCCTCAGATTTTTTATCGCCCGGGTTTTTATCAGGATGAAACTTCAGTGCCTGTTTCCTGTATGCTTTTTTAATCTCCTCTTTTGTGGCCTCTTTTGATACTCCGAGAACTTCATAATAATCTCTTTTTCCCATCCTTCTTAATTTTATTTTAATTCAGCCACCTGATTCAAATTCTGTATATTTATTAGTATCTTATTCACCAACAACTACTTTAGAGTGTCTTAATACCTTATCCCGGATATAATATCCCTTCTGCACAACATCAACGACTTTTCCTTTTTTCTCCTCTTCCTGAACAGGAACCTTTGCTATTGCATCATGAAGTTCAACATCGAAACCGATATTCAAGGCTTCAATCTCCTTAATCCCGTTTTGTTTCAGAAATTCAGAAAATTTATTGTATATCAGATCAATACCATCTTTCATTGCAACACAGTCAGTTGCTGTTTCCATATGTGAGAGAGCCCTGTCAAAATCATCCATGAGAGGCAGGATTTTAAGGAAAAGATCTTCTGCAGCATATTTTGACAATTCCATCTTCTCACGCAGTGTTCTTTTCCTGTAATTATCAAATTCTGCGGAAAGCCGTGATATATTTATCCTGCATTTCTGCCAATTTTTCTTCTGCAACCTTACCTTCAGATACAACTTTGTCAGCCATGGCTGATGATCTCCATTTGACGCCTCTGTTGAAGCACCGGTAGTATCCCATGAAACGGAGTTTTCCTGATCGATTCCGGCATTATTCTCAGGATTATGACTATGTTGTTTATTATCAGTTGTTTTATTGACAGATTCATCTTTAAATTCTTCCTGTTCCTTTGCTTTTTTCTTCATCATCACTCACTCTGTTTCAGTTATAACTCAATGTTTAACAAAATACCTGCCAACAGCAATATATTGACAAATTGGCAGTAGGGGCACAAAATTTTTGTGCCCGCTGCAATTTTCTTTCAACTTTCAGATTATTGTATACTCGCTGGATATCAGCTCCGAGTGCATTGAGCCGAGTGTCAATATTCTGATAGCCACGGTCGATCTGTTCTATATTATGAATTACGCTTTTACCTTCAGCAGAGAGTGCTGCAATAAGCAGTGCAACTCCGGCTCTTATATCCGGCGAGGACATGACGGTCCCCTTGAGTGTTATCATTTTATCCTGTCCGATAACAGTTGCCCTGTGCGGATCGCATAAAATTATCTGAGCGCCCATATCGATCAGTTTATCAACGAAGAAAAGACGGCTTTCAAACATTTTCTGATGTATAAGAACAGCTCCTTTGGCCTGTGTGGCCGTTACAAGGAATACACTCAGCAGGTCGGGTGTTAGTCCGGGCCAGATTGCATCTGCAATTGTCATAATTGATCCGTCTATAAAGGTTTCAATTTCATAGTGCTCCTGTTTTGGAATATAGATATCATCATCTCTTCTTTCCAGCTTTATCCCCAGCCGCCTGAATGAATCAGGTATGATTCCCAGCTGATCGTATGCTGTATTTTTGATTGTTATCTCGGATGCTGTCATTGCTGCCATACCGATAAATGATCCTATCTCGATCATATCGGGCAGGATTGTGTGTTCACAGCCATGCAGGCTTGTTACGCCATCAATATAAAGGAGATTTGATCCTATTCCGCTTATTGTGGCTCCCATTTTAACAAGCATCCGGCAGAGCTGCTGAATATATGGTTCGCAGGCTGCATTATAGATGGTTGTACGTCCCTTTGCAAGTACTGCCGCCATTATTATATTTGCAGTACCGGTCACTGAGGCTTCATCGAGATGCATATAAGTGCCTGTGAGCAGTGGCGGCTTCAACCTTGAAGAAGGGATCTGAGGTATCGAATTCGAAAATGGCACCAAGTTTCTGGAAACCGATGAAGTGAGTATCGACCCTTCGGCGTCCTATCTTGTCGCCGCCGGGTTTCGGAATAAAGGCTTTTCCGAATCTGGCCAGAAGAGGTCCCACAATCATTATTGATCCCCGTAAGCTGGAGCTCTGGATCCTGAATTCGTCTGTCTGAAGATAATCGAGATTTATATCAATCGCCTCGAAACTTGTAATTGATTCAGACTCCCTGGTTACTTTTACTCCCAGGCAGCCCATCAGTTCAATGAGTTTGTTTACGTCGCTGATATCGGGCAGATTCTTCAGGGTGACTTTTTCTCCGGTAAGGAGTGCAGCGCAGATAACCTGCAATGCTTCATTCTTTGCTCCCTGCGGTGTTATTTCTCCCCTGAGTGATTTTCCCCCATGGACGATAAAAGTACCCATTAGTGTCTGACGTAACCTTTTTTCTTATTGTATGGTTTATTCTGCTGTTTATTATGAGGTTTTCCCTGCGGTTTTCTTTTAACTGCCGGAATAAGTTCTTTTACCTCAAGAATTTTTACTCCGTCTGTCATTTTCAGCCTTCCCTTTGATAAGAGCTTCATATCGCCGATTATCACTTCATCTGCAACCTGGCCTCTGTTCCATGTGATATACGACTTCTTCATCTGGTTGACAATGAGGTTTGTAAAATATTCTTTTTCCTCGCCATCTTCCATTTCTGATGCAGCATTTATCATTAGCTCAATTATCCTTCCATAATGAAGATATCTTATCTCTCCCTGCCGGTAGGGTACCTGTTTTGGCTTTTCAACAAACTTTGAAGGTTCAGGGACAGGGTAGGGTGAATCTATATCAAGTTCAAAATTTGCAATCAGCGAGAGGTGATCCCATAATTTATGTTTGAAATCACCAACATCACGCAGATGAGTGTTCAGATTTCCCATAATCTGAATTATTGTCTTTGCAGCACGGTTTCTCTCATCCCTGTCCTCAATGGTCTTTATATGATCAACCATCTTCTGGACATTCCTGCCGTATTCAGGTAATGCCATCCTCTTCCTCTGTGTATTATAATCGTAATTCATCATCTGATTTTTTGCAAATGTACGAAAAAGAAGTAACTACAAACCCAGAAACTGAATTGCAAGTCCTGAGAAAAAGATCATTGCTCCTGCAATCAGGTGGCTGTATTTTTCAATTGGCTTGAGATTGATCTTATTCAGTCCCACTTTGAAGGCAAACACGATAGACATCATTGTGCCGATTGTGACTGCAGAAAATATGACAGAAACCATGACAGATCCCGGGATATTATGTTGGGCAGCAGGGTACATCAGTATTGGGATCAGCGGTTCACACGGGCCAAATACAAATATCAGGAACAGAACCCATGGAGTGGTATTAGCCATCTCCTCCTGATGAATATGAGTGTGATCCTTATGATGGTCATGTTCATGATAATGTTTTTCTCCGCCAACATGAAAATGAGAATGTGTATGTTTTCTGTTTTTTATAAGATTCCTGATGCTTATAATCATATAAACGAGTCCGAATGCAATAAACAACCATGCCGCGATATTTCCCCTGAATGATTCGACCGACACCAGTTTTGTAACAGATATGCCCACACCTATTCCCACCAGCCCCAGTACAACTGAACTCAGTGACATGTCCCATGCCGCAGAAGAATGTTACAGTCATTGTCTTTTTCAGGCTCCATTTCCTTGCCTGGCTCAGTACAATGAATGGCAGGTAATGGTCAGGCCCAAGTATTGTATGAATGAAACCGATTGAGACCGCTGTGACTGAAAGAAGTGCTATGGAACTATCCATCTGTTTAGTTTATAAAAACTATGATAACACCAATCATTATGCAATTATATTTATAAAAATCGAGATAATTTATTTGAATTCTATTTATTAATTGAAAGATTGTGAATATTATCTTTTGAAGTCGGAAGCCGGAAGCCGGAAGTCATTCAATAGTCATTCAGTAGTCATTCAGTAGTCATTAAATAGTCATTCAGTAGTCATTTGATTGTCACTTATTGTCTGTTTCTATAATCTAATGACGCGCGAAGCGCAAATGACATTGAATGACGGCCGCAGGCCAAATGACCATTGAATGACGCGCAAGCGCAATGACCATTGAATGACGGCGCAGGCCAAATGACCATTCTTTCTGACTACATCCAGCCGATCCCGTTATAGATCATCTCCCTTATATTTATGTTTTGCTTGTAGAGGAGCGATCTTGCATCCCTGATGAAATTCTTCATCTGTGTGTATTCGTCCGGTTTGCTGAAGAAATCAGATTTATTTTCAAACTGTGAACATGGAAGGATAAAGAATTTCTTCCTGTACTTCTCTATCGGTGTATATACCCATGTAAGATAGATAGCCTGCATCTGAAATTTTAAATTCTTTGCCGCTCCTTTTAAATTCTATCCTTACTATAGCCCCTCCGTCTGTTTTTGGTTTTCTCTGGTTTGAAATGAAATTGCCCATGGAGTATACCACAATTCCATCTTTTCCTCCGCTTACATTTTTTGACCATACCATCTTCTGCAGTACATGGGGATGTGAACCAATTATTAAATCCACTCCAAGCGAGAAGAAATACTCCGCCAGGTCAGTCTGGCTTTTTGATGGTACTGTATCATATTCAGTGCCCCAGTGTAGGAAAAGAATTGTGATATCCGGGTTTTTGCTTTTAGCTTTCTTAATATCTGCTGTAATAATATTCTTGTCAAGAAGATTGACAATTACAGGTTCAGGCACATTTATGCCGTTGGTGCCATAGGTATAATTAAGCAGCGCTAAGTGATATTCCGTTCTTTTTGATCATTAAGGGGTAGAGACTATCACGGGATGAGGAGTTAAGGAATGTTCCCGTATGCGGGATTCCCAGGCTGTCGAGCCTTGTTATTGTGCCTTCTATTCCTTTTCTGCCCCTGTCGGCAGCATGATTATTTGCTGTTACCATATAATCAATGCCGGCATTTTTACAGGCTGCTGCAAGGGCAGGAGGGGAACTGAACTGCGGGTATCCCATATAGGGAGGCCCGGCAAGTGTTACTTCAAAATTGGCTATTGCAATATCAGCTTCCGATATAGACAGGTTTTATATAACTGAAAACATCATCATACTGAATGTGTGTGTCTCCCTGTTTTCTGCTGACCAGATCTGTTCATCATGTCCCATGATGTCGCCGATAAAAAGCAGTGAAAGTTTTTCAGCCGGTAGTGTGGGGTCTGGCTTTTTGCCGTTCCAAAACTGCTTATAAAGGTTATTATCAGCAGAGTATAAATTAGCTTGTAATATTTCATTTTCATATTTCCGAAAATAATATTTCTGTTGAATCAATTGTTTTTCTGAATGGTGTCAAAGATACATTTATTAATAAAATTATTCCTGTGGTGCTAACCCTTAAAATATTTATAATTACTAACTTTGGCCGTTTTTGTTCAATTTTTTTGAGATAATGATTAAGTGAAAATGGAAGCTCAGGAAAAGCATGTGGATATAAAGAAGCTTTCAGCTATTGGTGTGATAGTCACACTCGGAATCGTCTTTGGAGATCTCGGGACGAGTCCTCTTTATGTTATGAAGGCAATTCTGAGGGGAGGCACAGAATTCAATGATCAACTCCTGTACGGATCTTTATCATGTATCTTCTGGACACTTACACTGCAGACAACCACAAAATATATTCTTATTGCACTCAGTGTTGATAATAAGGGCGAAGGAGGAATCATTGCTCTTTTTGCATTGTTAAAGCGAAAGCCGACATGGGCAGCAATCCTGACAATGCTCGGAGGCTCGGCATTACTTGCTGATGGAGTCATAACACCTTCAATTACAGTTACTTCCTCCATTGAAGGGTTAAGGCTTTATAATCCTGATATTCCGGTTGTTCCAATAGTTCTTTTTATTTTTGCAGTGATCTTTTTTGTACAGCAGTTTGGAACGACTGTAGTGGGAAGCTCTTTCGGTCCGATAATGGTTGTATGGTTTTCAATGCTTGCAACGCTCGGGATTTCGAAGCTGGTTTATCATCCTGACATTCTGAGAGCTATTAATCCGGTTTACGCCTACCGCTTTCTGGAACAGTATCCCGGAGGATTTATTCTTCTGGGGGCGGTTTTTCTGTGTACTACAGGAGCCGAGGCATTGTATGCTGATCTTGGACATTGCGGAAAGGCAAATATTCAGGTTTCCTGGATCTTTGTCAAGATCTCGCTCTTATTGAATTATTTCGGACAGGGTGCATGGTTACTGACAAACGGATATCCCGGAGAAGGAGTAAATCCATTTTATGCAATTATGCCCAAATGGTTTTTATTGCCGGGAATAATAATTGCGACGGCTGCTGCAATCATAGCCAGTCAGGCGATTATAAGCGGCTCATTCACAATTATTAAGGAGGCAGTTTCACTAAATTTCTGGCCAAAGGTAAGGGTGATAAACCCGACTCTCAACAAAGGCCAGGTATATATCCCGTTCGTAAACTGGTACCTCTGGATTGCCTGCAGTACTGTAGTGATTCTTTTCCAGGCGTCAGCCAATATGGAAGCTGCTTACGGACTGGCTATAACAATTACTGAAATGATGACCACGTTTCTTCTGACCTTTTATCTGTACCAGAAAGGTGTTAATCACAGGTTTGTGGTGCTTGTTATTTGTCAGTTATCTCACAATAGAAGGAAGCTTTCTTGTGGCCAATCTTCATAAATTCAATGACGGAGGCTGGATCACGCTGCTCATGGCGTCGTTGTTTTTCATTGTTATGTATGGATGGTATTTTGGCAGAAAGCTGAAAAACAGATATGTGACCTTCACCTCGCTTGATAAGATATTTCGAAATGTTCAGGGATCTTTCAAAGGATCTGTCTGTTCCAAAGTGCGCCACCAATCTTGTCTATATAATAAGGGCAAACAGATATGACCAGGTGGAATCGAAGGTGATCTTTTCGATTTTTAATAAACAGCCGAAGCGGGCGGATACCTACTGGCTTCTTCACGTCGATGGGGTTGATGACCCCAACAGGTTTGAATATGAAGTAAATCAGATTATCCCGGGTATTTTGATAAGGGTGGATTTTCATATTGGTTTCAAGGTGGAGCCCAGGATAAATCTCTACTTCCGGGAAGTACTGGAGGATATGATTGAATCGGGTAAGATAAAGCTTGAAAGCAGCTTCCCTTCTCTTAAGAAGCATGCATTGCCGGCAGATTTTAAATATGTCCTGATAGACAGGGTTATGCTACGTGATTATAAGCTATCAAGTGCTGAGAATTTTACGCTTACTCTGCACAGCTTCTCAAGATTATTCTGCATCTCCGATATAAAGGCCCTGCAGCTTGACGGAACAAATACAATTGAAGAGCAGGTCCCGATTTCAATAGACCAGCCGATAGGTTTAAGGATTAAACGTATCCAATAGGTGACAGAATGAAAGAGTCTAAACATCATTTTGATATAAATAAACTATCCTTTGCAGGACTGCTGGTTACGTTAGGCATTGTTTTCGGTGACATTGGCACCAGTCCCCTTTATACCGTAAGGGCTATTCTCAACAGCGCAGCCACCTTCAATGAGCTTCTGATTTACGGATCCCTCTCCTGTATATTCTGGACGCTTACACTTCAGACAACAGTAAAATATATTCTCATAACCCTGAGGGCTGACAATAAGGGAGAAGGGGGTATTTTTGCACTTTTTGCACTTATCAGAAAAAAGACTACGTGGGCTGCAATACTCACAATGATAGGCGGGGGCGCCTTGCTTGCAGACGGAGTTATAACTCCTGCAATTACAGTTACCTCTTCGATTGAAGGTTTGCAGCTTTTCAATCCGTCAATACCTGTTATTCCAATCGTTCTGCTGATATTTGCCGGAATATTTTTTATGCAGCAGTTCGGGACGAATATTGTTGGTGCAGCATTTGGTCCGACAATGGTGCTATGGTTTCTGATGCTCGGAGTACTCGGTTTTTCACAGCTGATACACTATCCTGATATATTGCGTGCGCTTAATCCGGCTTTTGCGATAACCTTTCTGACTCAGTATCCCGGAGGTTTTATTCTGCTTGGCGCTGTTTTCCTCTGTACTACAGGTGCTGAAGCTTTATATTCCGATCTTGGCCATTGCGGACGTTCGAATATAAGGGTTTCATGGATCTTTGTCAAAACAACACTTCTGCTGAATTATTTCGGGCAGGGAGCCTGGCTGATGATGAACTATACACCCGGTTCGGGCGTTACACCGTTTTTTGCAATTATGCCAAGATGGTTCCTGCTTACAGGCATTATTATCTCAACCGTTGCTTCAATTATAGCAAGCCAGGCCTTGATAAGCGGCTCATTTACACTTATAAGTGAAGCAGTATCACTCAATTTCTGGCCAAAAATAAGGATTTTGAACCCCACTTATGTAAGGGGACAGGTATACCTGCCATTTGTCAACTGGTCGCTCTGGATAATGTGCAGCCTTGTTGTAATTTTCTTCAGGGAATCTTCGAATATGGAAGCTGCTTACGGCCTTGCCATTTCGATAACCATGATAATGACTACAATCCTGTTGTCACATTATTTATATAAGAGTGGTGTCGATAAAAGGTTTGCACTTACGGTGCTGATAGTCTTTCTGACTATAGAAGGCAGCTTTCTGATTGCAAACCTTGATAAATTCAAGAATGGAGGTTGGTTTACATTGCTCCTTGCAACTCTTTATTTCCTTATTATGTTCGGTTGGTATTTCGGCAGGAAAATAAAAAACAGGAGGATCTCATTTATCAATATTGCAAATTATGTCGGACTTTTCAATGATCTGAGAGCTGATGAGACAGTTCCAAAATTTGCCACCAACCTTGTTTATCTTATTAAGGCAAACAGGCAGGATCAGGTTGAATCAAAGGTGCTTTATTCGATGTTCAATAAATTTCCCAAAAGAGCTGACAGATACTGGTTGTTGCATGTCGACAGGGTAGATGAACCTAACCGGTTTGATTACAAGGTTAATCATATAATCCCGGAGTGTTCTGATCCGGGTGGATTTTCATATCGGATTTAAGGTTGATACAAAAATCAATCTTTATTTCAGGGAGGTTCTGGAGGATATTGTAAAATCAGATGAGATAAGGCTTGACAGCGGTTATGATTCAATGAAGAAGTACGGCTTGCCGGGTGATTTCAAGTTTGTGCTTATTGAACGGATTATGTTGAGTGATATCAAACTTTCAAACACTGAAAACTTTATTCTGACCCTTCATCGTCTGATTCAGCATATCAGCATTTCAGAAGTCAGGGCGCTCGAACTTGATTCATACAAATACTATTGTTGAACAGGTTCCGATAATTCTGACTCAGCCTGTGCAGAAGAGGATCACTGAGGTTAAGTAAAACTAAGCCCTGATATCGGGTATCGGATGACGCTTAAACTCTTTTTTCCTGTCGAACAGATATCTGTAAGTTATATAATGTTTCGCAGGAACACCTCCGACCGAGACAAATATCTTTCTCATTTTCGGATTGAAATCGGCAACCCATGAAAATTCAGCTTCCCTGTAATGATTCTTTTTTCTTCAATACTTTCAGCAGGTTAATTATGAAAGCCGATTCTATTCCGAGTCCCTGATATTTTGGTATAACTCCCATCAGCAAGAACCTTAAGGCGTGTCATTGTCTTTCTTTTTTTGAGATAGAGTATTTTAATCAAGCGTGAAGGGGTTTATCTTTCCCTTTCAGGTGTTTAAGTATCTGATTAAAATCAGGATACATCAGAAATATTGCAATGGGTTTTCCTTCAAAGTATGGCGAGCCAGATAAATTCTTTATCTATCAGGATCTTTGCCTTACTCAGAACTGCGTTAATATATTCAGTCTCCAGAGGTTCAAAATTTATCTTGAATGAGGACCAGGCTTCATTATAGACTTTTACAAAGTCATTCGTAAATTTCTCTTGATCCTTCCATGTGAAATGACGGAATTCGTATCCGGGCTTTGGAGGTGATCCATTCTGCAATTTTCAGAAATCTTTCAGACATTGGTTTATTAAGGTCAAGATGAAATCCTTCCATCCTGTAATATGTAAGAAAACCGTAGGATTCGAATAATTCCCTGTAATAGGGCTGGTTATATGGCACTTCATATGAAGGGTGAGTAAATCCTTCCACAAGCAGTCCCCAGTATTTATCTGTCTCACCGAAATTGATCGGGCCATCCATGGCTTCCATGCCTCTTTGTGACAAGCCACTCCTTTGCAGTGTCGAAGAGCAGGAAGGCTGCCTTCTTATCGTTTATGCATTCGAAGAATCCTATTCCTCCTGTTGGCTGGTCATATGACCAGGCCAGATTCCTGTCAATAAAAACCGCTATTCTGTCCGATAAGATTAGCAGAATCATCCTCAAGAATATACCTTTCTGCTTCACCCCGTCTGAAATATGTATTCTTTTCCGGGTCAAATATTGCTTCAATGTCTTCATCAAGGGGACAGACCCAGACCGGATCATTCATATATATTATTCTTGCTGTATCGAGAAACATTTTCCTTGTCACCTTATCGGTAACCCTTGTGATTTTCATTTAGTACAGTTTTTAAGTACCTTGATTGCACGGCTTTTATAACAAAGAAAATGATGAACAAGTTCAGCAGCGGCATCAAAACCTTTGCAGGGATCCTGATCATTGTCAGAATAAAAAATCCTTTATGAAAAACTTTGTGCCCCTGTGTTTGAATCATAATAACACAAAAGACACAAAGCTTCAACAGGGGAAAAACAATCCTATTTTAATGGGTGTACTTTTGGATCTGTATCATCAGTATCATTCATGTTGGTCTACATATCCTTCCGGTGCTGTGCAGGCCTGGAATGGTTTTGCAGGATTGCCGAAGCCATCCCCGTCTTCATCTTTGAAAAATGCAGCAACAGCACAATCTCCTGCCTTGATGGTCTGATCCATAGCCCTGAGAAGTGAAAGGTCGCCACGGGTATCACAGGCCAGTTCCCAGATCATAACTCCGCCAAGGGATGATTTCTTTGCAAGCACCGTTTTCTGAGCTATCATCGGAATACCGTTGTAGTATCTCATTCCTATTGAATCCCTGTAGGCATTTGCGATATCCGTAGCAATTATTTCAGAAAAATCGATATACCTGGCCGGAGGTGTGAAATCAAATCCATAGAACGGAAGACCGAGAGTGATACGTGGAGGGAGCTAATTTTCTGTCAACCGTATAGTATTTTATAGCGTCTTCCGCAAAGGAGAAGGGAGAATGTGGTCCAATAACATCGGGTCTCCATATGCCTGTTTTGTCATATACCATAACATTGACAAAATCGTATGCTTCAAGAGCTTCCTGGGTAACTACCTCATCGCAGATCAACAGCTCCAAGTGCGCATGACATACCTTTTCCTTTGGCATGAAGAGCCTCTTTCAGCTCTACTACAAAAGGACCATAGGTGAAGCCTATGTAAGGGAAAAGATTCCCTTCAATATCCACATCCACACCATCGAGGTTATTTTCTTCAACATATTTCACAATTTTCTTTATGAATGAGCTTCTGTTCCGTGGTCTGCAGGGCTGCTTTCCAGAATACCGTATCAGGCCGTCCGCCTCCGCCGAGGGAGATGAATACTTTAAGATTTGCAGCATGTCCTTTGTTAACACCTATCAGATACATCGGCATTGTCGTCCATTACAAGAAACCCATTTTTGTCGGGACTTGCGAATGCGAGGTTCAGATAAGTCAGTTTGTTAAGCTCAATTGAATCGAGCTTGCCAAAATTTCCGCCACCGATATAACCGACAACCTTAAAACTGTTATCCGGCTTGTAAATATCCGGGCCATAACTCGTTTTACATGATGAGAGCAGAAGAAGACAAAGAAAAACAGAAAGGAACAGAGGAGCGGTTTTTTGTTTCATTGAGTTGATTGTTTAAGGTTTGAAGACGATTAAGGTTATATTCAATCTATCAAAGTTATAGAATTTTTATGATGGATTGTCCTGTTTGCCAAAGAATGTAATTTATAAAATATAATCACTTTTCAGCTTCGGTTGGAAATATTTATTTTAAATTGTTTTTAATGTTACTTTAAGTTCTGATAAGTTGAATAAGATCAGTTTATTTATAAATTTGTAATCAGATAATCTAAAAGAGAGACTAGCGGCGGATTCCTGAGATAATGAAGAGGTAGTGTACATAGAGTATTAATTTTAATACTGTAAATGATACTGTTGATTCAAAATATTACTTTCTGGCCCTTTTTAGTCTTCGCCATCAGCTGTAATTTTCCTGGTTGGGACAATGATAGTATTGTCTTATTTTCTTGGAGAACGCCATAAGGAAAAATCTACTGATGAGCCTTTTGAATCCGGCATACCTCCTACAGGTGATGCACGTCTCAGATTTTCTTCCGGTTTTTACATAATAGCAATGTTTTTCGTCATTTTCGATCTTGATGCTGCATTTATTATGTTATGGGCTGTATCATTCCGGGAACTTGGACTTGCCGGGTATATAGGAATATTGATATTCATAGGATTACTTGTTATACTGCTTATTTATGAACTCAGTATCGGGGCCCTTGATTTCGGGCCAGACGGGAAGAAAATCCTGAAGTATAAAAACATGATAAAGGAAGATCAGCTATGATGATAGACCGATGGCAGATATTCCAAGCCGGAGACGGGCATTTGCCGATGATGCTATTCGCAGATCGGTCTTACTTGGCAAACTTGATGAAATGATCTCCTGGGGAAGAAAGAATTCACTCTGGCCATTCGGTTTTGGTCTGTCATGCTGTTTTGTCGAAATGGCTACTGCACTTACAAGCAGGTATGATATTGCACGGTTTGGCGGTGAGGTTATCCGCGGAACACCGCGGGAAGCTGATGTGATGGTCATTGCAGGTACTGTGTTTCTTAAAATGGCTCCTGTAATACAGAGATTGTATGACCAGATGATGGCCCCAAAATGGGTTATCTCAATGGGATCGTGTGCAAATTCAGGAGGAATGTACGATATATATAGTGTTGTTCAGGGGGTTGACAAGTTTCTGCCCGTTGATGTATATGTATCAGGATGTCCTCCCCGTCCCGATGCTTTTCTTGAAGGACTACTGTTGCTGAGGGAATCAGTTGGAAAGGAGGAGCGTCCTTTCAGCTGGGTCATCGGACCTCAGGGAATTCATAAAGCTGAAAAGATATCGATGCGGGATAGAAAAATGGAAGAACGATCCAAAATGGAGACTCTGCGTCCGATGAATGAAATTTAATACAATCTCTGGATTTAAAATATTTGGATGACTGCAGGCAATCGTGATATTATTTCTGAACTGGGATCTGAATTTGGTGAACATATTATCATTTATAATCAGCAGACCATAGATGGAACTCCTACAATATGGATAACAGCGAATAATCTGATTCAGCTGTTGAAATATCTGAAAAGCGAAGTTACTCTGCCCATACAGAATGCTTTATGATCTTACAGCAATTGATGAACGGACACGAACCAGGAGGAACGGACAGCCTGTCAGCGATTTTTCAGTTGTTTACCATCTTACTTCATTTGACAGGAATGAGGATATCAGGATAAAGGTTGCTCTCAAAGATGGTGATTTAAATATTCCAAGTATAACAACTGTTTGGGAATCAGCAAACTGGTATGAGCGTGAAGTATATGATATGTTTGGTATCAATTTCACTGGTCATCCAAAACTGAACAGGATACTGATGCCAAAGACCTGGAAGGGTCATCCTTTAAGGAAAGAGCATGCAGCCAGGGCCACAGATCTTGACCCTTTTGTTCTGACAGATCAGTTGAGGGATGATGGAGGATGCAAATCTTAAGTTCAATCCTGAAGAATACGGACTTGAAACAAGCAGTGAAGACAGTGACTTCATGTTTCTGAATATTGGGCCCCAGCATCCCGGGCACTCATGGTTTGTTAAGACTGATACTTCAGCTGAATGGTGAAGATATTGTAAACATAATTCCGGATATAGGATTTCATCACCGGGGAGCAGAGAAGATGGGAGAAAGACAATCGTGGCATACATTTATTCCGTATACCGATCGTATTGATTATCTGAGCGGGGTTATGAATAACCTTGCATACCTTCTTTCAGTCGAAAAACTGGCCGGCATTCAGATCCCTGACAGGGCACAGGTGATCCGTATTATGATGAGCGAGCTTTTCAGGATTGCAAGCCATCTGGTATGGCTGGGTACATTTGCCCAGGACCTTGGACAGTTGTCTCCGGTTTTTTATGCATTCAATGACAGGGAGAGGATCTTTGATATAGTTGCTGCAATTACAGGTGGCCGTATGCATCCTTCGTGGTTCAGGATCGGAGGTGTTGCTCATGATCTGCCTGATGGATGGGAAAAGCTCATGCAGGAGTTTGTAAACTATCTTCCGGCAAGGCTCAGGGAATTTGATAATATTGTTCTGAAAAACAGGATCTTAAAAGCACGTACAATTGGAATCGGTGTATATACTGCCCGGGAGGCAATCGAATGGGGATTAACAGGTTCAGGGCTCAGGGCTGCCGGGTTATGACTGGGATTACCGCAAGAAAAGGCCATACTCAGGTATTGAAAAATTTGAATTTGATATTCCTCTGGGGAAAAATGGTGATTGCTACGACAGAGCCCTTGTGCGTATGGAGGAGATGCGGCAGAGTCTGCGTATCATTCAGCAGTGCATAAATAATATGCCTGCCGGACATTACAAATCGGATCATCCTCTTGCAATACCGCCGGTAAAAGACAAAACCATGACAGATATTGAAACTCTTATCACCCATTTTGTGGGAGTCTCATGGGGTCCTGTAATTCCTGAAGGGGAAGCTATGGTACCAATTGAGGCAGCAAAGGGGAGCAATGGTTATTATCTTATAAGTGACGGAGGTACCTCATCATACCGTTCCAGGATCAGGACACCCTCTTTCCCGCATATGCAGATGCTTCCATTTATTGCCAAAGGATACACAATACCTGATCTGCTTGCTATTCTGGGTGCAATGGATTTTGTTTTAGCTGACCTCGACAGATAAGCTTCAGGGTTATTGATAAAATGATTGTTAGATTTTTATAATAGTTAAAGGATAATTTGTGAAGAAGAATATTTCAATTTATTTCAACATATTTCATATAGCTGAATGATCTATGCTGACGAAAGAAGAAATAAAGGAGATACAGAAGGAGATTAATCAATATCCGTATCCGGCTGTGGCCTGTATCGATGCTTTAAAAATTGTTCAGAAACACCGGGGATGGGTTTCAGATGAATCTGTAAAGGATATTGCGGAACTCCTTGGCATTTCAATTGCAGAGGTCGATGGTGTTGCTACATTTTACAGCAGGATCTACCGCAAACCGGTTGGAAGGAACGTAATACTTATCTGCGACAGTGTAAGTTGTATGATAATGGGATACGAATCGCTCTACAACTATATTTCAAAGAAGCTTGGTATCAGCTTTCGGAGGTACCACACCTGACGGAAGATTCACCCTGCTTCCCAACTCGTGTCTTGGTGACTGTGATAATGCACCTGCAATGATGATAAATAATGATCACTTCAACAGGCTGACGATAGAAATGATTGATGAATTGCTGATGCGTTATAAATAGACAAGAGATGGAAAGGCCTTTGACCAAACATATAAAACCAGGCTCTGCTGCTTATGATCTGAAAGATTACAGAAAGGTTGGAGGATATGACGGGCTGCGCAAAGCTCTGAAAAGCATGACACCTGCTGAAATAACAAATCTTGTAAAATCTTCAAATCTTCTCGGACGAGGGGGTGCAGGTTTTCCTACCGGAGTTAAATGGAGCCTCATGCCAGCGGATGATGAGAGCTCGAAACCAAGGTATCTGGTTTGTAATGCAGATGAGATGGAACCTGGAACATTTAAGGACAGATATCTTCTTGAAGGTAATCCACATCAGCTCATTGAAGGAATGATTATTTCAGCCTATGCCATTCAGGCCGAAAAAGCATATATTTTCCTTCGCTGGGCTTATAAGAAAGCTGAGGCATTGCTTCGTAAAGCAATTGATGAAGCTTACAAGGCAGGTTATCTTGGTAAAAATATTCTCGGATCGGGCTTTGATCTTGATCTGTATGTTCATTCAAGCGCCGGACGGTATATCTGCGGGGAAGAGACAGCATTGCTTAACTCGCTTGAAGGAAAGAGGGCTGTTCCAAGGACCAAGCCGCCATATCCTGCAACCAGTGGATTGTTTGGCAGGCCAACTGTTGTAAATAATGTTGAAACCCTTTGCTGGATTCCTCATCTTGTTGAGAATGGCGCCGACTGGTTTAAAGCACTGAGCCTGACCGGTACGGGTGGAACCAAGCTCTTCGGAGTAAGCGGCAGGGTAAAAAATCCCGGAACATGGGAACTGCCTCTGGGAATAACCGTAAGGGAACTTATTGAGGAACATGCAGGAGGAATGTCTCCCGGATACAAATTCAGAGGAGCTTTGCCCGGCGGAGCCTCAACCGACTTTATTGTCGAGGAACATCTCGATGTTAAAATGGATTTTTCAACAATGGCTGCAGCAGGCAGCAGGCTTGGAACAGGAACAATGATTATCCTCGATGATAAAACCTGTCCGGTTGCATTTATTCATAATATTGAAAAGTTCTTTGCTCTTGAAAGCTGTGGCTGGTGCACACCATGCCGTGAAGGTCTTCCCTGGGTAGAGAAAATGCTGGCATCAATCGAGGAGGGCAATGGCAAGATGGAATACCTTGATCTTCTGGCATTCAATGCAAAATTTTTCGGTCCGGGCAATACTTTCTGCGCTCATGCACCAGGAGCTGCTGAGCCCTTGCAGAGCGGACTTAAATATTTCAGGGATGATTTCGTAAAGCATATTACTGACAAAAAATGTCCATGGAGGTAAAAATGGTCAGGATCAGGATAGACGGAAAATATTATGAAGCGAAACCCGAGAAGAATCTTCTCGAGTTTGCTCTTTCAGTCAGGGATCGATATCCCGCATTTCTGCTTCCATCCTGCCCTCGGCTCAGTTGGTGCCTGCAGATTGTGTGCTGTAAAGAAATTCAGGGATAAGGATGATACAAAAGGCCGTATTGTAATGTCATGCATGGAGCCTGTTACTGATGGACTGATAGTTTCTGTCGACGATCCTGAAGCCAAAGCATTCAGGGCTGCTGTAATTGAAAGCCTGATGACCAATCACCCTCACGATTGCCCTGTGTGTGACGAAGGCGGAGAATGTCATCTGCAGGATATGACAATTATGACCGGTCATAATTACAGACGTTATGATTTTCCTAAAAGAACTTATAATAATCAGGAGCTTGGACCTTTCATCAGTCATGAGATGAACCGTTGCATTCAATGTTACAGGTGTGTAAGGTTTTACAGGGATTATGCCGGAGGGAAGGATCTGAATGTTTTTGCTTCGAGGAATCATGTCTATTTTGGACGTCATGAGGATGGACCACTTGAAAGTGAATTCAGCGGTAATCTTGTTGAAGTATGCCCCACCGGTGTTTTTACTGATAAAACACTGAAAAAACATTTCACACGGAAATGGGATCTCTCAAATGCACCTTCAGTCTGTGTACACTGCAGTGTCGGCTGCAATACAATTGCCAGTGAACGATATGGATCGCTGAGGCGTATAATGAGCAGGTACAATGGAGCTGTGAACGGATATTTTATTTGTGACAGGGGCCGCTTCGGATACGAATTTGTGAATGATCGAAAAGCGGATCAGGAATATTCAGATTCGTCCGGCAAAAGAGATGAACCAGGAACCTGCAGAGAGATAGAACAAGCTGATCTCATTATCTCGGAACAGTCGTTATCAAAGGAGAAAAAGATTATTGGAATAGGTTCTCCCAGGGCATCCATTAGAATCGAACTTTGCGTTAATGTCACTTGTTGGAGAGGAGAATTTTTACCATGGCATTTCAAAAAATGAATATCAGTTAACCGGAACAGTTATTAAAGTTCCTGCAGGAAAGCGGTGTAGTGACTCCTTCCCTTGAAACAGATTGAAAAGGCTGATGCAATATTGGTCCTTGGAGAAGATCTGACTAATACTGCACCGATGATTGCACTTGCTTTGAGACAGGCAGTTCGAAATGTCCCTGACGAAGCAGGCGAAGGAAAAAGGTATTCCGTTATGGAATGATGCACCTGTCAGAGAACTGGCACAGGAACTCAGAAGTCCTTTGTTTATTGTCAACCTCATTTGCCGATTCTCTTGATGAAATTGCAGAAGAGATGTTTCATGGATCTCCTGATGCATCTGGCAGATTTTGGTTTTGCAGTTTCCAGAAGCATTGACAATAAAAGCCCTGCTGCAAAACATGAAATACAGGATATACAGTAAGCTGGCAGAAAAGATTGCACTTACATTGAAAAATGCAAAGAATCCTTTAATAATTTCAGGGATAAGCAGCGGCGATGAGGCGATTACTTTATGCAGCATTGAATATTAGCAACTGCACTTTTATCTGCAGGTTCAAATGTAATGCTCAGCATGGTTTTACCTGAATGCAATAGTATGGGTCTGTCATTACTTCCCGGCAAATCATTTGAAGATGTTGGTCTCATGGAAGAATCAAAGCAGATATTGACACACTTATTGTACTTGAAAATGATTTGTACAGAAGGGCAGATGAAGAATCAGTCAATGAACTTTTCAGAAGAAGCAGACAGGTAATTGTTCTCGACCATCTTATTAACAGAACAACACTGAAAGCTGATATTGTATTGCCAGCTGGCAACATTTGCAGAGTCGGAAGGTACACTTGTAAACAATGAAGGTCGTGCTCAGCGTTATTATAAAGCGATTAACCACTGAAAGCCAGGTACAGGGAGAGCTGGCGCTGGTTAGTGGAGCTTATGAAATTCAGGGATATGGATCCTGAAAAATCATGGAAAGGTCTCGATGATATTGTTGAATCTATGTCTGATGAATTGCCGGTCTTCTCAGGATTAAAGAATTATATGCCTGGTGCAGATTTCAGGATGCTTAATGCGAAGATCCCAAGACAGACAATCCGTTATAGCGGAAGGACTGCAATGAATGCAAATATTGCTGTAAGTGAACCAAAACTTCCACAGGATCATGATTCCCCGCTGGCATTCAGCATGGAGGGTCAGCAGGAAAATCCGCCTTCATCGCTGGTTCCGTTTTACTGGACACCGGGATGGAACTCTGTGCAGGCAATGTATAATTATCTCGATGAGCCTGATGCATCACTGAAGGGTGGCGACCCCGGGATAAGGCTTATTGAACCACCCGGGACAAATAAGAAATGTTTATTTTAAGCAGCAGCCCGGTTCTTACAGAAGTTGAAAAGAATGAATGGCTGATTGTTCCTGTATGGAGGATCTTCGGAAGTGAAGAGCTTAGTTCAGCAGGTCGCTTCAATGCTGCAGAAAATTGAACCACCTTTTGTTCTGATGAATCAGAATGATGCAGGATTATTTTCTTTGAAGGATGGTGATTCTGTTCAGCTTGAAATCTCAGGAATCAGCCTGAAATTAAAAGTTAAAATTGAGAATAGTCTTCAGAATGGATTGGCGGGTTTGTCTGTAAATTTACCCGGAATGCCATTTGTCGATATTCCGGGTAAGGGTAAATTTCATAAACTATAACCTGGTTGTTCATGAAATATGTCTTTATAATAGCGGGAGTACTTTTAATAGCATTGACAATTGCAGCAGGACTGATATGGGTTGAACGCAGGCTGCTTTCAGTCTGGCAGGACAGGCTCGGTCCTAATCGTGTCGGACCGTTTGGTCTCGGACAGGTAATTGCTGATACAATAAAACTATTTTTCAAGGAGGACTGGGTGCCTCCGTTTTCAGACCGGCCGGTATTTGTTATTGCTCCCGGAATACTTATGGTAACAATACTGCTGACATTTGCTGTTGTACCTTTTGGTCCGGCGTTTTATGTATTTGACTCAAACATCGGGATACTGTTTTTTCTTGGCAATTCATCACTCGGAGTGTACAGTATTGTTCTGGGCGGATGGGCATCAAACAATAAGTATTCATTAATCGGAGCCATGAGAGCTTCCGCACAGATGCTGACATACGAGGTGTTCATGGGACTCTCCCTGATGGGTGTTGTAATGATGGCTGACAGCTTCAGTCTTTGTTCGATAGTTGAAGCACAGAAGAGGTGGCTGGTTCTTTATACCTCAGTTTGTCGGATTCATTGTGTTCTTTATTGCAGGAATTGCTGAGACTCACAGACTGCCCTTTCGATATTCCGGAAGCTGAAGGAGAGCTTATTGCCGGTTACCATTCGGAATATTCCGGTATGAAATTCGGGATGTTCTTTGTGGGTGAATATCTTGGTATTACACTTATTTCTGCTCTTATTGCCACCCTGTTTTTCGGTGGCTGGCTGGGACCTTCATTTCTTCCTCCTGTATTCTGGTTTTTATTCAAGACCTTCTTTTTTATCTGTGTGTTTATCCTGCTCAGGGCATCATTGCCCAGGCCAAGATATGATCAGCTGATGGAGCTTGGATGGAAGATTTTATTGCCATTGTCGTTGCTTAATCTTTTGATAACCGGTGCATTACTTGATATTTTTGAAATAGAATATTTAAGTTATGATCAGCATTCTTCGCAGTATGTGGCTTACTTTTCTTCATGTGTTTCATAAAACTGAAACTGTGGAATATCCTGAAGTTAAGCCATATCTTGCACCACGTTACAGGGGAAGGATTGTTCTTACCCGTGATGCGGAGAAGAAGGAGAGATGTGTTGCATGTTATCTCTGTGCAGCTGCCTGTCCTGTTGATTGCATTGCACTTCAGGCAACAGAAGATGAAGCAGGACAGGAGATACCCTGAGTTTTTCAGGATCAATTTTTCAAGATGTATTTTCTGCGGATTCTGTGAAGAGGCTTGTCCGACTTATGCCATTCAGCTTATTCCTGATTTTGAGATGGCAGAGTATGACAGACAGAATATGGTTTATGAAAAGGAACATTTGCTTATCAGCGGTGAAGGAAAATATCATGGATATAACTTCTATAAAAATGCCGGTGTCGACATGGGAGTAAAAGGAAAAGGAGAAGGTGACAATGAAGAGAAACCGGTTGACATAAAAGAACTATTGCCATAATCTAAAATCAGAATATTATGGATGTATTTTTCTATATAGCGGCAGCTGTTGCAATAATTTCAACGGTTATGGCAATTTCAGGAAGGAATGCAATTCATTCATTGCTTTACCTGATATTATCTCTTTTAGCCGTATCTGTAATATTTTATCTGTTAAGCGCTCCATTTATTGCAGCCCTGGAGGTAATAATTTATGCAGGCGCCATAATGGTCCTCTTCATTTTTGTGACAATGATGCTAAATATCGGACTTGAAAGGGAAGCTGAAAAGAAATGGCTCAGACCACGCATGTGGATCATTCCATCAATACTTGCAGCTGTTTTGCTTGTCAACCTGATCTTCGCATTGAAGAATATACAAACAATCACCTCTGATAAGGAAGCAATATTGCCAAAACAGGTTGGGATTTCACTCTTTTCAACTTATCTGCTTGGAGTCGAAATTGCTGGCTATCCTGTTGATGGCAGGTGTGATAGGTGCATATCATCTGGGAAGTCAGAAGAAAAAAGTAAAACACCGTTTTCTCGAAATAAAATAGAATTATGCTTACAGTACCAGTCGAAACACAAATATTGTTTGCAGGAATACTTTTTTTACTGGGACTGATAGGTCTTCTGGTACGCAGGAATATGATTTTTATGCTAATGTCAATTGAGATCATGTTCAATGCTGCAGGACTTGTATTCATTATTGCGGGCACTCACTGGAAACAACCCGACGGCCAGGTTATGTTTATTTTTATACTGGCAGTAACTGCAGTTGAGGTATCAATTGCACTGGCGTTGATACTGCAGGTTTATCATCATTTTAAAACACTTGATTCTGATGCAGTTAATAATTTGAAGGATCTAAAATTAATTTACTCAGGTAAATGAGCATTCAATAATTGCCCTCATACCTGCTATCCCTTTTCTGAGCTTTCTCATACTGGCTCTCTTCGGACATAAGCTGAGCCGGAAGATTGCTGGTATTATTGGTGCCGGATCAATTGGTATTATTGCAATTCTTACATTTATAGCTGCCATTGTCTTTTTCAATTCACTTGCCTGATGTCAAATCATATTCAGTCAGTATTATGGGAATGGATAAATGCCGGTAACCTTAAGGTTGACATCTCATTCAGTCTCGACTCTCTGTCTCTTGTTTTCTGTTTTGTTATCACCTTTGTTGGATTCCTGATACATCTTTATTCTATCGGGTTCATGGCAAAAGATGAAGGCTTTACAAGGTTTTTTGCATATATGAATCTCTTTGTCGGCTCAATGCTTGTGCTTGTCCTTGCTGACAATATTTTGCTTATGTATCTTGGATGGGAGGGTGTCGGATTATGCAGTTATCTGTTGATCGGTTTCTGGTATAAAGAGCCGCAGAATGGTTATGCTGCCAGGAAAGCCTTTATCATTACCCGTATTGGTGATACTGCAATGATTATTGGCATCTTCATTCTCTTCCTGAATTTTGGCACTGTCAATATAAATGAATCTGATGCAGCAGGCATCTGAAAAATGGGTTGCCGGATCTTCAATTGCAGTTTTGACTGCAGCACTTCTGCTCGGTGGCGCCTTGGGCAAGTCAGCTCAGCTGCCATTGCAGACCTGGCTTCCTGATGCCATGGCCGGACCATCTCCTGTGAGTGCTCTTATACATGCAGCAACTATGGTCACTGCAGGTGTTTACCTTATTGCCCGTACCCATATCCTATTCACTCTTGCACCGGTTGTTCAGTCTGCAATTGCAATAATTGGTGCTCTTACTCTGCTGATTGCAGGATTCAGCGCACTGGCGCAGCATGATCTTAAAAGAATTCTTGCATATTCTACAATCAGCCAGATAGGCTATATGTTCCTTGCACTTGGTGTCGGAGCATGGTCTGCCGCAGTATTTCATTTCATGATACATGCTTTTTTCAAAGCTCTTCTTTTCCTTGGAGCAGGAGTAGTAATTCTGGTTCTGGATGAAGAACATGATATTTTCAAAATGGGTGGTCTCAGGAAAAAAATGCCGGTTGTATTTTATACTTTTCTGATCGGTTCTGCTTCACTCTCAGCACTTCCACTTATAACTGCAGGGTTTTACAGCAAGGATCAGATATTATGGTATTCCTTTTCATCACCAACCGGTAGTATTGTATTATGGCTGGCAGGGATCATCAGGAGCCTTGCTTACTGCCCTTTATTCTTTCAGAATGATATTTATAACATTCTATGGTGAAGCTAAAACGCAACCATCATTTCTGCCGGGTAAACTGATGACTGTTCCTCTTGATAATTCTTTCAGTTTTATCTCTTGTCGGAGGATTTATTGAACTTCCTGAATCAATCGGGAATATTCACCTGTTTTCAGACCTTGTTGATAATACTTTGCCGGTTATGGTTTCTAAAGGTGAAGAGCATAATGAATTACTGTTCCAGATATTTTCATCAGTAATAGCTCTGGCAGGAGCTATATCTTGCCTGGCTGATTTATTTTAAAAAACCTGCTCTTGTCAGAACCATTCAGTCACAGCAGGATAAACAAATTCTTTGAAAAAGGATGGGGCTTCGACAAACTTTATGATACTCTGTTTGTGAAACCAATCAGTCTGGCTTTCAGTTATTGATAAAAATGATTTTTTTGATTTGTGGAATATAGGACTGTCCAGACTGGCGCTTTCTTTCAACGGTTTGCTCAGTACTACTCAAAACGGTAAAATGAGATGGTATCTGTTATCATTCGCCATTGGTATTGCAATAATATTAACTTATATGCTTAGCAAATGATACTTATTTATCTTATAGTTATATTATTGGCCGGAGCTTTTCTTGCATGGATCACAGGAAAAAGGAATCCTGTTGTGCCTCGTATCATTTCACTTATTGCATTGAGCATTGATCTGATTATTATTATCTTATTTGTTTTGCATTCTATCCTCTCAGGATAAAGACTGGCTGATTGATATTCAACTTGACTGGATCCCTGCATTTGGCATAAGCCTGCATCTTGCACTCGACGGACTTAGTCTTGTTATGCTGATCCTGACTTTTTTCCTTGGTATAATATCTGTTATTATTTCCTGGAAAGAGATAGATTCAAAGGTCGGTTTCTTCCATTTCAATCTTCTTCTTATCCTGGCAGGAATTACAGGTGTATTTCTTTCGCTTGATCTCTTTCTTTTCTATTTTTTCTGGGAACTTATGCTTGTCCCGATGTATTTTCTGATCGGGATATGGGGACATGAAAACAGGACTGCAGCTTCGAATAAATTCTTTCTTTATACACAGGCAAGCGGTCTGCTTATGTTTATCGCAATTATTGCTTTATATTTTGTACATGGACATTCAACAGGAACATATACATTTGATTATCTGCAGCTTTTGGGGACAGAGATGCCCGGGTCAACAGCATTTCTTCATAATGCTCGGATTCCTGGCTGCATTTCTTGTAAAACTTCCTGTTGTGCCTTTGCACAACTGGTTGCCTGATGCTCATACGGAAGCTCCTACTGCAGGAAGCCTCATCCTTGCAGCTTTGCTTCTGAAAACCGGCGCATATGGTCTTCTTAGGTTTATTGTCCCATTGTTCCCTTCTGAATCTGTGACCTTTGCACCAGTCGGAATGTTGCTTGGTGTGGCAGGTATTTTGTATGGGGCCAAGCTTGCTTTTGCACAGACTGATCTGAAACGACTTGTGGCATATACAAGTGTCAGTCATATGGGATTTGTGATTCTCGGTGTTTTTTCATTTAACGAACTTGCTTACCAGGGGGTTGTTATTCAGATGATTGCACACGGAATAAGCACAGGGGCGCTGTTTGTTTTGGTTGGTCAGCTTTACGAACGGATCCATACCAGAGATATTAATAAGATGGGAGGCCTCTGGGAAAAAACTCCGGTGATGGGAGCGGTAGGACTGATTTTTTCAATGGCATCGCTTGGGCTTGCCCGGATTGGGGAATTTTATTGCAGAACTTCTTATCCTGATCGGTGCATTTAAGGCAAATATATCTAATGTCATGTCTGGCAAGTCTTGGACTGATTGCTGCAACAATATATTCTCTGCGGATTGTACAGAAGGTCTTTCTCGGGAATAAAAATACTGACTGGAAAATGCATGATCTGACTATCAGGGAAAAAGTTGTTTCAGCTTCACTGGTTATTGCAATTGTATGGCTTGGACTGTTTCCGCAACCTGTTCTTAATACTGCAAAACCTGCTACTTCTGAAGACATTGAATAAACAAAAAGAAATAACTAATCAAACTCCTCAGAATCAAACCAGGGTCTGTGGAACTTTGTAATTCTACTGTGTCACCTCAGTGTAAGTTCTATTTATTGTTAACAGCATTCGTAAAGAACGCAAAGTAAATCATAAATAATCACGATCTTAGCGCAAAGTCAATAGCAAGTTAATGATTTCATCATTATATGACCGAAACTGATTTTTTGTGTTTAGCTCCTTTTCTGATTCTGGCTACTGCTCCAGTAGTTATAATGATTGTAGTCTCGATTTTAAGGAATTACAAAGTTGTTTTTGGTTTTTCTGTTTTGTCATTATCTAGCTGCTTTTTCATCCATTTTCTTTATAATTCCTTCAGTTCCCCATACGATTGAGCCTTTGTTTATTATTGACAATTACAGCCTGTTTTTCCTTGGAATAATTATAATCTCGGCATTGCTTGTGACATTTCTTTCATATGATTATATAAGGCAGCTCGACGGGGTGAGGGAGGAGTACTATATTGTTCTCTTTACTTCAACTCTTGGAGCGGCATTGCTGGCTGTTGCAAATCATTTTGTACTCTTCTTTCTCGGGATTGAAACACTGAGTATCTCACTTTATATTCTTATTGCATTCCAGAGATCAAAAAGTAATTCAATTGAGGCAGGAATTAAATATCTTATTCTGGCTTCTGTCTCATCTGCATTTTTATTATTTGGTATGGCTCTGATATACACTGCTTTAGGAACAATGCAGTTTACTGCAATAGTGACATGCTACTTGGCACAGGAGGTCAGTTGTCTCTGCTCGTAATTTCAGGGTTTGGAATGATGATGGTTGGAATAGGCTTTAAGCTTGCATTGGTTCCTTTTCATATGTGGACACCTGATGTTTACCAGGGAGCTCCTGCACCTGTTTCGGCATATATAGCCACTGTTTCAAAGGGTGCAGTAATGGCAGTTCTGATAAGATTATTCTTCAACTATCAGGGGATTCGACAACCATTATTTATTTATTGCAATTTCAGGGATCGCAATACTTTCAATGTTTGTGGGAAACATTCTTGCGCTAAGGCAGAAGAATATAAAGAGGTTATTGGGGTATTCATCAATTGCAAATATGGGATACCTGATAATCATCTTGCTTACAGGCAGCAACAGGGGAATACAGGCTTCAATTTTTTATCTGATATCATATTTTTTTACAACACTGGGAGCATTTCGGTGTGATATCGCTGCTTTCAACATCAGAATATGAAGCCGAAAAAATAGAAGATTTTAAGGGTCTCTTCTGGAAAAGGCCATGGATAGCAATTGTGTTTACACTCTCATTGTTATCACTGGCAGGAATTCCTGTTACAGCAGGTTTTATTGCAAAATTCTATGTCATTCTTGAGGGTATGAATGCAGGTCTTATGGTTCTTATAATTTCATTGATAATCAATAGTGTTATAGGTTTATATTATTATCTGAGAATTATTACAACTCTCTTTTCAGCGGCAAGTGATAACAAATCTGCCCGAGCTCACTCTGGCAGGTAACATTACACTGGCTATTATAGGTATAAGTATCTTGGTATTAGGTGTTTATCCGGGCTGGCTGATTGATATTATTGTCAGATTTGGCTCTTTATAACCAATTTGTAATTATATTTCCAAGACCATTCCCGAAAAATCTATTGACGATTTTCAGGTAAGGACTGATTATTATCCTCAATTAGATAGTTGTATTTGATGATTATGAAGTTGAACTATTATAACGGTTTCTGGTGTTAATAATATAACAATAAGCTAAATTATTATATGATCAATATTCCCAGAACAGACAAAAAAAGAGTCGTAATTGTCGGATGTGGATTTGCCGGATTAACTCTGGCCAAAAAACTTAAAAACATCAGGTTATCAGGTAGTTATTCTTGACAAACATAATTATCATCAGTTCCCGCCGCTCTTTTACCAGGTAGCTTCTGCCGGTCTTGAAGAAAGTTCAATCCTTTTCCCTCTGCGTAAGATTTTTCAGCATTATAAAGACTATCATATCAGGAAGGTTGAAGTAAAATCGGTTGATACAGTAAATAATCTTCTGATTACCTCTGCAGGAGAAATCAATTATGACTTTCTTGTTCTGGCTCATGGAGCAACAAATTCGTATTTTGGTTCTCTTCCGATGCAGAAGTATTCAAGGGGGATGAAGACGATTGCGGAAGTACTGGATCTGAGAAATTCGCTTCTGATGAACTTTGAAAATGCACTTACTGCTCAGAATGCTGAAGAGCGTGAGGCGCTGATGACAATTGTGATTATCGGTGGTGGTCCGTCAGGTGTTGAGATTGCAGGTGCACTGGCTGAAATGAATAAGTATGTCCTTCTAAAAGATTATCCTGAATTTAAAGAGATAAGGGCAAAAATATACCTTGTTGAAGCGGTCGACAGAGTATTAAGCTCAATGTCTCAAAGATCATCAGAAAAAGCCAGGGGATTTCTTGAAAATATGGGAGTACATGTGCTTACAAATACCAAAGCAACAGGTTGTGATGAGAAAACTGTTTTTCTTGATTCAGGGAAAAGCATCAGTACGGGTATGATAATCTGGACTGCCGGAATTGCAGGCAATAGTACTGAAGGGCTTAATACTGAATGTTTTGCCAGGAACGGACGGATCAAGGTTGACAACTTTAACAGAGTACCAGAATATCCGAATATTTATGCTATTGGTGATATCTCTCTTCAGACTGAAGAAAAATATCCCAAAGGTCATCCCCAGGTTGCCCAGGTAGCCATTCAGCAGGCTCAGCTTCTTGCGGAAAATCTTGTCAGAATAAGAAGCAACAAACCGTTAAAAGAGTTTAAATACAAAGATTTGGGCACTATGGCAACTGTCGGCAGACATCTTGCAGTTGTTGAACTTCCTTCTTTGCATTTTCAGGGTATCTTTGCATGGTTTATCTGGATGTTCATTCATCTCATGAGCATAATCGGTGTAAAGAATAAACTACTCATCTTCGTGAACTGGGCATTTAAATATTTTACATATGATCAATCCACCAGATTGATACTCAGACCTAAGGGTTGTGCGGATATCTCAACCAACAATTACTCTGTTCCTGAATAGATTTTGATTGTTTTCTTCGCTCCATCATGGGTCAATGTTTATTTAAACTGTTGGGAATAACGGGTAAAAAGCTTATAATTGCCGGGGTTCAATTTAAACCTGATAATTAAAACAGGGGATAGTTTATATGGAATTATTTCACTCACTTTTCGATTGGTACATGTCCAATCTGAATTATTTCACGGTAGCCTGCTCATGGCCATTGAAAGTACTTTTCTACCTTTGCCCTCCGAAATTGTTGTTCCGTTTGCCGCATACAAGGCAGGGCAGGGGGAACTGAATGTCATTACTTGTGGTCATTGCGGCGACTATAGGGGCTCTTGGTGGTTCACTCATCAATTACACCCTGGCCTATTACCTTGGCCGTCCTCTTGTTTACAGATTTGCTGATTCAAAACTTGGCAGGTTGTTTCTCCTGTCAAAGGAGAAGGTTGTCCATGCTGAAGAATTTTTTATAAAGAATGGAAAAACATCGACATTCATCGGCCGTCTGGTTCCGGGTGTCCGTCACCTGATATCGATTCCGGCAGGACTGGCTAAAATGAACCTGCGCGATTTTATGCTCTATACATTTGCAGGAGCGGGGATATGGAATATTATTCTGGCTGTTATCGGTTATTACCTTTATGAAATAAGGGAGCAGATTTTCCCTTATGTTGGCCATATTCTTTTAGTCGTTGGAGTGTGTTTTTACTATTTACCTGGTTATAAAAGCAAGGAGAAACAATAAAAAGCCTGAAGCATAAAGCAAAGGCTACAGTTTTTATCGATATCAGAAACGCAGCGACAGACAGCTTAATCCTCCGTCTACCTTCCGGAATTCGGATACGTCAAGAGTAATTGTTCTGTAACCTGCATGCTTCAATCTTTCTTTTTGTATCAGGGAATCCTGCGGGCACAAGAACAGTATCGTTAATCCACAGTGAGTTAGCGGCATAACTTTCCTCAGGTTCAACTATAATCTTGTTAAATCTTTCAAAATCAGGGCAATTGACAAGCTCTCCAGCATACAAGCAGATTGTTATGTTCAAGAAATGAGGCGCCTGATTTCAGATGAAGCATATTCTTCAGGGTTATTGAGGAACCGGTCATGCCATGTCTTTCAAGGATCCCGATTAACTGCTCTGGCTCCTTCAATATTTGTTCGTTCGGAGATTCCTATGAAAAAATGATCTTTTGTCATCATCACATCGCCGGCCTCAAGAGTACCCGGATGCCTTAATCTCCTCAATCGTATCATAGAATTCCTGGAGAACTTCCCTTATATCTCTTGTCTCGCCCTTTCTTGAGGGTGCGCTCCGGATTTGTGATAACTGCAAAATCAACTGTACACAATGCAACATCTTCAATGAAAGTTGAATCGGGGTGCAGATCGTCTTCGTAAAGTATTCTGACATTAAGTCCTGCATTTCTGAGTGCATTAACATACTGGGTATGCTGTTGCAGCGCCAGACTATAATCCGGTTTCCCGAGCGAGACAGATGTCAGCCCGTTAATAATTGAAGGACATGGAACACGGACAATAGCGTTACTGAACATTGACGGAGGTTTTATTTAACCGGCATTTCATCTTGTGCGAAGGGCTCTTGCGATCTCATGGAGTCTTTTTTCCTCTTCAGTGACTGGTTCAACACCAAGCATATGAGGGCAGGGTCTTGTGTTCTCATCCACATGGATGAAAGTAACAAAGCCATCGACAAGTGGCTTCTGTTCGCCTCTTTTTTCAACATGTACATACACTGTAACACTTGTTTTTCCTGTATAAACTATGGCGGATGAAAACTTAAGAATGTCTCCCGACCTGGCAGGGCTTGTGAAGAACATCCCATGAATATTCAGGCATACAACACTCTGCGGATTAAGAATTGATGTCGCAGCAATGAAGCCGGATTCAACAAACCATTCTGCAGTCCGTCCTGCAAACAGTGTTCCATGGTGATTGAGGTCTTCGCTCTTTACAAGTCTTGTCGTAACAAGGGTTTCAGGTCTGATGACTTTGATGTCCATAACAGTTTTTTTTCAAAAGTACTGATTATGGATGTCAGAAAAAGATGACTTGTGTCAGTTGTTCAATACTTTGTACAAATTATCTTTTCAATTGACTTTTAATCTTCAAGATAGCCGAATTTTCCGTTATGAAAATCCTGGTAAGCCTCCTTGATTTCATCCTGAGTGTTCATCACAAACGGGCCATACGATGCGATAGGCTCGTTGATTGGTTCACCGTTGAGAATAAGTACAACAGAGTCCTTAATTGCTTCAATGGCAATTTCTTCTCCATCCTGACCAAAAAGTATAAAATTGTCTTCAGGGGCAGTCTGGGATTCGTTGATTTTTATTTCGCCTTCGATAACAAGCAGGCCTGTATTGGTTTTGTTACTGAAACTTAGAACAAGTTTAGCTCCTTTTTTTAATTTCGCATTGAATAAATTTATGGGTGAAAAGGTTGTTGCAGGTCCTTTTGTGTCATTGTAAACACCAGCTATAACATCCACTCTGCTCTCTTTATCCGGAAGAATGAACCTGCCCATCATCGGATTTTCTATTGCCTGGTATTTTGGAGGTGTCATCTTGTATTTTGCAGGCAGGTTAACCCAAAGTTGTACCATCTGAAACACTCCTCCCTTTTTGCTGAATTCCTTTTCATGATACTCCTTATGCAGGACTCCTGACGCCTGCAGTCATCCACTGTACGTCGCCTTCCCCTATAACGCCGCTGTTTCCGGTGCTGTCATGGTGGGCAACCCTGCCATGGTAGGCAATCGTTACCGTTTCAAATCCTCTGTGTGGATGAACTCCTACACCTCTCGGAGTATCGGATGGAGGCACAATCCATTTGGAGCCATAGTCCATGAGGAAGAAAGGGCTCATTCCCATCATCCCGATTCTTGAATCGGAAGGGAAGAAGTTATGTACTCTGAATCCATCGCCAACCATATGAAAGGCAGGTGGCGGAATAATTGCCTTGATGCTTTTAAAATTTTCAGCCATTTCAAATCAGTTATATGACTTATAACGTTTTTCAGGGGTAAAAGTTTGAAATGCGTTTACTTAAGCACAAAAGAAGTAATATTCTGGTTTAAAGACCCATATGTCTGACTAAATACGATATTCCGGGACTTTTTCAAATTATCCTTTGAGCCCTTTGTGAAGCTTTGAGGCTGTAGAAGAAGTTAAGATCCATTAACCGCAAAGGTCGCAAAGAGATTACGCAAAGATCGCAAAGGACACAATATCAATGATTTGTCTTTGCGTCCTTTGCGCAATCCTTAGCGTTCTTTGCGGTTAAAAAGACTTTTTCTACATCCTCAACATAAAGGGGGGATATTCTAGTTGCTGCTGTTCCCCGACTGGTCAACCGCAATAACCCTGTAATAGTATTTTGGCATTTGGTGAACCGATTTGTCGATATACTGATTGCTTATTGTCGATGCTATCTGTCTTTTGGGAGCAATCTCCACCTCAGGTTTCTCCGACCGGTAAATCCGGTAATAACAGAAATCCTTTTCAGTATTTGGCTCCCAGTCAAGGACTGCTCTGTCGCCGTCGTCAATATTCCTTCTTTCCCATTTCAGTCCCGATACGCTCGCAGGGGCATCATCGTCATAAGCTGTTGTATAAACCACAAGCGCCTGAGGAGGAATAGTATCTGAGAGGGTACCATCATCCACTGAGATTTTCCTTGTATATGACTGAAGATCTCCAAAATAGTTAAACGGGACATTTGCCGGGTTGTAAAGATATTTTCTGAAAGGTTTGCCGTTTTCCGGAGATTTCATCTTCAGGTTCAGCATTTTTACATCTTCGTTCCTGTTGATTACTGCGATTGAAAGTGATCCGGTTTCAAGATTCTTTATTGCCGCCATTCTCATGAGTGTGTCGGCAGAAATAACATTATATGCTTCAGACGGGCCTCTGAAAAACTTTGTCAGCAATCCAAGGCAGTAGTAACTTGGTTTTGTTGTATAATTATCAATTTCCCAATGGTACAAACCCCATTTATTTGTACGATGTCTGTCAAATGAAAATGGAAAATCGCTGAAGGTCCAGTATCCGCAACTGTAAACCCCGGAATTGATTATCGCCAGAATCGATTCGGAAACCTGGATGCCCATGTAATTTTCAAGCGGAGTCTGATTGTACATGTTTGCATCGTGCATAACCGAATCAATTATGTTGCTGTTCTGTTTTGCACCGAACTCACCAACAATGAATCTTTTATTCTTGCTTTTAGCCAGGTCGACCCCCCATTTGAGCTTGTTGTAGAAAAAACTATAAAATGTATTATCAAAAAGGTCATAGTTGTTAATATAATGATGCCCTCCGTAGATCCCTGTAATATCATCCATATTCTCTGAAGCCCACTGGATCGTGTGCCAGTATTCAAAAGGGGATGCATCGGATGCAAGCAGTTCTATATCCAGATTTCTGTTTTTAAGTTCCTCATAAAACATGCCCTGTACTTTTTTAAAGAAATCGAGATCTTTTGTCATCGATGCCCATTCATTCACCGACAATTCATTAGCCATGCAGTAGTAATGTATATTCTCAAATCCCTTTTTCTTTTTAAGATATTCAAGATTGTCCACTTCATGTTTTACATACTCCTTTTCATTACTGTTTTTCTTCAGACAATTATTGCTGAATGTGGTTACATAGATCTCAGTATTTGTCTCTTTCAGCACATCAAGAAACCAGGAAAGCTCGTCAATTTTCTTAAAATCCCATTTGCAGTCATCAGGTATCCTTGCAAAAGAGGGATTCAGTTCACGCCATCTTTTGGCAAAGATCTGGTCATAATGCCATCGTGATGCTTTGTGCATATGGTCAAAAACATCAAATCCGACTCCACCGAATCGCTCGTTTACAATATTGCCGGTTATCTCAGCAGTAGAGATCCCGATTTTTTCTTTGCTGCTATTCTGAGTCGAACAGCTGATTAGAATAAAAAGTGCAGGCAGGATAAAGATTTTTTTCATATCAGGTTATTATTTAACAATTCCAGGAACAATTGTATTCTATAGTAAAGTAAATTAATTCAGACTACAAAGTCAACAGTTGGGAGAGGATAAACAAAACATTGTTTAAATTTTTATCCGGCACTTTCCTTGATCCGATTCGCAGCACATTGATCTTTCGTTTAAATACTTTAAAATAAACACGAAGGGCCAGAGGGTTTCACAGAGGTACACAGAGGACTTTTTTAACAGTTCCGGGGATTATGAAATATAATTAAAGATCTCTTCGATAACCTCAAGCCCTGTTCTTTTTCCGGTATCATGATAGATCAGCTTGCCCTTGTTATCAAATAAGCTGAGTTCAACAGTTGAATCGACACTTTCCTTTATCCGTCTCGACATATGACCCGAAGCAGGCGCCCTTAATTCTCCGAATCTGTTCTTTACAGCCTTGACTTTAAGCACGGCATCACTGCTTTTCAGTGTAAAGGAAATAGATGAATTATCGTGGCTGATCTCGGTAATCTTTGATTTATTGTAAGTGCTGAAGAGATAAAACCGGCCATTCAGGTAGAGGAATGAAATAAAGCCCATAAAGAATCGTCCAAGCCATGGGATTTTTGCAACAGAGAATGAAAAGGATGTCGTATTGTTGACTGAAATTATTGGACTGCATCCAGATCCAGACCTCCGGAAATGAGGTGCCCCAGTCTTTTTCAATATATCCTTTGCCACCATTCAGGTCTATTGAATTGCCATTCAGAGTTAATTCCCCTTTGAGGTCATGATTTACAGAGACAATTCCGTGTTTGCATTCCATAAAGGGTACAAATGAGTACCACCCCATAATTCCCGGAGATATAAAAGTTGACGGATATTTTATAAGGTTGCTATAATCGACATGCCCGTAGAGAGTCAGATTATCACTTTCGATCTTCAGGTCAATATAGTTCTCTGTGAAAACCGAATTGCCTATCTTCAGGTAAAGCCTTTTTTCTCCCAGAGAACTGTTCCAGAGGGTATGTTATATACTGTGTCTCACCTGTTATCCCGTTGATTACCTGTATAAATGAATGTGGTTCACGGCTGTTCAGTGAAATCCCGGTATGAAGGAATAAACATGTTCCAGATCCGTTGATACATGCTTGAAATACCATCCTTCAAAGTAATTTTTCTTTTTCAGGTCTCCCTGGAAAATCTCCGGATGAAGGAAGCGGAGGTACATGACTGAGAGGTTTTAAAACTTAACAAATTTTATCTCCAATGGTTCGGCATTCAAATACTCTTTACAAACAAGGAACACAAAGAGCTTGAGGATCTAAAAAAGATAAATTTACAGATATATAACATTATCTGAAAAATAGTATCTTGTCATTTCTCAAAAAACCGTATTATGAAAACTCGGAATTATTTAGCATCTTTTTCTCTTATTCTGCTTTTCACTTTATACTCAGTTGCGGGCCATGCTCAGGGCTATGATTCAGGGACTGTTCAGAAAAAATCTGATTTTAAGTGGCCGGAGGGCAAGAAGATGGCCATTTCACTGACTTTTGACGATGCCCGTTTAAGCCAGCCTGACTTCGGCATTCCTGTACTTGATAAGTATGGTGTGAAAGCAACATTCTATGTTTCGCCTGATAATATGCTTAAGAGAGCTGATGCCTGGAAGAAAGCTGCAAAGAACGGACACGATATTGGTAACCATTCACTGCTGCATCCGTGCACGGGGAATTTTGAATGGTCAAGACACAAAGCGCTTGAGGATTATAACCTTATGAGCATGGATGCCGAGCTTGATTCAGCAAATAGCGTAATTTACAAAACTCTTGGCATAACTCCTGTTTCATTTGCATTTCCATGCGGACAAAAGTTTGTCGGAAGGGGAGAACTTACGAGGAGCTACATACCTGTAATTGCTGCAAAATTTGAATCAGGCAGGGGATGGCTCGATGAAGGCCCAAATGACCCGGCTTTCTGTGATATGTCACAATTGACAGGAATGGAACTCGACGGCAAATCGTTTGATCAGGTAAAGTCTCTCATCGAATCAGCAAGGGAAAAAGGGCTGTGGCTTGTTCTTGCCGGTCATGAGATGAATACAGGCGGTGTTCAGACTTCAATACTTTCCACAATAGAAGCAATTTGCAAATATGCTGCTGATCCGGCAAATGGGATCTGGATCGATGATGTACATTCAATAGCGTCATATATAAAGGATAAAAGGGGTGAAACGGCTTTTTCAGCCGCTCCGTTGTATAAAAATCCAATATACCCCATTGACCAGAGAGTAAGTGATCTTCTTTCAAGGATGACGCTTGAAGAAAAGGTTGGACAGATGAACATTCCGACCTGCTATTCATCAGAGCTTGGATGGGGACTGAACAGCAATGCTCCGTACATGTGGGATATGGAAAACACCAAGGAGGTGAGGGAGAAACAGCTTGAAGGCTGCAGAAAGTGGGCGGAAGGAACACATAATACTGTTTTCGGCCCGGGAGGAGGATTTTTTACTCTTTCTGACAGGTTAATATATGAAGGTCCTGAAAGACAGGCATCTGTACTGAATGAGCTTCAGAAGATAGCAGTTGAAAAAACCCGTCTGGGCATTCCTCTTTTTCAGATTGAGGAAGGAACACACGGACTGATGTGCCCCGGAGGAACTATTTTTCCTGAAGGTCTTGCTATTGGCTCATCGTGGAACAGGAATCTCGTGAGGCAGATATATACAGCTGCCGCGCAGGAGGGCCGTTCAATAGGCGTGCATGGCTTATGCACCCTGGTGATCGAGCCTAACAGGGATCCGAGGATGGGAAGGAATGAGGAAGGATACAGCGAGGATCCGTATATGTGCTCGCAGATTGCTGCTGAAATCGTCCAGGCACTTCAGGGTTATGACATCTCTGCACCAAATAAGCTTGTAGCATTCCTTTGTCACTATCCGGGACAGAGCCAGCCGGTCAGCGGATTCGAGAGGGGTGCAATGGAAATTTCTGAAAGAAAATTCAGGGAAGTTTTTCTTCCCTCTTTTAAAACCGGCATTAAAAAATATGGTGCTCTTGGAGTAATGGCTACTTATCCGGCAATTGACGGTGTCGCTGTTCACAGTTCCGAAAAAATTCTGACAGGCATTCTTAGGGAAGAGCTCGGATTCAAAGGAATTGTTGTCTGTGAAGGGGGAGGCCTGGGGACAATAGTTACAGAGCGACATGCCGCAACACAAAAGGAGGCAGGGATCCTTGCAATAAAGGCCGGAGTCGATATTGGAATATCAATAGAAGATGCATATATGGGCGGACTCATCGAGAATGTCAATGAGGGTAAGATTCCGATTGACGAAGTTGACAGGGCCGTTTCAAGATTACTGAGACTCAAATTCCAGATGGGATTATTTGAGAACCCGTATGTTGACCCTGAAAAGGCAAAGAAAATTGTGAACTCAAAGGAACACAGCGAACTGGCGCTTAAAGCTGAAAGGGAAGGTATAGTGCTTCTGAAAAATGAAAAGAAACTGCTGCCTCTTAAAAAGGATATAAAAAGCATAGCAGTTATTGGTCCAGATGCCGATGCCCCGATAGATCAGCTGGGCGATTATCATCCTCAGTTTGTACCGCAGCATGTTGTTACAATTCTCGAAGGTATAAAGGGCAAAGTATCCCCGAAAGCAACAGTCACCTATGTAAAGGGTTGTGAAGTAACGGGAGATAAGCTCAATGAGATTGCAAGAGCTAAAGCAGCAGCCAGGAAAGCTGATGTTGCAATTGTTGTAATAGGTGAGGCAGGTTACATCACAAACGGAGAAGGCAGGGACGTTGCAAGTCTCGATCTGACAGGGATGCAGGAGGAACTTTTGAAAGCCGTCTATTCCACAGGAACTCCCACTATAGCAGTGCTTATAAACGGCAGACCGCTTTCAATCCGTTGGGCATCGGGGAATATACCTGCAATTGTCGAAGCATGGATGTGCGGCGAGCAGGGCGGAAATGCAGTTGCTGATGTGCTTTTCGGAGATTATAACCCTTCCGGCAAGCTCCCGGTAAGCATTCCCAGAACTGTAGGCCAGTTTCCTTTCTATTACAACCATTCTGCAACAAAGGAAGGTGCAAAGTATATAGATATGGATGCAACACCGCTCTATGAATTCGGATTCGGGCTGAGCTATACGACTTTTGAATACAGCAATCTTAGCATAACTCCAAAGAAGATCAATCAGGAGGGAAGCATAGATATAACACTTGATGTTAAAAATACAGGGACTGTAAAAGGAGATGAGGTTGTTCAGCTCTATATAAATGATATTGTCAGCAGTACCTCAAGACCGGTTATCGAACTGAAAGGTTATGAGAAGATCTCACTCGAACCGGGTGAGACAAAGGCAGTAAAGATGAAATTAACGCCTGAAGAGCTTTCTCTTCTCGACAGGGATATGAATGTTGTTGTGGAGCCTGGTATTTTTGAGATAATGATTGGCAGCTCATCAGCGGATATCAGGCTGAAGGGAGAGGTTGAAGTAAAAAATAGTGATGTATTAACAATTATACAAAAAAAATAATGCAGATGAAGACAAATTTTACAAGGAGAAAATTCTTACAGACAGCAGCTGTAACAACAACTGCCGCTATGATTCCGGGTATTTCAGGTATTGCATCCACCCCATCCTCTGAAAAGTCAGCTTCAAACTCAGCTGAGCTTCCGAAACGAAGGCTGGGAAGAACCAACAGGATGGTTTCCTGCATAGGGTTTGGATCGGGATCGCGTTACTGCAACTGGGTGGCAGATGATGTTACCCTGCAGAAACATATCGACCACGCCATTGATCTTGGGATCACCTATTTTGATTCTGCAAGATCATATGGTAACGGGATCTCCGAAGAACGCTACGGAAAATTTCTTACGCCAAAATACAGGAAGCAGATCTTTCTCAACTCAAAATCTGCGAGAGAACATACGACGATGTAATGAAGGATATTGAGACCTCGCTTAATTCATTAAAGACTGATTACCTCGATCTGTATACAATGCATGGGATCGACAAGATGGAGGATGTAGATACTCTGCTGAGTTCATCCGGAGGATATAAGGCATTTCTGAAACTAAGGGATGAAGGTGTTGTAAAGAATATCTGCTTCTCATACCACAAGTGGAATGATGCATCCCAGCGATGTTTTAAAGAGTTTGATATTGATGCTGTTATGTGTGTAATAAATGCTGCAAGGTTTAACGGGAATGAGGATAATCTTATCCCTCAGGCGGTAAAGAGAGACCTTGGGTATTATTGCGATAAAGATCATGGGTCAGAATGCCCTTATCGGAAATGTAACAGGTGACGATCTCTTAAGATATGCCCTTACACTTCCCTTCACTGTGGCAAATGTGGGAATGGATGGATTTGCTCCTCTTGAATCGTGCGTTGAGGTTGGGAAGGAGCCGCTTCTTTCTGCAGCTGAGGCAGACAGTATCCGTACTAAACTGAATTTTGATCCGGGTGTAACCAAACTTCCGTATTTTGTCGGATAAGGTAACAATTGTAATATGAAAAATATAAACGGTGTATCACGAAGGAATTTCATCAGGCAGACTTCTGCAGGTCTGGGTGCCGGATTAGTTGGCCTGTCAATTCCAGGCTGCGCAACAGCTTTGCCGTCTGAAAGCAAAAAGATGGCCAGAAAGGTCTCGGTTGCGAGTGTTGACCTTAAAGGTCTGTGGCCCGAAAAAACAAGGGAAGCAAGGATAAAAAGGATGCTTGAAAGAATGCAGGAAGTGACTGGCTATAAGCCCGACATTATCTGTCTGCCCTGAACTTGTGGATACCAGTTGGGTCGATGAACCCACAACCCTTAGTGAAATAGCTGAGGATGAGAAAATCCCTGGTCCGGTTACAGGAAGATTTGCAGAATTTGCAAAGAAGAATGATTGCTATGTAGCCTGTCCTGTCTATACAAAAAAGGATGGGAATTTCTATAACAGCTGTCTGCTTATTGACAGGAAGGGAAATATTGCGGGAGCCTATAATAAAATGCACCCTGTGAAAGATGAGATCCTTACCGGCAAACCAGGCAGCGAAGCAATCGGAATTCTTCCGGGTGCAAAGGATCAGCCGGTTATTGAGACCGACTTTGGGAAAGTGGGTATACAGATCTGCTACGATGCCAACTGGCAGGATGGCTGGGAAAACTTCAAAAAACAGGGCGCGGAAATCATGTTGTTCTCGTCACAGTTTCCCGGGGGAAGAATGCTGAATTATTTCGCCTGGAGGTATAGTTGCTATGTCATCTCGGCAACAGGCAGTGATGCCAGGATAATCGATATGTCGGGAAATGACCTGCATTCGAGCAGCACCTTTGTAAGATATACATGGGCTGATATCAATCTTGAGAAGCTCAATGCAGATACCTGGCCTACAAATAGCAGGTTACCCGATCTTTTCAACAAGTATGGCAGCAGCCTGGCTATAAAAGTCTTCGACAATACAGGTGTCATTACAATAGAGAGCCTTGATCCGAAGGTTAAGGTCAAAGATGTTTTGAAGGAATTTGAAATTCTGACGATTGATGAAGGCGTTCTGGCTTCTGAAATAGTTCAGGATAAATACAGGCTGTGAATATGAAAGCTATTAAGGAAAACAGGCTACCGCGCGAAGTATGTGTGGCATCTATCAGTCTCAAAGGACTCTGGCCCGAAAAGACTATAGAGAAAAGAATAAATGACGTACTTGAAAGGATGGAAAAAGTCTATCCTCTTGAACCCGATATCATCTGCCTCCCGGAGACTTACCATATCTCATGGGTTGATGAGATAAAAACACTTGAAGAGATTGCCGAAGATGAAAATGTTCCTGGTCCTGCCACAGCCAGGATCGCTGAAATGGCAAAAAAACATAACTGCTATATTGTTTGTCCGGTTGTGACCAAAAAAGATGGACATTTTTATAACAGCTCAATTCTTCTTAACCGGAAGGGAGAGATCGACGGGGTATATCATAAGATGCATCCGACCGACACTGAAACCCTTCCTGATGTTTACTATAAAGGAGGCGGAACAACACCGGGTGTACTGAATCCTCCTGTCTTCAAGACTGATTTCGGGACCATCGGGATGCAGATCTGTATGGATGCCTCATGGTTCGAGAACTGGCGTCTTCTGAAGGAAGCCGGAGCTGAGATGGTACTGTTTCCATCGCAGGGTCCGTTCGGAGATACCCTTGCATATCATGCATGGATGAATCAGTACTACATTATTTCAGCAACAGGTGAAGATGCACGCATACTTGATATTACAGGCGATGTTATAGCATCTGACGGTGAGTTTGCAAGATGGGCATGTGCCACTGTTAATCTTGAAAAAGCCTTTCTCGCAAATCTGGCCGCAGGTTCTTAAATTTGATGATATTCAAAAAAAGTATGGAAGAAGGCTCAATATAAAAATCTATCATCCTGAAAACTGGGCTACAATTGAAAGCCGTGATCCCGATCTTAAAGTAAAGGATGTACTGAGTGAATACGATCTGCCTACTCTTGCGGAGCAGATAAAGGAGGCTACTGAAGTACAGGATAAATACAGACTGAAATAAAAGCAGAAAACCCTTTGAGGCCTTCGTGCAGTCCTTAGTGTTATTTCGTGATTAAAAGAAATCCTTAAACACGAAGGATCACAAAGGTTTACACGAAGGGTCACAAAGGATTTTTAAACAGGGCGCTGCCCTGCTCTGAAGTCTTTCACTCCTGCCGGGGCTAACATATTTTGTTCGCAACGCATGATGAAGAGTCCGTAGGCTTCATTTAACATAACGTCATGCAGAGCTTCATGTTAAAAACACTATATATTACGCCCGCTACGGGGCTCACTATGCATATCTTCCTAAGCAGGGCGCTGCCCTGCTCTAAAGTCTTTCGCCCCTGCCGGGGCTATCCTATTACGCTCACAACGCATGATGAAAAGGCTGTAGGTCTTATCTAACTTAACGTCTTGCAGAGCTTCATGTTAAAGACACTATATATTACGCCAGCTACTCATGATTAAAAGGCCGTAGGCCTTATATAACGTAACGTCGCGCAAAGCTTCATGTTAAAAACACTATATATTACGCCCGCTACGGGGCTCACTATGCATATCTTCCTAAGCAGGGCGCTGCCCTGCTCTAAAGTCTTTCGCCCCTGCCGGGGGCTATCCTATTACGCTCACAACGCATGATGAAAGGGCCGTAGGTCTAATATAACTTAACGTCTTGCAGAGCTTCATGTTAAAGACACTATATATTACGCCAGCTACTCATGATTAAAAGGCCGTAGGCCTTATATATATTAACGTCGGGCGAAGCCCGATGCTAAAAGCACTACTATAATATCAAGCCCCGTAGTGGGCGTAATACTAACATCAGATCTTTCGCCCCTGCCGGGGCTATCCTATTACGCTCACAACGCATGATGAAAAGGCCGTAGGCTCCATATAACATAACGTCATGCAGAGCTTCATGTTAAAGACACTATATATTACGCCAGCTACTCATGATTAAAAGGCCGTAGGCCTTATATATATTAACGTCGGGCGAAGCCCGATGTTAAAAACACTACTATAATATCAAGCCCCGTAGTGGGCGTAATACTAATATCAGATCTTTTGCCCCTATGATTTTGATTTACTGTTTTTAAAAATCGCATTAATTTCCTACTTTTCGATTTATATTAACAGTTGAATTATAACCCGTTCATAAACTAAACAGATGTATATGTTACAGATCCTTTCAGAATCGGAAAAAGCTCTTATACATAAGAACGGAATACAGATCCTTGCGGAGATTGGAATAAGGGTGAGGAGCAAAAAGATATATGACCTTCTTCTGGAAGCAGGTGCAGAGCCTGACAAAAAAGACAGCATCAGGCTTTACCTGCCCGAAAAAACAGTTGATAAATATCTCGCTCTCTGTCCGCGCCAATTCAGGATAAAAGACCGCACCGGAAACGAAACAATCATGAAGGCAGGGGGAGCAACTTTGTACTATACGGCAAACGCTACACAGTATGTCAGGGGTACATCAAAAAAAGCCACTGTGCTTGGCGTGGATGAATTCACAGAATTTGTCAGGGTGGCAGATAAGCTCGAAAATGTCGGGGGAATTGTCGGGACAAGCCTGAAGGAATTTCCTCCGGCCTGCAGGGATTTTGCCGGATTCAGGATAGCTGCCCAGTACTCAGCCAAGCATTTAAGGCCGTGTATTTACACTCCTTCCGGAGCCGAAGCGATAATTGAAATGTCAGATATTATTCTTGATGGAAGGACTTTAAAAGACAATATGTTCTTCACTCTTGGCTATAGTATTGTGAGTCCGCTGACCTGGACTGAAACGGCGCTTGAGCTTTTTTACCGGACAAGAGGTCATGGAATCCCTGTTATGATAAATTCAGAACCCCTTGCAGGCGGCACTTCACCGGTGACTCTTGCAGGCAGCCTGGCAATGGCCGATGCAGAGGTGCTTAGCGGCATTGTCATAAACCAGATCATTGAGCCGGGCAGACCGTGCATCTATAATTCAGGATTCGCACATGTTTTCGATATGATGACTACCCTTGTACTCACAGGTTCTCCCGAGAATGCCCTTCTTCAGGCTGCTGGTGCTGAGATGGCTCAGTATCATGGATTGCCTTCCGCATCATGGGCGCTGAGCGATTCTTCAATGCTTGATTCCCAGGCATCCTCGGAAAAATTGCTTACTTCACTTATCCATACGCTGGGCAAAGTGAATATGGTCTGGGGTATTGGCAATATTGAGACTTCAAAAACGATATCTCCCGAGATTGCTGTAATTGATAATGAACTGGTGGGCACATGTAAAAGGTTTTCAGAAAGATTTAAAGTTGACGAAGAGCACCTTGCATTTGACATTATCAGGGAGAATGCCTTTAACGGTTCATTCCTTGAATCTGCACATACACTGGAACACTATATGGAAGAGATCAGGTATCCGGATCTGCCCAATCGTACCAACAGGAGCCAGTGGGAAAATAGCGGGTCATTGTCGGTGGAGGAAAAGGCGGAGAAATATGTGAATGAAATCCTTAAAAAAGAACCTGATATCTATCTTACCGGCAGCCAGATCCAAAAGCTTGAAATAGTTCAGAATAAGTGGATCGCAAGACTTGCTGAATGATTCAACCTCTGCAGAGAAAGAATGACTCCCTGTGAAATGCCTATTTCCTGCCCATCCCAAAAAGGTAACGAACCGGATTGAAGGGCTTTATTACAAGCACATAGATTGCACATATTAAAAAACCTGAGCTTACAGCAATAAACCCGAACTTACCCCAGCTGTTCCAGTTCCATTGTACTACAAAATATCCAATCAGAAGCAACACTGTCTGATGAAGAATATAGAATGGCAGTACTGCCTCATTCAATGGCTGACGATACTTTGAATCGGAATTGAAATATCTCATTGCTGTGGCAAGAAGAAAAACCATCCACGACCAGGTGGCCAGGCTTCCGGAAATCTCCTGGAAAACATAGTAGGGGTACACCCTGAAATTTTGAAAAAGTTGTCCGTATGGTGTCTCCTTTACAGAAAATGATACAATATATAAAACGAACAATACGGACCCGATAATAAGTGCCGGATATTGCGATCTTTGAATGTTCTTCTTCAGTCCGTCACTTAGCGTATAAATAAATCCCCAGAGGAAATACAGAGTGAAAACTGTGAGATCGCACCAGCCTGTATAGTCGGGGAAATGTCTTTTTAGAATAACTCGTGCAATCGCTACAGGAATGAACATTAGCAGGGCTCCTCCCTGAAATGATGTTACTTTCTGCAGCCAGGCCAAAAATGTTTCACCCTTGAGTGCGATGATACGCATTAACGGGAACAGGACGACAGAAATGATGGCCAGATGTCCCAGGAACCAGAGATGGTATGATAATACGCCTATCCATGATGGGCTGAATCCGATATTGTATTTGAAAATCCCACCTGAAAAATAACCCCTGAGAAAATCAATATAGCCGCCGGAAAATGAGTGATTTGATAGAGCTTCAACATATTTCTGGGGAGGAATTATCAGAAGAACTCCAATAATAAAAGGGATGATCAGTCTTGTAAATTTCCCATTCAGATATGACTTTGAAAGGCTTATTGATCCCGAATATGGATGAGGCCCCTGACAGGAAAAAGAAAAGGGGCATTATCCAGAGGTTCACAAAAGCCAGGAAAATCAGAACTGATTCGCTCTGCTGCGGATTTTTCACATGCCAGTAGAGCGGATCAAAAAAACGGGAGGAATGAAAAAAGTATACTGTAATAATAGCGAGTATACGCAGCCAGTCGATGTAGTAAATCCTTTTCATAAGTTTTGGTTTTTGTCAGAATTGATTATTCGCCAAAACTAGTTCCTGGTGTCAGGATACTGACGAATCCGGAGGCAAAAGAGTTGTTCTCTCTGACAAATAAGGTGTACGCATTTGTAAATGCATACATTCTGAAATACCAGGTATCAGATGGATTTAAATTCGGAAGGTGTTTTCCCTGCGAACTTTTTGAATGCTTTGTTGAAGGCTGATTTTGAATTATATCCAACCTCCTCTGCTATTTGTTCGATTGTGTAACCTGCTGTTTTCGGTCCGAAAGAAGTCGTTGCGCCTCCTCTACACGATATTTTGCAATCCAGTCGTAGAAAGTGAATCCTATTTTTTCGTTTATGACCTGTGAAACCATATACGCGGGCTCACCAATATTGCTTTGCAACCTTTGACAGTGACAACAGAGTGTCGGTATAGAACTTTTTCTTCTCCATAACTAAGATCAGCTTTTGCTGAATCTCAGCTTTTTTCTCCTCCTTCAGACCCGAAGATAAATATCGGGGATTCTCAGTTTCCTGTCTCCAGTTTCCCTGATTGCTGTTTGTTCCCGACAGCTTTCAGGAGTTCAGATAGAGTGCTTATATAAAGAATCAGGGTGTAAAAAGATGCAATTATATGATCGCCAAGATCTCTTTCATAATGTGACCTTGACCGCTATCACCACAAGGATAAGCATTGAATATGTAATGCAGAAGGTGATCCACCAGTTGATCTCAAACCTTAGCCAGAAGACGGATACTCTTTCGGATTATTTCTATAGCTAACCAGTTTTTGAAAGACTTAGAACAAGATATATAGTTGTTTGCAGGTAACCAGACTTCCATCTGGTACATGCGAAACTTGCCCCATGACCGTAAGAAATCAAAGTTTTCTGCAGATTTCCATTCAACAAGATGATGTATGAAATACAGACTTTCCTGTTTATAACTTGCAGGAGCCAGATAAAACGGGATAAAATAGATCAGGTATGCAAAAAAAGGAATGAAATGCAGCCACCATTTTTTCAGACTGGTTTCCGGATTCAGGCTTAGTACACATAAATAAATAAGCGGTGGAATTGCAAACTGAACAGGCTCGGAAAAGTCGACAAGCTGAATTACAGAATACATGTAACCTGTCCTGTTCAGGAATATTTCGGCAATAATGGAGGTAATTAACAGAAACAGAAATGCCTTTAAACCTTGCATGGATCTGATTCCTGAATACCCATGTAATAGTAAGTAAAATACCCTGTACAACTCCAAGCAGGATTATGAAGCTTGTGAAACTGAGGATTGTTTGTCCGGGTGAAGGTAGCAAGGTCTGTTACGGACTAGGTTTTACTGATTTAAAGTCAAATATAATAATTATGTCGGAGAGGCAGAATCAGTAACGAAATCTTTGAACTGGCTTTATCGGTTCTTTAAGGTGAAAAGTTCGTAGATTTACCCTGATAATGATAATCCTGCCCGAGGAAGTGACAGATTGGCGGAGAAAGATTTTTTGCCAGGGAAAGGGCATCGTGGTTAGAATAGTTACTGATCTTTTTCGTAAATTGTTCTTCGAATGACAATACCTGACTATTTATATTTATTCATAAATCTTAAAACATGAGACTTCACAACCTACTTTATCTCAGGACATTTTCACTGATGTCAGCAATATTCGTTGCCTTGGTTATATTTTACTTCCTCGTGCAAAAAATCGCCGGAAGAAAAGCGTGAGTATGGCTGGTTCGAATTTGTTATACCGGATTCCGATACAACCCATAATGAAGTGGATATGTCGTTCCTCAATGAAGAAATTGCAGGAGCATCAGGTTTTGTAAAGGTCGAAAACGGCCATTTTGTTGATGGCAAGGGATCAGGAATTCGTTTTTTCGGAACCAATCTTACATTTTCTTCTGCTTTTCCGGATAAGAAAACAGCCATTATGATTGCCGGCAGACTGAAAAAACTGGGTATGAACGTTGTACGGTTTCATCACATGGATAATCAGTCTGCTCCGGACGGGATATGGGATGCAAGCAAAAAAGGATCTTGATCCCGGGCAGCTTGACAGGCTTGACTGGCTTGTTTATCAGCTGAAGCTGCACGGGATTTACAGCAACATAAACACACATGTTTCACGGGAATATCCGGGGTGTGACTACCCGGATATTAATGACTTTAATTATGGCAAAGCAATCGATCAGTTTTACCCTCCATATATTGAGATGCAGAAAGATTATGCAAGGAAATTGCTTACACACAAAAATCCATATACAGGAACCACATATGCTGAAGAACCTGCCAGTCGCCTTTGTCGAGGTCAACAATGAAAATTCACTGATTTCAAACTGGAGATTGCTGACAAAACTCAACAAGGATCATAAGGCTGCATTGCTGAAGCAGTGGAAAGAGTGGCTCGGAGCAGCATCCTGAGTATCTGAAGAAGGAAGGATCAGGTAGCGATCTGATGGGAATTATTGACACGTATGGTGAAAAGACACCTGTAGTGCAGAAGGAGATGCTCTGGAGCTTTCTGATGGAAAGGGAAATGTCTTATGCAAGGGAGATGGTAAGTTATTTTAAAAATGATCTGAAGATAAAGGCAAATATTGCTGAGAGCCAGGCATACTACAGTGGGGTGCAGGGTGTTTACCGCGAATCGCAGGTTTCCGATTTTGATGATATGCATTCCTACTGGGAGCATCCTGATTTCCCGGGTAAGAGCTGGTCATCCACCAACTGGACAATCAGAAATTCATCAATGGTTACTGATAAGCAGACCGGAACACTGACATGGTTTGCACAGCATCGGATTGCCGGAATGCCCTTGACAATAAGTGAGTATGACCATCCGTCACCGACTTTCTTCTGTGCGGAGATGTTCCCTATGCTCAATTCATTTGCTGCCTTTCAGGATTTTGACGGGATATACCATTTTACATTCGATGCACCATATGATGGCGGACGTATTGATAATTTCTTTTCAAGTGCAGGCCATCCGCTGAAACAGATCTTTGTTCCGGTAGGCGCTGTCCTGTTCCGTATGGGAGCAGTGAAGCCAGGCCAGCATGCTGTTCAGCTTGACCTTCCTCAGTCATCGGTGTTGGAAAATATGGTTAAAACAGGTGAAACGATTCGTCTGCATGGTTCCAATATGAAATATGTATGGGAAGCAGCCGGTGCTTCTGCCGGACTGTCAATAATGCATCCGGTGAATGTAAATGTGAAGGCAACAGAGTTTAAGTTGTCGGAGCCGGTCGCAGCAACAACCGGCCCATGGGAAAGTGAAACAGGTGAGATTATCTGGGACAACAGGGATTCTATCAATGCTGTATATAAGATCAATGCCCCTTCTGCAAAAGCAGCAATAGGATATATCGGAGGAAAGAGCATTGACCTTGGCAATGTAACAATTGCAATGGATACAACCCGTTATAACTGGGCAACAATAACAGTAACATCACTCGATGGCAAACCGCTTGAAGCATCATCAAAAATTCTGCTTGTAGCTGCAGGCAGAGTGGAAAATACAGGCTGGAAATGGGATGCTACAGCAGACAACTCTTGGAGGTGACTGGGGAAAATCTCCGACAATTGCAGAAGGAATCCCTGCAAAGCTTCTGTTTAAAGGAATGGATAAATTCAGTGTTTTTGCACTTGATCCTGCAGGCAATCAGTTGAATGAAGTCCCTGTCAGTATGAACGGAGAAGTGCAATCCTTCGGTATCGGAGCACAGTATAAAACATTATGGTATATCATTAAAAGGTAATTATCTCTGTGACCTCTGTGTCCTCTGTGGCTCCTCTGTGTAAATTAGATTGAAGAACTATCACAGAGTGCACAGAGGAGTCACAGAGGTGACACAGAGTAAACAATGTGAAATAAGAAAGTTATGATTAACCTTGTACCTTTGCCGGATGAATATGCAATTTATCAGTTGGCCGATAATCAAAAAATCCCTTCTGAGATTTTTGATACAGATTTTTATTCGGTAACCAGAACCGGGGAAGAGATTTCAATTGTTACATCCGGTAAGATTGAATTGGAAACATGTAATAGCAAACACTGGATGGAAAGGATTCAAAGTCGATGGAATACTTGATTTTTCTCTGGTAGGGATTATAAACGATATTACAAAACCATTAAAGGATAGTCAGATAAGTGTATTTGTAATTTCAACATTTAACACAGACTATATTTTTGTGAAAAAGGAATCGTTCGACAGGGCAATTGAGATATTTAAATCAACCAAAAACATTGATATTAAGTATCTGTGATCAGGAACACTTTTCAGAATATCCCTTTGCGTACTTTTGTGTGACCCTTTGGGCTCCTTTGTGTTTAATAAAATATATCAGAAAGTTAAAAGCACTAACTATAACAGAAGATAAGAATGTCTCATCAGAATGCTTCAAGAAAATCAATATTTTTCGCACTGCTTGCAAACCTTGGAATTGCAATTACAAAGACTGTTGCAGCAGTAATTACAGGTTCCGGAGCAATGCTGGCCGAGTCGATACACTCATTTGCAGATTGCGGCAACCAGGGCCTTCTCTTCCTGGGTTTAAAAGCTTCAGAAAAAAAGCCTGATACCGATCATCCTCTTGGTCATGGCAAAGAAATTTATTTCTGGTCGTTTATTGTCGCCATCATTTTATTCAGCATGGGTGGTCTGTTCTCCATCTATGAGGGAATACATAAAATCTCCAGTCATGAAGGTCTGAAATACCCCTATATTGCAATTATTGTCTTGTCTGTCAGCATGGTTCTTGAGGCTGCCTCACTTTATGGCTGCCTCACTCAGATCAGAAAAGTAAAAAGTAATCAGACTCTTCTCAAATGGGTGCTTAAACAGCCGGCAGAGTGAGCTGATAGTAGTTCTGGGTGAAGATGTTGCCGCATTGCTGGGGCTTTCTTTTGCACTTGATTTCGATTGTCCTGTCCGCTGTAACCGGCAATACTGTTTTTGATGCAATCGGAAGCATTGGAATTGGTGTACTGCTGATATTAGTTTCCTTGTTTCTTGCGGTAAAAATCAAGGGTTTGCTAATAGGGCAAAGCTCTGACAGCCAAACATGTTAGTGAGATAAGTGCTTTTCTGAAAGCCAGACCGGAAATTGAAGCGATACTAAATCTGATAACCATTCAGCTGGGTCATCAGATAATGGTTGCAGTTAAAGCAAAAATGACTAAAGTTGATACTGTCGGTCAGCTGATTGACAATATAAACAGATGCGAGTCAGATTTAAAAAAAGAGAATCCTGCCATCAGATGGATATTCTTCGAACCAGACAATTACCGATTAAGCTTCTTATTGTAAATTTGTAAAATAAAAGACCTTCTGTTCCTGGTTTCAGGTTAAAGCTTTGATTTTAACATCTGCATTCAGGATGAAAAAAGTTATATTGTTTACAGCCTGTTCGATCGACGGTTTTATTGCCAGCCCCGATGGGAGCCTCGATTGGTCTGATGCTATTCCTAACCCTGAAAAAACAGATCACGGATACGGAGAATTACTTGCAGATACTTCTGATCCGTCTCTTCCCGGGCACTCCAAAGGAAACGAACTGGAATTTCATCGAATGCACTGGCTTTTCAACCGGTATAGTCAATCTTACATATGAGAACCAACCGACTCCCAATGAAAATAGCCGTTAATGAAAGCTTCCTTTGATTAACGGACATTCAGTGGTACGATCATCCGGGAACGGTTTTTTTTAATTTCATAATAAAAAACTGTGTTCTTTCATCAAAAATATATTTCGGTTGTTTATTTATAACACTCGGTAAAATTTCTTCAACAATGGCAAATAGCATACTTGGAATAAAAACAGCGCTTCAAATCTTAAAGCCTGTGAATGAGGTTTTTGAAGCAATAGTTGATCCGGACAAAATGTCAAGGTATTTCATATCAAAAAGCAGTGGAAGGATGGAGGATGGAAAGCAGATCATGTGGAAGTTCCCTGAATTTGATATGGAATTTCCGATACGTGTCGGCAAAATTGAAAAGAACAAATACATCTCATATTCATGGGATGTAGATGGTATGGAACTTTTGGTAGAGATGACGCTGAAGCCAAGAGGAAATAACTCGACTGTTCTGACTGTTACTGAGAACAGCAGAAACAATGATGAGGCAGGCATCAAATGGCTTATGGGAAATACGGAGGGCTGGGCAAATTTCCTCGCTTGTCTAAAAGCTTACCTTGAGTATGGGATAAATCTTAGAAAAGGAGCATTTGATTTTTTAACTGACAAGGTCTGATGCAATCCTGTTATATATTCAGATTTTAAAACCAGATAATCAGATCCTATGACTAATGATGAGATATCAAATATCCGGATTTCAAGTCAGAGAATAGAGACAACAGACTTCAAAACGGCGACAGAAGCAGTTTCGTGGATGGGTGCTGTACAGGCTCAGGATTACTCAATGGCTAAGCTGGCAATAGGACTAAGGACTCTGAACCCTTCTGATGAAAAAATAGAAGCAGCATTTAACAGGGGAGAAATTATCCGTACCCATCTGTTAAGGCCTACGCTTCATTTTGTTTCGGCGGATGATGTATACTGGATGCTCGAACTTACATCCTCTCATATAAAGTCTGCTTTGAAATCAAGGCATAAGCATCTTGAACTCTCTGAATCTGTATTGGCAAAAGAGCAATCACATAATTGAAAAGTTACTGTCTGGCGGACAAAATCTCAGGCGGGAAGAAATTGCCGGTGAATTTAAAAAAGAGAAAATCAATACGGCGGAAAACAGGCTGTCGCACCTTCTACTGGCTGCTGAACTGGACGGACTGATATGCAGTGGACCGGTGATAGCAAACAAACACACATTCGGATTGCTGGCTGACAGGGTTCCTCAAAAAAAGATACTCAGCCGTGAAGAGTCCCTTGCCAGATTGGCTGAACGGTACTTTACCAGCCATTGCCCTGCTACAATTCATGATTTTGGCTGGTGGTCAGGTCTGTCGCGTAAAGATGTCCTTACTGCTGTTGAATCTGTAAAAAGAGATTTTGTAACTGAAACGATAGGATCAGAGCATTACCTGTTCCCTGCTTCATTCAGGGAAAGCAAACAGATTTGTAAAGTGGTTCATCTGCTTCCGGCTTATGATGAGTTCCTGATAAGCTACAAAAACAGGAGCGCTTCCCTCACTTTAGTGAACAGGAAAAAAGCTGTATCCGTCAACGGGATCTTTTACCCCATAATTGTTGTTAACGGTCAGGTAACGGGAATATGGAAGCGCTCATTCAGCAATGGCGTTGCAGTTATTGAACCGGATATCTTTGATCAGGATAATAAAACTATCAGAGATCTTGTTGATAAAAAAGCAATCCTGATAGGCCGATTCTTAAATAAATCAATTGAAGTCAGGTATCATTGATGATCTTAAAATTCTGAAGGCATTTTCACTCCTGCTATTTATACGACCAACCTCAAAATCAATATGTTGGATAGGAATAAGTCAGGTTCTTACTAAAAAATCAGATCCTCATTTAAAAGATTGACCTGCACAACTGCAGCACCTTTCTGATTTGTGTAAGTTCTGTTAAAAAGTTATAAAAAACAGAGATTTATAATAAAATCCTTACATTTGGCTTAATGGAATCAAGGGGAAGTCGATTCTGAATATAATTCTTAATCTATGGATAGGATTTTTGCTCCTGACATCAGGTCAACTATACTTAATTACATAGTAATCAGCATTGTCAGTGTGGTTGTTCTGATAGTTCTCTGGCTTCAGAACAAGAAACGCTATTCCGGAACCGGATTTTGGATAGCAAGTTTATCCTTAGAGACCTGTGGTATGGTCCTGATCATATTGCGTACAATTGTACCGGACTGGGCCTCAATCATTCTGTCCAATACCCTTATTATGACCGGTTTGCTATTCAGTCTGATCGGCTTCGAACGATTTGTGGGTAAGCCCGGAAGCCATTACATTAACGCTCTTATAATTTCATTTTATACTCTGCTCCAGATTTGGTTTACCTATTAATCATAATGACCTCGCAGTTCGCAGGCTCATTTTTGCCTCTGCATTTTTGTTATTGTCAGCTCAGAACATCTGGCTTATCATGTACCGTACAAATGGTCAGATGCGCAAAATGCTCAAAGGAGCTGCATGGATTTACACGGCTTTCTGTGTTGTAAACCTTTTGCGGATAATCAAATTCTTCGTTGACAAACAGCCGGCAACCGACTTCTTTCAAAATGACAATGGCGAGGCTTTAATAATTATTATATACCAGCTTCTTAATATTTTACTTGTTTTTGCCCTTGTACTTGTGTTTAATAAAAGAGTATTGGCAGATATTTCACTCCAGGAGGAAAAATACCTGAAAGCATTCCAGTCCTCACCTTACGGGATATTATATACAAGACTCGCTGACGGGAAAATTATAGAAGCTAACAAAGGGTTTATGAAAATTTCGGGTTACACAGAATCTGAACTGCTGGGAAAAACTACAAAGGATATAAGATTCTGGGAGGATGATAATGCCCGGTTGGATTTTGTAGAGGAATTAAAGCAAAAAAGCGTAATTTTTGAGAGAGAGCAAAGATTCCGCAGAAAGTCAGGAGAGATTATTCACGGCCTTGTTTCTTCTGAAATTATTGTACTTAACAACGAAAAGCATCTCCTGTCGAGCATAAATGATATTACAGAACGTAAAAAAGCTGAGACAGTGCTGTATCAGCGTCTTGATCTGCAGGATCAGCTGGCTAAAATTGCCGATACTGTTCCCGGAATGATTTTTTCTTTCAGGATGATGCCGGATGGTTCTTTTTAAATGCCCTTCTGTACCCCGGTTATTAAGGATCTCTGGGGCTTCATGCCGGAAGAGCTTAAGGAGGATTTTTCACCTGCATTTGACAGGATACATGCCTGAAGACATTGCAGAAACAACGAGCGAAAGTAACTGAATCAGCCAGTACATTGAATACGATGGAACAGTCACTTTTCGTGTACTGCACCCTGAAAAGGGAGAACTTTGGCTTGAAGGTGTTCAATACCTCGTCAGGAGAAGGATGGCAGTGTTATCTGGCATGGCTTTGTACAGGATGTCACAGTTCGAAAAAGATCTGAGGAGGCTATAATGCTTCTTAATGAAGATCTCGAAAAACGTGTAATTGAACGTACAAGCCAGCTTGAGAATGCCATGCAGGAGCTTGAAGCATTCAGTTATTCGGTATCTCATGACCTCAGGGCGCCACTGCGCGCCATCAATGGCTACTCAAAAATTCTAGCGGAAGATTATCAACAATCACTTGATGAAGAGGGAAGAAGATTTTGCCAAGAATAGAATCAAATGCAGTGCATATGAGTCAGCTCATTGACGACCTGCTTGCTTTTTCAAGAGTTGGCCGAACAGAATTATCGCGCTCGGATATTGATATGATCTTACTTGTAAATACAGTCTTAATGAGTTTACAAGTGAGCCCGGCAGCGGGAAAATAAGGTTTGTTGCAGAAGATCTGCCACCGGCATTTGGTGATGCAAGCAACAATTAAGCAGGTTATTTCTAATTTGTTATCTAATGCTATCAAATATTCATCCCGGGTCGAACATCCGGTGATAGAGGCAGGATACAGGAGGGAGAACGACGCGATAGTATATTTTATCAGGGATAATGGTATCGGGTTCGATATGAAATATTTCAATAAACTTTTCGGAGTCTTTCAACGACTGCATAATTCAGAAGAGTTTGAGGGAAACGGTGTGGGACTGGCAATAGTGCAGCGGGTAATCAACCGGCACGGCGGACACATCTGGGCGGAAAGCATTCAGGGCGAAGGAGCAACATTTTATTTTACTCTGCCTGCACTTAAATGATAAATATTTATAGTTTCCCGGTGAAGCCCCATCCTCCGGCATCATGATATGCAGTTACTATCTCAGAGGGTCTCATCCAAACCACCTTATCGGAAAAATGCTTTCTGATCCGTTCGTTAACTGTCTGAAAAGCTTTCCATCCTTTTCCTTTTTCCGGATTAACACCCTGCCAGTGCTGATACCACATGCAATAAGGTGCATCGTATTCAAAATGATGCGGAATAATTCCTGACATACCGTCTTCGGTGATATAGTAATCAGGATCTACATGATCTTCCGAGTTTTCCCAGATCCCGAAATGATCTTCGCAATTTGGCATCAGATCATAAACTCCGTATTTTCCCAGCGGCTGCCCTGCTGAAAGATCCCGTATTCCTTCTCGCTTGATTCATAGAATATGGGAAGAACACGTCCCCTGAATTTTCCCTCCCTGCTGAGATTTAAAAGAGCATCAAATGCAGCCTGATTAAGATGCAGAGGGCCTGATGCTTTTTAATTCAGCATATCGTTTGGTGCATACCTCACAGCCGCAACCCGGCCAGGTAAGACCTGTGAACTTAATACCCGATTTTTCTCCTTCGGCAATGATGCCGGAAAAATAATCCTGATATTCAGGAAATTTTACTCCGGGTTCATGAAGCCATAAACCTTCATGAATCCCGTCATCTCTCTTTATTCCGCTGCTGAAATCAAATAATGTATTATGAGTCATGATCTCCATATGGGAATCAATACCTTTGTCATATGCCTGTTTCGCCTGCCATGCGTAGAGCCGCTGGTTATCATCCGGATCAGACAGAACTGATTTTCCGTTGTATCCAAGGATTACACTTGACTCTCCCCTGATCCCGAAGCCAATGCAATAATCAAGGAAATACCTGAATGCATCTGCCTTCACAATCTCAGGATTTGTATCATCCATATAAAAGGAGAGGATCATCTTTTTTCGTCTTTTAAACCCGCTGCTGAGATATTCAGATCCTGGAATGGCAGCCAGAGCTACTGCTGCAGATGATGTTTTTATGAAGTCCCTTCTTGAAAAATGTCCTCTGCGAACGATTCTTGATTCTTTCATGATCAATTAAATTAACATGAGCCCGGGGTCGAAAATCCATTAACCGCAGAGATCGCAAAGAGTTTAATATCAAAGCTTTATCTTTGCGAACTTTGCGTAAAGACTTTGCGCTCCTTTGCGGTTTAGAAGAGTTCATGAAGTTATTGTTAATTTATGCTCTTCATTTTTGTTTTATATATCGCATCCACAAGGCCGTCTTTCGGTGCATCGCCTCCGAGCGACCAGAACATAATTCCACCAAGACCAGTATTTATTGCATATTCTGTTTTAAACCTTATTGAAACAGTATCTTCATATGAAACAAATATACTATCGGCGGCATTGTAGAGGAAGGGAGCCTTTGCGATCGGGATCCCAGTGACGGACAAATCCATTTGCGTCTTCACGTTTTTCACGTATTGTTGAATAACTGTTACGCTCTTTCCATGGTCCCCTGTTCAGCTGGTACAGACCATTGTTCTGTGGAGGAACACCAATCCATCCCTTTCCGTAAAAAGCTCCTCCGATAACAATCTGTCCGGGATTAACGCCTTTATTCATGCAGATAGGATATTATCTTTTCAGCCGACCAGGGTTTTGTGGAATCTCCTTCCTCAATGATTTTGTTCTCTGCCGGAGTTCCTTTTATATCTGCCATTGTAACTAATCCCAGACCGGTATGATGAGATGTAAATGAATCATCCCCTCCGGCAAGGTCATACGACATCACATTCATGTAGGTCACCCAGGGCATCACTTTGTCAAGCTCAACATGGTTGAAGAATTCTTCCCAGCCGGCAACAGCAAAGGTAAGTACCTGATCCTTACCGATCTTATCCATAGCTTCCCTTAGCTCTTTCATCAGAGCTGTGAAGTTCTCCTTGTCCTCAGGAATGTATGGATTCCCGATGCCAGGCATACCCGGGATATTCCCAGTCGATATCCAGACCGTCAAGTTTATATTCCTTAATGAAAACGGAGACACTTTCAACAAATTTCCTGCGGTTCTCAACAGACGCTGACATTTCTGAAAATCCGCCCGATCCGCCCCAGCCTCCGCAGGCTATCATTACCTTCAGGTGAGGATGATTTTTCTTCTCTGCGACAAGTGCTTTCAACATCATGCCTGATGTATCATCCGGAAATTTCATTTCATTGTCTATCACCTCTGTAAATGAGAAAATGATGTGTGTCAGTTTGTCAAGCGGCAGGGTTTCAGGATGAAAATTCCCCCAGTGAGGGAAATAATAGGCCATTATACTTACCCCTTTCTCCGGAGCGGTGGTGGTACAGGAATATATCGATACCGCAAAAATCAGTGAAGCAATGATGAGATACTTTTTCATGGAATTTGATTAAGGTTAATTATATTTTGTTTTAAGGTTTTCAGTTGATATATGAATTACTCTTATTTATTTGATTCGTTACTCTGACCTCCAGGGAAGCTAAGAAAATCAGTTGCCCGCTGATAAATGCTCCTGTAATCTCCTTCTGAAGTGACTTGTCATTATCTGTTCTGATCACAGCCACATATGGCCTGGTTTTATCAGGAATTTTCAGTTCAATCTGAATCTTTTCAGGATTATCACCTGACAGGTTTATTTCCCTGTCCATTGAATCCGGTTTCAGCATTATAGGCTTTGATTCCAATAGTGTGTTTACCGCTGCCGCTCAAAGTTAAAGTCACAGTTACATCGCCATTGTCGGTTTGTGTTGTTTCTGCCTTTACTGAAATGTTCTTTTTTGTCTGGACCACCGGGTCATCTCGATGATTTTCTGATTCATATACTGAAACTGCACCAAGGAAGCGATTCACCGGTTCAACCCAGATCTCTTTGCTTGTGGCTGTATTTGTTGCAGCACCAGTGAGGCATATCACCCGACATGCAGTCCATTCCGACAGGAAGTGATCCGACTATATCTTTCAGGCAATATGCGAACTGCGGGGCAAAATCATAACCGGCGCCATACATCAGGCTTTGTCCGAAGGGATTAGCGCCGAAGATCCAGCGTAACTGCTTGCCGACAAGCTGCATTCCTGCAGTATCGCTTCGCAGACGTGATGCTTCAGCCAGGGCCCAGGTACACGACATATGAATATTTGTATTTCCATGGAACAGACCGTCGTGATAGATGGGGAAAGTCCTGAGAACATAATCCTTGTTCAGCGGGTCCCGTCATTGATACTGGCGCATCATATCTCCTCTGTACAGTATCGTCCTTTACCTCCTCCAACTCTGTCTCCTTCCAGACTGAGTTGGGCAGAAGATCATATGGTGCTGCAATCCTGCTTCCTCTTTTCATGAAGAATTCACTGTGCAATACTGCAGCGCTGTACCAGCTTATCCAGTTTTCATGTTCAGGGAATGCATTGCAAAGCATAGCAGAGCGCAATAAGCGGAGCTTCTTCAAAAGCAGCGTGGAAATTGTGTATAACCTTTTTACGATCAGTATTTTCATAAAAATATCCTGTTATTGGAATGCTGTCAGCAAAAGTCTGTTCCTGGCATCTGATCAGCAGGTCGCCAAACCTTACGGCGTATTCTTTGTACTTTTCATCGCCGGTCATCCTGCCCAGAAGTATTGATGAGGTTGCTCCCCATGATGCCTCGCGGTAGTCTGCCTGATCCCATTTGCTTGCGGGACTCATACAGCTGCCTTCCAGTCCTCGGTTGCAGCAATCCTGGCTTTGGAGGCAAGTTCAGGATTTGATTTTTCAAACATCATGGCAGCCTTGCATTGAACTGCTGCAGTCAGAAAATTCTCCCATGGGTACATTCTTTGCCGGCGACACCACATCATCAATAGTACCGGTTTTGTTGTCGGTATAAATACGCATAACGCTGAAACTCATATGAAAGCCATCGCCAAACCGTGTTTTAAGAAGCCAGTCGAGTCCCCATTCAATTTCTGACCGTATGCGATCAGCCAGTTCCGCGGCATCCTTACCGGGCTTCCAGGTTTTCAAGATTGGCCATCATCGACAGTAACTGACATTGCAGTGCGCCATGATCCCTGTGACAGGTCGCCGGCATCATGCCATCCTCCGTTGATGATTTTTTTCTCTTCTCCCCTGAATCCCTGCCAGTCCATATGACACTCCCGGTGTATCCCCGGTACAAAATATCCGCAACGCTCACAGAAGAAAAAATTGATTGCCTTAAAAACAGGCTGTATCCATATATTTTCTTCAATAGGAAAGAGTTCAGATTCAAAGCTTCCGCGATCGGATTCTGAATATCCCTGTTCGCGTGCAATCTGGTAAAAGTCGAGCTGATTGAATTTTCCATTAACAGTTGTCAGTTGAAATTACATCGCCCGAAAAAACTACTTTATTATCCTGATCGAGAATCTCAAAGTTTTTTCCGCATCCTTCACCTGCCATTGCAATCTTGGTATCACCCGGTCTGTAGCCAATATGACTGTATGCAAATTTTCCTGGAGCGACAGTCCATCCTTCGAACTGATCTGGTTCAACGCGCTGTAGTTCAAGTTGATCAATATCGTATGTCACAATTCCTTCATCTTCAGGCTGATGTCCTGTAAGCATCTGGTTTATTTCAAACCGGGTCACTTTATCGCGTTTCAGATGAGGAATCTCAAACATTACATGATTCCATTCTCCTGGTTTCAGATCCTGTATGAAATGTGACCCGCCAGGGGTTGTGGCATTGTATTTTGTCCCCTGGTTGTCAATATGCAGAAAGAGACAGTAAGTCATCATCGAAGAAGGATGCACATATACCCAGAAGGATAGACGGTTGAAGCCTGACCAGTCCTGCGGAGAGTCAAATATCTTCAACACTGAAGATGTTCCTCCCTGAGTTCCGCCAAATGAGCCCCATTCTGTCCTGTTTTTTTTGTAATGCTCCTCATCGCGCAGGGAAGTACGGAATCGCAGTGACTGATTCCCATCCCTTGCACGATCCTTTGTATAGCTCATTTCCCCAATGCCGGTTACATTCCATCCTGTTCCGCTCTCCATATCATCAAGCAGTTTTGTGTCGAGAACAGGTTTCTTTTCCCACTTTGCCATCAGGCTGTTTTGTTCCGGTACAGCAGTGGAAAGGGAGCGAATTTTAACAATTCCTTTTCTCCTTTGTTCTTGCAGGAGATGGTGAAGAGAGTATGAGCGACAATAAAAGGATAAAATAATTCTTCATAATAAGTGACTAAAGTTGCGGCCGGGAAGAAAACAATTATAGTGGAGGAAAAAGTACAAAATATAATTGGATTGTAGCAGAGACTGTGCTTCAATTATCACGTTTATATAAGTTAAAAAACATTAAATTAAATAGTCGCCAATCTGAACCCGTTGAAATAAATTCATATATTTATTACAGAATGAGGTGATGAATTCAGAGACTATTATAAAACCTAATCAATTATGAAAAGCAAATCAGTTATAGGATGGATTCTTTCGGTCCTGTTCTTGCTCCCATGGGTATTTGATACTGCGTGGGGACAGGGCAAACTGTCAATCAATGATCAGGGATATTTTGAAATGCCGGGTTTTGATGTAATTGTATTTGACGATTATTATCCAATCGGACACCAGAGCGGAATAACAATTGTACAGAATGGTGTACGTGTTGCTGCCAATGGGGATATTCGTCTTGAAGGAGCTGCTGAAAAAGGGCCAAAAAAGGTTGACAGGTCAGGCGGAATTATACAGGTGCAGATGAATTATCCGGATCTTGCTTTCAGGTATAGTGTTCAGGTCAAGGCAGATGGACATAAAATTCTGATAAGTGCCGATCTCGGTCAGCCTCTGCCGACGGAACTGATCGGGAAAGCCTGGTTTCAGATTGAGCTATTCCCTGCAATGCTTTTTGGCAAAAGCTGGAATATGGACAATCAGACAGGTTTTTTTCCGACAGACTCATATGGCCCGCTGAAGGGTGATGACCTGGAGCCGTATGCAGAAGGGAAAGTGCTTGCCATAGCGCCTGAAGCAGAGGCTCAGCGGATGACAATAAAATCGCTAAAGGGAAACCTTCAGCTTGTGGATGGCCGGATTGAGCGCAAAGCGAGCTGGTTCATAGTAAGGACAGCCATCCCCGCAGATCAGACAAAAGGAGTCATCGAATGGGAAATTGAAGTGGATCCGCTGAAGGATTATACTTATGCTCCGGTTATACATATCAGCCAGATCGGTTATCTTCCTGATGAACCAAAAAAAGCTGTAATTGAACTGGATAAACGGACAAACACTTATCGGAAATGCTGAAATACTGAAAATCAATCCTGATGGCATCAAAGACCAAAGTCCTGACAGTGCCTGCCGTTCAATGGGGAAGATATCTGCGTTATAATTATGCAATCTGCGATTTCACATCCCTGAAAGATCCCGGGATCTATATGATCCAGTATGGTGATGTAATCTCAAATCTTTTCAGGATCAGCGGTGATATTTATGACAGGTATGTCTGGCAGCCAACACTTGAATATTTCCTTCCGGTACAGATGTGTCATATGCGCGTGGAACAGGGTTCAAGGGTATGGCATGACTGGTGTCATCTCGATGATGCTGTAATGGCTCCGGTCAATCATGTTCATTTCGATGGATATAAACAGGGACCTGAAACATTTACTGAATTTAAATATCCGCAGCATGTTCCGAATCTCGACAGGGGCGGATGGCATGATGCAGGTGACTATGATCTCAGGATTGAATCACAGGCAGTTTCTACATGGCGTCTTGCAATGATGTATGAACTGTTCAAAATTGATCTCGATGCAACAACTGTTGACCAGGTAAACAGGATTACAACCATACATAAGCCAGACGGAGTGCCTGATGCACTGGAGCAGGTGGAGCATGGCGTACTTACAATTCTCGGAGGTTACAAAGGACTTGGGAGATTCTACCGGGGGATGATCAGTCCTACCCGTAAACAGTACGGTCTGCAGGGAGATGGAAGCGCCCAGACCGATAATCTTATCTACAGCCGCGATCTGCCGGAAGGAGGGAAGACTGCTTATCAATCATCTGTAATGGATGATAACTGGGTCTTCACAGAGGATGATGCAGGACATGAATTGATTGGTATAGCAACTCTTGCAGCTGCCTCAAGGGTGCTGAAAACGCTGGCGTCCTGAAATGGCACAGGAATGTCTTAAAGACAGCTGAAGATCTTTATGTGATATCAGCAAAAAAAGCAATGGTTGATGAAAGAATTGCAGCTGCTGCTGAACTATTTAATACCACAGGCAACAAAAAATACCTCGATGCAATAACATCACAGAAAGAGTATATTCTTTCAAATATGCCCGGTACAGCCTGGGCTGTTGGAATGGTATACAAAAATATTACTGATGTTAAGTTCAGGCAGGATATGGATAAAGCTGTTATCGAATTTGCTGCAAAGATCGATAAGGAAAATGCAGGCACTCCCTTCGGGGTTCCCTATAAACCAGATGTATGGGGCGATGGATGGACAATTCAGACACTTGGTGTTCAGCATTATTTTCTCGTAACAGGTTTCCCGGGTGTTTTCAAAGCCTGACAGGATCTTCAATGCCCTGCAGTTTGTATTAGGTTGTCATCCCGGTATTAATACAGCCTCATTTGCTTCAGGAGTGGGAGTAAAGTCGCTTACAGCAGCATATGGGGTCAACAGGGCAGATCTTTCCTATATTCCAGGCGGTGTCGCTTCCGGAACAGCTATAATCCGTCCCGACCTGCCTGAACTGAAAGAAAACTGGAGTTTCCTCTGGCAGCAGACCGAATATGTTATGGGCGGAGGGGAAACTGACTTCATGTTCCTTGTACTTGCCACAAATCAATTGCTGAAAAAATGAACCGCAGAAAGTTTCTTACAAGTACCTCTCTTACTGCTACAGGAGTCATCCTGACCAATAACCTTTCAGGATGTTCTTCCGGTGAACCGCAGGATAAAGTATCTTATGACATTATGAAGGATGTTATGAAATATCGTAAGTTCGATGCTCATTGCCACCCTCAGGAGGATCTGTTAAAGCAGCTTGAAATTGCAGACAGGCTTGGAATAAACAGGATGCAGATTTCAAATCCGGTTACAAATTTCTCGGGAAATGACCCTGAGGGTCCCGATCAGGTCAGAAAAAATAACGATGTCGTACTTGAAGGCAATGAAGCAGTTCCCGGACAGGTTTATCAGGATTTTTCACCTTAAATCCGAATTATCCGAAGGAGTCGCTTGAGGAGCTCAAACGATGTGTCGACCTCGGCATGGCAGGATATAAGGGTTATACCCAGGTGAAGGTGAATGATCCCGTTATATTATCCGATAATTGAAAAGCTGATTGACCTTAAGATGCTTGTTTTTATGCATACATTCTGCCAGCTTGGAATGGGCGGCTACAGGATGAAGTACGATATAGGCAGATTTCCAAATACAACTCTTCCTGAGGATATGGTGGATGCTGCAAAAAGGTACCCTGAGGCAATGTTTCACTTTGCCCATATTGCAGGAGGAGGCGACTGGGAGTATGAATGCAAGATGCTTAAAGAGTGTCCGAATATTTATGTCGATACAGGCGGCAGCAATAACGAGGAAAATATAATTGATTTTGCAATAAAACATCTTGGTGAAGACAGGATATTCTTCGGCACTGACGACTGTTATCATCATGGTGTTGGCAAGATTCTTGCCTCCGATACAACTGATTCTCAGAAGACAAAAGATCTTTTTTGACAACTACAACAATGTTTTAAGGAAAGGAGGTCACAATGTTGCTTGACATTAATTCCTATATAGGTCACTGGCCGTTTAAACAGCTGAAATATAATACCTGTGCTTCAAGACTTGAAAGGATGAACAGGTTTGGCATTGATATTTCAGTTATAAGCAATCTGAATGGAATTTTTTACAAGAATACACAGTCGGCAAATGTTGAATTATATCAATGAGCTTAAGTCTGACAGCAAATTCAGCAGACAGATTTGTTCCTTTTGCTGTTATAAATCCGATCTATGCCGGATGGAGAGATGATCTTGAAAATTGTGTTACAAAAATGGGGATGAAAGGAATCAGGGTATATCCTCAGTATCACGACTATGACATAACAGATCCGCAGCTCATTGAGCTTGTTAAGATTGCACGCGATCACGGACTTCCTGTTGCAATTGATATCCGCATGGTTGACAGCAGACAGCGTTCATGGATGGATATCCCGGTATTTGATTATAATGCTCCTGTAAAAACTGACATCATATTAAAGGAATGGAAACTTCAGAATATCATTCCGATAATCAGAGAGGTGCCTGATGCAAAATATATTATTGTGAATCTTGCCAACAGCATTGATCTCAGTAATGAGGATCTGGAGCTGATCAGAAAGGCAGATGTAGTGTTTGATACCTCCGGAAGAGCTATTAGGGGTGATAATACACTGAGTGAATTGCTTAAAAGATTTGGAAGGGAAAAGTTTGCATTCGGATCACATTCCCCGATTCTTGATTATCTGACCGGACTTTTGCGTATTGAATCAATGAACACATCTGAAGCAGATGAAGAGACAAAGGAACTCCTGAGATCAGGAAATGCAAAAAGAATCCTCGGGATATGATATAATTTATTCAGAGTTCAGCATATAAAATATTGAATATCTTTACATTGAATTTCTATTATAATGCCCTTGGCAGAATCTTTGTACGGTTCTGCTGGTACATATCAAATTAATAATAATGAAAGAAATGAAGAAATATCTGAGTTTATTTGTCCTGTTTGTTCTGTTCTTTATATTCTGCGAATCTTCAGGCCCAGTCAAAAGATCTGCGTGTAAATGCGGGTATTGCCCTTCCTCCTGATGAGGAAAACCTGAATGTCTTTCAGCAATGGCTGAGGTGGAACAATCCGGGAAGCCTTCTGATAAACTATCTCAACAATCAGGCTTTTGAATATTATGACCTAAGGGACAGGGAGATAGAAAAGGTAAATTCAGCCTGCGAATGGAGCCTGAGACAGGCGGAGGTGAAGGAAAAGTTAATGGGATTTATGGGATCGATTCCTGAAAAAGGTCCTCTTAATCCCCGTATAACCGGGGTAATAAAGAAAAATGGCTACAGGATTGAAAAGATTGTATTTGAGTCATTTCCGGGGTTTTATGTTACCGGATGTTTGTATGTCCCGGAAAAAATAAAGAAAAATGCTCCTGCAATTCTTAATGTGATCGGACATAATCAGGAAGCTTTCAGGAACCCGTTGTACCAGGTAATTAATTACAACCTTGTAAAAAAGGGGATCATTGTCTTTGCTATAGATCCGCCCGGACAGGGAGAGCATGTTCAGTACTATGATACTGCAGTGAAGTTCTCCTATGCCGGATACTCGGTTCTTGAACATTGTTATTTTGGCAATCAGTGTTTCCTTTCCGGTTTTAACTGTGCAAAATATTTCATCTGGGATGGTATCAGGGCAATTGATTACCTTATATCGCGCAGGGAAGTTGATCCGGAGAGGATTGGAGTTACAGGCTTCTCCGGCGGAGGAACAATAACCTCATATCTGGGAGCCTATGATGACAGAGTTCTGGTGTCTGTCCCCTGCAGCTGGGCAACTGCCTCACGGCGTCAGCTTGAGACAAAAGGAGGTCAGGATGCTGAAGCTGAATTCTACAAAGGTTTAAAGGAAGGGATAACACTTGAGGATCTTCTTGAGGTAAGAGCTCCAAAGCCAACACTTCTGACTTTTACATCACGCGATGAATATCTCTCACTGCAGGGAGCAAGGGAAGCCACGTAAAGAAGCACAAAAAGCCTATAATGCTCTCGGGAAAGCCAGAAAATCTTCAGATGGTGGAGGATGATTCCAAACATTGGATGACACTGAAGATCCGTGAAAGGATGTATTCATTTTTCATGACCCATTTCAATATTTCCGGAGATACAGCTGAAGTCGGAGGCCGAGATACTGACTCCTGAAGAACTTACAGTGACCCCGACTGGCCAGATAGCAACCTTCCTCGGCGGAAAAATGATCTTTGATCTGAACAGGGAGGAGACGCTACCCCTGATTGAAAATCTTGAAAAATCAAGGGCAAATACTGAAGATCATCTTAATACTGTTAAAAATAAAGCCATTGAGATATCTGGTTATATTGCACCCGGGTAATACAGGTTGATGAACCTTTTATTAACGGCAGATATCAGCGAGACGGGTACACTGTCGGCAAGTATGCTATCAGGGGTGAGGGTTATTATCCTATCCCTTTTCTTCTCTTTGTTCCCGACGATACATTAAAGAAGCACCCTGCACTTATTTATCTTAATCCAAAGGGTAAAGTCAGCCGATGCAAAGCCGGGAGGTGAGATTGAGAAGCTTGTGCAGGATGGGTTATATTGTTGCCGCAACTGATGTTATCGGAATTGGAGAAACTGCAAATACGGCAGCCAGAGGGATTACTGACGGTTATACTGCTGTTATGATCGGAAGAAGTGTTGTGGCAATACAGGCAGCAGACATTGTGAGGATGGCAGGATACCTGCAAAAGCCGCAGCGATATTGATCCCGGAAAGGTGGGAGCCGCTGGCATCAGGAGAGACCTGCATTCCTCTCATTCATGCCGCTGCATTCGATCCTTCCATTTGCAGCATAACTCTTATCAGTCCTCTTGGTATCTTTCCGGTCTGTTGTGATGAACGATCGTTACAGGATAGGACTTTCACCACGTGAAGGTGGCAATTACTGGCATCCTCATGAAATAGATTTTTCATGGGGAGTAGGAGGCGCACTGCAGGGTTATGATCTTCCTGACCTTATAGGCTGCATTGCCCCGAGAAAAGTATTGATGGCAGATATTCGCAACCAGATGCTTGAACCTGCGTCACAGGAACTGATAAATCAGGAACTGGATTTCCCACGCAGAGCATTTTCATTTAGAAAAGCATCTGAAAATCTGAAAGTTGAGATGACCAATATTAATACAGCGTCTCTTGTTGACTGGAGTTTTAAGTGAAAAATCAACTAAATACCATAAATATGTCACGAAAGATTGATCGAAGAACTTTTTTTGAACAAAGCGCTGTTTCATCAGCCGGGTTGATGCTTGGCGGAATGGTTGCAGGTTGTTCAGGAAGTAATGATAAGGGCTGTTTCAGATTATGATGTTATGGCCGAGGTAATGAAATACAGGAAAATCGATGCCCATGAGCATGTCTATCTCTATGAGGACGGTCCGGAAGTCCAGATAGATTTTGCTGACAGGCTTGGAATTGAAAAACTTATTGTCTCAAGACCTGTGACAACCCAGACAGGAACGCCGGAGGAGTTCAGGGAGGCAAACGATAAGGTGCTAAAGGCCATGAAACTTTATCCAGACAGAATAATGGGGCAGGTAACACTTAATCCGCAGTATAAAAGCGAATCGCTTGAAGAAATAAAGAGATGTGTTGACCAGGGAATGGTTGGAATAAAGCTTTATTACCAGGTAAAGATTAATGATCCGCTCTTTTACCCCATAATTGAAAAGGCGATTGATCTGAAAATGCTTATTCTGATGCATGCAAACTGCCAGCTCGGAATGGCCGGATACAGGATGAAATACGACACTCATCTGAATCCTAATACCTCTCTTCCGGAAGACTTTGTCGAGGCAGCAAAAAGATATCCCGAGGCAATACTCCAGTATGCTCATACAGGCGGAGGAGGAGACTGGGAATATGCCTGCAAGTCATTCAGGGACTATCCCAATATTTATGTGGATACCTCAGGAAGCAATAATGAAGGAAACATGATAGATTTTGCACTTGAATGTCTTGGCGAGGACAGGTTGTTCTTTGGAACAGACACCTCTTATTACCAGGGGGTAGGCGATATTCTGGCTTCGGAATTAAACTGAGGTTCAGCGGAAAAAGATCTTTTTTGAGAACTATAATTCTGTATTAAGGAAAGGAGGCAGAAATGTTGCTTGATATCAATGCATCAGTCGGACACTGGCCATTTCAGCACTATAATTACAATACGTGCCAATCTCTTCTTGCCAGGATGAATAAGTTTGGAGTAAATGTCTCGGTTATCGGCAACCTGAACGGTATTTTTTACAAGAATACCCAGTCGGCAAATGAGGAATTGTATTCATGAGATCAAATCGGACAAGCTCTTTCGTGACCGCTTCATTCCTTTTGGAGTTATCAATCCAATTTATGCAGGATGGAGGGAGGATCTGGCTGTATGTTCAGCGAAATTCGGGTTTAAGGGTATAAGACTTTACCCACTTTACCATGATTATGAACTGACCGATCCTTTATGCATCGAGTTGGTCAGATCTGTACGTGATGCCGGCCTGGTAGCAGCATTTACACTGCGAATGGTTGACAGCAGGCCTCGTTCATGGATGGATATACAGAAGGAATGGGCGCTTAAAGATATAATTCCTGTTATAAGGGCAGTTCCTGATGCAAAATACATGATCCTGAATGTGGCAAACAGTACGGCACTGACTGATGAAGAAACATCACTTCTTCAGAGTGCGGATGTTCTGCTGGATACATCAGGACGGGCCATCTCAAACCTCGGCGATCTGTTAAAGAAATACGGCAATCATAAATTTGCCTTTGGGACACATTCTCCCATTCTTGATTATGTGTCGGGCCGTCTGCGGGTAGAATCGCTGAGAAAATCGGAGGCAGATGAGGCAACAAAGGATCTTATCAGGTCGGGCAATGCGGTGAGAATGTTGGGGATATGATTTTGATTCCGGCATGTGACGGGTCGCGACCCGTCCAACCCACATAACGGGGAGATGCCTGTAGGGCCAGGTCGCGACCTGGCCCTACAATCGGATACCCAATGTGTAGAACGGACGGGTCGCGACCCGTCCTGTACAACGAGACGGGAATATCCCTGTAGTGACAGGTCGCGACCTGTCACTACAACGAAATTGCGACCTGTCACTACAAACCGATACCAATTTGGTAAACAGACGGGTCGCGACCCGTCCATACAAATTGTCTTTACATTAATAAATAAACCATAACACCAATCAATCATGGCAAAAAAGGTTCTTCTTATTCTCTTCATTCTGATATCAGTCCACCGAGCTTTCGGCACAGACTGAAATGAAAAGCACAACAGGGACTGTAACAATTGAAAATAAACTGGTGTCTCTTGTCTTTGACCTGGGCAGGGGAGTCTATTCAGTTAAAAATATACCAGGGAATATTACAGCTGATATCGAATGCATATTTCCAGGCAGAAGGTCTGTATTCAACAGATACAACCGGGACAATTGAATGGTCATATAAGGCGATAAGCGATGTTTTCGGAAAAGGCGGTTCTCTGAGGGTCAGGAAGAAATACAGCAATTATTCTGATATGGTCTGGACAGCAACCTTGTATGATGATAAGAGATTTCGTCGTATTCAGGATGGGAATAATAAATGATTCTGAAATACCCTTCAGGCTTTCAGCCTTTTATCCTTTGAAAACAAGAGAATAGCTGCAAAGGGCATGGATGTTGAGAAAAATTTTGCAGTGTTAAACGGAAATTCAGGCGGAAATAAAACATATGTTTCGTCATCGGAGAAGATCACGTGTTTCAATAACGTTCTTATCCGTTTTGGTGAGCTGACTGATCCCACGATCATTGTAGCCGGAGGCCTTACATATAATGAATTTGAGAAATTCTGCAGAGTGATCAGGTCAGGTGATAGTCTGGGTTTACAACTCTTCAGTGAGGATCCTGTTGGCAGGCTGATAGACTCAGGATCAGCATGGGAAGGCAATGAACAGTTCTATTTGTGTATAAATAACTCCAATCCGTTTGAGGCTTTGGAAAAGTACGGATTGGCAGTCAGGGAAGCACAGACAGATAAAGCTGAATTACTATGACTTTCCCACAGAATGTTTATGGTATGCAAGTGTCTATGCAAAAGATCCTGCCCGGCCTAAATTCAACGACTCAAAAGGTGCTGTTGATGAGATGGACAATGCTGTTAAAAGCGGATTTACGAAATATACAAGGGTCGCAATCAGGCTTGTGCCGGATGCGTACAGTAAAATTAATCAGCAGGGCTGGTGGGATGATAAGCACTGGGCAATGTGGGGAGATAAAGCATCAACAGACAGCAGTAATTATTGTGCTCCCTATCTTACAACTGACAGCTGGTGCAGTAAGATCATTGAAAAAGGAGGATTACCATTGACTTATTTCCAGTCAGGCCGCCGTTCCGAGGATTTTGTGAAGACAGTATCCTCAGTTCATGCTTTTCAATGATCCGTATAGAATGGCCACAGGCCAGGTTGATAAGATGAAGCGTCTGAATTATGATCTGGGTGGTGAATCAGATGAAGGATACCTGAATCAGTGGTGGGATGAGGAGAATATGGTTGGCTATGATTTTACGGATGCAGGATTTATCGATCATATGAAGAAGTGTCTATGCGAATCTGAAAAATGCAGGAATAAGAGGTTTGATGTTTGATTATCCTGAGTCAACAGCATGGGCCTTTAATGGAGGATTTGAGGACAAATATGCAACCACTGCAGCTGCTTACCGCAATATGCTCAGACTGGCCTATGAAGGGTTGGGTGAGGATTCATATATTGATGAGCGGATGATTGGCAGGGGTTCTGACCTCTCGATTGGATTAATTGCATCACAGAGAGTCTGGGGAGATAATGATCTCTTTATGCCGGAGATGGTGACCCGCAGCGGTCTGAGATGGTATAAAAACAGGGTTGTTGTCAACTACGATCTTGATGCCAAGGATCCTTTGAAAGCAAAACCTGCATATAATAATGACGGATTGAAAACATTAATGACAATGTGCTATGTAGTCAGCGCAAGGTTTCTGATGGCACGCGGTTTTTATCAGCTTTCCCCTGAACAGCTTTATATAATGAGCCGGACATTTCCATACCATGCCCTGCCAAAGAGTGCTCGTCCGGTCGATGCATTTACAAATGGTTTTACAGTCCCACGGATCTTTGACTATGAAGTTAACCCTGACTGGCATCAGCTTACTCTCTATAATCATAATACCGATAGCACGGATGCTGATGCTGATATTCTTAGCTGTTGAACTCGGGACTTCACTTAATGAAGGTGGTCTTGGACTGGATCCGGAAAAAGAATATTTTCTGTATGATTTCTGGAATGACAAATTCATGGGGAGGTTTTATGGCAGCGATCTTCTGATTCAGGAATTGCGCATGGGAGAAACCCGGATGATCAGCATTCATGCTGTTGAGAAATTTCCTCAGTTCATTTCGACAAATCGTCATATTATGCAGGGTCTGGTTGACATGCCCGGCCTGCCTGTATGGAATGATAATAAGAAAAGTTCTTACAGGGAAATCAAATGTAACCGGAGGAGAGGAGTATAAAGTTGTTATCGCCCTTAACGGGTATAAACCCGTATCCTGCACTGCGGGTAATTCAAGGGCTAAAGATCGACTGGGTTGATAGGGAAAAGAATATTGCTGTTTTGTCACTTCTTTAGCTCCAAAAACTCAGGTGTTGACTGGAGTATCTCTTTCAAAAAGTAAATTGAATGGTTAACCTGACAAGACTATTCAACGAATTTTACAACAGTGAGAAATCAGGCGGACTTGTACTGGTTTTCGTGACGATTCTTTCACTTGGTCCTTGCAAACTCATCAATTCAGACAGAGTATATAAGTTTCTGGCACACTGAGTCTGGCGGGTCATGATCTGGTTCACTGGATCAATGATGGTCTCATGACAATTTTCTTTCTGCTGATCGGGCTCGAGCTTGAACGGGAAATCTACCTGGGTGAACTTTCAGATCTCAGGAATGCCTCTCTGCCAATCTTTGCGGCTATCGGAGGAATGGTTGTTCCTGCCGGCTTGTTTCTGCTGCTCAATATGGGAACAGGTATGATATCGGGAGCAGGAATTCCAATGGCAACCGACATTGCTTTTGCAGTAGGCATTCTTTCACTTCTTGGAAGCAAGGTCCCTTCTTCTCTGAAGGTTTTCCTGACTGCTCTGGCTGTTGTTGATGATCTTGGGGCAATAATTATAATTGCAATTTTTTATACTACCTCTCTTGTCATTTACAAACCTTTTTATAGCTCTGGCCATTTTCGTGCTTCTGATCGCACTGAACAGGATGAAGGTCCGTAATCTTATGCCGTATCTTATTGGCGGATCAGCAATGTGGTACTTTATGCTTCATTCAGGTGTTCATGCCACAATAACCGGAGTGCTTCTGGCTTTTGTTGTTCCCTTTGGCAACGGAGGCGAAAAGTCTCCTTCATACATTCTTCAGCATTTTCTTCATAAACCGGTAGCCTTTTTTATTCTGCCTGTTTTTGCCATTGCAAATACATGTATCCCGCTTTCAGGTAATATCATGGAGAGTCTGTCACAAACATACAGTTATGGAATTATTGCCGGACTTGTAATCGGGAAACCCCTTGGCATTTTTCTTTTTTCATTTGTTGCTGCTGCTCTCGGGATCTGTACACTCCCTCCCGGTCTGACATGGAAACAGATAGTCGGGGCAGGCTTTCTGGGCGGAATAGGTTTTACAATGTCAATATTCATTACCCTGCTCGCATTCGAGGATACTGATATTGTGAACAATTCAAAAATTGCAATCCTGGTAGCTTCAGTTGATTGCAGGGATAACAGGTTATTTATGGCTTATGAGAGCACTAAAAGATTCTTAGAGCTATTTCAGCTGATCAACACAACTACAGGGCACTTTATGGATTTCAAGCTCTGCAGGCTATGTTTAAATTCTTCATGTCACCTTATGTTACTGGATTTATTTTTTATTATCTTTCAAATGGCTAAACCCGGAATTTTGAATTTTAGAAATTATATCTATCTTGTCCAGTTATTCATTGAAGTATTTTGATGATGTAAAATATTATTAATCCCATACCATGAAAAAGTATTCATCTTATCTTTTTACCGTGCTCAGGATCCTTATCGGATGGCACTTCCTTTATGAAGGCATTTCGAAGCTTATAAATCCGGGCTGGACAGCCAAATATTACCTGCTTGGATCCAAATGGATTTTTGCCGGAATGTTTCACTGGATGGGCTCTTCACCGGGTGTCATTAAAGTTGTTGATTTTCTGAATGTCTGGGGTCTGATACTGATCGGATTATCCTTATTTATCGGATTGCTTGTACGATGGTCATCAATAGCCGGCGCTCTCCTGCTTTTTTTCTATTTTGCCGCTTATCCTCCGGTCTTTGGTTATACATTCGGTGTGGTTGCAGAAGGAAATTACCAGTGGGTAGACAAAAACCTGATCGAACTGATAATGCTGGTAGTTCTTGCCACAATTCCGGTTGATTTTCTGTTCGGAGCCGACAGGTGGCTGAAGCACTGGAAGGAAGAAAAGCCAAATGCACCAATACCTGATGGAGCAAAAGATTCAGGATTTTCGAGCAACCGCCGCGAATTGCTCCGCGATATGATCAGCGTTCCTTTCCTTGGAGCCTTTGCCTATGTTCTTTACAAAAAGACCAAATGGGATAGTTTTGAAAAGAAATACCTGCTTGAAAAACCCGATGCAGTTTCGGCAGCTACACTGAAAAGCTTTCAGCTCACCTCGCTTGGCGATCTGAAGGGTACAGTTCCAAAAGGGAAAATAGGTGATTTTGAACTCAGCAAGCTTGTGATGGGAGGCAATCTCATCGGCGGATGGTCGCATGCACGTGATCTTATCTATGTTGATAAACTGATCAAAATGTATCATACCGATGAGAAGGTAATGGCGACTCTTCAGCTGGCTGAGAAATGCGGGATAAATGCAATTATCTCAAATCCGGCACAGTTGAGGGTTGTGAAGAAGTATAATCATGATACGGGTGGAAATTTTAAGTTTATATCCGATTGCGGGGTCGGTAATAATTTCATGGAAGGGATAGAAGCCTCATTAAAGGGTGGCGCAGATGCCCTGTACAGCCATGGAGGAAAATCCGATTTCGCAGTCTATAATAATACTCCCGGATTCTTTGAAGAACTTCAGAAGGGACTCGAGCTGATCCGCAGTTACGGCAAACCTGCGGGTGTGGGTGCTCACCGGGTCGAAACAATCAGGGCATGTGTTGAGCATGGCATCAAGCCCGATTTCTGGGTTAAAACACTTCATACCCATGATTACTGGTCAGCACAGGTCGATCTTGAGAATAAGGATGTTCCCGAACCGGGTTGGAAAGACAATAATTTCTGTCATAAACCTGAAGAAACTATTGCTTTTATGAGCACTCTGGAACAACCATGGATTGCCTTCAAAACACTTGCTGCAGGAGCTCTGAAACCTGAACATGGATTCAAGTATGCATTTGATAATGGCGCCGATTTTATTTGTGTCGGAATGTATGATTTTCAGATAGTTGAGGACGTTAATATTGCTCTGAATGTTCTCGAAAACGTTGATCGTACAAGACCCTGGAGGGGTTAAGCCCTCCAGGGCACAGCATTTATATTTTAGTCGTCACCATGCTTCAGTGGTACATCGATCATTTCCGAAGGCAGGTTAGCACCAACGGGTTTATCGAAGCTTAGTTTGAATGAATAGGCACATTCATCCGGTTTGTCTTTCGGGAAGCGAAGCTTTAATCCATTGGAGGTTTCTTCCCATGAGATCTTTCCGGACGCCCCTAACAAGGACAACATTCAGCAACCTGGCATCGCCAATGGTTTTCCTGTCCAAAGAAGTTATCATGATCTCTCCGGCGTCACCGTTTAATGCAATTGCATAACAGATCATTTCCTTTTGCAGGTAAACCGTATATCTCTGGAAGTATATCTGGTGGCTTCATTGTCAGTAGAATGAACCGGCAGAACCATTTGTTTCTCCCTCACCCGACTTAATCCAGCAATGTGTGTTGTAAATTGCTTCACCGTTTATCTTCAACCATTCGCCAATTGCAAGCAAAACAGCTGTTTGTTCTTCTGTGATTGTTCCATCAGCACGGGGGCCAATATTCAGCAAAAGGTTACCGTTTTTGCTTACAATATCAATCAGGTCGTGAATAATCTGATCGGGTGTTTTATTCACCTCTCCATCTACATAACACCAGGAATGTTTTCCGACTGAAGTATCTGTTTGCCATGGATATTTGCGCATTCTGCCCAGTTTGCCACGTTCTACATCTCCCACCTGAATGTTGTTGGGGTAACCCTCCTTTGTGTTTACAACTACTCCCTTGCCCCAATCCAGGGCATTGTTATAGTAATACGCCATAAACTTATTGAAGTAAGGCATCAGTACAGGATTATTCACTGTCCAGTCGAACCAGAAAAGCTGTGGCTGATATTTGTCTACAAGTTCGCGTGAGTGTTCCAGCCATTCGAGGGCCAGTGCCTCAGTCTGTTCGTTGTCCTTCAGACGGCCTCCGTATAGTTTAATTGAGAGGTCCTGTACATCAGATGGAAACTGCATCCCCCCATTATAGAACCAGGCATTTTCGGCCCGGTGAAAAGAGAGTCCAAATACAATACCCTCTTTTTCGACAGCATTTTTCAAAAGGCCGATAATATCTTTTTTTGGACCCATTTTCACGGAGTTCCATTCATTAAGATCGCTGTTGTACATCGAAAATCCGTCATGGTGTTCAGCCACCGGAACAACATACCTTGCACCCGCAGCTTTGAACAGTTGTGCCCATTGTTCGGCATCAAACTTTTCAGCCTTGAACATCGGAATAAAATCCTTGTAGCCAAATTTGTCCTGTGGTCCGATATCTTTTCAGATGGTAATTGTAAACTGCTGAATCGGCAGAGTTCTTCTGGTACATATTCCTCGGGTACCACTCATTTCTGAAGGCAGGAACAGCATAAACACCCCAGTGAATGAATATTCCGAATTTGCCATTACTAAACCAATCCGGCACCTTATAGTGCTGTGCCATATTTTCCCAATTGGGCTGAAATACTTCAGTTCCCTTTGGTGAAGCAACTGATTCAAGATTATGTTTGGTGTGGGTTGAAGAATTACATCCAATCAACAGAGTTGTCAGGAGAATATATATTTTTCTCATATTATTTTAATTAGCGGGATAGGTTTTTATCTTTTTGCCACCCAATCTACAGCACAGCCGATGTGTTCTTTGATTTTGGGATCCTGAAAAGCTTCGGGAGTATGTCCGAAAACGGTGTAGAATGAACGTGTATTACCTGATTCCTGATACCAGATAAGCGGGTGATCACCCATTTTCCATTTATCGTCTTTCGTTGTGGCTTCATCAAGTGAAGTTTCATCCAGTCGGGCCAGCACATGAACTTTTGCTCTTGGATTTTCCTTGAAGCTGTACCATTCATCAAAAGTGCGATAGGTTTTCATGCCTTTAAAAGGAACCATTGATGGATGATCTGTGTTTTCAAATATAACAGTTCCCAACTGAGCCGCCGGATGGGTTCTGAAGAATGCTCCGTTCAATTGTCCGTACCATGGCCAGTCATATTCACAGTCAGCAGCAGCGTGTATGCCAACAAATCCTTTACCGGAACCCATAAATGCTTCAAAATTCTTTTGTTGCGCTTCATTCAGAACATTTTCTGTTGGATTCAGGAATACAACTACATCAAAAGTTTTAAGAAATTCAGGAGTAAACAGATCTGCGTTTTCAGTGGAGGTCAGTACCCAGTTTCTTTCCTGGGCCAGTTCACTCAGCATTTTCAGTCCTGATGAAATTGAATTATGTCTGTAGCCGGTTGTCTTTGAGAACACGAGCACATTGATCTTTTTATCCTGTGCAAAACACGAAAACGCCACAATAAGCAGTAAACAAATAAATGGAATAAGTTTTTTCATGATTTTATGGTTTAATCTCATTGGTATTTAATGATGATTTAAATCAAATCAATTACTGATAATGTAATCTGTCTACTTAGTTTTCGTCCAATCCCTGTAGTTGCTTGTAAGCCATGAAGGATCACCTGTGCCTCCTGTAAAACGGAATTTGGCAGGATCCCATTTAATGGCTGCATTATTAAAATAAAGCTGATTCATAAGATGACAGCAGATTACTGTACGGCCGCCGATCTGTTCGCTGGCAACCGGTTTTTTACGGCTTACGACACACGACAGGAAATCTTCGTAGTGTGAAGTGCTTTCATAGAGCTTTATCCTGGCGTTTTTCAGAAGCAGCTTCTCAGCCTTCTCAACCTCTGCCTCACAGGTAGTGTCTTTGCTCTCAGAACCTGTAAATGAAGCAATTGTCTTGCCTTTAACTATCACTTTGAATGTTCCGCGGTTTACCATTACTTCTCCATCGCTGCCAAAGAAATGAACGCCAAAGCCGTTTTCCTTGCGGATCACTGTAATGCCATTTGCATAAACCAGTGCAGCATTCCCATCGATAAACCGAACCTCGACAGGGCCGCTGTCATCCATTCCAAGTCCCCACTGAGCAATGTCAAGATGGTGAGCTCCCCAGTCTCCGACACCTCCTGTGCCGTATTCTCTGTAAGAACGCCAGAGCGGGATAGTGATCATGGACTCCACGAGGGCTCAAAACAGAATTATACGGACGTAATGGTGCCGGACCAAGCCACATATTCCAATCCAGTCCGGGCTCCATTTTTTCTTCCGCGAGATCGCAGGGTACCGGCGGCCCGCCGATATCGCATTCAACATGGTCGATCTTACCGATACACCCGTTACGCACAAGTTCACAAGCAATCCGGAATTCCTTCATCGAACGCTGCATCGAACCTGTCTGAAGCACACGCTTGTGCTTATCCACATCCCTGATTATATCTACTGCTTCCTGGATATTGTGCGTCAATGGCTTCTCACAGAAAACATCCTTGCCTTTCCGGAGCGACTGTAAAATCGGTTCGAGCATGCCAGTGATCAGGCGTTGCGATGCAAACGGTGTCAATATCTTTACGCTCAAGAAGTTCACGGTAGTCAGTATATGCCTTGCAGTCAGCAACACCTTTGTCACTGTTGTCAGTGTAGAACTTATTAACCACCTTTTGTGCGTCGTCACGGCGAGTGGTATCTACGTCGCAGACAGCAAGAACCTGTGTAAGAGGAAGAAATTTGGCAAGCAGCCACTGCGACTGTTTTCCCATGCCTATGAAGCCCATAGTGATGCGATTACCCTGGGGAGACATCCACACCCCTGACGGGAGGATTAATGGCGCTAGTATTGGTGCCGCTGCCGTTATGATAAACTTTCGCCGTGTTGTTTTCATATCGCGAACTCTCCTTGAATATTGGTTATAAGATAATGAAAAATAAATTAAGCGATTGTATAAAAACTGATTAAACAGATATTTCAAATCAGAAATGATTTGAAGGTCCCTGCGTGAAACAGTTATTCAGTAATATCGTGCTGTAACCAAATATACGAAAATTATTCACCACATTCTCGTGTTCAACTCATGTTAAATTATGATATCATTCATCGCTAACCTATCTGAGCTCATTCTCAAGTGACTTTTCTTCACATTCAAGTTTCAGTGTATTGGCATAAGGTGAAACCGGATTTGTCTGAAAGGAGACAATGAGTCCATTGTCTGACTGTTTCCATTGGATATTATTATCAGATCCCAGCAAAGACAACTTATTGATTTTTACGCCTTTCAAAGAATTTATAGTTATTTCATTCCCGGGCCATTCAAGCAGGATGGCATAAAGAACATTTCCCTTTCTTGTGAAGCGGATATCGCCGGCTTTAAACTGGTATTCACCTTCCTGGTTGTCCCAGGAGCCAATTTCTTTCCTGGTAGGGCCTTCGCCGTAAACTGACCATGGTCTTGTGGCATATATTGCTTCCCCGTTCACTGCAAGCCAGGCACCTACTCCCCGCAGACGGTCTTGCATGACGTCTGCTATTGTGCCATCTGCTTTCGGACCAATATTTATAAGAAGGTTCCCGCCTTTGCTTACAATATCTGCAAGATAATCCACCAGCTCATTGGCAGTCATATACTTATCGTCGGGTGTCCTTTTGTTGTAACCCCAGGAAGTGGGATCCAGGGCATCACAGGTTTCCCAGGGTATATCATATATCTGTGTTATATTCCTGCGTTCGGGAGTTTGAAAATCCCCTAGTAATGCTCCATCTTCAACATTCCACTCTTTTGCATATTGTGCCCACAGAGAATGCTGGAAGCTCTTTTCTGAATTGATACCTGCTCTTGTTGAATCCACACCCCAGCGATCATTGGTAACAACCTCATCAGGATTTTTGGAATGATTATAGAAATAGGAGATAACCTCTTTGCTGTTCCAGTAGTCGGCACACAAAGGCTTTCCGTTTTCATCAGGATATGGACTTACCACAACATCGCCCCAAAGGATATCGGGCTGGTACAAATCCACAAGTTCTTTAATTGAGTTATTCATATATTCTACCCATTCCCTGTCCGGATAACGTTTATCCCAGAAAGAATAAGTCGTATTGTGATAAAAGCCCATTTTCAGTCCCCGTGACCGAACCGCCTTTAACAGATCACCAGCCAGATCACGATGAGGTCCCATGTCCAAAGCATTTCGTTTTGTATATTTAGAGGGCCAGAGAGCAAACTCCTCTCCATGTTTGGCTGTAAGGACCACATATTTTGCGCCGGATTTCACGAAGATATCAGCCCATGCCGCCGGATCATAATGCTCGGCTTTGAACATCGGGATAAATTCATCATATTCAAAATCAACTCCATAGTTTTGTCGTTGATACTGATTGGCCTCACCACGGTAACCAGTTGTTTCCAATTTAAAGAGGGAGTCGGGCAAATCACCCTGAGCTGCAGTATAGGGAGGACCAAGAGGTCTTTTACCCCATGTGGACCCCGGACTCATAAACTCAACATACCATTCATGAAAAGCCGGCACTGAATATACTCCCCAGTGAATAAAAATCCCAAACTTGGCATCTCTGAACCACTGCGGCGTAGGATGCGATGCAAGGGATTCAAAGGTTGGCTGATAAGTTTTTTTCGGTGCTTCCCTGCAGCTCGAAAAAATTATAACCGAGGCAAGGAATGAAATGGCATGGCTTAATAATGTAAACTGTTTTTTAAGTTTCATGTTTTCGTTTTTTAATTCATTCAAAAAGAATGCTCTGTGAGTTTTAAAAACAAGGAATTGAACCTGATATAACTTCTAAGTTCTAATATAATACTAATCCGGTATCTTTTCAAAAATTTCTGTAGTAGCTGAATAAAATCTAAACACTTACCAGCTAATGATTTGGATTCAACATGTATGTTTACTACCTTGTAAATCGTCATGACATCTGAAGTCATCACGAGTCTTAAATTAATACATAATTATGAAAAATTTTAATAGTCATGGGATTATTGCAATGGTCAGCTTTCATTTTCTTTTATCTGATCTGCATGCACAGACAAATTCTTCTCTGAATGCGGACAGGTCTCTTGAAAACGCAAGAGCAACATTTCAGGACAGCATACTGACAGTGACAACCGGAAAAGTAACACGTCAGTGGCGATTGGACAGGTGCAGGTTTTCTGACAGTCAGTATGAAAAATGTTCAGATCAGGCAAAGAATGGTGCGGAAAAAAGCCTCTCCATCTTTGTGACTGGAACCTTCCGTCAAAAATTGATAACAACAGCCGGGCAAAGTTAATTTCAGTTGAATGCACAGAAACAGATGACGAACATTTTACAAGTAAACATTTACTAGTATCGGCGTTGATTAAATATGACGCCTGGTCTGGAATTGAGATTTCTGATCCGGGTTTATCCTGATGCAGCGGGAATCTGGACGGCTCTTGAAGTAAAATCGCTTAACGGTTTCTCACCCGAAGGGATTCCGGTTGATTTGTCAACTTTTAAATCATACGGATCAAATCAGCCGTTAAAAATTGCAAGGAGCGAGTATATCCCCGTTGATTTTTCACAAAAAAATCAACGTCGCTATTGGGGAATATATAACGATCCCGGACACAGGGTCAATACAAAAAATATGGTATTGGAGGAAGTTGTTACGGGATATCCAATATTCCAGGATGAAGAAAATACCTGGGCAAGCGGTCTTTCTGTTGAAACAGGAGAGGAAGGGTTAATTTTCCTTAAGGAGTCAAATAAGACAGTAAATAAATATGGTCTGCAGACCGGTGCATTTTATTGCACTCCAACAGGAGTTGAAGTAACAGGATGGGGTCTCAAACCCGATGAAATTAATAATGAGTTCAGGCGTTGCTGGCCAACCTGGACGATATTGTACTCAGGAGGACAGGATGAAATGGAACTTGCATTCAAACAATTTGACAGGATAAGATACCCTGTGAATTTAAAGACAGATATGCATATCCTGATTGACACCTGGGGGAGTGATTTTCAGAATGAAGAATATAACAAATACTATGGTCGTGAAAATTCTGAATTTCAATGTTGTTGAAAAGGAAATTAAATCAGCATCTGATCTCGGAATCGATATCGTACGGATTGATGATGGCTGGCAGGAAGGGGAGACCCTGAGCAGAAATGCATGGCATCCTGATCCCAAAGTGGGATATTCCCCGCATTGGGAAAACCTGAAAAAAATATCAAAGGAATATAATGTCAGGATAGGCCTGTGGGCTGCAGTCAGATTTATAAGTCCTGAAGAATTGCTCAACAATCAGAAAGAGTTGGGAGTAGCAACATGGAAATTTGATTTTGATCAGCTCGATAATCATGATTCATTTGCCAGCCGGCTGAAAGGCATCCGGAAATTTATATCAGAATCTGATTATTCCACACAGACATCCTGGTGCCCTGAGTATGATGACCAACGCTATGGCTGGTATAGTGCGGTCCGTGAATGTGGCCCAATGTATTTCCAGAATATACAGAACAATTTTCCAAATCATCTGGTTTATGTTCCCTATATTACCCTTCGCCATCATTGGATGCTTTCGAAGTTTTACAATATGAACGATTTGCAGTGTCACTGGCAAAATCCATCACTCACCAATCCCGCAATTTTCTGATGCCAGCCTGTACAGCCAGTCTTACTGTGCTTTATCGGCCTTTATGGGAGCTCCCTCATGTTTTATGCTCACCCAGCTGCTTCAACCGCAGGAGAGAGATGAGTTAAGGAAAATCATCTCTGTTTATAAAGCTAACCGCAGGGAAATTTTCGAGAGTTATGTATTCCCCATTGGTAATGAGCCGGATAATGAATCCTGGACAGGATTTCAGATTTATCATCCTGAAAAGAAAACCGGTTATCTGATGATATTCAGGGAATTGCATAATACTGGAAAAGACCAGCAAAATGAAATTAAGATTTATGAAGGATAAGCTGATCCGGATTACTGATCTTGAAAGTGGCAAGTCCTCTACCGAAAAGATAAGGGCAGACGGGATCACTCTGTCTATTGAAAAACCTGCAGGATATCTGTTTCTGAAATATGAAATTGCTGATTGATACTCCGGAATGAGATTTTAAATTATGTTAACAAAGATCTTATATTATCCAATAATCCAGAATATGACATCAAGGGAAAGATTTTTAGCAGTTTTTAATGGTCAGCTGCCTGACAGGGTTCCGGTGACTTTGTTTATCCAGGATCAGGGCCATTTTCTTGAACAGATGTATCCTGATATGAATCCGTTAAATTTTGAAGAAAATCAGTTAAAAGTAATCGAATTACAGAAACAGCTTGGGGTTGATGTATTTGTCAGATTGCTGTTCGGGATCAATGATCCTCTTGGAATCCATTGCGGTGGTCTGAATGTATCACAGCAAACAGAGAATTGGAGGATAGTTAAAGAAAAGCATGACAATGGAAATACAAGAATTATCACTTCGGTTATTACAACTCCTGAAGGCCAGCTTAGCCAGGAATTTTCAATTTACAGGATGCGTAATTCAACCTTTAATGTACAATTGCACCAGGCATCCGATAAAGACTGCCTGAAGATCTGGCATTGGCTGTTAAATATGAACCCCCGTTTTTGACGCGGGAGAAAGCGGAAATGATAAAAAACAGGGTACAAAGCGAATAAAAGAGGTTTTAGGGGATTCTGGTATTGTCGGAAGCTGGACACCTCACGGGCCATTTAATAATGCATCCCTGCTGATAGCTCATGACACCTTTATAACATGTTCATGTACGATTATCCCTTTTATGAATCACTTATGAATTTCGCAATGAACAGAATTCTTCCTTATACAAGGGCAATTGATAATGCCGGCGTTGATGTTCATTGTGTTGGAGGAAATGTGCCTGGAGGATTTCTGGGTAAAGCAGGTTTATGATGAATATATTCTTCCTTTTGAGAAAAAATATATTGAATTTGTTCAGGCTAATGGTACACCCGGCTATTTATCATAACTGCGGGGAGATTATGAATCTTGTTGAATCGTATAAAGAGCTGGGAGCAAGGATAATAGAGCCATTTTCACCACCCCCGCTTGGTGATGCTGACCTGAAAAAGGCAAAGGAAATCGTGAATGGGGATTATATTATGATAGGAGGTGTCGACCAGGTCAATATTATTCAGAAAGGGACAATCGATCAGGTAAAACGAAAGACTGAAGAGACTATTCTCACAGGCAAGCCAGGAGGAAAATTTATTCTTCAGTCTGCTGATTTTCTGGAATATGGCACCCCTGTAAAGAATATCGAAGCCTATGTGCAGACTGCATTGGAATATGCGGGTTATTAAGGTGATTATAGACTTTTTATTACCTGATTAAGTCTGGTGAATTATTTCGCTATATGATCTTTATGTGACCTCCTTTCCCTACTTCCACCCTGGTTGTTTTCCCGGCTTCAACCTCTATTTTGGGCCATTTCATAAAAGCTGTATAACTTAATGGTGTCTTAGCATCAGCTGATGTTTCTGCAAACACGGAAACACTGGCAGGAAATGCTGTCGGATTTTTAATCTGAAGAATAATACCTGATTTATTCCTTTCAGAAACAGTAACCTCCATATGGTCAAAAACAATCATTTCGTTTTTATCAGGCTGAAGGTAAATGCCGGGCAATTCAATTGCCATGAGCATTCCGTTTAACTCGTTCCATGCATTTGAAGTATTTCTTGACAATTTGCCGACACCATCTTTCCCTTCAGCATCAGACGGCTGAATACGTTCCATTGAGCATCCGTAGTAGTTGCTCCTGACACCAGGCTCCCATGAACCTCCGGAACCGGTGCTGACAGTCGGACGACCAGGAGTTTCAACCACTTCAGTATGACAATGCTGAATATCCCTGATCAGTTCAGCATATTTACGTTCACCGGTTGCACGATATAGCTTGAATAAATAATCACCTGAAGAGGTGCAAATTCCCGGTGCGGCATGTTTATTCTGAGTGCTTGCAAAATATGCACCTGCTGCATGCACTCCCAATCTGCCCAAATCACTTTTTGGAGGGAAATCATAATCATACGACAATGTCCATGTAGAAACAAGGGCAGCTTCAACCTTCGCTTTCTCCAGCCATTGCTTATCGCCTGTTGCCCAGTAAAGAGCCATAAGAGATTCCAGAAATCCTGCGGCAGACTCCGAATCGGCATCCTGACTTATATCTCCGCAATGTCCGGTGGTTAGTCCAAGTTTTACAACATCACGGTTATAGTAGTAATTTGCTATATCAATTGCAGCTTTTAGAAAATCAGGAGTATCAAAATATTCAGATGCCAGAGCAAGTCCGCCGGGTACAATAGCAGCTGCTGTTGAATTGAAAATTACAATTTCGCCATTTTCAGGATCAACATACTGCCCTGATTCCCCATTCTTTTCCCATGTGTTTACAAAAGCCATGGCAAGCCTTTTTGCAGCTGTTTCCCAGAGGGTTTGATCAGTGATTTATTCCCCTGTTCTTTCAGCAGCATAAATTGTTTGCAGAACCAGAGTAGTGCATCAGCGTTTTTACGTACCATTGCGACTTTTACATCAGGATGCTCATTAATTAATTCTTTGGGGATTTCCCTTTTTAATTCTGTTTGTACCCCTCCATCACAATAAAAACCATAGAAGTAGCCGCTTTTGCCCTGCATTCTGTCCACAACAAAATCGATTGTGCTCGTTGCACGGGCCTGATGCAGGCTGTCACTATCAAAAGAATTGGAAAAGTGTTCATCATTCCTGCGACCCAGCCCAACTGGAAGACTTTCCTGTATCCAAAAAAATTCTCCATTGCGTCAAGTGAGTATAATTTATAGTCTGCATCCTCATACCAGCGATAGTTATCAGTCTGCCAGATTGTATATTTAAATATTGCACTCATGGGGGTAATATTCCTTGGATGATTCTCTCCTGTAAGGGTTTTTCTTGCATCCATGAATTTTTCAAGAAACACCGGAATGTCATTTGCAGGGAACGAATACAGAGTAAAGCGCATAACGACTTCATCTCCTTCATTCCATGTTACTGCTGTATCACCGCTTTTAAAAAAGCCTCCGAAACCCGGAATTTTTTCCCTCACACAGGGTGCGGTTAAAGAAAACGAAGCGTTTGTTCTGGATATCATTTTCTTCTACAATCATTCCTGAATTTCCAAATCTTGTTTTTTGTTCAGTAAGCAATATAAATCCACGTTTTTTTGACGGGGAGAAAAATGTCATTGCAGGTGTTGATGCACTGCTTGTCGAGAGTTCTATTTTTGACGGCTCACCGGCATTCAATGCAAGACGGGGATCATCAGAAAAAGAGAGCGGACAGATTTTTGTTATAATACATATCAGCAGGATAAACCGGCATATATCCGCCATAAATTGTCCTGAAGCGATTGCCATTATAGACTATGGCAGGAATCATAACATAGTTGCCTGTACTCCAGTCTGCGAAATCAAAATTTACTGCAATGCCGGAACTTTTCAGACTACCTTTTTCAAGTTTGAATTTAGCTTCTGCAGTAACAGATCCGTCTTTGGCAGGTAGAATTTCTTTAATTTCGCATCTCCATGTGGAATTTTCAATCTTCAAACTCCCTGATTTTCCTTCTGTAATTGGTATGGTATGCTTTTGAGAGGTTTTACTGCTGTCATATTGCCAGACCTGAAAAGATAATTTGCCTTGCAGATCATCAAGAGCCTTACTCAACGCAGGATGAGAATTCATTTTTGTTGCCTGGGATGAACAGCCATTTGTAATAAAAAGATAAATGAATATCAGAAAAATTGTTTTCATGGCATTGTTGTGTAATGTATCTATATATGTAATCTTAGTCCGGTTAACCACGCTTTTACAAATTGAATGAGTAAATTATTACCTTCGTATACGACATTATGATATGATAAACTTAACCGGAACTGGTCTCATATTTTTTCATCTTAAAGTAGTAAATTTAATCTGAATCGATATGAAGAACATCATCCGGATATCAGTTTTTATTGCAGCATGTATTTCCCTTTCAATTTCTTCAGGAGCTCAGAATTATAATTCAGGGTCCACACTTACGGGTGACAAATCACCTGAAGAAAAGCATCAAGGCCAAAGTTCCGGTTAAAAAGCCAGGTGTTGAAAACGTTATAATTGTCTATAAAACGCATTTTGATATAGGATATTCGGAGACTGTACAACAGGTTGTCCATGATTATCGTACCTCGATGGCCGACCGTGTGCTTGAGGCTATTGATAAAAACATGAGTCAGCCTGAAGATAAGCAGTTTGTATGGACGGTATCGGGATGGCCGATGAAACAAATCCTTTGGGAGGGGCAGGCCCCTGAGCGCAAGGAAAAGATTGAACAGGCAATACGTGATGGTAACCTGGCAGTTCACGCATTTCCTTTCACAATGCATGTTGAAACATCCGATCCCGAGGATCTGGTTCGCGGGTTAAATATCTCTTCAACCCTTGCACGAAAATACGGGCAGCCACTTTCGACCAGTGCAAAGATGAGTGATGTTCCCGGGCAATCATGGATTATTCCTACACTTTTTACCCATGCCGGCATAAAATTTTATCACATGGGAGGACCAGTTGTAAATCTTAGAGCTTGGACTGCCACCTTTCTTCTGGTGGGAAGGGCCGGATGGTTCGCGGCTGCTCACACTTTACAATAATGGCTATGGAAGCGACCAGCTTCCTCCGCAAAACTGGCCGTTTAAAACATGGGTTATATATAAACATGACCGGAGATAACCAGGGGCCCCCGGATCCGGAGACTGTTGCCAGAGATCTTGATTTTTATTCAAAACAGAGGAATAAATGCGATAGTCGGCACGATGGATTTGTTTGCCGAAATGATAATGAAAGAAGACCTGAGCAAATTGCCGGTAGTTCGAAGCGATATTGGCGATCCGTGGATACATGGTACCATGAGCATGCCGGAAGCAAGCAAGCTTGCAAGGAATATACGACCCTCAATCGGGGGTATGGAACAGCTGTCGACGACTGAAGCCATATGGGGAATTTATCAGCCTGATCGGCGCGGGATTACTTCCGAAGCATATGAGCAGAGTCTTCTTTACAGCGAGCATACCTGGGGTCTTGCCAACCAGCATTATCTTAAAGTCCCTTATGGAAAAGCATGGTACGACCTGTGGAAAGCAGGTTTGCCGCCTCAGTACAAACTGATGGAAGATTCGTGGAAAGACCATGCCGATCATATCGGTAATATTCAGCATCTCGTCGCCACCCCTTATCGTGATGAGGTTGCATCGCTGGCAGATAACGTTCGCATTGCTGAGAATCACATAGTGGTCTATAACCCTCTTCCCTGGATGCGCGATGGCGAAATTGATCTCGATACGCGTCTCATTTTCGGGAATAATTTTGTCTCTCTCAAACCTGTTGATGGCGGTCCAAACGTTGTTGTTTCACACGAATATCCGGCAATTGAAGATAAAGCCCCGATGTCGCGCTTTGTTGTTAAGGATATTCCGCCTATGGGTTACCGTACCTATATTGCTTCGGATGAAAAAGTTGATATTCCTGAAATGAATACTGATCTTAAATCAGGAGTTATTGAAAGCCCGTTCTTTAAGGCAACTTTGGATGCTAAACGAGGCAGGATAATCAGCCTTATTGATAAAAGCAATGGGAAGGAATTGATCGATTCAAATGCACCACAGGGTTTTGGTCAGTATTTTTATGAAAGGTTCGGATATAAACAGATTGCTGATTGGATTGCAAAGTCGCTTTACCCTCAGTATAATGCGCACAAGCTTATTTTTGCAGCTTATGATATGCCTCAGGATGCGGTCTATAGCTCAGCACTTCCTGAGAACATGACCCTTACTTTAGAAAAATCTGCTATCGACGTAAAAGCAGTGATGACCGGAACAATTGCAGGTCCCGGACAACCACAGGAGATTACTATTTCACTTACGCTTTCCGGAATAACACCATCTGCCGATCTCGAAGTAAGCTGGCAGAAACAACCTGATACATGGCCTGAGACAGCCTGGATTATGCCTTCCTTTTAAGTGCGACAATCCTGTGTTCAGGCTCGGACGTATAGGTGCCGATGTCGATCCTGTAAAAGATATGGTGGTTGATAATGCCAATTATCATCTCTGGTGGGTCAATAACGGGGTATCTGTTTATGATGAGGCAACCGGGAGTGGTGTCGGTATTTGTTCCATGGATGCACCTCTTGTAAGCCTTGGAGAACCGGGAGAGTATAAATTTGATAAACGCTATGAGCCCACAAAACCATATATCTATCTGAATCTTTATAATAACCATTGGCGTACTAATTTCCCTTCATGGATAGGGAACGGGCAGCGTATGAGCGCCAGGGTCAGAATATGGACCTATGATAAATTCAATACAGAAAGTTCCCTCTATACACCCTCGATGGAAGCACGGGTGCCTCTGCTGGCAGCTGCTTCACGAGGTGAAGAATGGTAAATTGCCTGTTGCACAATCCGGACTATCGTTGTCACGAAAAGGCGTGGCTCTAAGCGCTTTCGGACCTAACCCTGACGGAGAAGGTATAATATTGCGTGTGTGGGAACAGGGCTGGCATATCCGGTAACCTTGAAGTTACACTACCCGCAGGTTCAAAGTTTTCAACTGCAGTTCCGGTAAACCTGCGTGGCGAACAATGCGACAAACCAGTTAAAATAACCGGTGGCAGGTTGTCTTTCTATCTGAAGGCTTACGCACCGGCCAGTTTTGTTGTTTTTTTAACCCCTCCCTGCCCTCCCCTTAAAAAATAAAGGGAGGGTAAGAACCTACTAACCAAACGTCTTCTGGGGGCTGTAGAAAAAGTCAAAATCCATTAACCGCAGAGGGGACCAAGCGTGAAGAAATAGCCCGGCGGGCTATTTTAGCGCAGGGGCCAGATTGCGTTGGTGGTCTATTACGCTAAGCTTGCAAAGATCTTTATATCAATGCATTAACTTTGCGCACTTTGTGAAAACCTTAGCGTGCTTTGCGGTTTAGAAGACTTTTTCTACACCCCCTTAGGGGATGGGTTTTGAACTAAAGTGAAAGCGGGATGGGTTAGTTCAAAATCATCTTCAAAGTTCTCTTATCCAGATATTGCGAAAACTTACAGGATCGCCGTGCTCCTGAAGGGATAACGGTTCTTTTAAACCATGGGCTGTGTATTCAGGTAATCCAATATAGGTCATTGGTCCCTGGATTTCAGAGTTATTGATTATCAGGATGCCGTTATGAAGAACCGTAATTCTTGCAGGAATTGAGACCCTTCCGTTATCAGAAAATCTGGGTGCCATATAAATAATCTCAAAGACCTGCCATTCCCCGTCCTTCCTGCATGCATTTGCAAGCGGAATCACCTGCTTATAGATTGAACCGGCCTGACCATTTACATATATTGGCTTTCCATTATGATATACAGGGTAATTGTAGCTGTCAAATACCTGAACCTCATACCTGTTCTGAAGCAGGATGCCGCTGTTTCCAAATCCCTGCTCTTTTTTGGCAAGCTCCTCCATATTCCCTGTTACAACAGGACAGCGCCATTCTATATGCAACTGGCAATCTCCGAAACCTTTCTTCGTTTTTATATTTCCTGTTCCCGGTTTTATAGTCATGCAACCATCTCCCAGGGTCCATAAGACATTTTTCCCTTCTTTACTTTCCCATTGATCAAAATTCGTCCCGTCAAAAAGAATTATTGCATCTGACGGAGGTTTTGCATTATCTCCGGGTATTACAACCGGAGGGACCGGAGAATATATTTCGGTGCTTTCTGCTGTTTTTTGCTGCGCATAAAGGCTGAATGGCATTAAGGAGAATAGAAGGAGTCTTTTTATATTTTTCATTCCTGATTTATTTAATTATTGATTCCTTATCTTCTCTTATGATGAAGAACCGGAAGTTTTTTTTCTTAAATTTAAAAGTATTTTCATTATCTCACCATCTGAGCATAATGTAATAATTGACCTGATAGAAATTTAATGCTTTATTCCCGACTTCATTATAATATTTCAAGATTATGCAAGAATTAATCAGAATTGCCATATCAGCATTGCTGTTTTTCTCAGTAGTTCAGAGTTCTTGTACAAAACAAAAAACACCGGAAGATTTTTTCCCCGGAACATATCCCGGAAAAGCATTGTATAATATCTCTGATAAAAGTCTTGTCTTATCGAATAATGCTATTTCGGCAGACTGGGGCCTGGCTGATAATTCGGTTTTTCTCAAAAGTGTTACAAATAAATATGATGGAGAGAATGTCAGTCTTGAGAATGTTATCTTGTTTGCGATTGAACTTGAGGGCGGAATACATCTGACAAACAAGGATTTCAAACTTAAATCAGAGCCTCTTGAAACAGATCTTGCATCCGGCAGACACTGTTCCGACAAAGGCACTGAGGTTTGCCGGCAGGGAGATCTCCGCAGATATGGTGTCAGAAGATAAAAACATAGAGATTACAATGGAAGGCCCAGCTTCGTGACGGGTCAAATTATATCAGGCAGAATATTCAGATAACTTCAGTAAATAAGCCAGTTAAAATACGCAAGGTGATCTTTTTTGACGGTAAGCTTGAAGGCGCAGAATATTCAGGAATGGTAATCGGTTCACCGATCAGTTACAGAAATTTCTTTTTTGGATTTGAGCATCCGATTGCCCTGAGCAAGGCATTATTAGCCAGGAATATAGGAGCAGTTACCGGCGAAGGATATTGATGTCTCTGAAATTATTGATGGCAAGTGGAGAATATCTGATATCCGTTGAACTTGGAAGCAGTTCGGAATATTTCGACATCAAATCCATTTCACTTCTGAGAAACGGGAAAGTTGAAAGCACTGATGAACATACCTTCCTGGGAAAAGGATGGCAGCAGTATTTATCATCTTATTCTGAAGGATTACAAGCCTGGTGAGAAATATGAGGTTCATGCTGATAGTTACAAATAGCAATGCTGCAAATGGTGATTTCCATATCTGCAAAAGAACCGGTGGAGTGTTGAATTTCTATGTTAATCGCCGAGGATGAACTGACACCTGGCAAAACGATTTCGGAATGGGCTGTGACAGGGGTATCTCCGGAAGGTCAGAACAGGCGTGCATTTCTCTACTATCTCGAACGTGAGAGGGCAAGGCCGTACAGCCAATTTCTTCATTACAACTGCTGGTGGGATATAACAACTGACGGAGCATCAAGCTTTACATCAGAACAATTGATCGAGAGGATGAATGAATGGAATGAGAAGCTTATCAAGCCTTTCGGGGTGAAGTTACAGTCATTCGTTTTCGACGATGGATGGGATAATCTTGACAGTGTCTGGTACTTCGATCCTGTTAAATTTCCGAAAGGATTTACACCTGAGGCTGAGCTTTGCAGGAAGTTCAATTCAGGGATCGGAGTCTGGATGTCTCCTTTCGGAGGCTATGGAGAAAACAAACAAAAACGTATTGAAGCCGCACCCCGTCAGGGTCTGGAAACAAATGACAAGGGACTGAGCCTCGCCGGGCCCAATTATTATAACCGCTTTCTCAGCCGTGCAGTGGACATGCTTGATAACTACAAGGTTAATTATTTTAAATTTGACGGATTCGGTGGTTCGGAACCAAAATATCTGCCCGACATGGAAGCCGGCGCCAGGCTGATATAAGTGTACTCAGGCAACATAATCCTGATGTATTTATAAATATCACAGTTGGTTCATGGCCATCACCCTTCTGGCTGAAATTTGCAGACTGCACCTGGCGTGGATCCGGTGATCTGCATATGGCAGGAAAAGGGAGCAGGACAAGTAAATTTATGACTTACCGCGATGGCACTCTCCACAATAATATTGTAAGCAAGGCCCCTTATTACCCGCTCAACTCAATTATGATAGTCGGTATCGCCTATGCAAACAACGGACTTCCCATGATGTGCATAAACGACAGCATTTCTGATTTCAGGGATATGGTCTGGTCATTCTTCGGTGCGGGATCAGCACTGCAGGAATTATATATCAGTCCCGACCGTATGAAGGATGATTTCTGGCCTGTGCTGGCTGAGGCAGCCAAATGGGTAAAAGCAAATGAAGATGTCCTGTCCGACACTCACTGGATAGGCGGAAGCCCCATTAACATGGATGTGTATGGTTTTGCTTCATGGATCCCGGGCAAAGGAATAATTATGGTCAGGAATCCTGATGATAAACAAGCAAAATTTGAATTTATACTGGATAAAATCCTTGAAATCCCCGATGGATTCAGAGGAAGACTATATCTTAAACAGCATAAGAAGCGATGACCCTGAAAAGTCTGTTATGAAGATCAGTTCAGGAGAAACAGCAAACCTGATACTGAAACCATACGAAACAAAGTTGTTTAACGTAAGTCCGGAATAACTAAAAAGTTGCCCTGACAGATATATCAGTCTGCTCTGAATATGTAATTTTGCATTATTTAAGCATAGTGAAAATTCTGATTATAGAGGACGACAGGTCATTGAGTAAGTCAATCAATGATTATCTTAAGATGGAGGGTCATATCTGCGAGGTCGCGAAGAATTTCAATATGGGAATTGCTAAAACGGCTGACAACCGGTATGATTGTATAATTCTGGATATAGGACTGCCTGACGGCAGTGGCCTCGATATTATCAATGAATTGAAGGCAAATAAGGTTTCTGACGGCATACTAATTATATCGGCACGGGGTTCTCTCGATGACAGGCTTCTCGGGCTTAAGATCGGAGCCGATGACTATCTCACCAAACCTTTTCATTTTGCGGAGTTGAGTGCAAGGATCAACTCCATCTACAGACGCAATAATTTTTCAGGGATGAATGAGGTCGGTTTTAATGAGATCAGGGTAAATACTTATGACAACCAGGCATATGTGAATAACGTACTGCTGAATCTTACAAGAAAGGAATATGATCTGCTCCTGTTTTTTGTGACAAACAGCAACAGGATAATTACAAAGGAGTCAATCGTCGAACATCTTTGGGGTGACGAAGTGATACTCACAGATTCTTTTGATTTTGTTTATACTCATGTAAAAAACCTGAGAAAAAAAATTGTAGCTGCAGGAAGCAAGAATTATATTAAATGCATTTATGGTTTTGGATATAAATTTCTTGACGCTTGAAGTTAATCACAAAAAGCACATATTATTTCTTGCTTTTTTCCACCCTGGCAATGATTGCAGGTGGCACATATCTTTATACAGCAATCAGAAAAGATATCTACAGACAGATTGATATAAGTCTTGTAACCGAAAAAGGCATTATTCAGGATCAGGTGGAACAGGATGAATCAATTCCTGATTTCTCGGCAACATTCAGACGTCAGATAGATGTCAGGTTCCTGAATAATCCGGTCAGCGAGACAGAGATAATAAAGGATACAGTCATCCATGATGACCAGTCAGGTGAGGACCTGGCTTACAGGTACATTTACTATACGGGTAATACTGTTAAGAACAGAGGTTATTCAATAACTATTTTTCAGGTACTCAGTGAGAAAGAACACTTACTTGAATCAATCAGCCTCTATACCTTCAGTATGTTTATAGCTCTTCTTTTTATCTCAATATTGTTAAACTATCTCATTTCAAGAAAATTATGGAGCCCGTTCTACAAGTCAGTCGAAAAAGCTGAGCGTTTTAATATCCTCACCGATCAACCACTTGAGTTACCTGATACTGATATTCTTGAATTTCAGCAACTTAATAGAGTGATTGAGCGGATGACTCAAAAAATGCGGAGCGATTATCTTAATCTGAAGGAGTTCAATGAAGATGCGGCCCATGAAATAAAAACTCCGCTGGCAATAATAAGGTCAAAAACCGAGTTGCTGATGCAAAACAAAAATCTCAGAAAGGATAGTTTAGAACTGATTAAGTCGATAAACGAAGCTACAAACAGGCTGTTTAAGCTGAACCAGGGATTGTTGATAATTTCAAAGATAGAAAATCAATATTATCACGAGATCAAGAAAATCTCCCTGAGAGATATTGTTGTCAGGTCGCTCGACAACTACAGGGAAATTATGCAGCTACGGAATATTAAGGTCGAAGTTCAGGCATCATCCCCGGCATATGTTCAGATGAATGAGGTTCTTGCCGATGTGCTTATATCCAACCTGCTGAGTAATGCTGTACGGTACAATGTTATTAAAGGATTCATAAAGTGCAATATTGATGACCGCAATCTGATAATATCAAATTCCGGTTTGCCTCTCACAACTGATCCCGAACTGCTTTTCGGGAGGTTTCAGAAAGGAAGCGATAATCCCCAGTCGATTGGTCTTGGCCTGTCCATAGTACGGAAAATCACCGGGAACTACAAAATGCAGATCAGCTATAAATGTATTGGTAATGTGCATGAAGTGATACTGAATTATAATCCTCAGACAATCATGTCAGGAAAGTAAAAGCGGGTGCCCTCCGCTATCGCAATTTCTTAATTCTTAAATATTTGTTAATTAATTCCAACTTCAGATTCTCTTCAGAATTGAGGAATATTTTTGAACTGTCAAACCAAAATAAATTAAGAATTATGAAAAAATTAGCATTTATTACAGCATTCATGGTGGCAGTTCTGACAGTCAATGCACAGGTCACGCACGTTATGGTAAAGGCATCAGATCTTCCCAAGGCAATTACAGAAAATATTGCCAAGAATTATACAGGGTTTACCATCAAGGAAGCAAATAAAGTTACTGAGAACAATATTGTTTCCTATAATGTGATGATAAATAAAGGCACCACATCAGAAACCCTTGTCTATGACAAGGATGGGAAATTTCTCAGGAAGATGACTCCTGCTACTGCATCAACACCGGCACCAGCCAGTAAGCCTGCAGAAAAGAAAACACCCGAAAAGAAATAATATTTCTGTTAATAATCCGTAACTGCCGGCCATATATGACCGGCAGTTTTTTTTGCATGTTCCTGAAGTTCCATCTTCCGATAAAAATTTCTAATTGTGTCAGACAGGTTTGCGGAAATAAGTATCTTTAATGAATATCTTAACCTGAATCATCATGAGAAGAATCATCATTTCAGCCTGCCTGCTCGATTTTATTAGTATTTCAATCCTGCAGACCAGCAATGAAGGCCGGAGAAGACCCTGTTACCGGGCAGATAATTCTTTCGGAAGATGATAAAACTATTCTGCAGTACAATTATAAAACTGTTTATGAGAAGGATGCAATAGATACCCTTCCGGCAAATAAGTACACACGTCAGCCCACAGACACATTCATGGCCAATCCCAGCATCTATGCTGTTCCCCGAAGCAACTATATACATCCTGTTTACGGGCTTTCAGGTGAACTGCTGACACGCGACTGGTCGAAGGATCATCCTCATCACCGGGGTATTTACTGGGCGTGGCCTGAAGTGGAATTTGGTAAAAAGCTTGGAGATCTCCATGCACTTCAGATAGTTTTTGCAAGACCGACAGGCAGGATAAAATTTACAAATGACCCGGTTTATGCCCAGGTGGAGGCTGAAAATCTCTGGATGTGGGAAGACAGCATACCTGTTGTAAGGGAAGTTGCAATTATCAGGGCTTACAGCACAACTGAAAATGGCAGGATTATCGATCTCTCTTTCAGGTTTGTTGCCTTAAGGGATAGTATATCTATAGCCCGCAGAGAGACTAAATTTTACGGAGGTCTCAATATAAGGATGCAGACTCCAAAATTCCAGCAGATATCTTTCAAAAGGGATTCCTCAATAAATAAGACCAGGAGAGCCTGGTCGGATCTCAGCGGGTTATTTGCGGGAGCAGAATCTCCATCAGGGATGATTGTTTTTCAGCACAAACAGAATCCGGATTATCCGGGCGATTATATTCAGTACCCCGATCTTTCATGGATTCAACCCACCTTCCCGTCATCCGGAACCCGCTATAAACTTATTCCCGGTGAACCGCTTGTTCTACGTTACCGGATCCTGATCCATGCAGGTATGAAACCTGATGATTCTTTTTCAACCCTGATGTGGGATGCATTCAATTCTGAATCTTCTCCGGAAATGACTTTTTCATTTCCTGAAATTCAGCATGAACAGGGATAATGCTCGCATTTGCCAACTGCCTATTGCCAACTGCCAACTTATTATTAACGACATAATAAATTTTACTCAACACTGGTTCATCAATCAATTAATACTTATGAGATTATGAATTCCAACAATTCCTTTTCACGTCGCCGGTTTATCAAAACAGCAGGTGCAGCAGCCATTGCAGCTCCTGTAATAATGAAATCATCTGTCGCAGGCGCCAACGGGATACCGGCAAGCGACAGGATCAATCTGGGTATAATTGGATGTGGTGGTCTGGGCAATGTAAGTCTTGAATATATGTTCAGCTCAGCCCGGAGTTGTTGTCACTGCAGCCTGTGATGTCTGGAAAGACAGGCTTGATCCTGTACTTGACAAAGTTTGGGAGTACATGTACGGGTTATACCGATTTCAGGGAGCTTCTCCGCCAAAAGGATCTTGATGCCGTTATTATTGCAACACCTGCTCACTGGCATGCAATAATGGCAATTGCTGCTGCTGAAGCAGGTAAGGACATTTATCTGCAGAAACCTATGACAATGCATGTGGGTGAAAGTTTTGCAGTAAGAAATGCAGTCAAGGAGAATAATATAATCTGCCAGGTCGGGACACAGATCCATGCAAGTGAGAACTACAGACGCGTTGTTGAACTGATACGTTCAGGGAACCTGGGAGAGATTGGCTCCGTCCGTACCTTTTTTGTAATGAACGAAGCGCCGAATGGTATTGGCTCAGGAAATAATACAACAAATATTCCAAAGGGTCTCGACTGGGACATGTGGGTGGGCCCTGCAAGGATGCAGCCATTTAATCCAAATCTGGTGAGGGATGCATTCTATCATTGTTTCTGGATGGATTTCAGTGGTGGCTGGACTCCCGGAATGGCGCCGCATATTATTGACCTTCCGGTCTGGGCGCTCGACCTTGGATTTCCTCTGGAAGTGAGTGCAACAGGCGGCAGGTTTATTATAAAAGATGATGGTGATGTTTATGATAACCACGAAGTTATAATCCGTTATCCAAATCTTAATCTTACATGGATGAGCTCTATAACAAACAGTTATGGTTTGATTTTTTAAGAGGACAGGAAAGCCGGCGCAGGCTTGGAATCTATTTTCATGGTGTAAACGGAACGCTGCAGACCGACTATGACAATCATGTGATACTGCCGGAAGGAAAAAGAATGGACGGAATGAATACTCCGCCAAAATCGATCCCTTCTTCTCCGGGGCATGAACTTGAATGGCTTGAATGCATCAGAACCCGAAAACAGCCATCCTGCAATCCCGACTATCATATCAAAATCGATCTGCCTGTGGCACTCAGTACACTCTCTCTGAAACTGGGACGTTCGATAAAGTTCGACCCATATACGGAGAAGATAGTCGGCGATAATGAAGCTGTAAAGCTCTCTGTCCCTGAATACAGGTCACCATGGAAATTTCCGGTGGAATACCTTTAAACGAATGATTTTAAATAACTGATAAAACATATAAAAGATGAGAAAGTATACCTGTATCCCGGTTTTTTTGATCTGCACAATGCTGATCGCAGGTTGCACAAAAAAAACGGCAGTAAGAAATACAATAAGCCTTAACGGAACCTGGCAGATAGCTGATGGAGAAAAGGACAAAATTCCTGCAGTGTTCGAACGTACTATTACAGTACCTGGCCTTATAACGCTGGCCAAACCTGCATTTATTAATCCGGCAGCACCTCTTCCCGACAGGCAGACAATTGACAATAATACTGAATTGTTTTATAATCAGAAGGACAGTCTCCGCGATGCATACTGGTACCGGCGTACAGTCAGTATCACTCAGGATATTCCTGAAATTGCACTACTGAAGGTTGGAAAAGCAATGTTCGGAACCCGGGTCTACCTGAATGGAACCTTCATAGGTGAACATCTTCCATGTTTTACTCCGGGATATTTTGACCTGACAAAAGCGATCCGTAAAGGTGAAAACGATCTTGTAATTGCTGTTGGAGCAAGCAGGAGTTCAATTCCTTCCGATATGCCTGATGGTTTCGATTATGAGAAAGTCCGCTATATTTCAGGGATATTTGACAATGTTGATCTGATCCTTAGCGGTATGCCCTACGTGGATAATGTTCAGGTTGCACCGGATATCGAGAATAAAACCGCAAGGATTCAGACAAAAATTTTCAGCGGGGAAAAACCAACATCCTCGAAGGTTGCTTTTTTAATAAGAGAAACAGCTATCCGGTAAAGTTGTCGGAGCATTTACAACTGGCAAACTGGACTTTGGAGTTGGCGGCGATAATACGATCGACATAAAAATTCCGATTGAAAATTGCTCTTTATGGTCACCCGAAAAACCTTTTTTGTATACACTTGAGGTAAATACTTCTGCTGATTCCTACACTACAAGATTTGGAATGAGGGAACTGCATTTCGATCCCGTCACCCACCAGCCAATCCTCAATGGGAAAACATATTTCCTCAGGGGAACCAACATCACCCTGTACCGTTTTTTTGAAGATCCTTTATGTGACAGTCTGCCCTGGAACTATGACTGGGTTCGCACCATGCACAGGAAATTTAAAAATGATATGTACTGGAATTCATTCAGGAATTGTATAGGTTTTCCGCCTGAAGAATGGTACAATATTGCTGATGAGGAGGGATTCCTGATACAGGACGAATTTCCGATCTGGTATGGAACACCGTCATGGAATAAATGGGTGAAGAATATGAATAGTGACGAACTTGCAGTTGAATTCAGGGAATGGATGGAGGAGCGATGGAACCATCCGAGTGTGGTTATCTGGGATGCCAACAACGAAACGAGGCTTACAAATCCTTCAATTGACTCTGCAATAGCAAAGGTACGTTCACTTGACCAGTCGCACAGGAGCTGGGATAACAGCTATGGCGTAACCCGTGGTCCCGATGATATTTTTGAATCGCATCCCTATCATTTTCAGAATCCTGATTTTAAGCTTAAAGACATTGCAAAAGCCAGCAAAATTCCTGAAGGCAATGATATTAAGAATCCTGGCACACATCCTGTTATTATTAACGAATATGGCTGGTTATGGCTTAACCGCGACGGAAACCCAACAACTCTTACAAAAAAGCTTTATGAGAATCTGCTTGGCATGGAATCTACACCTGAAGCCCGCTGGGAATATATATGCAAAATATACCGCTGCTGAAACTGAATTCTGGCGCTGCAACAGAAATGCAGCCGGTGTTTTGCACTTTACATCCCTCGGTTATGCCCGGACAAATGGTCAGACCTGCGACAACTGGATCGACCTTGCAAATCTGATCTGGGAACCAAATTTCTATAAATATGTCCGTGATGCATTCGCACCTATAGGCTTAATGGTAGATTTCTGGGATGATCATATCAAAAAAGGGACTGAAATTGATATCCCGGTTATTGTAATCAACGATCTGGAAGACGAATGGAAAGGAAAAGTTATGTTCAGGATACTTGAAAATGAGAAAGTTGTCCTCGAAAAATCACAGGAAATCACAATCGGGTCATTTGGTAAGAATAGTTGTTCTTTCTCAGCCGGAGGTGATCTGAAGGAGGGAAATTATACAATTGAAGTTTCGCTTGTAGATACACCTTTCGGGACTGTAAAAAGTATCAGGAATTTCAGGATCTGATATTCTGACGGATATAAATCAATTAAACACGAAGGACACAAAGGATAACACAAAGGAATACACAAAGGTAAGCTGAACATTAATAGCTTTGAAATAGTCCTAGCTTCAATATTAATAATTTATCCATGATAATGAACTCAAAAAATATTCTGGCACTTGTTATTACTAATTCTGAATATATCCTGTAGCAGGGAAAAAATAGTTCTTGAAACAGCTTATTTAAAAATAGGGATTAGTGGCAAAGGATTTATTACAAGCATTTTTGATAAGAAAAAATCTGATGAATATCTGCCGGAAGAGGTATCCGTGCCATTGCTCGCACTCTATTGTGATTCGGCATATATCAAACCTTCTTCAGCTGAATATTCTCCCGCGGAGAAGAGAATTACCCTTTCATATCCTAATGGTTCAAAAGCTGTTATCGGAGCAGAGGTAAAGGGAGAATATCTGAGATTTGAATTGCTGTCACTTGAACCACGCAACGGAGTGGAAGCAGTTGTCTGGGGACCATATTCCACATCGATCAATGAAAAGATCGGGGAAACAATCTGCGTTGTACGTAATAAAGACTTTGCTTTCGGGATGCAGGCTCTGAACATTAATACAATCGAGGGGCTGCCCGACGGGGATGACAACGGCGGAGGCGGAGGTGTAATTGAACCTCTGCCCGGACAGGTATTGCCGGATTCACTTAAAGATAAAATAGGGCAGAAGGTAGATGTGAATGTAAACATTACTGGCGATATGCCTGATTATATACAGGTTATACCGCGGCAGTGCGGCTGTCAGGAAACCCTACGGAAGCGATCTGCAACTCTTTTCGAGGGACCGGAGAATACCAAGGGTAATAAAAAACTGGCTGGGCAATAAGGATTACACACAGTTTGCTGAACCTATCGATGTGGATTTTACCGGAAGTGCAATCGCAATGTTCGGATGTCCTGAACCGATGACACTCGATATTATAGAAAAGATAGAGCTTGGGGAAGGTCTTCCTCACCCGATGCTGGATGGTGTATGGATTAAAAGATCATCCTTTCCCGGGTGAGGCTTATCTTCTGAACGAAGGTGATCCTTTACAGAGCATAAAATATGCAAAAGCCTGCGGCTTCAGACTTATCCATATCGGTGATATTTTCAGAAGCTGGGGCCATTTTGGCTACTCGGAAAAGAGATTTCCGGCCGGGTTGACTGATATTAAGAGAGTTACAGAAACTGCAAAGAAAGAAGGTATTTCAATAGGGGTACACACTCTTGGCATGTTCACCGGGAAAAATGATCCTTATGTTACACCTGTTCCATCAGACAGTCTGTGCAAAACCGGCAGTTCTGTCCTCACAAAGGATGCAGGCCCCGAGGATGAGATTATTTTCATAAAAGATCCTGTCTGGTTCAGATATCCGGGGACTACCCATACTGTCAAGATTGGCAAAGAACTTCTGAATTACCGTAAAGTTTCAGATGATGAGCCATGGAGGCTTATTGACTGCCAGAGAGGACAGTATGGGACTCATGCCGATGCTCATAAATCCGGCGGAATAATTGATAAACTTACAAACGATAGTTACAGTGGTTTCTATCCTGATATAAAACTTCAGGATTCATATTCAAAAAGGCTGGCAGAGGTGTGCAATGAAACAGGAATTGACCTGATGGATTTTGACGGATTTGGCGGGGAATCGCCAACTGGTCATGGTACTTACGGAGCCGCCCGCTTCATCGATACATGGTACAGGAATATTGACAGGTACCGATCTGACATGCGGTGCCGGTACTTTTCATTACTACTGGCATATTTATGCCTTTATGAACTGGGGAGAGCCATGGTATAATGCCTTAAGGGAGAGCCAGGTCAATTACAGGATCGAAAATCAGCGCTATTTTGAGAGGAACCTGATGCCAGGCATGCTGGGCTGGTTCACATTGAATCCTGAATTTCGTCCTGAAGAGGTTGAATGGATCCAGGCCAGGAGCGCTGCATTTAATGCCGGGTACCTTCTGAGAGTGGATGAGAGCATTGAAAAGAATGGTTACAGGGATCAGTTATTTGAGGCAATCCGTGAATGGCAGAAAGCAAGAAGATCAGGTGCATTTACCGAAGAACAGAAGGAAAGGATGATGGAATCCTAAGAATGAATTTCACCTTGAAAAAACAGGTGATGAAAGCTGGGATCTTTATCCTGTTAAACTTACAAGAGGCTTCGGGCATAAATTCAGGGATGTCCAGACAGGAGAGCCTGTTTCTTCAAAATTCATGTTAAATAATCCGTTTGACGAACAACCTCTGCAATTTTATATTTCAGCCCTCCCTGCACGGGAATGATCTGTCAGCTGCAGTTTCAGGTATTCAATTCAAAATCAGGAACTATCAGACACTGGACCTGAATATTTCAATTAAAGCCGGAGACAGGTTAGTCTGTGATGGCAAAAAGGTTTACCTGTGCGATAAGACATGGAATAAACTCAAAGTAATTTATGAAGGTAAAATTCCGGTTGTTGAAAATGGAGATTCTGAGATTGTTGTTACAAGCGATTTCACCGGACCGGGAGCTCCAAAACTTGAAATTGAATTTAAATCAACCGGAAAGCCTGAAAAGGTAAAGAAACTGTGATTAATCCTTTCATATTATAATATCATGAAAACTTCTCTTTACCTGACAATCGCATTCTGCCTGATGTCGGGACTTTCATGTTCATCTTCAAAAAAAGGGGAAGGCGGTTCTTCCTCCCAGGATATCCCTGTCAATTGTCCTTTTGCTCAATCTGATGATTTTTCAGGATTGCAGCTTGGTCAGGGATTCAAAAACTATCTGAATGAAAAGATTACTTCAGATACATGGTACCCGTCATGGGCATCGGACGGGAATTTGTATTCCCCCTGGACTGACGGGAAAGTTCGCGATCTGCAGGCAAATTCAGCAGGAACTGATGCTACAACGGGTATTGCGACCCTTACCGGAGATGACCCCATGAATCTTAAGATTATTGATGAAGCTTTATACAAATCAGATCCATCTCCGTACGAAGGCCGTTATCCTTGCGGTTCACTTGTATATGACGGAATATGGTATTACGGTACCTATTGCCTCTACGGGGGCCAGGTTATCAAAAAGGGAACTATAACTTATAACTGGCCATGGATGGGACCATTTGTTGGTTTCAGATGGTCAGCGGATTATGGAAAAACATGGACACAAACACCTTGTACTCCTGAAAAGCCACTATTCGGTGAACGAACACATGATGGTGAACCTGTTAAAATGGGAGCTCCTCATTTTGTTGACTTTGGAAAGAACTCTGAATATTCTCCTGATGGGAAAGCTTATCTCGTTGGACATGGTGCAAGTAAATCAGAGGAGAGACGTTTTGGTTATGACAGCTGGATCACGGGAGATGAAATTTATATTGCCCGTGTAACTCCCGGAATTGAAAATATGAACGATGTTTCAAAATATGAATTCTGGAACGGTCAGACATGGACAAACAATTTCAGCCAGATAAAGCCGATTGCTTCCTGGCCTGATAATATGGGATGTGTGACAATGACATATAATGCGCCTTTGAAACGATACCTTATGTGTGTTACCGACGGGGGTACAACAGGTGGTTATTTCAATACCTATATTCTCGAATCAAAAGAGATTACCGGACCATGGAAAATGGTTCAGTATTTCAGGCACTTTGGCGAGCAGGCTTATTTTGTAAATATCCCGTCAAAATTCATCAGCAAAGACGGATATGGTTTCTGGTTATGCTATTCTGCAAACTTCGCAAGTGACTGGGATGGGCAAAAAATACAGTCATTGCCTGCAGGAAGTTGTTACAGCTTATGTTTACAGGAAGTCAGATTGACAACTAAAGTCAGGTAGTTATGCATAAAAAAATCTCCCTGCTCATCGTAATAGTATTGTCTTCTGTATTATTGGTTGCACAGAAACACCCGGTTGAGATCAGTTCAGGTAATCTTGTTGCCGGAGTAACATCCGACGGAATTATCTCGATTAAATCAGTTAAGAAGAATAAATTAGATTTTCCGGTTAAAATATTCACATCACTGGAGGGTTGTGAGACCAAAGGAGAAGTTATTTCAGCACAAAAGCCGGGCGGAGTAATTGAATACAAGCGGGAACTACGGAATAGAACATCCGGACTTACATGCACATTGACTGAAAGATTCAGACCGGGGAAAGATGGATTTCACTGTGAGATTGAAATCGCCGGGAAAGGGGAACCATGGACAACAGAGATTACAACAGGAATTGATTACAAGGCAGGTGCGTCATCGCGTATCTGGGCTCCATGGGGTGACCCGCAGAATCAGTAAGGAGTGTTTCAGTGACAATGGAATTTCCAAAAGCGAAAGCATCACCCTGGATCAGAACTGGACAGATCCTCTTTTACCAGGAAAATTTTTCAGTGATACTCTTTATTACGGTGCTCCATATTTCAGGTATGAAAAACCAGGAGTAGCTTTTATCCCTTTTCAGTGGGATCTTTTTTGCATTCCAATGGTCTCAATACTTGAAAGCAAAGCTGATAAAGGGCTTGAGCATTATCCTGAATCCGCGCGAAGATATTCTCGATCTCACAATGAAGGTCAGTGAGAAGGGTGAAATTTCATTCTGCGAGATTATTCAACCGTATCTCTGGTGAAAACACACTGAGATTTTCTTTTGATATTGTTATCCACGAAGCTGACTGGAGGGGAGGACTTCGCTGGATGAGTTCAGCTTATCCGGAATATTTTAATCCTGCAAATCCATCAGCTGATGCAATGGCAGGGACAGGCGGATACTCCGATTCTGATGTGGATTTTGATATCGCAAAGATGAAAAAAATGGCATTCAGCGTTAACTGGAGAGCCAGCTTCGATTTTCCATATATGGGTATGTTTATTCCCCCTGTTAAAAGTAATGAAACCTGGACCAGGTTCGGTGGAAGACCCACATCGGTGGCGAACATGCAGTCATACGCCCAAAAGATGAAGAATCTTGGATTCCATGTTCTCAGCTATTTCAATGTCACGGAATTCGGAGCAAAAATGAAATATCCTCCCGACCCGGTTTCAGCAATTGATGAATCGGAACTCTGGAAAAGCGCCAATGATTTTCTTTCTGTAAAGCTGATGGTGCTCTTCTTCATGTACCTCAGCGTGTTCCGCAGGAACAACTGGGGTTTTATGGAAAGACACGGCAGGGAGGTGCTTATTTTACGTGGGAAGATGGCGTGGTGATGGATTGTGGCGAGCCTGTCTACAAAGAGTTCCTGCTCGATCAGGCACAGAAACATATTGAACTGATACCGTCATCAGACGGAATATGCATCGACCGACTCGACTGGCTCCGGATGTACAATGAGGAGAGGGATGACGGCATAAGCTGGTATGTTGACCGTCCGGCCAGATCGCTTGTGACTTCCTGGAAAAATCTGATGAAGGATTTATCTCCACTGATGCATAAGAATAATAAAGTGATATTTGTAAACAACCACGATAAACGTCTTGATTTTCTAAAGGATGTCGATGGCATATTTGATGAATTCACCTATGCGGGCGTCCCATTGAACCTTACAGCATTCCTCTGTATCAATAGGCCGGCCCTTGGATGGACAGCGGATAACAAGCCTATTAAGAGTGAAGGGTGTGATAATTTTTTCCAGAAATATCTTTATCTTGGAGTATATCCGATGGCTCCATTTCCGGGAAACGATCATTCGATCCATCCTGATGACGTGGACCGATAAGCAGTATCTCGATTACGGACCGTTATTATCTTTAATGCGTGGCAAGAAATGGGTACTTGAGCCTCACTGTGTTGAAGTTGCTGAGGGTTCAGCCAAAGTAAACCTGTTTAAAGTTGATAAAGGATATGTGATTCCTGTTGTTTTTGGTAATGACGGAAATGAAGTAACAGTGATTGTAAGGAATGTACGCGGGATTGAAGAATGCAGGATGCAAGGCCATTTATCCCGGAAGTGAGGATTTGGTACCTCTCAATTCAAAAGAAGTTTCAGGATCTTTAAAGATTCAGGTTCCACTCGTCAGGGGTTGTGCCATGGTAAGAATAGATAATGTAGAATAATATAAATCTAACCCAATGAAAAAACTAACTATCACCTTATTGATTTTGCTTGTCTTGATCTCAACTTCTGTATCTGCCAGGGAGTATCATGTTTCCGTTAAGGGCAGCGATAAAAATGACGGATCGGCATCAGCACCTTTCAAAACGATAAATTTCGCTGCACAGATCGCACAACCCGGTGATATTATTACAGTTCATGCCGGAACTTACAGGGAATGGATAAATCCTGCAAGGGGAGGTGATAGCGAGACAACAAGGATAATATACCAGGCAGCTGCAGGTGAAGAGGTTTATATTAAAGGATCGGAGGTTGTTACAGGCTGGATAAAGGAAAAGGAAATGGCGTATGGAAGGTTATTCTTCCAAATACTTTCTTTGGCAATTATAATCCGTACCAGGATTCTATAAATGGCGACTGGTTTGGGAATAAAGGAAGGATTCATCATACCGGAGAGGTTTTTCTGAACGGGAAGTCACTATATGAAAAGGAAAAGGCAGAAAAGGTTTATAATCCGGTACCCTTCGAAGGAACAAAGGATAAGGAAGGTTCTACATATACCTGGTATTGTGAAAGCAATAACCAGAGCACAACTATCTGGGCTAACTTCCATAAATTCAATCCTAATAAGGAACTGGTTGAGATAACAGCAAGGAGGACTGTTTTTTATCCGGAAAAGCCGGGATTGAATTATATTACAATCAGGGGATTTCATATCTGCCAGGCTGCCACACAATGGGCTGCACCTACTGCAGAACAGATAGGAATGATCTCGACAAACTGGAACAAATGCTGGATCATTGAAAATAATGTGATCAGCGATTCAAAATGTTCCGGAATAACCCTTGGAAAGGAGCGTGGTACCGGTCATAATGTATGGCTGGCCGATCAGAGTCTTGATGGTTCACTGCATTATATAGAAGTAACATTCCGGACATTGCGAAACGGTTGGAGCAAGGAGAAAATCGGTTCTCATATTGTAAGGAACAATGAGATCTTCAATTGCGAACAGACCGGCATGTGCGGAAGCATGGGAGCTGCTTTCAGCGTTATTGAGAATAATCATATCTATAATATCTGGACAAAAAGGCAGTTTGACGGAGCTGAAATAGCCGGAATAAAATTCCATGCAGCCATTGATACAAAAATCGAAAAGAACCGGATCCATGATGTTGGAAGGGGTATCTGGCTCGACTGGATGGCACAGGGAACACGTGTAACAAAAAACCTGATGTATAATAATGACCTTGAAGATCTGTTTATGGAAGTTAATCATGGACCGACTCTTGTTGATAATAACCTTCTTGCTTTCAGAGGTAGGAGTAACAACACAGTCTGAGGGAGGAGCGCTTATACATAACCTGATTGCCGGTCAGATTGCCATGTGGCCTGAACCCAACCGTTATACTCCATATCATCTGCCTCATTCAACTGAAGTGGCAGGAATCTCAACTATTTTGTCGGGCGATTACAGATGCCTGAATAATATCTTTCTTGGTCTTGGTCCTGACGTGAACAAAAGGGATGCCAGGTATCATTATGGACTGGCCGGTTTTAACAACGCCGTATGGCCTGTATGCGATGGATGGGAATATCTATTATAACAAGGCTGTAGCCATATAAGGATGAAACACGATTTATAAAGAATGCAGATTTCAGGCCTGATCTTGAAATAACTACTGAAGGGAACAATGTTTATCTTAAATTTTTCGCTCGACAAAGAGGGAACTGACGTTAAAACAGAATTTGTTACAACTGCATTGCTGGGAAAAGCCAAAATGCCGAGGGAAGCCTTTGAGAATCCTGATGGTACACCAATCAGAATTGATACCGATTATCTTGGGAATAAACGTTCAGAATCAAATCCTTCACCGGGACCATTTGAAAATCCGGGGAATGGCAGAGCTGAAAATCAAGGTCTGGTAATATTAATAGTCTACTGTAAATTAAATCAAATTAAATCGACATGAGAAAGGCTGGCTTTATATTATCTTTCGTTATTCTTCGGGTTAACCTTATTTTCACAAACCATACAGAAGGTTGAAATGGGTTTCCCTGCTGATATGGAGTGTGTGGCTCAACCTTACTACCGTCTTCGTCAGGATGGAAAGCCAGGACGTGAAATAGTTCTTAAGTTCAGGGGAGCAAAGCTTTTTGGAAAAGCTCAGGTTGAGGTGGCTGTAAGAGGAAAAAAGGAAGTCACAGAAATTCCGGCTGCTGATACCGCATATTCAGTCTGCACCATTTTACTTCCATCCGACATTGGATTGAAGGAGGAATCAAATGTGACAGTTACATTGCGTCAGGGTTTCAGCAAACTGAAAAAGAGTTTGACTATTCCTCCGATGAGGCAATGGACTGTCTATATCTATTCACATTCTCATGTTGATATAGGATACACAAATACTCAGGCGAATGTTGAAATTCTTCACAAGAGGAATATCGATGAGGGCATAAAACTTGGTGAGGCAACAAAGGATTATCCTTCCGGAGCTCCTTACAGGTGGAATCCTGAAGTCACATGGCCGCTGGAACGTTACTGGAATGATGCAACTCCGGTTCAGAAAGAGAGGATAGTTTCAGCCATAAAGAACAAATACCTGTGTGTTGATGCCACCTATCTCAATACAAATACAAGCGCCTGCAGCGATGAGGAGATGTTCCAGATGTTCCGTTTCAGCAGGGAGATGCAGAAGCTTACAGGGGTGCAGATGAACTCTATGCAGCAGGTCGATATCCCGGGTGTCTCATGGGGACTTGTTCCTGTGATGGTTCAGCAGGGTGTGAAGTATATAATGAGCTGGCCTAACAGCGCAAGGGCAGGATATTCACATGCTCTTGATGAAAAACCCTTCTGGTGGATTGGTCCTGACAAAAAATCAAAGATCCTGTTCTTCCAGCCTGGTATGTATGGCAATAGCGGCAGCATGACAAAGGGTGGTGCTACCGGTCGTCCATGGTTTGGCCAGCGCGACCCTGACAAGGTACCTGCAGTAATAAAGACAGGGAGTGCAGATGTAAATTTTCTGAAGGCTCTTACTGAAAGGGAACGTAAAGATTATCCATATAACTATTATGTTGTGTCATGGTCGTTGTGGGATAACTGTCCGCTTGATGCTGATCTCTCAGACGCTGTAAGGGACTTGGAATGCAAAATATGCTTTTCCTCACCTGGTGATCGCAGGGGCAAGCGAGATAATGCAGATGATTGAAAAAGGATATGGTGACAAGCTGCCGGTTGTAGAGGGCGACTTCACTGAATACTGGACCGATGGGCTTGGCACGGCAGCAGGTCTTATTGCCAAAAACCGGAATGCAAAGGAAATGCTGGTTCAGGCAGAGATTTTATGGACTATGCTGCACCCGGGGAAAGCCGCACCAAGGGAAGAGTTTGATGAAGCCTGGCGTTATATTGCACTCGGGACAGAGCACACCTGGTGCGCAGAAAATACTACCGAACCATTTTTTCAGGATGCTATATGGAAAGGTAAACAAAGCTGTTTCAGGGAAGCCTGGGATCGGACGCAGGTCATGCTTGAAAAAGCAATAGCACCTGCAACAGACAGATCTTCAGGCGCCCTGGGACCGCCTGAGGGACCTTCAAACGGAGGAGTGGTGGTTTTTAATACACATTCATGGAAGCATGGTGGTCTCATAACACTCTCAAAAGCTGAAAGCATTCCCGGCGATCGTGTAACCGATGATCAGGGGAATGAAATTCCTTCCCAGAGACTTATCAACCGGAGAACTTGTATTTCTTGCCACTGATGTGCCTCCGTTTGCATCACGTCATTATCGTGTTGTGAAAGGTAAACCTGCAAAAACAGAAGGATGCACTGTCGACGGCACTATCCTGAAGAACAAGGAGCTTCAGGTGACTGTAAGTCGTGAAACAGGCAATATCACCGGTCTCATCCGGCTTTCTTCAGGCCGTAATTATGCCGATGTAAAGGTGAATGGAGGACTGAATGCCTTCAGGTGGATGCCCGGCGACAGTGATAACGCTCAGGCTGACAGTGTCATATCTGTATCTGTATCTGAATCAGGACCTGTTTTAGCTGAATTACGTGTTGTTTCAAAAGGCAGAGGATGCAGAAATGTCACCCGATCGGTAAGACTTGTTTACGGTCAGCCCTGGGTGGAGATCACAAATATAGTTGACAAACTGCCTCTTGTCGAAAAAGATGGCATTCACTTTGGATTCGGTTTCGATATTCCACAGGCTGTTACCCGGATGGATATACCATGGGGGATAGTAAGGATAGAGAAGGATCAATGGAGCGTGGCCAATCGTAACTGGCTCACAATGCAGCGATGGATAGATATTTCAAACAATGCAGATGGCGTCACATGGTGCTCTCCTGATGCTCCCCTTGCTGAGAGCGGATCGATGACAGCCAACCAGACAGGAACATGGAACGGGGAGAGAAAGCCATGGCTGAAAAAGACAGAACCCGGCAGTGCAATATTTTCCTGGGTAATGAATAATCACTGGTTCACTAATTTCCCTCTGACGCAGGATGGTCCGGTCACATTCCGGTATAGTATCCTGCCCCATGGAGTATATGATGCATCCATTGCTAACCGCTTCGGACTGGAGCAGTCTCAGCCATTGATACACCTGGCAGCAAACAATGATGCCATTGCCAGACCAATGTTTGCAATTGAAGGTTCACCCGGAGTAACCTTAACAATTATAAAATCTACCGGCGAAGCAGGCAGGGTGATAATCCGTTTGAGATCGGTATCGGATAGGGATGAAGTTGTAAAATTGTCGTGGCCGGCAGGTAATCCAAAGATTGTGAACATATGTGAACTGGAAGAGATTCCTGGAAAAGAAGTCAATGGTGAAGTTACTGTTCCTGCCAATGGATTACTGACCCTGAAGGCAGAATGGTGATCAGTTTATGGAATTTTTTCCAGGCAGAGTGTATACAAGGGATTTGATTTTCTGAGCGCCGTCACAATTATTAAATCCGGATGCAAGTGTCTTGTATGGAATCGGTTTTCCTATTGTCAGTGTAATTGATGAATTTCTCTGTTTCATCATTTCACGCGGAAGAAGGATTATCTCAATGGACATCTTTATTCCAAGAAATTTTCTCAGGTTTGATACAAAGTAGAAAAGGCCTGAATTTCTTCCGCTTATATGTACCGGTATTATATCTCTTTTAAACTGAATCGATTTTGTTATGAATGATTTCTGCCATTGAAGGTCTGAAATTATTCCCTTGCTCCTTCGCGACACTATTCCCGCAGGAAAGATCATAATCTGGGAATCAGATTCAAACAACTGATTGAACTTTGTAACTGTCTCCTTTGTGTTGACTCCAAAGACGTTGACCCCAAGAATAACGGTTCGAAGATTCGGTATATAGTTAAATAGCTGGTTTGAAGGAGATATAACATCCGGGAAGAATCTATGAATTGTACTCAGAAAAGCAAGAGCATCTATTCCGCCCAGAGGGTGATTGGCTGCAAAAACAAACCTGCCGGATGAAGGAACATTTTCACCGCCAATGACAATGATATTTATGTTCCAGTCTTTGAGTACGTCATTTATAAACGGGATACCTGTTTTACTCCGGTTTCTGTTTATCGTCTCGTTGAGCTCATCCTGTCGGATAACCCTGCTGATCATTCTGACTATAAATTTCGGAAGTGACCTGACAAATTTTGAATCGCTGTTGCGTATAACTTTTTCAATATCTATGATATCATGCACTTCACCCATCATGAGTTCCTTATTTTTGAAAGTGTAAAGATATCAAAATATCAGGGCTACGTGATTATCTGTCCTATAGGGCAGGCAGCAACGCACATTCCGCATACCCTGGCATCCATCGACAGCCTTGTTCGCCCAAACTCAGCACATTGATTCCTGCATTTTGACGCATCGAAGAACTCTTCCCGTTCAACAGTTATATCCCAGATTTTTCCGTTTGCTGCCTGAGCCGGACATATTTCAACACAAATATTGCAGGTACCGCATCGGCTTATATCTATGGGTTTTGATTCGGGAAGAATGCGATCCTTCAGAAGGATTGAAGTAAGACGAAGCCTCGGCCCGAATTTTTTTGTAATCAGGAGATCCGTTTTTCCTATCCATCCAAGCCCTGCCCTGGTTGCAACCATCTTATGCGAAATGTCTGTTCTGAGAGTTTTAAAATAAATCGTATCAAGTTCTTCGGTCGATACCGTGGGAGGAATAGTTATTGTTTCAATGCCATGTTCATTCATTGTAGCTGAGATTCGGCCGGATAATATCGCAAGTTCCTCATTGATCTTGCGGTAATGAAAGTAATATTCTTTTGTCGGACCTTCTTTTATATTTTCAACAATGGAATTATCAAGTCTTCTGCCGATTGAGATTCCGTAATTAAACCCATCGAATTTATTGTCAAGCAAACCTGTCAGATCGGCAAATCCAAAGATGTAATTTTCTGCCGGTATGAGGTGGGTCCTGATTATTTCACTAATTTGTTGCTGCATTTTGATTAGAATCACATTATATTTCGGTGCTCTGCACCTTTTAATTTTTAACGCATTTAATTCTACAAATATTTCGGTGCTCTGCACCTTTATATCTGATAGATACAAATATTGGTGCTCTGCACCTTTATTATTTCTGACAGATATTTAATTCTACAAATATTGCGGTGCTCTGCACCTTTATTAATTTCTAACAGACATTTAATTCTACAAATATTACGGTGCTCTGCACCTTTATTATTTCTAACAGATATTTAAGCTACAGATATTTCAGTTGATGTATAAATCCGTAGCAAAACATGAGCAGCAGAGCTGCGAAATATTTGTAGAAATGTATCCGGTAAATATTCTATAAGGTGCAGAGCACCGATAATATTTATTTTTTAATTGGTCTTAATGACCCGTTTCATCCATTTTTCAGCCAGTAAGGGCCATGTTTCAGCGGCAATCTTTTCCCGGCCTCAAACCATATCCATGTCCGCCTTCCGGCAAGAGATGCAGTTCAACGGATAATTTTTCATTCCTCATTGCCTGTGCCATAACAATGGCACTGTTCCCGTACTGATCATCAGCTGTCTGAAAGATGAAAACAGGAGGCACATCTTTGCTCAGCCTGAGCTCGGGTGTCAGGGATAAATCAGGTCCCTGATCAAGATAGGCAGGATAAATCAGCATTGCGAACGAAGGCCGGCATGAAAGGCTGTCAGCCTTATCGACAGGTGAATATGTTTGTCTGTTGAATTGAGTGCTTGCCCTTGCGGTCAGGCTTCCACCTGCCGAGAAGCCCATGACTCCGATCCTGTCCGGATCAAGACCGTAACTGGCAGCATTCTTCCTCACTATCCTTAATGCCCGCTGAACATCCTGAAGAGCTCCCTCTTTTTTATCAGGGATCCTGTATTGGAGCACAAAAGCCGCATAACCGTTCCTGTTGAGCCAGGCTGCAACTTCAGTGCCTTCAAGGTCATAGGCAAGTATGTGATATCCTCCTCCGGGACAGACGATTACTGCCGCACCGTTCCTTGCTGATTTCTCGGGAAGAAAGACCTCAAGCCCGGGGTCGGTGACTTCAGATAACCTGAGAATATTATCGTTTTCAGAAGCAGCTGTTACCGGCTTGCTCTTTGCTTTTGTCTCTCCGGGAACTTTTTCCGGCCATAAATAGATAAGATCTTTATTCTGTGAGAAGGTTTCAAGACTGATCATGATTATAAGGAATGCAGAAGTAATGATTTTCATAGTTTGTAAAATAAGATTTAAAGCTATTAAACCTTAAAACTACAACAAAAGAGTGAGAACAATGAACCTGGTCCGTAAAAGAAAAAGCTGTCTTAAAAGTCAAAATCCATTAACCGCGAGATCGCAAAGACCGCCCGAACGACTGATTTGCTATAATGATATGTTCGTTAGTCAGGCGGGGAAAGTCGCAAAGAATTTAAAAACCAATGCTTTAACTTTGCGTCCTTTGCGCAAGCCTTAGCGTCCTTTGCGGTTAAAAAAGACTTTTGAGCTATCCCCTCGGGAAGGGGGTGAACACTGATCTTACAAACTTCTCTATCTTCCCGGGGAGATTTCCATTTTCATCAAGAGCTTTTATAAAAGCACTTCCAATTATTGCCCCCGATGAATAAGCCCCTGCCTGCTCAAAAGATGATCTGTCTGAAATGCCAAAGCCAATAAGCGCAGGAGTTTTCAGATTCATATTTCTGACCTTTTTAAAATATTCAATCTGGCTGTTGTCAAAGCCTTTTTTAATACCGGTAGTTGAGGAAGTGGAAACCATGTATAAAAATCCCTTTGAGATTGAATCGAGATAAATGATCCTCTCATCAGGAGTCTGGGGTGAGATGAGAAAAATATTCAGCAGCCCGTTTTTTTCGTAGAGTGATGCGTATGAACCAAGATATTCCTCAACGGGCAGATCGGGGATTATTGTACCATCTATTCCGGTTTCACTGCATTTTTTTATGAAATTCTCCATTCCGAATTTGAAAAAGGGATTAATATATCCCATCAGTATTAGAGGAATATCTGTTACGGTTCTGATTTTCTCAAGCTGTTTGAAGAGCAGGTTGAGCGACATCCCGTTTTGAAGAGCTTTCTCACTGCTTCTCTGGATTACCGGGCCATCGGCAACCGGATCGGAAAATGGCATTCCGATCTCTATCATATCGACACCGGCCCTGTCAAGTTCCTTTATTATGGACAGAGTGTCACTGATTTCAGGATAACCGGCAGTGAAATATATTGAGAGGATATTCTTTTTGTTGTTTGTGAAGAGTTTTTCAATGCGATTCATATCTATACTTTTTAGCGATTGGCAGTTAATTTTTCAATATTCCGCGGATTATTGTCAGGTAAACATTTTGAGCGATTCAGTGTATGCCTGCATATCCTTATCGCCCCTGCCGGAGATATTTACAACCACAATATCTTCCTCTTTAAGTTTCAGTTTACCAAGGACGGCGAGGGCATGGGCCGACTCGAGAGCAGGAATTATACCTTCCAGTCGGGTGAGCTCGAAGGCTGCTTCAAGTGCTTCTGTGTCTGTTGCATTCAGGTATTCTGCCCTGCCGCTTCTGGCAAGCCATGCGTGGATAGGACCCACACCTGGATAATCAAGACCGGCAGATATTGAATAGGGCTCAGTTATCTGTCCGTCATCACTCTGCAGAAGCAATGTTTTACTTCCATGAATTATCCCTGTGTCTCCAACGCTTATTGTAGCCGCCGTTCTCTCGGTCTCCACTCCGTCACCGCCGGCCTCCACTCCGATAAGCCTTACGTTCTTTCTATCTATATAGTGGTAAAATATCCCCGCTGCATTGCTGCCGCCTCCGACACAGGCTATTATTATGTCCGGATCTTCAGTACCTTCCCTGTTTTTCAGCTGCCACTTCAGCTCTTCACTTATAACAGACTGAAATTTGGCAACAATGTCGGGATATGGATGCGGTCCGACAACTGAACCTATGATGTAAAAGGTATTTTCCGGGTTACATATCCAGTCGCGCAAAGCCTCGTTGGTGGCATCTTTCAGAGTCTTGTTTCCGCAGGTTGCCGGAACTACTTTTGCACCAAGCATTTCCATCCGCCTTACATTTGGCTCCTGTCTCTGCATATCTGTCTCGCCCATATAAACAACACATTCAAGACCCATAAGCGCACAGACTGTTGCAGTTGCCACCCCATGCTGACCTGCCCCCGTCTCGGCTATTATCCGGGTTTTTTCCATCTTTTTTGCAAGAAGGATCTGACCTATTGTATTGTTTATCTTATGGGAACCAGTATGATTCAGATCTTCCCTTTTAAGGTAGATCTTTGCCCCGTACTTTACTGCTCAGCCGCCCGGCATAAAAGAGGGGAGAAGGCCTGCCTGCATAATCGCAGAGCAGCCTGTCAAACTCGTTTTTGAATTCTTCAGATTCTATAATCTGGTGGTAAACGGATCTCAGCGATTCCACATTCTGTCTTAACATTTCAGGAATATAGGCTCCGCCGAATTCGCCATAGTACCCGTTTTCTTCCGCAATAAATGTCTTGTTCATACTATCTCTTTATAACTTTTAATTCGTTTATGAAGTTTTTTAGTTTTTTAATATCCTTTAGACCGGGTTTAATCTCGAACCTGCTGTTAAGATCGATCCCATGAAAGGAACGATTGATAATGCCAGCAATATTTTCAATATCCTGAGGTCCTATACCTCCGCTCAGGAAAAACGGATGTCCCGGATCATTGCCGTCAAGCAGTCTCCAGTCGAATTTCTGACCGGAACCACCATATTTAAGATGACATTGCATCAAAAAGGAAATAATCTGTGCAATGAATGAAATCCGCAAAAATCTTCGGATCAATGCTTTCCCCTGATATTGAACGCCTTTATTACCTGTATCCCTGAATTTTTAATACTTGCACATAATTCAGGAGATTCGTTTCCGTGAAGCTGAACAGCATCAAGTGAAAATTTTGATACTGTGTCCAGAATTTCATTGATAGCGGAATTTACAAATACCCCTGTCTTCCTTATATAAGCCGGCAGTGTTGAAAGTATTTCAGGATCGAGGTCTGAACCTGCATATCTTGGCGATTCCTTATAAAAGATGAAATCCAAGAAAATCAGGCTTCAGCTGACCCGCAGCCATAATATTTTCAGGCTCCCGCATGCCGCATATTTTTATTAACGGTCTCATGCGAGAACAGATTTCAGGTTCACAATAAAATCAGCGGCGCTTCTCCCCGGATTTTCTGACTTCATGAAATTTTCACCTATCAGAAAAGCATCATACCCCTTTTTGAAAAGAATAGCTACATCTTCAGCTGTATGAAAACCGCTTTCAGCCACCTTCAGACAATTTTCGGGAAGATGTGCAAATAGCTCCTCTGAATTATCCATGCTGACTTCAAAGGTATTCAGGTTACGGTTGTTGACCCCTGTAATTTTTATATTATCGCTTATCTTATCAAGATCTGATCATGTCATGGATCTCAAAAAGAATATCCATTCCAAGTCCGCTGGCTGTCCGTGAAAGTGTATCAACCTCCTTTTTGCTTAATATTGAAGCTATTAAAAGGATAGCTGCGGCTCCGATCGCTTTAGCTTCAATAACCTGGTATTCATCCACAACAAAATCTTTCCGAAGAAGAGGTATTTTAAGAATACCGGCAACTTCCTGAAGATCTGAATTTTTGCCTCCGAAAAATTCTACATCTGTCAGGACTGACATTGCTGCAATTCCTGCATTCTGGTATGCCAATGCCACCTCATGGATATCAGCGTATTGATTTATGATCCCTCTGGAGGGTGATTTTCTTTTAAACTCACCGATTACAGAGGGTGCAGGTTTAGCCAGTGCTTCATAGAATGATGGCATCGTTTGTCTGAAGAATACGGATTTCTCGAGGATGTTTACCGGACTGGCAATTCTTCTCTTTTTTACCTCTTCTCTTTTTACTGCAGCAATTTTGTCAAGTATTGTCATTTTTAAAGATCAAGAAGTTTTTTTAACATAGCTTTGGCCTTACCTCCCTGAAGTGATTCTTCAGCAAGAGCAAAGCACTCTTTCAGACTTTTTCCTGCAAACAATTTTTTGAGCGCCAGACCGGAATTGGCTATTACTACTGCTTTCTGTGCTTCCGTGCCATTTCCGTCAAGGATATTTAAAAAGATCCTGACAGATTCCTCAACAGTTTCACCCCCTTTCACATCCTCGTGTGTCAGTCTGGAGAACCCGATCTTTTCAGGATCAATGAGGTCCTCCTCCAGATTGGATATCATCTTGAACTCGCTTGTTAGTGAGATTTCGTCATAACCGTCGAGGGAATATATTATTGTATAGTTCTTATCTGTTTGCTGATAGATATAATTGTACAATCGTGCTGTCTCAAGATTCCATACTCCAACAAGCTGATTATGTGGAAAGGAAGGGTTTACCATTGGTCCAAGCATATTGAAAAATGTTTTTACGCTCAGTTCTCTTCTTATTGGAGCTACTGTTTTCATTGCCGGGTGAAACAGAGGCGCATGCAGGAAACAGATATTTGCTTTATCGATCTGGTTCCTGAGGGTATCCCTGTGGTTTGTGAATTTATAGCCCAGGTATTCCAGAACATTGCTTGACCCGCAGGCTGATGATACTCCGTAATTACCATGCTTTGCCACCTTTCCTCCGGCGCCTGCGACAACAAATGACGAAAGCGTGGAAATGTTGAATGTATTTTTCCCGTCACCACCGGTGCCGCAAAGATCTATTGAATCAAATTCCGAGAGATCGGTTGAAAGACACAGTTCAAGGAGTGCATCACGGAAACCGGCCAGTTCATGAACCGTTATCATACGCATCATGTAGACAGTCAGGAAAGCAGAGATCTGTGAATTGTTATACTCACCTGCGGCGATCTTTTTGAGTACATTCTTTGCCTCTTCCCTGTCGAGGGTGAGATGCGAGGTCAGTCTTTGAAGAATTTCTTTCATACAGTGATCAGATTATTCTGCATTATATTCATATTTCCAGCCAGTTACGAAGTATTTTTTTTCCTGATTCAGTCATTACCGATTCGGGATGAAACTGTACCCCTTTAACATCATATTCAGTATGTGCCAGAGCCATTATCATTCCCTGATCATCACGGGCTGTTATCCGTAGTTCAGCCGGTAAGTCATTTTCATTTACCACCCATGAATGGTATCGTCCGGCTTCAAACCGGACCGGAATTTCATTAAATATCTGATCGCCAGTGCCGGTGACTATAATTTCTGTCTTCACCCCATGGTACACTCTGTCGAGATTGATGAGGCTTCCACCGAATACTTCCGCAATGGCCTGACATCCGAGGCATACGCCGAGTATGCTTTTTGAAGGTGCATAATGACCAATGAGTTTTTTTGTTATGCCCGCTTCATCAGGGATCCCCGGACCGGGAGATATTATTATTTTGTCATAACCTGAGGCCTCCTCAAGGCTTATCTGATCATTCCTGTAGACATCAACCGGCCCGCCTGAAAGTTCTTTCAGGATATGTACCAGGTTGTATGTAAAGGAATCGTAGTTGTCAAGAACCATTATTTTCATCTTCATCTGTATTAAAATTATATCCCGGCTGCCAGTGCAATTGCAGCTTTCATGGCTCCGAGTTTATTATTTACCTCATTGAGTTCATTTTGTTCAACCGAGGCGGCAACAATTCCTGCCCCCGCCTGGTAATAAAGTGTATTGTTCCTGCTGAGGAATGAACGTATCATTATTGCATGATTTATGTCGCCATTGAAACCAATATAGCCGATTGCTCCTCCATAAAAGCCGCGGTTCTGGTTTTCAAGCGAATCGATTATTTCCATCGCTTTGAATTTCGGGGCTCCGGAGAGAGTTCCTGCAGGGAAGGAATCCCCGAAAACCCTTACCGGATTGAATCCGGCTTTCAGTTCTCCGATAACTTCCGAGACAAGGTGAATCACATGAGAGTAGAACTGTACCTCGCGGAATGTTTTAACGGATACGCTGTCTGAATTTCTGCTCAGGTCATTTCTTGCAAGGTCGACAAGCATAACATGCTCGGCATTCTCCTTGCTGTCATTTGCCAGGTCAATTGCAAGCTGTCTGTCTTCCTCATCGTCACCCGACCGCTTGAAGGTTCCTGCTATAGGATTTATCTTCGCAATCCCTTTCTCTATTATAAGCTGAGCTTCCGGAGAGGATCCGAAAAGCTTATACCCACCGTAATCAAAATAGAAAAGATAAGGGGAGGGGTTAATATTTCTGAGAGCCCTGTATACATTGAATTCATCACCGGTAAACTGCTGGCTGAATTGCCGTGACAGTACAACCTGGAAAACATTGCCGAGGAAACAGTTCTTTTTTCCACTGGTCACCATTTCAATATATTCCTCATCCTTAAGATTGGATTTTTCATTGTTAAGCGACTGGAACTGAAATGATCCCAGACTGCGGTTACGCAGCAGGCTTTTAACCTCCTCGATCCTGCTTGTCTCACCTTCCAGCATATTTTCAAGGAGGAAGATCCTGTTATTAAAGTGGTTTATAGCAATTATATACCTGTAGAGGGAGTAATACATATCAGGAATCTGGTAACGTGCATCTCCTGTGTTTTTAAACCTGATATCTTCAAAATATTTCACCGCATCGTAGGTTGTGTATCCAAACAGTCCGTTTGCAGGCGATCCTGAATGATCTGCAATTTTTTCAATTTTAAATGATTTGAGAAAGGCATTGAAATTTTCAGCGACTGTCTGCTTGTTTTTTATGGCTATCCGTTCCTGCTGACCATCAGGAAAATTGATCTGTATTCTGTGACATTCCGCTTTAAATTCAGCCAGCACATCGAAGCAAATGTAGCTCATGCTGTTATTATTGCCATGATAATCAGAGCTTTCAAGAAGTATTGTATTCGGATACTTATCTCTGATCTTAAGGTAGATTGTAACAGGGGTAATAATATCTGCCAGTCCGGGAGGAAAGGGATGAAGGCTTGTGATAAGTTTTGTTTCTCTCATACGAAATAAATTTGTTACTGCATTTAAACAAAACGACCTGCCGGGAGTCCGACAGGTCGTTGTTATATTATAAAATATAGCAAGGCTATCTCATCTCCGTGTTTCCGGGAGTATGATTTGCCAAGACCAATTGTTAAGAGTAAGCTTCATTTCTGTTTTTTTACTCTGCAAAGAAAACTAATATTTTTTAAAAATAAAAGAGGAAGTGATCTTTTTCTTTCCTTTGTTAACCTTTGTGCCATCCTTTGTGACCTTCGTGTTTAAATATTTTAAAATTAAACTCAAAGGCCACCAAGGTTTACACAAAGTAACACAAAGGATTTTATTGAATGGGTGAGGCTTTACTCCACCACCTCAGCCTTATCGAATTTCTGAGACTGAAAATTAACACGCCCTGTTCTTACCTTGCTTGCACCTTTGCTGCCAAAGAATCCCCATCCGCCGCTTCCAAGAAGGAACCCGAGTGCATATAATCCGCCGTTATTGTTCTGGGCATACATTGTAATTTCATTGTTGAAAAGCATCCCGATGAAATCAAACGGGGCGATAAACCCATGCCACAATCCGCCGAAAAATCCATATTTGTGACCGGTAAGACACTGTTCGACAGCTTCATTATTTGCACATCCGGTTAGAAGGATAATTCCGGTGATAATTGCCAGTGGCAGTAAGAGCTTCTGCAAGTTGTTGGTTTTCATTGTTTTGCTGATTAGGTTTGTAAATATTGAAATTTTCAGAAGAGCAGCATATCAACAGCTTTCCCTGAATATTTTTTTTCATGATCCAGCAGCCATTGTTTTCTTCTCAATCCCCCGCCATAACCTGTCAGACTGCCATTTGAACCAATAACCCTGTGACACGGAATAACAATTGAAATTCTGTTCATCCCATTGGCATTTGCAACTGCCCTTACTGAATCGTGGCCTGTTTAATGCATTTGCCTGTTCCTGGTACGATCTTGTTGTTCCATAAGGTATTTCAAGAAGCTTTTGCCAGACGACTTTTTGAAAATCAGTGCCCGGCGGTCACCAATTGGACGGTAAATTCCCTCAGGCTTCCTTTGAAATACTGATCTATCTCATTAATGAGCTTTATAAGATGTTCATTCAGACCATCTTCAATAGGTTGGTCAAGCAGCCTGACAAGATCTTCTGCTTCAGTGACTGCCCTTTTTCCGTTATTAAATTCCAGAAGGCATATACCATCATCAGTTGCTCCTGCAAGAAGCTCACCGAGCGGTGATTCTATTTTGACCGTCCTTATCATCAGTGCATTGCAAGCTTATCTGACACAGGTCTGATTCGTTAACAAGGTGTTTTGAAAATCATTATTTGAATCTTCCTGAAACAGATTTAATGAATTTTATATTTCTGAATCTCAGTGCAGACCAGTCATTATCGATTGCAACCAAACGAATTCCATGAAAACCACAATCATTGAGAGTTTTCCATCCGTGATCCCTGTCAATATCTGAACTGAACTTTTTGGAAGTTTTTTTCGGATAGCAGAACCATAGAATTCCGTCACATAAAAGGTTATGGAGTGCAATCGGAATGAAGGTCTCAACTTCATATTGATTTCTTACAAAAATCATAATAAAATTATAAGGAAATCGCGGATCGATATGATTGTCGATGATTACTTCATTGAGTTCATGAGCAAGAGACGAAGCGAAATTCGTATCAGCATTTAGCACGGCAATCCTGTTATTCCCTTTATAATTAAGCTTTTCAAGCAGTTTCTTCATTTTGTCCCCTTAAACGATCTGCAAATTTAAAAATAAATTGAATTCTATTACTGTACAACGGATTCTAATTAAGACCGTGACTATCAGTAATATTAATTAAATAAATGCAAAATATGACTCAAATACTTGGAAATAATAATTTAAAAGGTGGTATCTTTGACCTGTCAATAAATGGGGTGCCTTAATACTACGGGCTGAGATCATACCCTTAAACCTGATCCGGATAATGCCGGCGGAGGGAAGAAAGAGTATCATACACATCAGCTTCACATAACAGCCTCATTTTTATGACTTTAATATTTTAAAAATATTTGTCATGAGAAGATTAATATGTGCGGTTCTGATACTTACCCAGGTGATGGCAGTTGTTTATGCCCGCCCCGATGCAGGGTATACTATCAGCGGAAAGGTTACGGATTCATCGGGCAAAGCCCTTGCAGGAGCAGGAGTGGCGATCGGAAATTCATTTCTCGGGGTTCATACTGATTCAGAAGGAAGATATCAGATCACAGGTCTGAAAGCCGGTAATTATTCATTATCATATTCATTCATCGGGTATGAAACACAGGTTAGGGAAATTAATCTGAATGACGATCTGACATTGGACATGTCACTTTCAGAGAAACCGTTTCAGACTGAAGATGTTCTTGTAAGCGCTATGCGCGCAGGGGAAAATGCTCCTCTTGCATATTCTGAAATTGGACACGAGCTTTTAAAAAAGCAGAATTCGGGGTACGACATGCCATACATGTTAAGCCTGACACCCTCTTATGTAGAGACTTCAGAGGCGGGAAACGGAATAGGCTATACAAGCCTGAGGATACGAGGCACTGATGCAAACAGAATCAATGTAACAATTGATGGCATTCCTTTGAATGATGCTGAATCACAGCAGGTATTCTGGGTTGATCTTCCGGACCTTGCCTCATCAATTGACAATATACAGGTCCAGCGGGGTGCAGGAACATCTTCAAACGGCTCGGGCGCCTTTGGCGCTACTATAAGTCTGCAGACCCTTAACCCTGAGAGTGAGCCTTTTGCTGAGATTGCCTCATCTGCAGGTTCGTTCAATACTTTTAAAAACACGGTTTCGGCCGGCTCGGGCATGCTGGGAGGGAAGTTTGGACTGAGAATGCGCTATTCAGATATTAAAAGTGACGGATATATTTACAGGACGGGATCAAATCACAGATCGGAAAGCATAAGCGGAATATACAGATCAGGAAACTCTGTTATAAAGGCTAACATACTGATCGGAGAAGAGCATACAGGAATAGGGTGGTGGGGAGTTCCCAAAGAAATGCTTTCAGTGGACAGGAGATATAATCCTGCCGGAGAATATACAGATGAGGCCGGCAATATCAAATATTATAATAACGAAAGCGACAATTATAAACAGGATCATTTCCAGCTGATCTTCAGCCAGAAATTGGGTGATTTCCTATCCCTCCATACAGCATTGCATTATACAAAAGGAAAAGGCTATTATGAGGAATACCGGGAGGATCAGAATTATTCTGATTATGGGCTGCCCAATGTAATATATTGGTGATTCAGTTATTGACAAATACCGATATGATCAGACAAAAATGGCTTTCAAATGATTTTTATGGTCTTGTATATTCTCTGAAATACAAGAAAGAAAGATTAGATGCAACTATTGGAGGAGGAGTAAATCAGTACCTCGGAGACCATTATGGAAAGATCATCTGGATGAGAAATGCCGGAAATACCGAAAAGGATTACAAGTGGTATTTTAATGATTCACGAAAGAGTGAGGTCAGCCTTTATGGCAAGGTAAATTATTCATTGTCAGACAAGACAACCATTTTCGGAGATCTCCAGTACAGGCATATTCTGTATGAAATGAAGGGCATTGATGATGATCTGAAGGATATAGGGCAGGAACACAGTTATGGATTCTTCAATCCGAAAGCCGGAATTTTCTATTCTATCACCACAAATCAGGATGCCTATTTTTCATTCTCTGTTGCACACCGTGAACCTACCAGGGAAGATTTTAAGCAGGCATCAGGTGATGCTGCAGCTGCACCAAAACCTGAAACACTTTATGATTCGGAACTTGGATATAAGCTGAGGACAGGCAAAGCTTCAGCAGGTATTAACCTTTATGGAATGATTTACAGGGATCAGCTTGTTCCAACAGGGGAACTGAGTGATGTAGGTTATTCAATTATGACAAACGTTGATAACAGCTACAGGACTGGAGTGGAACTAATGGCAGGTATCAAACCGGTGAATTTCATCGAATGGAATATGAATCTGACCCTCAGCAGGAACAGAATAATGAATTTTACCGAATACTATACTGATTATAATACCTCTGACGGGTCCTCACAATACCTCTCGAAGAATCTTGGCGAAGTTGATATTGCATATTCTCCGTCAATGATCGCCTCGAGTGATCTGGGTTTTAAAATTCATAAGGGGACTGAACTTCATTTTATAAGTAAGTTTGTGGGAAAACAGTATGTCGACAATACGATGAATTATGAGCGAATGATAGATCCTTACTTTGTCAGCAATCTCAGGCTGGATTATGAACCGATAATAAAAAATCTGAAAGGAGTTCAGTTTCAGATCCTTGTAAATAATATTTTCAATGAGGTATATGAGAGCAATGGTTATGGAGGGAACTGGTATGAGGATGGCATTGAAAAGTCGTGGTCTTATTACTTTCCTCAGGCCGGTACCAACTTCATTGTAAAAATTGGTCTGAAATTCTGACATGAAATACAGTAATAGATGATATCAGACTGGATCTTAAATAATTACATTGAAATATTCGGAGCAGTAACAGGGGTACTGTATGTTTTTCTGGAGATCAGGCAGACAATCTGGTTATGGCCTGTTGGTATAATAACATCGGCAGTTTATATATGGGTTTTCCTCACAGGCAAGCTATATGCCGATATGAGCCTGCAGGGTTATTATCTGACAATAAGTATACTGGGATGGTATTGGTGGGCTAAGGGCACAGGTTGCCAGCCGAAGCTTCGGCGAAGGCTGGGCTCAGGGCGCAGGTCGAAGGGAAGAAGGAAGAGTTGAAGGTGACGAGATTAAAGCTTAAGACAGGTATATTACTGACAACTGTTTTCATACCTTTGTTTGCTGTAATGTGGTTTGTTCTTGACAGGCTGACTGATTCTCCTGTTCCCGTACGGGATTCATTTATCACTTCGCTGTCAATAATTGCAACATGGATGCTTGCACGCAAGATATATGAACACTGGTATCTTTGGATTGTTGTAAATGCGACTGCATCTTTTTTGTTTTTTACAAGGGGGCTTTATCCGACAGTAATTTTATATATTGTGTATGGAATAATGTCGTTTGCAGGGCTTAAGAGCATGGAGGAAAACAATCATAAAAATGAACCTCATCCCCACAGGGCTGTAGAAAAAGTCCTCTGTGAACTCAGAGTCGCTAATGAGTACGCAAAGATGCAAGGTTTTTAAATATTGTTACAGAGAGATTCACGAAAATCACAGAGTGCACTGCGGAAGAATATGTATAGGCTTTAACTTCTATCCTGGTTAAGATCGGATTAATTAAGAGTTAGATTTATGATACTCCTGGAATAGAATTTGAAACAGATAAAAATGATTGATATTCAACCTAAACCATATACTGTTATTGTTGCTGACGGAACCTTTCCCCGCCACGAAATTCCACTGAAGTATATAAAGGATGCTTTAAGAATTATCTGCTGTGACGGCAGCGCTGAGAATCTGATAAAGGCGGGGTATATCCCCGATGCGATTGTAGGTGATATGGATTCGCTCAATGATTCAATTGCCGGAAGATTTCATGACAGGATTTTCAGGGATACTGACCAGGAAACAAATGATCTCACAAAGGCAGTTGGCTGGTGTAAGGAAAGAGGTTACAATGAGCTTGTCATAATTGGTGCGACTGGCAAGAGGGAAGACCATACAATCGGCAATATATCCCTGCTTACAGAGTATATTACGGACATGAATGTGCAAATGATAACTGACACAGGCGTTCTGATGGCTATCAGTGAGAGTACTTCAATTCAATCCTTTCCCGGCCAGCAGGTCTCTGTTTTTTCGATTGATCCTGATACTGAAATCACATCACAGGGACTCAGGTTTTCCCTCAACAAAAAAAAGATAACGAACTGGTGGGTTGCAACCCTGAATGAGGCTGTCGGAGAAAGCTTCCGGCTTGAGTTCAGCTATGGAAGGGTAATTGTATTTTTGAAATTTGACGAGTATTCTCATCAGTAAGAAACAGGCCGCCACAATAATGTGAACGGCCTGAACCCAAAAGAAAACCTACCAAACTCAGAAACTATATCCTATTGTAAGTCCTATTCCCTTGTTCCGAAGATCCGGATCCTGCTTGTCAATTTTGGCGAGCCCCATTTCATATCTGAGTTCTGCGCTGACGGATCGTCCATTTGTGAGCCTGTATCTCACACCAGTTCCCAGAATGGCTCCGAAATCAGATTTTTCAGTCTGATTGTCAATATCTTCATCGTTTGTCTCATCACCTACTTTTGTTTTCGAATTAGCCGATAAAAGATAACCTCCATAAGGGCCTGCGAAAAATGTCAGGTCCCATTTCTCACCCAGTCCCGCATCATGAATATTCTCTTTGATAAGCAATGGCACAGTCAGATAATTGAATTCTCTTTTGGTGACTGCATCTGATCCCTCAATCGAAGTACTGACCTTTTCACCCTTTTTCTGATAGTTTAGTTCAGTCTGGAATGAGATATGTTTACCTGTACCGAATTCAAGAACTCCTCCTATAAGGAATCCGGGATAGATCTCACAATTATTCCAGAGTTCACCAAGTGCGGCCTGAGTCTCCATATTCATTCCTGCGTGTACTCCAAATTTCAGTTGAGCCTGAAGTTCCTGGGTCATTAACAGCATAGCTGCAAATCCTGCCAGAAAGATAATTTTTGTTTTCATTTTTGTATTGGTTTTAAATTAAAGTTTAAATGTGAAGCAGGATCACTTCCCGGGTGTTCTGAAAAGTTAACCTGAAAGCCATATGTTATACAGGCTGTGAGAAAGTAAAATCCTGTTTGTATCCAGAGTGTCATGATCTCTTTCCTGGTTTCGTAGATTGATGCTCCCAGAGAGCTCATTTTGATATATCCGAAAATTGCATTTGATGAGGGGAAGATTTCCCGCACTGCAAGCCATAACTTACTGAAATTTGATAAAGGCCATATAATTCCTGACAGAAACAGCAAGGGTATTGAAGTGAACAGGTAGATCATCATGGAGCTTTCCCGGTTTTTAAAAATAACCGACAGCGTCAGCCCCAAAAAGATACTTGAAAGTATAAATGGAGTTATTAGCGCTAAAATTTGAAAGAGGCCAGCCGATTGACCATAGCCAAACCATTCCGGAATCATATCCAAGCATATATACGCATAGCAGTGCATATATTGTGAAATAGGCTGCTGCTTTTCCAGTCACAAGCCGGAGTGCCCCCGGGTGTTTCCGGACCTGTGGAACAAGTGTGCCGGAACATGAGACGTTCGCGGGCCGTGCCGGCAAGAATGCCGATAGCAATAATTAGTGTCTGCTGTATGATCAGGATAAGAGCTGCAGGTATGCCATAACTTGCAAATCCTCCCGCCCTGTTGGCAATTGCGTTATCAATAAATTTAAACGGTTCAGCAGTTATTTCAGCCTGTTTTTCGGTCATTCCGCCATTCATAAGGTTTTTGATCTGAATCTGCTTGCCTGTTTCGAGAGCCACGAAACTTGTACCGGTTAACATTGCTTTATAATAGAGGAAGAACTCCATATCTGCATAAGCTGAAATCGTTGTCTGGCGACTTAAGGCGATATCCGAGCTGAATGATTCAGGTATTTGTACAATGCCCCGCACCTTCCTTTTTTTAAACAGTGCAATGGCTTCTTCCATTGAAATACTATTAGCAGCTACCTTCAGGTCCGGCGTGGCGTCAAGATCCCTTATGAACCTGCGGCTGTCGGACGAATGCGACATGTCAACAATTGCAACAGGCATGTCACGAACCACTTCCGGATAATATATGAATGAATAAAGCATCGGGTAGATAAGCGGAACTGCAAAAATCAATACTATTACTCCCACATCCGAAAGTATAAGCCGGAGTTCGCAGAAGGCGATCCCTGGTAAACTGCGGAATCCTTCCCTGATTTGTCTGAATAAAAATATGTAGGAGTTTTGCATTGTTTCTGGTTAAAAATTGTAACACTTAATCTTTGTTAAACTGTTAGTTAAAGGGTTTTTGGATTGCAGAATTAAGTTTTATCTGTTTTTTCAACGAAATTCTGATAGACTAAGGCAGATTTCAGATCGTCGGAGAATAGTAAATGGCAGAAACAGAAATATAAGCAGACAGAGGTATGATACTATGGAATATTTTGGTTCGAATCCGGCAAGGATCTGACTCTGAAATATATGCATATAGTGCCTCACTGGAAAACCGCTGGCCCAGTATTGGAATACAGGGGCCATTGATTCTATGGGAAATGAAAATCCGCAGAGAGTCAGTGCCAGTATGCCATAAAATGCAGCCATATTGAGTGAGTGTCTCATCATCGGAAGAAGACCGATACAGAAAATCCCTATGGACTGGTATGCAAGTACGAAAATCAGCGAACCAGCCATTAACCAGCCAGGGCCTGTATTCAAGGGAACATCCAGCACCTTATAAAGCATGAAATTCTGGAACATCATGATGAAAAAGAAAATTATTGTATATGGCAATAATTTACCCGTTAGTGAAATAAAAATCGATTTGTCAGAAAGACGTAACCATTCACGCGAAGTACCTTCCTTCATCTCAATACCGATACTATATACTGTCATAAGCAAAATGAACAGTTGCAGCATAATTGGGAGTATAATTGTTGAAATATAGACAGGATAACTGGCAGTAGGATTGAACAATTGGTGCATGTTAAGCTGAACAGGCTGAACCTGCGACATGAATATAATCCTTCTGTTGACCCATTGCTTCACGTTTCTGTATATTAATTCCTCCAGATATTGTGTGAAGAATCAGTGTTAAATCGTTCTGCATCAATCCGCCGGCAATAAGGAATCCGTTATGATAGTAGTAACTTATGATTGGTTGATGTGAGGCGAGAATATCGGTCTGCAGGTTTTGAGGCAGTACCACAAAACCATAGATGTTGCCTGTTCGTAATTCCGACATGGCTTCGGTTTCCGACTGAAGATATTCTGTTACTTTGCTTAAAGGAGTAACATCAATAGTACGGGCAATTTTGCGTGAAGTTGCTGTATTGTCGGGATCAACAATCGCGATAGGCATTTTTAAAGGAACACCTTCCTTAAAAAGCGAGGAGAAAAACAAAATGGACAGGATGGGAAGGACAAGTACGACAGAGATATAAAGCCCACGCGATGACATTCGCGTTACTTCCCGTTTCGACACTTCCCATATACTTTTTATGATTAATTTCATTGCTTTTAAATTTCAACGCTATAATTCTAAAGGACAGATAGTTAAAAGCGAATTGTATTAAGAATTTAACAGACCATGCTCTCCCTGCTACTTGATTTTTTCATAATCAACCATCAGGCTCATTCCCGGGCGTAGACCTTCAACAGCGGTTAAAGGTTTTGCCCTGACTTCAAAGGTTTTTACATCGAATCCTCCGTTACTTTTTGTAGCTTTAAATGTGGCGTAACTTGCCATGGCTTTAATGTAGTTGACTTTCAGTCTGATATTTTTGATACCCAGAGCTGGTATATCTGCTTCAAACTCTTTTCCGATCTGATGTTAGCAGTAAGTCTTCACGAATATTGAAAACTACCCAGATATCGCTGAGGTCAACAATATTCATTATAGGTGCTCCCGAACCGACCAATTCACCCTGTTTCGGAAAAATATCTGAAACTTCACCATTTATTGGAGAGACCAGCATTGTTTCCGAAAGATAGGATTCCACTTCTGAAACGGCTCCTTTTGCACGTTTCACAAGAGCAGCAGCAGCGAGCTTATCTTCTGTTTCTGCACCGTTTATTGCCATGTCGTATTGCGATTTTGCGGCTTTAGAAGTTGCAATTGCTGCCTGATAATTAGCCTCTGCTTCATCACTCTTTTGCGCCGGGACAACGCCTTCATTGAACATATTCTGACACGGTTATAGGTTTTTTCGGCTAATTTCACACCGACTTCTGCTTTTTGCCACAACTCATAGGCACCGGCAATCTGTTCAGCACGTGCCCCTTTGTTTGCTTTCTGATTCTGAGCATTTGCTGCATCTTCGGCTGAAGTAGCCTGCATTAGTTTCGCGTTTAGTTCAGGAGCACTTATTAGAACCAGAGTATCTCCTTTATTCACAGTCATGCCCTCTGATACCATGAATTTGTCAATTCGTCCGGGAACTTTGCCGGAAACACGCACTTCTGTTGCTTCTGCCTGGCCTTGTAGGATAAGTGGCTCAGGTTTTAATACTATCCATCCAATAAAACTTACAGCTGCAATTACAAGAAGCAGGGTTGAAAAAGCCTCAGCATTCCTGAATGTCTTTTATTGATTGTTTTCATTATGTTAAAAATTATGGGTTTGATGACAAGTTTTTTATTCCTGGTATCAGATTTTACCGGATATTTGATAATGTAAGGTCACCAGTGGCTTTATAACATTCAAGTACTGATTGTCGTTGTGCAAAAACAGATTGGAGGTATTCAAGCTCTGCATTTTGCATTTCAGTTTCTGTTGCAAGTCGTTCGGTGATATTTATCAGACCTTCGTTATACGACTTTTGAGCCAGTTCGAGTGCCATACGGGCTGCCATGCGTTGTTTGTCTTTATACTCTACCTGGACTATGGCAGCCTGGTAGTTTGTTGTAACTTTTGTCTGGTTGAGCTCAAGTAATTCGCGTGCTTCTTCACGTGCATTTTCAGCTTTTCTTACTTCAAGTGTTGCCTGACGTACCTTTGGCAGGACCACCCGAACGGTCAAAGATTTCCCATTTGAAATCCAGCCCCAACCATATAAGTGGGTCCCAATCCAATGTTTTCAATGGACATCTTCATTGGAATCGGTGCATTGAAATCAGTCATGCCGTTGAAGACATTATCATAACGGACAGAGGCTATTGCCTGAATCTTTGGCAGGTAATGTGATTTCTCTGACTTTATCAGATATTTCTGTGCTTCAACTCCGGCACTTAAGGCCCGTAATTCTGCCCTGTTAATGATGTCGGATCCTGAATTGACGAACAAGAGAAGTTCTAGTTCGGATTCAGTTTTCGAAACCAGATACTGGTTCTCCAGTTAGTTGTGACAATTTCTGGTATAGTATGGTTCTCTTGCTTTCGTATTCAGAAAGCTTTGCATCAAGGTTAGCTTTGGCAACCACAATTCTAAGAGTATCGAATGAAGTTGCCAGACCATTTTTCAAAGCAGTTACGGCATATTTTTTTTCAGCAGCCAATCGTATGACTGATTCTTCGAGGACGTGTTTAGACTGGTTAAGCAATGCGAGCTGATCGTAGTATGTAATGACCTCACTGATTACGTCCGACTTGTATTTATCTGATAGTGCTTCCTGAACTTTTATCTTTTCAGTTAATGCTTTTGAAAGATTTGGAACCTGACCTCCGCTGAATAGCAGCATTTTTACCGATGCATCAATTCCAAAATAGTTACCATATAAATTTCCATCCAGATTATCAGAGACAGCAGGTAAGTTGTATGCCCTGTTGGGTTAGTAAGGTCTGTAGCTTTGTAAATTCACCTGCTATTCCGGAAAGCCTTGGAAACATTACGGGAAAAACAGGATTCTTCATTAATTCCTGCAACTTCCCGATACTCTCGAAACCTTCGATGGCGCCAATTTTTGAGTTAATTGTTGAATAGGCATATACATATTTTCCTCCTAATTCCAGCTTGGGAATATATGACGACCGGACTGCTTTTCTTTGGTCTTCAGCAATTTGTCTGTCAATGTTTTTTCCAGCAACCATGCGATCTTTACTTACTGATAGTACTATCAGTTCTTTCAGCTCAGGGGAAACCTGGAGCGATTGTGCATTTGTTTTGCATATTATAGTGCTTAGTGTGAGGTCAGAATAATAGATGGAACTCTTGTCTTCATGATTTTAAAATGGATGTATTATAATAGCCTGATATTGAGGATATAATTCGTTTTTAAATTTTCAATCCCATTGTCAGTTTTATTGATTTATTATTATTTGACATATTGCGTTAGACTTAAATAGTCAAACGGTCGAATATATTGCAAAAAAAAATATCGTTGCATGTTTATCGGTTTTTTGAGACAGCAAAGTTAAATAAGGTATTAAAATAAAACAAGTATAATCGACCAAAAACGTCAAAACGTCGAAATGTATTTCATAAATAACAGAAATACAGGACTATAGAAAGCGATAAAAATTATTTAGGAAGTTAACAATTTGAAATCCTGACACCGATGCGGAATTTCAGGTCATGCCATGGCATGACCCTGCCGGTGATCAATGGGATGATGTAGGGCCACGCCACGGTGTGGCCTCTGGCAGTTATCTTTTAACTATTCCATAAAAAAGGAAATTAATCAGGTTATTGAGCCTGTTTTCGAAGTTTCCATGTTCTTTATTGATAAAGAGCGGAACTTCCAGACCTTTCATAGCAGTGACGATGGCTACAGCGCTGAGATGAGGATCTTCAACAGAAAACTTTCCTCTTTCAATTCCATCCTGAATAATTCCTGCAACAACTCTGACTTCATCCTTGTCATAACTCTTCCGGATCTCCTCAATAAATTCAAGATGGCTCAGATAATCGCTTTTAAGGGCTGTATAGAAATTTGTAAGCTTTTTAAGTTTACGCATCCTTACTGAGATATATACTTTCAAACGTTCAATCGGATCGTCAATATCTAAAATACTTATTCGCAGTTCCTCTTTAAGTTCTTCTGCTTCCTTCTCAACAACAGCTTTAAAAATGTCTTCCTTACTGTTGAAATAGTAGTAGATTGATGACTTTCCCTTCCTGGTGGCAAGTGCAATTTCTTCCATTGTGGTCTTTTTGAACCCAAAATGGGTGAAGATATTGCGTGCAATTTCAATTATCTTTGATTCTGACCTCTTCGTGTTGTGCTGACATTTTATTTCAGCTTATTGAAAATTATCGTATTTACAATATAAACATAAAACAGTCATTCTCCAAATATTTTATCGACTATTTGATGAATAAAAGGTCGAATCCGTTCTGAAATAAGCGATCTTATTTTAGAGGATTTTCAATTTCTTTTACAAGATAGATAAGCTGAACACGGCTCTTAACATTCGTCTTTGTATAGATGCGGTGCGTATGATCTTTAACAGTCTGCAGGCTTATGAAAAGTTTTTCGGAGATTTCCTTATTGCTAAGTCCATTGCATATTTCACGTACTATATCAGTTTCGCGTGGTGAGACTTCAAATTTTTTACAGAAATCCTCAAAGGTAAGATCCTTTTATCAGTTTCTCGTGGGAAAACTGAAAAAAGTGTCCCGTAATTCAGGTAAATCGGAAGAAAAGTATTTCCGGCAAAGAATGTAAAAATAAACAGTATGGCAAGATAAAACTGGGAGGTGTAAAACAGCAGCGGTGCACATTGAAGCAGCATAATGACAAAGATATCCGGTCCAATGATCTTCCTGTCGTGTTCATATACAATTGATTTCCCCTTGCCGGGGGTAATTATCAGCAGCAAAGAGGCAAGGGAGTAGAGGAAATTCAGTCCGATGAAGTAGTATCGTGTCAGAGATGCCGGTGTTGCCACGCTTGCCCTGGCAACTAAGAATCCAACCACAAGAAGTGAAGAAAGTTCAGAAGCAGAAACAATGAATTAAACAATTTCTTATTTTTCCTTCCCGAGATTTCAAGGGAAAATTTTAGAAGCATCAGCCATGCAAATACAAGGAATGGCAGGCCCATCAGCATTGCTATATCCGAAAATCTGTTTATAAGCTCAGCCGAAATATAATTCAGTGAGAAAGGCCCTGATGGCTACCTGTCCCCAGACTCCGTAAAAACCGAATGTGAAGATGAAAACCTGGTAATAGAGGAGAGTTGAGAAGATTTCATGGTGATAACTGTTTCTCAATTTTGATGAGATCACCACACCTCCTGCCGCAAAGGCGACCGACAGAATAAAGATCAGGTAGACGAGATTAACCAACATTTCATAAAGATATTAATTTACCCTGAAACCTCCGCTAACTGGTTTTCACTACCAAAGTAGTGCTGCATACCAAAGTAGGAAAATAAATAATCAATACTATAGTATGAAGTCTGCGGAAAAAACATGGTTTACTTTTGCTTTGTAAATATTCACGGAAGTTTAATAAAAAATTAACATTATGGAAACAAATAATGACTACAAATTAGTGCCTGGCTTCAGAAACAGTTTTGGAACGGGGTGGAAGGTTATGGCTGATAATTTTCTCAGACTGTTTCTTATTATAATCATTCTGGCAATACTGGTTGCTCCATTCAAAATCTTCAATATGCATTTTGGACCGTCACATTTTCATGGAGGTCCGTGGAACTGGAACTGGGATGATGAGCAGATCTGGGAACATCTTTCGGTTTAGCCTCTCTTGGAATTTTTGCTGCATTCTTCGCGCTTGTTGCAATGCTTTATGCATTTCTTGTTACTCCCGTATTCAAATATGGAGGGGATATAATTTTTGTAAAGGCCGTCAGGAAAATCAAACCCGATTTTGAATATCTGATCAAAGGCTTTATGGAGAATTATCTTCATATAGTCCTTGCAAACCTCCTTGTCTTTGCTCTTGTAATACTGGGCATGTTTGCGCTTATTGTTCCGGGAATCATAATTGCCTGCAGGCTTGCATTTGTATCATATATAGTAATGGATAAAAAGCTCGATCCGATTGAAGCCGTCGAACTGAGCTGGAAGCTTACACGGGGACATGGATGGCAGATATTCTTCATGGGACTGGCATCATTCTTTATTGTGATCTTCGGTCTCATTCTTATGATAGTCGGGATCTTTCCGGCAATTATGTGGATATGCAGCTCATTTGCGGCTCTTTACGAATCTGTACTGCGCGAAAAGGAACCGGCTGTTGAGGTGATAACTGTATAAGTCTATTATATTCTTTACTCGCACAATTCTGTGGAAACTCTGATGATCTCTGTGTAAGTTCTTAATTATTTGATTAGCGACATTGAGGATCCTGAGAAGGGACAGGTTGCACAGAGAACTTTAAGATACCCTCTGCCATTTTCGTACTATTTTTACAATATGGAATTCTTTTGAACCTTAGTCAATGAATATTTGTTAGGATTTTGTAATTTTACTTTCTAATCCTAAAAACTTCTTAAAAATGAAAACCAGATCCTTCCTTCTTTTGATGGCGATGCTGATATTGCTTCCCAATGTTTCACATGCACAGTTCGGTGCAGTACGGAGAGCGATCAACAAGCAGATCGACCATAAAGTTGATTCTTCAATTGATAAGAGCGCCCAGGACGAAAGGGACAAAAAAGCGAAAGAGGAAGGTGAACAAAATGCAGGTGATAAATCCACAGCACCAAAAAAAGGTGTTGGTTTGTTCGGCGGTAAAATCGATATTAAGTACAAGGATAATTATGATTTTACAGGAAGGATTTATATGCAGATGATTACATATGACAAAAAGGATGAGATAAAATCAGATTTTTACACTTATTTCAATGCAAACGCACTGGATGCAGGTATCGAATTAAAGACTGTGGATCCAAAGGACCAGAAAACTGTAATTTCAACAGTATTCATCTTTGACCATGATAACAGGGCCATGATGAGCCTTGTAAATGCAGAATCAAAAATAGGCATTATATCATCGTTGCCTACCGATTCCGCACTGGCCGCACAGGTCAAGACCAAAGGGGAAAATACGAAGCAGCCAGTAGTGACAAAAACAGGTAATTCCCGTGTGATTGCCGGTTACAAGTGCGATGAGTACAAGGTTGAAGATCCTGAGAAACCAGGCTATTCGCTTGTCTGGATGACAAAAGATTTCAAGGTAAAAGCAGACACACGTTACTGGGGAAAATCAGGCATGCCCACATATTATAACTATCCGGGATTTGAAGGCGCTGTAATGCTTGCAATGGAGGAGTATGACAAGAACAATGCAATTGAGGCAAAGATGGAAACAATAGAGGTGAATGAACACTTCAACCATTCAGTATCTACAGTCGGGTATACCTTCACGAAGATGAACCTGGCAGGGAAATCAGGTAAGAAATAAATATAATTTTCCCGCAGATCCCGCAGATAAACGCTGATAGAAATTCTGCGTTGATCGGCGAAATCTGCGGGAAACTCTTTTCAAATCTTTCTCAATTTGGCAAAGCGGAGCAACAGCTTCTTGCTGCCCTCCTTATCAAACTCAACAGTAGCAGTTGTATTTGGCGGTTGTCCTTCAATTGTGATAATCGTTCCGTTTCCAAACCGTTCATGCTGAACAGAGTCACCCACCTCAAAAAGAGATGCATCGGTGGCAGTGAAAGGAGTATCCGGGGATAATGTTGCTTTTACGATCCTCTTTAACTTATCTTCATTCTTAATATACTGCTTTGGTTCCTCGCGAACTGATGTTATCTTATTGCCGGTTGTCCCGGGAGCGTTGAATGGTTTTCCTCCGGTCTGCGGATAATGAAGATATTTCTGATCTATTTCCCTGAGAAATCTGCTGGGGCTGCAGCGCTCGAGATTGCCCCACTTGTACCTGTTAAGCGCATAGCTCAGTGTTGCCTGTTTCTCGGCACGTGTAACAGCAACATAGAAAAGTCTTCTCTCTTCTTCAAGTTCACGTGCGCTGCCTGATGACATAGGGGAGGGGAAGAGCGTGTCTTCCATCCCAACAATATACACATGTTTGAATTCGAGGCCCTTGGCCGAATGCATTGTCATCATTGTTACCTTGTTCCGGTCTTCCTCTGTCTCCGTATCCTGATCTGTAAGCAGGGCCACATTTGCCATATAAGCCTCCAGGGTTGCCGGTTCTCCGTTTGTTTCAGCTGCTTCGGTAAAAACCTTGATGGCATTAAGCAGCTCCTCCAGGTTTTCGTATCTGCTCACCTCTTCAGGTGACTTGCCTTCTCTCAGCTCCCTCATTATACCTGAGGCCATAGCTATCTCCTTAGCCTTGGTGAAAGCATCTGCAGTACCGGAAGTAAGTCTTAATCCATTTATTACTGTCGTATATCCTGCTAATTTTTTGGCTGTTCCTCCATTGAAATGTTCCGGATATTTTCCTGCCTCCTGCAGAATATTCCATGCCGAAATGTTCAGGGCGAGGGCCAGTTCAAAAATCTTTTGAATCGTCGTATCTCCAATCCCACGCTTTGGATAATTGACAGATCTCTTAAGGGCCTCCTCGTCTTCGGGATTGATTACCATCCTGAAATATGACAATAAATCCTTTATCTCCTTCCGTTCATAAAAGGATAGTCCTCCGTAGATCTTATAAGGGATATTTTTACGTCTCAGCGTCTCTTCAAAGATCCTCGACTGAGCATTTGTGCGGTAAAGTATAGCAAAATCAGACCAGTTCAGCTGCAGTGACATTTTCTTGTCAAAAATATCGGATGAGACATTGAATCCTTCCTCGGAATCGGTCATCGACTGAAAGACCTGGATCTTCTCGCCGGTCTCATTTTCAGAAAATACATTCTTTTGAATCTGGCCTTCGTTGTTTGATATTATTGTATTTGCGACATTTACAATTGTCTGGGTGGACCTGTAATTCTGTTCCAGCTTAAATAGCTGATAATCAGTGTAGTCATTTTTAAATTCGAGTATATTCTCAATTCTTGCTCCCCTGAATGAATAGATGCTCTGTGCGTCATCGCCAACGACACATATATTATGATGCGTTGCAGCAAGCTTTTTTACAATCAGATACTGTGAATAGTTTGTATCCTGATACTCATCCACAAGGATATAGTTGAACCTGTCCTGATAGGCAGCGAGGGTCTGCGGAAAATCCCTGAAGAGGATATTCGTATTGAGAAGCAGATCATCGAAGTCCATCGCATTTGCCTTGAAGCAGCGCGCCGCATATGCCCTGTAAATATCAGAAAGAAGCGGCATCTTGCTTGCTCTGTCATACTCCTGCATTGTGGCGTTTGATGCATACATGGCAGCAGTTACAAGATTGTTCTTTGCAGAGGATATTCTCGAGCCAACGGCAGCGGGTTTGTATGTACTGTCATCGAGGCTCATCTCCTTTATAATTGATCTGATAAGGCTCCTTGAATCGGAGGTATCATAAATTGTAAAATTTGGTTTGTATCCGAGCTTCTCACCCTCCATCCGGAGAATTTTTGCAAAAATGGAGTGAAATGTACCCATCCATAGATACCTTGAGCTTTCTGTTGAGACTATTCTTGTTATCCTCTCCTTCATCTCTTTGGCTGCCTTGTTTGTGAAGGTCAGTGCAAGAATTTTACGGGCAGGAACCCCTTTGTCAAGAAGATGAACGATACGGTATGTCAAAACCCTTGTTTTCCCCGCGCCTGCTCCGGCTATTACAAGCGAGGGTCCGTCAGAGTTTATTACAGCCTGCTTCTGTGTTTCATTCAGATCGTTCAGATAGTTCATTGTCATTTGTTTATCGGAATTACAGCGTACCGGGTCCGGCAAATTTAGCAATAAGAGGCTTTTGGTTGCAGTATATGAGATTTAATAGCTAATTTTTATCAACAGTCAAAACTGATAACCTCTGTGGTCCTCTGTGTTTTTTCTCTGTGTCCCTCTGTGTAACAAAAAATGAAGAACTTACACAGAGTCCACAGAGGATTCACAGAGTTTCACAGAGATTAAAGTGAGAAATCTCAGATATATTTATTTTTAGTATACTTGTATGCGTTTATCGTAAATACAAAACCCTACTTGCTTTCTTACCCGATTTAAGAACTTAAATAATGAACCTCACTATATTTGCCGGATTACTGCTGATCTCCGGGGGAGCATTCTCAGCAGGCAGCTTTGCAATTCCTTTTGGCCAGATAAGGGATTGGAAATGGGAAACTTACTGGTTTATCTATAGTTTTGGCGCGTATACTCTTTTTCCCCTTGCAGCCTGCATAATATTCACTCCCGATTTTATAAGTGTATACAGGACTGTTCCGTCGGAAATTCTATTCAGGGTCTTTCTGCTTGGCGCTGTTTACGGAATAGGCAACCTTTCATTCGGATTATCCTTGCGTTATCTTGGCATTTCGCTCGGTTACGCCCTCTCCCTGGGTCTTATTCTTGCACTTGGAACGCTGATCCCTCCATTAATTGACGGAAGGCTAAAAATAATGATTGACAGTTCGGGAGGCAGCCTGCTCATCGCAGGAGTTGCAATAGCATGTTTCGGCATAGCCCTTTCCGGTATAGCAGGGTATCTGAAGGATAGAAAGACATCGGGCAGCCGGAATCAGAATGCAAACAGTGAGTTTAATTTTGTTAAGGGCTTTTTTGCTGCAATCCTTGTAGGGATAACCGGATCAGCCATGTCGCTGGGGATGGAGCAGGGACGGCCTGTCGCGGAGTATTTTGAGAAATCCGGATCAAATCCTCTTTTTACAACAATACCTGTGATGCTTCTGTTGCTTTCAGGAACTCTGGTCACAACAATTATCTGGTGTCTGTATCTTGGGATAAGGAACAGGTCGCTTGGCGATTATCTTAAAGTTGCAACACCCAAAGCACTTACAGGCAATTATCTCTTCTCGCTGGCGGCAGGGTTGCTCTGGTTTATGCAATTTATCTTTTACGGGATGGGTAAAAGCAAAATGGGGCCATTCACATTTACATCATGGGGAATCCTCGTTGGTCTTACAATTGTCGTTGCAACCCTGTGGGGCATATACAGAAAGGAATGGAAGGGTGTTTCGGCAAAAGTTTATATAATCATGGTTCTTTCAATGCTTATAATTATACTTTCATCATACCTGATAGGAATCAGCGGTTCAGTATAGTCATAGATATTGCTTGCAGGAATCATTTAAACCAGTCGACGGCACAGATAATAAACACATAAACATAAAACCTAAAAATTATGAAACGGTATGGTCAGATAATAGGTGTTAGACCTGAGAGTTTTGAGAGTTACAAAAAATATCATGCTGCAGTATGGCCCGGGGTGCTTGATATGATAACAAAATGTAACATCCGCAACTATTCAATTTTCCATAAAGACAATCTGCTTTATGCTTATTTTGAATACATCGGAGACAATTTTGAAGCAGACATGGCCAAAATGGCTGCAGATCCAAAGACACAGGAGTGGTGGGCGGTGATGGAGCCGATGCAGGATCCTGTGGCCACACGGAAAAAAGGTGAATGGTGGGCAAATATGGAAGAGGTGTTTCATCTGGATTAATCCTCTGGTTTGATCATATTTTAGTATAATTGCAGAATAAATACCAAAAGGTTAAAGTATCCGTTTTTGTTATTAAGATCTGATTGAATTTGCGTTATCTTCTTTTTATAATAATTCTTTTCTTGTCCGCCGTTGCTCAAGCCCAGCTTACAGCTCCGGGGATGCGGACTGTACGGTATACTGCATATCCCACAGCACCGGCAGTAAAGGATCCTGTATTTATATACTGCAATGATTCCGGATCACAGAAAGGAACCCTTGTTGCCTCCAGTCCCAGTGGTACCGGACCGTTTAACTATTTATGGTATCAGTGGAGCGACCTGACAAAAAGCTTCAGCATTCTGCTCAAGAACGAAACAGGTGTAACTACATCAACAATAGCTAATCTGGTGGAGGGTGGCTACAGGGTTACAGTTAGCGGCGGGTTTGATACAGTAATGGTTGGCTGGATATTTATCGATAAACCCTTCTCCTCTGCCAAGCTTCAGAACAGAACCTGTGATTATGTTGCACTTAACGGGGAAGCTGCAGTGGATACATTTTTTTACAGGAATCCTTCTAACGGAGTACCGATAAAGTTGCCAAACGGGGTTGGATTCATGTGGTCATCTGATCCTGAATCAACAATTCCGCAGCCCGATTTCCTGCTCGATCCCCAGACTTTTGATCCTCCGCTTGTTGATGTGACTTACAATCTTCAGGTAACAGACAGTTTCGGATGCGTCTCTGAATCTTCCTTCTTTTATGAGTCGATACATGTTAAGGCGGATTATACACTTGACCCGGTTAAGGGTGATGCTCCTCTGGAGGTTGTTATCACCGATAAATCAATCCGGGCATCGACGTACAGATGGGAATTCGGAGATAATAAAGACAGCATATCAGCCCTGGCCAGCCCGCCTCCGCACATTTATTATATACCTGGAGAGTACTATCTCAACCTTATTGTTGAAAGCGATATGCACTGTATCGATTCACTGAGATCCGAAAAAATAGTTGTTGACCCCTCCGACCTCGATATCCCGAATGTCTTTACACCCGATGGCGATGGGCTGAATGATTATTTTATTGTTGAAGCTGCATCGCTCAGACATATTAATGTGCAGATATTCAGCAGGAGCGGAGTAAAGGTTTATAGCTTTGATGGAGAAGGTGAAGATCTCAGAAACTGGAAAGGGTGGGATGGGAATATAAATAGCTCTTCAAGAAAAGCTACTCCCGGAGTTTATTTCTATATAATAATGGCTTATGGCTGGGATGATGTCATTTATAACGGCAAATACGACAATGGCAAGGATACAAGGGGATTCGTGTATCTCTACCGCTAGGTTCATTCGGGGCTGTTCAAAAAGCCTGGATCCATTAACCGCTAAGTTCCCAAAGGTTTTACGCAAAGTTCGCAAAGAGTTTATTGTCAATACTATATCTTGGCGCATTCTACGCAATCCTTAGCGTGCTTTGCGGTTTAAAAAGATTTCTTCTATAGCACCGCATTAAGTCGCAGCAAATGACAATTAATGACAGCGCAGCTAAATGACCCTCCTCCGCTGCCAACTTCACTACGTTACATCGGCCAAAGAAAGCTTCGGAGGGCAATGCGCGTAGCTCATGACTACTGAATGACCCCAATAATCATTCCCATAATAGTCAGGCTAATAATGCTGTAAGACGAATTGATAAGAAAGTGGGCGAGAGTTCTCGACTCGAACAGGTAGCTGATGCCCATGAAAGTGAACACCCAGCCGAGACCTGCCATAAAGCCTGCCATGGCTCCATACCCTGCTCCGGCATGGGACCCGATGAACAAAGCGAGGAAAAATGCTGCTATGCATGAAAGGATAAATCCAAAGGAGAATATCCTTGTCATATTTGCTTTTTTTGTTGATTCTTCAGTGATCCCCGTCTCCTTCATCCATCTCTTTGCAAAAAGAAGCGGGGAATACCATAAGCCGCCCAGGACAAATGCACTGACTGCAGCTATGACTATTGCAAGCCAGTTTAGATTCTGAAAAGCGAATTGAATATTCATAAGTTAGCGACTAAGATTTCATTCTAAACAAATCCTGCGAAAAAAAGTTTAGTTGCAACCTGCCTGAAGGAGCTTATTTCAATAGGTTATTTGTCTCCTTCTTGCTTCAACGATCCACTGTCCGGTAACCCTTGAACCGGTAACAACATTAACCCTGTCATAGCGGTCAACTGTCGGACAGATATGCCACGGAATTGCATACACTGTATCTCCTGTCTTATAATTTTCGGCATGCCTTGTTCTTATAACCATATGCTCTTCATTATGACCTGTTATTTTCAGGTCATCCATTCCGGGGATCATAATTCTCGGCTGTGGCATCTCCGAGGAGACTGCCTTATGACCAAGATCAAGACAAATAAGATCCCTGGCAGGTTTGCTCACAACACGGGTGAACAATACTGCCGCATGAAGAAAATCCATATCTGCAAATGAGCTGCTGTAGCCATAGTCCCATAAAAGGAGTGTTCCGGGACTCAATTCAACATCTTTTCTTAATGCATGAACCGGGAAGGTGGGAGTCCCCCCTGCAACAATCTTCACTTGTCCTAAGCCTTCACTTTCAAGATCTTCCCGCATCTTCATGGCAGGAGCAAACGACTCGTTGCAGATCTTCTGCCGAAGAGAATAGTCTTTTTCATGGATATGCCCGTCATAAACATGCAGGCCCTCTGCCTTAAGCTTTGGAAGCGTGTCTGTAAATTTATAGAGGCTGATGGCTTCCGCTCCCGGAGAGATTCCTGTGCGGTCCATGCCGACATTTATATCCAGCCAGATGTGAGTCATCGATATCATACCGGCTGGCCAATTCCGAAATCTGACGGATTATCTGTCCGGAATCGGCAATACACGAAAAATGCACATTTTTATAAGCCTGCTGAAGCCTGAAAAATCTCTCAATATTCGGTCCTACAGGCTGCAGAGCAAGCAAAATATCACTTGCCCCGGCTCTGGCAGTCATTTCAGCCTCAGAGATCGTGGCACATTTGAACCTGGAAATACCATGGTCAAGCTGCATTTTCACGACTTCTTCCATTTTATAGGTCTTGACGTGAGGCCTGAGCCTTGATGCATCTCCTGCCATACGGATCATTCTGGCTATGTTTTCCTCTATCCGGTCAGGATAAACAAGCAGAGAAGGAGAGAATACCTCGTTTTCATTTTCAATCCTGTGCCATCGATTTTCTTCAAGCATAATTATGCCTCCCCTTCCTTCAATAAAGTTCGAACATGGCTTCGACTTCCACCGGAATATTCGCAGGAAGGATCATGCCAACAGCACTTCTCACACCAATGCCGTTTTCTTCTCCGAAGACCTCGGCCATAAGTTCACTGAACCCGTTTATAACAAATGGCTGCTTCTCATAACCCGGTACACAGTTGACCATCCCGAATACCTTAACAACCCTTTTGATCTTTTTCAGGTCTCCGAAGTGGGTCTTGATTGTTGCAAGCATTGTAAGCCCAACCTGTCGTGCAGCAAGTTTTCCTTCATCGGTATCAAGGTCGGAACCAACCCTCCCTGTCATCAGCGTTCCATCAGTATTCAGTGGTCCCTGGCCTGAGACAAAAAGAAATTTGTCGACTACAAGGACAGGTTTGTAGATGCCAACAGGTTTTGGGGCAGGTGGTAAGATAAGCCCAAGTTCTGTAATTCGGAGATCAGGATCTTGTGTCATGTTTAAACTATTGATTGTTAAAAAACTAAAATTATATTTTTTCCCTCTCTGTGTCCCTCTGTGTCTTCTCTGTGTACCTCTGTGTAATAAATAATTAAGAACTTACACAGAGTACACAGAGGATTCACAGAGGTTCACAGAGAACTTTTAAGATAGTCTTGGGAGTCATATCTCCACTCACCGGTAAATTTCGTGTTTTTACGGATTCAATATGGAATTAAACTAATAAAACTTTTAAAACTAAAAAAGTTTTCAGATTTTTGTATTTAAATTCATATAAAGGCATGGAGATAAGGGAACGAATCATAGAAGGTGCAGCCAGATTATTCAAGATTTATGGAATACGGACTGTTACAATGGATTCAATTGCTGCTAATCTGGGAATATCAAAAAGGACCATTTATGAAGCATTTTCAGACAAGGATGATTTGCTGCGTGCCGTTCTGGAGCAGATGGCAGAGAAGCAACGGATCCTTGTAAAACGGATTCTTGATGACTCTGAAAATGCGATTTATGCAATTTTCAGGCTTCTTGAAAGCAGCAGGGATCATTTTCAGAACATAAGCCCTGCTTTTCAGGCAGATCTGAAAAGTTTCCATTATGAGGCTATGATGAAAAAAATAGATAAGAGTGACTTGCCTGACTACAGGAATAATGTGCAGGTAATTCAAAGAGGAATAAAGGAGAAGCTGTTCAGAAAAGATATAAACCCCGATATAGTTAATAGTTGTCTCTATTCTCTGGGAAGAGCAGTGATGGATTTTGAACTTTATCCGTTTGAAGAGTTCACAAGACGGGAGGTCGTGGAAAACGTATTCATAAATTATCTGAGGGGAATATCGACAGTAACCGGTCTTGAACTTATAAACAAGTTAGCAGCCAGATATTAAATATAAATTTCGATTGTAATGAAAAACAAATTATTTCTAACAGCTTTTTTAATACTCTTAAACACGGGAGGAATTCTCAATGCCCAGAGCCAGGGACCAGATCTGAAGCTTTCTTTAAAAGAGGCTCAATCATACGCCATTGAGCATAATAAGATGGTTATAACTTCGAAGATGGATGTAGAGACATCAAGGATTGCATTGAAGGAGATGGTAGCCAATACCTTACCTCAGATTGATGCATCAGGAAACTTCAATGATAACCTGAAACTGATGACTACTCTTATACCTGCCGAATTTTTCGGAGGCCAGCCCGGCGAATTTTTTCCTGTTAAGTTTGGCACGCAGTTTAATTCAGGAGCTACCGCCCAGGCCAGTCTGCTGCTTTTCAATGCACCCGTTTATATTGGCATTGAATCCTCAAAACTGGCAATAAAACTCAGCGAACAGAGCCTTACAAAATCTGAGCTCGATACAAAGGAGGCTGTGGCTCAGGCCTATTATCTTATTCTTATATCAGAAAAATCACTTACAATACTGGATTCAAATATTGCAAACCTGAAGGAGACACTCAAGTCAACGCAGGGCTATGTACCAGGCAGGTATGGCTGAAGCAACCGATATCGATCAGATGGTATCTAATGTAACGGCTGTAGAGAACAGCAGAAGCTCAATGATGAGAACGGTTGAACTTAATTACAATCTTCTGAGATTTCAATTGGGATTGTCTGCCGACAGCAAACTGATCCTTTCTGAATCACTTGAAAGTTTTGAAGACAAAATAAATATTGAAGCCCTGATGTCACAGTCATTTGATCACAGGCAAAATGTCAATTATCAGCTTATAGAGGGACAGGAAAAGATGTCATATATAATGCTCAAATCTGAAAAGGCATCGGTATTGCCTACATTATCAGGATTCTATACGTATGGTGTAAATGGAATGGGAGAGGATATAGCAGGTTTGAGCTGGTTCCAGAACTCAATGGCAGGATTGCAGATATCTGTTCCGATTTTTGCAAGCGGGCAGAGGTACCACCGGATAAAAAAAGCCCAGATAAATCTTGAAAGAGCCAGAACCACAAAAGAGATGGTTACTGATCAGCTCTTACTGCAGGAAAAGCAGCTGAGGTATAACCTTGTAAATGCAAACCAGCAGTATATAAGCCAGAAGGATAATATTGACGTGTCCAAAAGGGTCTATGCAAGCATGGAAAACAAATTCAGGCAGGGAATGGCATCGAGCCTTGAGCTGACTCAGGCAAATACGCTGTACCTCCAGGCAGAGAATAATTACATCACCTCGCTGATGAGCCTTCTGCAGACAAAGCTGGCTCTTGATAAACTACTTAACAACCTGTAATCAAAATCATCTGAAACTTCTAAATTTTATATAATGAAATACTTAAGATTAATCCCGGTATTAATGATTACAGCGCTGTTTTTCACAGGCTGCTCATCAAAAGGAAAAAATGAAGCTGCTGCTTCCACAGATCCCGTCAACTGAAACACAAAGAGTCACAATACCCGTAAAGACAATGAGTCTGGCCAGGACAAAAATTGCCCGGACTATTGATTATACAGCGACTATCCTTCCGTTTGAGGAGGTAAATATGGCCCCGTCAACACCCGGAAGGATAGATAAAATATATGTTGAGGAAGGTGATAGGGTAAACAAGGGCGACAAGCTTTTCCTGATGGACAGGACCCAGCTTTACCAGCTTGAACTTCAGCTGAGCAATCTGCAGAAGGACCTTGACAGGATAGATACTCTTCTCAGGTCAGGAAGCGCCAAACAGCAACAGTACGACCAGCTGAAAACCCAGTATGATGTTTTAAAAACGAATGTGGACTTCATGCAGGAGAATACATTGATGAAATCACCTTTTATGGTGTTGTGACCGGAAAGTATTTTGAGAATGGCGAAATGTATTCCGGCGCCCCGACAACCCAGTCAGGAAGATCTGCAGTTGTTACTGTTATGCAGGTCAATCCTCTGAAAATAAATGTCAGTATTTCAGAGCAGTATTATCCGCTGATAAAAGTCGGAATGAAAGCTGAAGTCACCGCCGATGTTTATAAAGATCAGAAATTCACCGGTACTGTCTACAGGATTTCTCCGACAATAAATGCAGCAAGCAGATCATTTATTGCAGAGCTTGAACTTCCGAATAAAAGCGATATTCTGAAACCCGGGATGTTCGTAAGGGTATCGATGGATCTTGGAGAAGTTGAAACCTTTGTGGTGCCGGCAAATACTGTCTTGCTCCAGGAAGGTACCAATATAAGATTCGTTTTTCTTGAGAAGAATAAGGTCGCCGAAAGGGTGGAGGTCACCCTCGGAAAAAGATTCGATGACCAGCTTGAGATACTTTCCACAAATATTAAGGAAGGCGACATGCTTGTTACAGAAGGACAGGCAAGACTTATCAATGGCGACAATGTTCAGCTTATAAATTAATTCCGATAATTTCAATAATAATAAAATGAGTATATATAGCTACTTCCGTAAAAAGACCTGTTACCACTATCCTGATCTTTGTCGGACTGATGGTCATGGGTATCTATTCGCTGATGCAATTGCCCGTGGATCTTTATCCTGAGATGGAATTGCCTTTTGTAGTGGTTTATACAACCTATCCCGGAGCCAGCGCTTCGGATATTGAATCGAATGTTACAAGGCCGCTTGAAAATGCACTGAACTCCGTGAGCAACCTTAAGGAGATAACCTCAACTTCGAGCGATGCAATCCTCTGTTGTATTCATGAATTTTGAGTATGGCACCAATCTCGATGAGGCATCAAATGATATCAGGAGTGCGCTCAGTTTTACCGAACGTGTGTTGCCCGAAGATTGTGAGAAGCCTACAATTATCAAGTTCAGCACAAGTTTCATGCCCATAGTCTTTTATGCAATAACAGCAAAGGAGAGTTACGCCGGTCTCGAAAAAATTCTTGATGAAAAGATTGTCAACCCGCTTAACCGGATAGAAGGAGTAGGATCGGTTGCGCTGTCAGGTGTACCTGGCCGAAAAATCTATATAGATGTGGATCCCCGCAAGATGGAGGCTTATAACCTTACGATAGAACAGATTGGGAATGTGTTGCGGGCTGAAAACATGAATATGCCGGCAGGTTATCTTGAAATGGGGAAAACTGACTATCCGCTGCGTATCCAGGGTGAATTTCCTGAAAGCGATGTTGTAAAAAATCTTGTAATAAGCAATTACGATGGCAATAATGTATATCTGAAGGATATTGCCGAGGTGCGCGATACTATCCGTGAATCAAAACTTGATACAAAGATTAACGGAGCAAAGGGTATGAGCATGTATGTTCAGAAACAATCAGGCGGAAACACTGTAAAGGTTACTGCAGAGGTTGATAAAATGCTTGAACAGCTTAAAAAGGATCTGCCGCAGGATGTCAAGATTGAAAAACTTTTCGACAGCTCCACATTTATCAAGGAGTCAATCAGCAATCTTACCGAGACTCTGATGTATGCAGGAATATTCGTTATCCTTGTCGTTCTGTTCTTCCTTGGACGATGGAGGGCAACATTCATCGTCATACTTACAATACCGATCTCGCTTATTGTTGCTTTTATCTATCTCTTTGTCACGGGGGCCTCAATAAACATTATTTCGCTGACTTCGCTCTCGATAGCGATCGGAATGGTAGTGGATGATGCAATTGTGGTTCTTGAAAATATTACAAAGCATATTGAGAGGGGAAGCAGGCCAAGGGAAGCATCTATCTATGCAACAAATGAGGTATGGCTGGCTGTAATTGTCACCACACTGACTGTTGTTGCTGTATTCTTCCCTCTCACATTTGTAACCGGACTTACAGGTGTCCTGTTCAAGCAGCTTGGGATGATCGTGACTATCACAATTGTAACATCTGTTTTTGCAGCTATCACACTTACGCCTACGCTGAGCGCTCTTCTTCTGAAATGGTATCCTATAAAGAAAGATGCTCCCTTCTGGACATATGACGGAAGTATAAGAAAAGGGCTTGACGGGCTTGACCGCTATTATGAAAAAACCTTGCGATGGGCTCTTAGGCATAAGACCTTTGTGAGCATAATGGCTTTCGTAGTATTTATTGGGTCAATGAGCCTTTTCGCTGTTATCAAAACTGAATTTTTTCCACAGGCCGATGAATCAAGGATCTCAGCAACAATTGAACTGCAGACAGGTACAAGGGTGGATCAGACAGTGATGACTGCCAATAAAATTGATCAGCTTATAAAGGAAAAATATCCGGAAGTCACTATAATTTCAACATCCTCCGGAGCTGACGATCAGGGAGGATTTGCTTCAATATTCAGCGCCGGAGGCACTCATAAAATAACTTACAGCCTTAGTCTGAAACCAATTGAGGAGAGAGCAAAATCGGTATTTGAAATAGCTGAGGAGATGAGGGCTGATCTTTCAAAGATGTCGGAGATAGTAAATTTTACCCTCAGCACATCTGATAATATGGGAAGTTTCGGAGGGAGTACAGTGGATGTTGAAGTTTACGGATATGATATTGCCAAAACAAACATCGTGGCAGAGGAACTGTCGGAAAAGATCAAAAAGATCGAAGGCTGCAAGGATGTAACAATCAGCCGTGCAAAGTCCAAACCTGAATTGCAGATACTCTTTGACCAGAACAAGATGAGCGCCAACGGACTTAACACAGCAATGGTTTCCACTGCTGTGAAAAACAGGGTCGACGGGCTGATGGCAACAAGGCTTCGTCAGTTCGGGGATGAATATGATGTAGTCGTCAGGCTGAAGAAAGATGCCAGAAGCACAATCACCGACATAGAAAATCTTGGGATTGCAAATCAGACCGGGTCAGATTGTCCGGCTTGGAGAGATTGCACAGATTAAAGAGTACTGGTCGCCGCCCAATATCGAGCGTAAGCGCAAGGAACGTATTGTGAGGGTAGCATTTACTCCGTACAAGAGGTCTCTGACCGATATCCAGATTGATGTTCAGAAGGCGATTGACGGGACGATAATGCCTGCAGGCGTTATGGTTCAGATCTCCGGAGCAATAAAGGAGCAGATGGAAGCATTTACGGATATTGCAATGCTTATGCTTATAAGTCTTATACTGGTTTATCTGATCATGGCATCGCAATTCGAGTCGCTTAAGATGCCCTTCATTATTATGTTCTCAATCCCATTTGCCTTCTCGGGAGTTGCTATTGCGTTGTTCCTGTCGAACACAACCCTCAGTGTTATTTCAGGCATCGGGGCAGTGATGCTGATTGGGATTGTTGTGAAGAATGCCATCGTGCTTGTCGACTTCATCAACCTGATGCGTGAAAGGGGCTATGAGCTTTATGAAGCCATTGCAATATCGGGCCGTTCACGTCTGAGACCGGTTATTATGACGTCGGCAACAACAATCCTCGGAATGCTTCCTCTTGCGATGAGCAAGGGATCGGGTTCGGAACTGTGGAGCCCGATGGGTGTGGCTGTTATCGGAGGGCTTGTCTTCTCAACTGTTGTGACCCTGGTTCTGGTGCCGGTTGTTTATGCAATCTTCTCAAAGCAAGGAGAGAGGAATAAAAATCTTGCAGTCTACTCTGAATTTGATTTCATGAATGGAGACGGAGATAGTAAGTAAGTTGTGTTGATTTAAAATACCAAAGAATATGAAAGCAGTAATGATAATATATAACCAGGCGCATACCGAAAAGATAGAGTATCTGCTCGACAAGCTTGGGATAAAGGGTTATTCGCTCTGGGAAAATGTACAGGGCAGGGGAACAACTACGGGTGTTCCCCACCTGGGAACCCATGCCTGGCCCGAGATCAACAAAAGCGTTCTTACAATTATTGAGGATGATCTTGTGGATACTGTTCTTGACAAGGTAAAGAGGATTGATGGAATTAATGAGGAGGTAGGAATCAGGGCGTTTGTGTGGGATATACTGAAGATGGTATGATAATTAGACTACGGCATGGAGGCCACGCCATGGCGTGGCCCTACATTTACATTTGGGATTCATGTAGGGACATGCCATGGCATGTCCCTACAACAATAAAACCGTCCCAGAAATGAGACGGTTTTTTCTATGTTCTTTAAAATAACGAATTTAACCCCCTTCTTCGCCTTAGCGTAGCCGCTACGGCGGAGCAAGGCAGGGGGGCAGGGGGGCTGAATATGGGGCTATTCTTCTTCTTCCTCTTCAGCGTATGCCTTGATAACTGCATCCTGAACATCACCGGGTACCTGGGCATATTCTGCAAATTTCATTGTATACATTGCACGTCCACCGGTAATTGAACTGAGCGCTGTTGAGTATTTATTCATTTCAGCGAGTGGAACCTTGGCCTTGATAACCTCAAAACGCTTTTCGCTCGACATTCCGAGAACCATACCACGTCTGCCCTGAAGGTCGCTTATCACATCACCCATACGGTCTGACGGAACAAAGATCTCAACATCATAAACAGGTTCAAGGATTTTCGGTCCGGCATTCTTAAACGCCTGACTGAATGCATTTCTTCCTGCAAGACGGAATGATATTTCATTGGAGTCAACAGGGTGCATCTTACCATCATAAACATATACCCTTATATCGCGGGCATATGAACCTGTGAGAGGTCCGATCTCCATCTTTTCCATTATCCCCTTGAGGATTGCAGGCATAAACCTTGCATCAATGGCACCACCGACGATACTGTTAACATAGACCAGCTTGCCGCCCCATGAAAGAGGGATCTCCTCCTTGTCGCGTACTGATATTTTGATCTCCTTGCCGGCAATCTTCTGCATTGTAGCCTCTTTCGATCCTTCTTCGTAAGGCTCAATTATCATATGCACCTCACCAAACTGACCGGCGCCGCCTGATTGTTTCCTGTGACGGTAGTCAGCCTGTGCAGTTTTTGTGATTGTCTCGCGATATGGAATCTTCGGGGGATTGAAGACTGTGGGGATCTTGTATATGTTATCGAGGTGCCACTTCATAATATTGAGATGGTATTCACCCTGTCCGTGTACAATGATCTGCTTCAGTTCCTTCGAGTATTCAATAATAATAGTCGGATCCTCGAGGTGAATTTTATTAAGTGATTCTCCGAGTTTCTCATCATCGCTTTCGCTCTGAGCTTTTATTGCAGTGCGGAACTTAGGATCCGGGAATTTGATTCCCTCGTATTTCCAGTCCTGGCCTGCCACGTTCAGAGTATGATCTGTCTTTGTATTTTTCAGTTTTACAAATGCGCCTATATCGCCTGTATTAAGTTCGGGAACCTTTGCCCTGTTCTTCCCGGCGCAGACATATAATTGTGAGAGTCTTTCCTTAGATCCGTTGTTGCTGTTCACCACATCGAGGTTTTCAGTTATCTTCCCTGAGAATACCCTGAAGTAGTTTATTTCACCGATATGTTCTTCGATGGATGATTTAAAGATGTAGACAGATGCTGGTCCGGCAGGATTTGGCTTGATAGCTTCACCCTTTGTATTCATCCTGGCGGGCATGTCGGCAAGCGACGGAGCCGTTGTTGCAATGAATTCCAGCAGTCTGTCAACACCAATATTGTTTTTTGCAGAGACGCACAGAACAGGGAACAGGCCTCTTGAAGCTATTCCTTTAGAGATACCTTTTTTGATCTCATCCTCTGTAAGAGTATCATTTGTAAAGAAAAGCTCCATGAGAGACTCATCGCTTTCGGCGGCTTTTTCAACGAGGGCGCCATGTAATTCGGCAGCTTTGTCGGCCTGATCGGCAGGAATATCAAGAATTTCAGCTTTGCCTCCCTCTTTGGCATAACGGAGCATCTTCATCTTCAGGACGTCAATAATTGAGTTGAAGCCCACCCCTTCATTTGCAGGATACTGGAATATGACGAGATCGGTTGACAGCCTGTCTTTCATCATCTCAATTGCTTTCTCGAAGTTGGCTTTTTCGTGATCGAGCCCGTTTATTGCAAAAATCACAGGTTTCTTCTCCTTTTCTGTATGTCTGAAATGGATTTCTGTTCCCACTTCAACACCATTCTGGACGTTGATAGTCATAACAGCAGCATCGGAGGCAAAAAGTGATGAGATTACCCCACCGCTGAAATCATCGAGACCGGGGGTATCAAGAATGTTGATTTTTTTATTGAGGAATTCAGTGTAGAGGACAGTTGAGAAGATTGAGTTACTGTTTTCGTGTTCTATCGGACGATAGTCGGAGACAGTGTTCTTTCCCTCGATTGTACCTCTTCTTTCAATTATGCCGCCGTTAAAAAGCATTGCTTCGGCAAGAGTGGTTTTACCTGACCCTGAGTTGCCAAGAATGGCAATGCTTTTAATCTGGTCCGCCTGGAATGTTTTCATATTTTCAGATATTATATATTATATATTTAATTATATGCTGTG
>CAWFRW010000025.1:0-71394 GCA_963818295.1 uncultured Bacteroidales bacterium
TCCGAGCCGCGGGTCCAGTGGGACACGTGCGGGTGGCGTCGCCCGTCTGCCAGCAGGACGAGGTCGATCCGCGGAAGGTTGCTACGGGTGCTGCAAGACGGTAACCTGGCACGGTGGAGGAATCGGCTGGGGCCGTCTCAACGGCCGCGACCGCGGCGTCGTCTGGACTCGAAAAGCACGACCTCGAGCTGTGCCCCTGCGGCCTGCTCGGCCCGGTGCGGGGTGATGAAGGAGGAGCGATGACGAGTGAAACGAGGCATCTGAGAAGGGACACCATCATGAGCCCGAAAACATGGAAATCAGCATTGCTCTTGGCCGGCTGGCCGTCGGCCATGCCGATCACGGTGCCTGCCGCGGGCGCGGAGACGGACTCGCGGACCGACTTCGAAAACCCGCCCGCCGCCTTCCAGACCTGCCGCTCTGGTTCTGGAACGGGCCTCTGGAGAAGCAGAAGACCACCGAGATCATGGAGCGCGGCTGGGGACAGCGGCTATGCGGGTTTCGGCATCCTGCCTGCCCACGAAGAGCTGAGTTTCAGGAGTCCCCGATGTCCTCGACCAGTATGCCGATGCCGTGGACGAGGCTGCGCGTCTGGGTCTGAAGATGTGCCTGTACGACGAATACTGGTTCCCCGAGCGGGGCCAGGCCTGGCGGCCAGTTGGCCAAGCAGTATCCCGAGGCGTTGAGCCGGCGGTTGGACCTGGACGCCCACGACGTTGACGGCCCCTGCGGAAGTCGAATGCCGACTGCCGCCCGGCGAGCTGATGGCCGCCGTTGCGATGCACGCTAAGACCTTCGAGCGGGTCAATCTGGCCAGCCACGTCCGCGATGGGCTCACGTGGATGGTGCCGGACGGATCGTGGAAGGTCATGCTCTTCACCTGCGTCCGGATGGAGCGCGAGGGCTGGTCAACTACCTCGACCCGGAAGCGGTCAAGAGGTTCATCGGCTTGACCTACGAGAAATACTACGTGCGCTTCCCCCGGCCGGTTCGGCTCGACGCCGACAGCGCCTTCTACGACGAGCCGACGATGCACTGGCTGAAGCGGCCGGGCTTGGACGCCCGAATTCAATCGCTCCTTCGCCGTGATGGCTGTGATCCGGCTTTGCTTATTCTGTCGCTGTGGTTCGACATCGGGCGGGAGAAGGTCGCGGGGAACGCCCTGTTCGGCTTTTGCGCCGAGCTGTACGCCGACGGCTACGTGAAGACCGTGCAGGACTGGTGTCCGCCGCCACGGCGGCGGCCTGACGGGCCACCAGGACCAGGAGGAGGTCAAGAACCCCGTGGGCGTGCTCCGGCGACTCGATGAAGTCGATACGCGACCAGGACGTGCCCGGCGTCGATGGATCGCGTGCGCCGCCCGTCCCGCGCTTACAAGGTGGTCAGCTCGATGGCCTACAACTATGACCGGCCGATGGTCATGACCGAGTGCTACGCGCCATGCAGGACCTGCCGGTCGCGAATCTCTACCGCGAGGCGATGGACCAGTTCGCCAAGGGCATCAACATCATGGTCCCGCACGCCGTGTGGTACGACCGCCCAAGAACATGTCCCTCCCGAACTGTCCTGCGCACCCCGCCCTACGCCGCCGAGTTGCCGCAGTACAACCGCTACATGGCCAGGCTCCAGCGGATGCTGCAAGGCGGGCGGCACGTGGCCGACATCGGCGTGCTGTACCCCATCGCCACGCTTCAGGCCGGTTACCGTTTCGACGGCCCGCTGGCCCCGTACGCCGGCGGCGTGATCCCGCCCGAGGCCGACTACATGGCCGTCGGCGAGCGGCTGGCACTCGACGTGCGGCGCGACTTCACCTTCCTCCACCCCGAGGTGCTCGAAGCCCGGTGCCGCGTGGACGGCCCGGTCCTGCGGCTGGGCAATCCCGTGAACCACGAGCAATACCGCGTCTTCGTCATCCCCGGCTCCCGGGCGATCCATGCGAGCAACCTGACGAAGATCCGCGAGTTCTACGACCAGGGAGGCGTCGTGCTCGCCACCACTCGGCTGCCGGAACACTCGGCCGAGCCGGGCAAGGACGCGGGCGGTGCGCGAGACGGTCGCGGCGATGTTCGGGCCGCGTCGAAGGCCCGCCACAAGTGCCGGGCGACCGCATCGAGCGCCTGGGCCGCCGGCGGACACGACGCCGACATGGCCGTGGACGGCGACCCGGACACGCGCTGGAACACTGCGGCCAACTCCAAGGGAAACCAGTGGCTGGAGGGATCGAGTTCGACGCGCCGCGGACCTTCTGCCGGACCGTCGTCCGCGAGGCGTTCGACCGCACCCAGGCGTACCGCATCGAGGCGTGGGACGGCGCCCGCTGGGCCGAGTGCGTCCGCGGCGAACGGCTGGGGGACGAGAAGATGGACGCCTTCAAGCCGGTCTCGGCCAAGAAGGTCCGCCTGTTCCTCGAAACGATTGCATCCGACTGCGCTTTCATCCGGGAGTTCGAGGTGCTCGACGCCAAGGGGACGAATCTCGCCCAGAGCAGCACGGCGCGGGCGTGCGGACCAACGCCAAGGGAGGCCGCGCCGTCTTCCTCCCGCTCCCACCGCCGCCGCGATCCAGGCGGCCCTGGACGACGCGAAACTCGTCCCCGATGTCCGTTGGGAGGAACCCGTTCGCACCTCCGGCGGGAATCTCAGCTATATCCACAAGGTGATGGAAGGCCGCGACGTCTGGTTCTTCGGCAACTCGTCCGACGCGCCGGTGGAAGTCTTCGTTCGGTTGCGGGGCCGGCACGCTCTGGAGCGATGGGACCCTCACACAGGGACGATCGGCGCGCAGCCCTCCGAGACCGCCCGCGGACGGCGACGTCGAGATGACGCGGGTCCGTCTCTCGCTCGGGCCCGTACGGTCGGTGTTTCTGGTGGCGCGGCCGCGCGTACCCCGTACTTACGGCGGGGCCCGGCGAGGAAGAGGTTCTCCGATAGTTCACCGTCTTTTTCGCGGGCCGCTTAGCGGCTGTAAAGAAACAACTCCGCAGTTTCGTCGTAGAGCGGACTTCAGTCCGCTCGGGCGGAATGAATTCCGCCCTACGAATTTGTTTCTTTACAGCCGCTTACTGCTTCAGCGGCACGCGCTTCACTTCTTCGACCACGGGCACGTCCTTGTTCATGGCGTCGAAGGCCGCCTTCAGCCGCCGGACTTCGGCGGGATGCGCGGCGGCCACGTCGTGCTGCTCGCCGGGATCGGCTTGCAGGTCGAAGAGCTGCATGGCGGCGGGCGCGATCGCCGGTGCGCAGGCCGGGATGCGCGTCGAGGTTGTATTGCTCGAACGGGGCGAGGATCGTCACGCCGTCCGGCGCACGCGGATCGAGCCAGCGACCGTCGGGGCCGGGCTTCAGCTTCATCTCGGCTGCCGGCAGCACGTGCAGCTTCCAGCGGGCGTCGCGCACGGTGGCCAGCCGCGAGCCGCGGTGGCCGAAGACGACCTCGTGCGGCGAGGCGGCGTCGCCGGTCAAGCAGCGGCAGGATGTCCCTGCCGTCGAGCACGCGGTCGTCGGGCATCGCGGCGCCGGTGGCCTTCAGCACGGTGGCGAACAGGTCCATCATCACGGCCGGCTGCGGCGCTGGTGTGGCCCGCGGGAATCCGCCCCGGCCAGCGCGCGATCAGCGGCACGCGGAAGCCGCCTTCCCAGGTGCTGCCCTTCATGCCGCGCAGTCCGCCGCTGCTGCCGCCGAACCACGGGCCGTTGTCGCTGGTGAAGAACACGAGCGTGCGCTCGTCCACGCCGGCCGTCTGCAAGGCATCCAGCACCGCGCCCACGCTGGCATCCAGTTCGGCCATCACGTCGCCGTACAGTCCGGCGCCGCTCTTCCGGTAGTACTGCTCGGAGGCGGCCAGCGGCTTGTGCGGCATGGCTTGGGCGAAGTAGAGGAAGAACGGCCGCGCCTTGTTGCGCTCGATGAACCGACCGCCCGCTCCGTGTAGCGCCGCGTGAGCGTGGCCTGCACCACGGGATACTCGACCACCTGCGTGCCCTCGAGCACCTGCACGGGCCGCATGTCGTTCGAGTAGGGAATGCCGAAGTACTCGTCGAAGCCGCGATCCGTGGGCAGCGAGCCGGGCTTGTGGCCGAGGTGCCACTTGCCGACCATGCCCGTGGCGTAGCCGGCGGACTGCAGCACCTGCGCCAGCGTGACCTCGCTCGCCGGCAGCGCCAGCGCATCGGCCGCCGGCCCGCCGTCGGGCGCCGGGTTCTGCGTCATGCCGCAGCGGAACGGATAGCGGCCCGTCATCAGCGAAGCGCGCGTCGGCGCGCAGAACGGGGCCGGCGTATTGAACTGCGTCAGCCGCGCCCCCTCGGCCGCCATCCGATCGATCCGCGGCGTCTTGAACTTCGGATGCCCATAGCAGCCCAGATCGCCGTAGCCGAGATCGTCGGCCAGGATGATGACGACGTTCGGCCGTTCCCCCGGCGGCGAGTCAGCGGCTTGGCTCGCGGCGGAAGAGAGTAACAGCAGGGCGGCGAAGATCATGAGACGACTCCTTTGACGGTTGGGATTCACTCAGGGACTCCACGAATGCCGCTGGCCCGCCCCTCATTGCTATACATATTTCTGCGACCCCAACGGGCTCGCGGGTTGTTGATTTAGTCGGTGGTGGCACGTGGGGTAAGCTTCCAGCTTGCCGACGCTGCCTATGTTCAATTTACTATTTTGCTTCCGTTGCCCATTTCGCAAGCTGGAAGCTTACGCCACGACTAAATCAACAGCCCGCTCGTCGCGTTGGTGAGCCAGACTGGCTGGCTAAACGAGAAACGTACACGGACACTCATGCCTGTGACGGGTGGACCGAGGGCGACTCCGTATCCTGCGGCCTATTGTAGCGTGGACGGCAGCAGGCTTGGAGGCCGTCGACTGGACCCGCCAATGGATCCGCACCCACGGCCACCAGCCTCTCCCGGCCGCCACGGTCAAGCCGGCCGGACCAGACAGGCCCCCTTGATGCAGCCAAGGACGAACCATGGCCGGACACCGGCAAGTTGCCGGGGTGCTGGACGCGGAGGGGAGGCGCCCTGGTAAGATGACTGGCCAAACGAGCCTGGATCGGTTCCAGGCTCACTGCAAACGAGAAATGTCGGAGGATACGGCATGAGGAGTCTAGTTCTGCTTGTCGCGGCGATGGCGGCAGGGGTCGGAACCGCGGGGGACTTTCCGACCTATTCGCAAGGCGCGGGCGATCACGTCCGGTCCCAAGGACCACCTTTTCGCGAGCTACTACGCCATCAACGCGTGGAGCGCGGACGGGCGCTACGCCACGGTGCTGGAGACGGACGTGAAGGGCCGTCTGGCGACCGAGACGGATGTCGCGGTGCTCGGGGTGGTGGACGCGCAAGACAACAACCGCTTCCTTCCGCTGACCGACACGCGCTGCTGGAATTTCCAGGAGGCGACCATGGCGCACTGGCTGGCCACGGCGCCGCAGACGCACTTCATCTTCAACGATCTGGTGGACGGCAAGTTCGTGTCCGTGATCTTCGACATGACCACCAAGACCCGGCGCGTCGTGCCCTATCCGGTGAGCGCCGTCTCCGCGGACGGCAAGTGGGCGGTGAGCATCAACTATGCGCGGCTGCGCCTGACGCGTCCCGATTACGGGTACGGCGGCAACGGCCAAGACGCCCGCCGCGATGTGACCTGGCCGACGGACGACGGGCTGTGGCTGGTGAATCTCGAGAGCGGCGAGGCGAAGCTGATCGTGACGATCGCCTCCGTGCGGGACAGGATGCCGCAGGTCAAAGACCCCAAGGCGTTGGCTTACTTCTGCCACACCGTGTTCAGCCGCGACGGCTCGAAGATCTTCTGGCTCGCGCGGAGCGTGGAGAATCTGTCCGGTCAAAAGGTGGTGCGCAAGTGGGAGACCACGTCGTTCACCTGCAACCGCGACGGCAGCGATGTGCGGCGTTGTTTCCCGGACGGCTGGGGCGGCTCGCACTTCAACTGGCTGGACGGCGACCGGCTGATGGTGACCGCCAAGTACAACGACGCGGTGTACACGCCATGTGCTCTTCACGGTCGGCAAGTCCGACTACACGCGCGTTGGTCGCGGGCTGCTGGATTTCGACGGGCACGGCGTCTTTTCCGACGACGGCAAATGGATGGCGACCGACACCTATCCGGACAAGTTGGGGGAGCGCAAGCTGATGGTTCTCCGCATGTCGGATCAGGCCGTCTTGCCGCTGGGCACCTATTTCGTGCCGGAGATCTACCGCGAAACGTACTCGCGCTGCGATCTGCATCCGCGCTGGCGGCCCGACGGCAGGATGCTGGCGTTCAACTCGGTGCACGAGGGCTCGCGACAGGTTTACGTGATCGACATCGCCGACACCCCACGCTGAACGTTTGTCTCGACGGGCGCCCCATGACTCCCATGTCCAACCGATCTGCCGGGAATCGGCCAGGATCAATCTGCTGTCATGGAGACCTGCGCTTTCGGGTCAGTACTCCGAGCTAATCATGGTGGCGATGACTTGGATGATGATCGCGACCACGAGAATAACCAAGGTGGTCCGGTCCCCAGCCTGGTCGACAGCGGGTGCGGATTCGCGCCTTTGATCCAAGGATGCGCCAAAGTCCTGGGTCTGGTGAGTCATGGCGGGACTCCAGGGGAATGAGGGCGGGAGAATAAGGGGAGATCGTCCGATAGTCAGTTTAATCGGCTTGTCGGGGCTATTCTCAATAGGGAATCCAATCGGCAGAGCGGATTTGCGTTCGGAACAGTCGGAGAGCGGAAAAGGTCAATCACAAGAAGACATTCTGCTTTTCGGGCGGGTGAAGAAGTCGAATAGTGGACAGCCCGTGGTATCCTGGGTGGCCGGGGTGGGATATGTTCTGGCAGTCAGCGTGACGCACCACGGGGCAAGCCCGTCGCATCCCGTTCGCTCCGCGCCATCGAGGAGAACGAAATGTACCGTTTGGAGGAGGTGTGTGGCATGGTCCTGCCAAGGGCGACAACAATGCATTGGAAGATATCGTTACAGAGCAAACATCTTACAGGTGATTTATTCAACTTAACATCATGATCAGTAAATGTATATGTACGAGACTCACTAAATACTTCCCGATCATATGCCTTGAATTTAATATTCATTGCACTGAATTTAGTGAAATTATTCCTTCAGGTGTACTCATCTGAGCAGGTTTTAAACAAGTTAACTTGTTATTAAGTATCTTTAAAAACACCATTTAATGTTGACTTTCAAAAAAATCCTTTGTGTACTTTTGTGTGGAACCGCTATTCCCGCGCAATAAAAAATATTTTATGGTAAACTCAACCTGTTTCAGACTCTTAATCCTGACTTTACCCGCAGTAATTATTTTGCAATCCTGCCTAAAACAGAAACAGGAAAATGAATCAGCCAAAAACCCTCTCTTCCACTCTATACCTTCAGAGCAAAGCGGTATCAGCTTTGCAAACCAGCTCAGCGAAACTGACAGCGCCAATGCAATTTTCTATGAATATTATTACAATGGAGCCGGGCTGGCTATTGGGGACCTGAACAATGACGGACTCAGCGATATAGTTTTCGGTGCAAATATGACTGAAAGCAGGGTCTACCTGAATAAGGGAAATCTGAAATTTGACGATATTACAAAACAGAGTGGCATCAATACTGCCGGCAAATGGATAACCGGGGTGAGCCTCGTTGATATTAACCATGATGGCTGGCTCGACATATATCTATGTGCTGCAGGTAATATCAATTATGATTACCATAATCTGCTGTATATAAGCAACGGGAATAAGGACAATCTGGCATTTACAGAATGTGCTGCCACTGTGGGCTTAAATGACGATGGCTACTCATCGCAGGCGGAATTCTTTGATTACGACCGCGATGGCGATCTTGACATGTATCTTGTAACTGCAGCGCTCACAATACCCAATAAGAATGCCTTGCGTCCCAGGAAAAATGACGGGTCTATGATAAATACCGACAGGCTGTTCAGGAATGAGGGAATAAACCCGGTTACAAAACTACCGGTTTTCAAAAATGTCTCCAAAGAAGCCGGTATAACCTGGGATGGCTTCGGACTGGGTGTGAGTGTGTGCGATATAAACAATGATGGCTGGCCCGATATCTATGTAGGAAACGATTATATATCAAACGACCTGCTGTACATAAATCAGAGGAACGGGACTTTCATCGAAATGATAAAGGAATACACCGGTCACATAAGCAACAGCACAATGGGGGTGGATATTGCGGACTTCAATAATGACGGTCTGACAGACATCTTCACTCTTGACATGCAACCTGAGGATTATTACAGAAAAAGGACAATGGCGCTTACGATGCGTGATTACAAAAGATACCTGAGTGAACTCGAGGCAGGCTACTCCCCTCAGTATATAAGAAATATGCTTCAGATGAACAATGGGGAGATAGAAGGAAAGATAACCTTAAGCGAGATAGGTCAGCTGGCAGGCGTTTTCGAAACTGACTGGAGCTGGGCACCGCTCTTCGCTGATTTTGACAATGACGGTTACAAGGATCTTTTTATCGGAAACGGAATTCCTCATGATGTTACGAATATGGATATTTCGGAATTGTGGATGAAAACGATAAGGGAAAATCCCGGAATTCAGTTCAGTGTTCTCTATAAACTGCTTAAGACCGAGATGAATAAGATAGGCAATATCAAAAAGCCAAATGTCATGTTTCATAACACAGGAGGCCTTGTATTTGAGAACAAGACTATGGAATGGGGACTGGAGAGACCACTTTATTCGACAGGTTCCGCATTCTCTGACCTGGATAATGACGGTGATCTGGACCTGGTACTGAATAATGTAAATGATCAGGCTTCTGTGTATGAGAACAGACTCATTGGCAAGGATTCAGTAAGCCTCAGTAAACATTTCATCTCATTCATTCTGAAGGGCGATTCAATTAACAATGGAGGAATCGGAACAAAGCTGACTCTCTGGGCAGGAAAAAACATGCAATACTATGAGCATTTTCCCATCAGGGGGTTTCAGTCTATGGTAGATCCCATGATCCATTTCGGACTCGGCAAAAATCCGGTAATAGACTCATTACAAATCACCTGGCCCGACGGCAAGCAACAACTTCTTAAAAACATTCAGAGCGACCAGATCCTGACAATCAGTTACAAAATGGCCTCAATCATTACTACCCCTGGTATTAAACAATATGACAAAAAATTATTTGTAACCCTGAAAGATAAAACCAATATAAAATTCAAACACAGCGAAAGGCTTTTTGTGGACTTTGATATCCAGCCTCTGGTGCCTCATCTGTACTCAAAGGAGGGGCCGGGGATCGCTGTTGGTGATATAAATTCTGACGGAATGGATGATTTTTTCATTGGCGGATCCACAAGCTTCTCAGGCTCTCTTTTTACCCAGGAGAAATCTGGTTCATTTTCATCAAGGACCTTTCCGGGAGTTAAAAACTATGAGGATATGGGTGCACTCTTCTTTGATGCAGATGGAGACGGAGATAATGATCTCTATGTAGTGAGCGGAGGTTCAGGCTTACCACCGGGAAACGCTTTCTATACAGACAGATTGTATATCAATGACGGCAAAGGACAGTTTTCAATGTATAAGGATGCCCTTCCTGATGAGCGTGTTTGCGGTTCACAGGTTACTGCTGCTGACTTTGACAGGGATGGCGATCTTGACCTGTTCGTATGCGGTAGAGTAAACCTGGAAAATTACCCGATCCCACCCAGAAGCTTCCTTCTCAGAAATGACAGCAAGGGATCAGTGATCAGATTTACTGATGTCACCGGCAGTGTTTCAAAGGACCTTGAAAAACCAGGACTTCTGGCTTCTGCACTATGGACGGATTTTAACAAAGACGGATGGAGCGATCTGATACTTGCCGGTGAATGGATGCCTCTCACCTTCTATAAGAATGAGAATGGGAAATTAACAGATATTACCTCTTCAACAGGACTGGATAAATACACCGGATGGTGGAACAGTATAACCGCCTGTGATTTTGACATGGATGGCGATATCGACTATGCTGCAGGCAACCTTGGGCTGAATACCCAGTACAAAGTATCCCAATCAGAACCAATGAGGATTATAGCAAAAGATTTCGACAGGAACGGATCTCTTGACCCTGTCTGCACATATTATGTCCAGGGGAAAAGCTATCCGATATACCATAGAAACCTGCTTATCTCACAGATCCCATCCCTTAAGAATAAATTCAAAACCTACGGCGAATATGCAAAAGCCACGTTCGACGACATTTTCCCTCCGGCTGAATATATGGATGCCTATATAAGGGATTGCAGATACTTTGAATCAGCCTGGATAGAAAACCTCGGAGACGGAATCTTCAAAATACATTCACTTCCGGTTGAAGCTCAGATATCTCCTGTTTTCGGAATGCTCAACGGAGATTATAATTCTGATGGCCATCCTGATCTGCTGATCACAGGCAATTCATATTCTTCGAATGTTTTCACCGGACAGTATGATGCCATGATCGGTTTGCTCCTGGCAGGAGATGGCAAAGGAGGGTTTTCTGCCATTCCTGCAAGAGAGAGTGGTTTCTTTGCCGATGGCGATACAAAAGGAATGGCTGAACTTCAATTGAAGGATGGCAGTTCACTGATTCTTGTTGCACGGAACTCAGACAGTCTGAAAGTCATAAAATCTTTACGATCCAGTCAAAAAACAATCAGGCTCAGGAACGATGAAGTATCGGCTGAACTTTTATTTAAGGATGGGTCAAAAGTGTACAGGGAATTCTATTACGGCAGCGGCTATCTGTCGCAGTCATCAAGAGTGTGTCCAGTACCGGAAGGGGTGGTATCTGTAACATTTACAACATATAAGGGAGAAACCAGAAAAGTTTTAACAAAATCGAATTAATTTATTAAACATTTGATCATTTTAGTTCTGAAATTAAAATTTATTCGAGCTGTGAAACATCGTTAGCTGTTTAATAAGTCAAAATCCATTAACCGCGAAGTGCGCAAAGCTTTAGCGCAAAGATCGCAAAGTTAAAAGCTTGAAATTAAACCCTTTGCGTGCTTTGCGCAAATCCTTAGCGTGCTTTGCGGTTAAAAAAAGACTTTGAATCACACATAGATCTCACCAGGAAATCAATAATTTAAACATAATCTAGATCCTATGAAAAATCTTCTCATAATAGTCCTGACTCTGGCTTCCTGCACTCTATATGGTCAGGATATGAGTTATTCCCTGCCTGGCAAGACAACTTACCAGGAAATGCCTAATCCTGCAAAAACACCCGCTGAAGCATGGGCAAAAGTCACAACAGATGTAAATGTGAGTTTTGCAAGTGATAATGTAAGGTACCCGAAAGAACAGGTCCCTGTTGTTTCTTCACAGGAATGGATTGTAAAAGCCTGGAAAGGTGAAAAAGTTCACACCCAAATCCTTGTCTGGACAAAGATAAAAATTGCTGAACTTAGTTGTAAAACCGGAGCACTTTCAGATGGAAAGGGACACCAGATAAATGCTGAAAACATAAATGCTTCCTTTGTTCGATATGTTATTACTGATGAATTCGGAGAAGGATGCGATGAAAGAACACCTGAGAAATACAAATCATCGCTTGTAGAGGACCCTATTGATATTGTTGACAAATTATCTGTCGCTCCAAACACAGTTCAGCCAATATGGCTTTCCGTTAAAGTGCCTGACGGAATTCCGGCAGGCCTCTATACAGGTTTCATTACGGTAAATGCGAACAGCCAGCATAAGCTGAAGATAACTGTTGATGTAAGCAACCATCTTCTTCCTCCTCCGTCAGAATGGAAATATGATCTGGATCTGTGGCAGAATCCTGATCCTGTAGCTAAGGTTCATGATGTTAAATTATGGAGCGATGAGCATTACAGCCTGATGAAACCCTATTATAAAATGCTGGCAGCTGCCGGGCAAAAGAGTATTACGGCTTTTATAATTGACCAGCCCTGGGGACCTGTTCATGTATACTACAGAGATCCTGCCATGATTAAATGGGAGAAAAAGAAGGATGGAAAATGGTCATATGACTACTCTGTTTTTGATCGCTATGTCACATTCATGATGAGCTGCGGAATTGACAAAAGGATTAACTGTTACTCGATGGTAACATGGAATCTTTCATTCATCTATTTTGATGAATCCAGGGGAGACACTGTATCAGTCAAAGCCAGACCCGGCTCCGATGAATATAATGACTTATGGGAACCCATGATAAGGGATTTTACAAAGCATCTTAAATCAAAAGGATGGTTTGACAAAACAACTATCGCAATGGATGAGAGAGATATGGAGAGTATGAAGGCTGTCATTGCGCTGCTTAAGCGAATAGATCCTGAATGGAAGACAGCCCTGGCCGGCAATTATCATCCGGAGATTGCAATGGAAATTTATGACTACTGCGTCATAATTCATGCGAAATTTGATCCCGATGTCCTGAAGGCACGCAAAACTGCTGGTAAACCAAGCACATATTATACGGCTTGCGGGGAAAGCCATCCCAACGGATTTACCTTCTCCCCTCCTGCCGAGAATACCTGGATAAGCTGGTATGCAGCTGCACAGGGATTCACTGGTTATCTGCGCTGGGCATATAACAACTGGACAAAAGCTACTCTTCAGGATACAAGGTACCGCACATGGCCCGGAGGTGATTGTTACCAGATCTATCCGGGTCCGAGAAGCTCGGTCCGGTTCGAAAAGCTGATCGAAGGCATTCAGGATTTTGAAAAGATCAGGATACTGAAGGAGCAGTTCATTAAGGAAAAAGATGAGAGACATCTTAATGAATTAGAGAAGGCACTTTCAAAATTTACAGAAGCAAACCTGGAGATTATGCCGGCTGAAGAAATGGTCAGCAAAGGCAAGTCGGTTATTAATGAATTTTGAAACTTTAAAATAATATTTATGAAAAACTTATTTTTTTTGCAATGCAGCCTTTTGATTATTCTGTTTTCAATTACGTCTGTGTATCCTGTCAGCGCGCAGCAAGTGACAGCCAAAGGAGTTTATAAGGTTTGGGCTGTACCTGCTGAACAGAAAGTCAGGCCAAAGGATAAGGCGGAGACAGGCAATCTTGTATGGTCCGGAGAAAAAAAACAAATTACAGTTGCAGGTGCAGGCAATGAGCATGTTCCGTTCCAGGTTGTAATTTCGGCGCCTGTACCTGAAGGCTGGAGACCAAAAGCTCCGGATGGATTTTTCATCACAGTTTCAGATCTTAAATCTTTGGATGGAAAAGTAATTCCTCAGAAGCAGATCAGCCTTTTTCTTGAGCACTACATTCAGATCTATGCCATGTCAAGTCCTGTCGGGGCCACAGGTTACTGGCCCGATGCCCTTGCTCCGCTGAAGGAGTCATTCAGTATGCAGGCTCAGTATGCTGTGGTGGGGAACAGACCTGTCTGGGTAGATATTGCAATTCCTGCTGCGACGGCTGCAGGAAAATATGACGGGAAAATTACTGTCTTTAAAGATGGAAATCCCATTGAGACACTTTCCCTGCAGCTTGAGGTATATAATTTTTCATTGCCGGAACAGACGCATCTCATAACCTATTTTAACATCTCAAAGGGTGAGCTTGGAAGGCTTTACAACAAACCGGTCTCCAATCCCGATATTGAAAAACTATCGCAGGCCTATTTCGATATTCTTTATGATCACCGTCTGGAAACATGGTTTAACGAACCACTGGTTCCTGAACTAACTGTCACGGGAGAGACAGTTGAACTGAAATTCAATGATCAGAGGTATGATTATTACCTCAATAAACTGAAGACAAAAAGGGTAATTCTTGAGGCCGGACCACATGAACTTGTGAGTCAGATAAAGGCTGTCCCGTTTTCGCCATCGTTCAACAACACTGTAAAATCTTATCTCTCCGGAGTTGATTCATATTTCAGAAAGAAGGGCTGGAGCGACCGGCTTGTGTTCAACAGTCCTATTGATGAGCCCAATACAAAAAAAGATTATGAAGAGACACGTCAGTGGGCAGATCTTGTACATTCTGTTGCCCCCGGATGTCCATTTTCTTTCAACCGAATCACCTGTCAGTGACAATCCTGAATGGGGTACCTTCAGGGGATATGTCAATAATTTCTGCGTCCATGGCAATTCACTTAATGATCCGAAGGTAAAACAGGCTCTTATCGAAGAACAGGCAAAGGGTGGTGAAGCCACATGGTACATTTCATGCGACCAGGCCTATCCACAACCGAATTATTTTATCGATGCCCCTGCAATGGATCCTGTAATGGTCCCATGGATAACTGCACGTTATCATATGAATGGCATTTTATACTGGGCAGCCAACTTCTGGAACCAAACCCCTGATCCATGGCTCGATCCGGTTACATATATTTCAGGTTTTGACTGCAGCGGCGGGTGGGTTCTTAACGGTGAAGGATCGCTGATCTATCCGGGAGATCGTACCAAAACATATACCGGACAGCCAAATGTTGACGGACCTGTATCCTCACTCCGGTTTGAACTGCTCAGGGAAGGAATTGAAGATTATGAATACCTCTGGATGCTGAATGATCTTGGTGATAAAGATTTTGCTGAGACAACAGTCAAAAATATGGTTGTAGATGTCAGCGCTTTTTCACGCAATGTGGAGGAGCTCTACTTGGCCCGCAAAGCAATGGCCAGAAGGATCGAAAAACTTATCCTCAAATAATAGAACACTCGTGATCTATTAAACAGATAAAATCGTAATTTACAAATGAAGAGTAAAAATGGTTTATCATAAGGATTTATTTTTATTATGCTCTCGATTTCCTAGCGCGATCTTTCATCCGCCGAGTATTAAGAGCTGAAATCCATAACCCTCAGATGCAGATCCCGCATGGTCAAAACCGCACCGGTAATAGATGGAAATCTTAATGATGTTACCTGGGAAAACAGCACGGAATTATCGGAATTTATAAACTGGTCACTCGACACCTATATCAAAGATAAAGTGTCTGTCTTTCTGTGCTACGATGACAAAAACCTGTATGTCGCCTTCAGGAATGCCGATCCTTCATGCAGAGGATCTTAACCGGTCAGTCAGTCCCGAAAGGACCAAGGGACACATTCCTCTGGGGACGAAACCATGTATCTGTGAGTGTAGCGGATCAAGGATATCTCTGTCAGGATGATGGCCGATCCAAAGGGAACCATGACCGACTGGAAAAACCAGGATATCTCATGGAACGGCAACTGGAAATACGGAGCATCAATTAACCAGTCTGACTGGACTGCGGAATTCAGAATTCCGTTCAGTGAACTGGGGATCAACCCGATAGCTGAGAAACAGACCTTGAGATCAGCTTATCAAGAAGTTTTCCTCACGGAGAATCATCCAACTGGTCGGGGAAATGCCGCTTGTCAGGCCAGAATACTGCACTTGTGCATATACGGCAGATGGCCTGAACCTGTTCCTGGAAAAAACATACTCTACATTCAAAGCGGAAAACACATCAAAAGAGGATCTTAGATGTGATCTTTGAACTTGAGCTGATGCCTCTTCTTGAAAAACCTGAATTTATAAATCAGTCCGGCCAGGGACCATCTTCTGATCTTGCAGTTAAAGCTATAATTCTGAGCCGCTTTACTATAAAAACAATTATACTATAGCTCCGGGAGGCACAATTAAATGAAAAAATCACATACGAACTGCCATCAGAGGGAAGCTATTTTGCCTCTGCAATTGTCAAATCAGTTGATGGGACAGTAATCAGGCGAAGCGTGGACTTCTGGTTCACAATCGAACCAAACCGCAAAAAGCTGCAATCTTCTGAAAGAAAAAATCGGGGAATCAATTGCTTCAATGACAAGGCTCTCCAACCCTGTTGCCCAAAAAGTACAAAGCTGAAGCTGAGAGCATACTGTCATCAGTTCTGCAGCTTGAAAATGATGCAGATCAATCATGGGTATCAGGCAAATGGGACGATCTTACATTACAGGTTGAAAAAAAGAATCTCGAGATAACCAGGCATCTTCAGAAGGTGAGATGGACCGCATTAAACAACTGGAAATGGAGAGGATGATTTTGGGATAGCTCTCACACATTCTGTTTTGAAACTGCGCAGGGACGATCAGTTTCCGCTGCCGTTGAATAACAGTATTGATATAGCTCTTGCAGGAAATGAATATGAATCATTTCAACTGGCCCTATTGCCTTTCGGCAGAAATCTGGAACAGTTAACCCTGGAATTAACTGATTTAAAAGATAAATCAGGGATCTGTAATTAAGAAGGAAGAATATTGAAGTGTCGCTTGTTGATTACAATAAGATTGACTGGCAGTCTGACTATGTTGTAAGCCGAAAGGGCTGGCATCCTGATCCTCTGATGCCTTTGAAAGACGGCTGTTGATATTGACGGGAATGATGTCTGCAGACCACTCTGGATAACTGTTTATGCGCCAGGCGGAACAAAATCAGGGGAATATACCGGGACAATCACTGTTAAGGCCAAAGGAATGAAGAGCATTACCGCAGAAATCAAATGCCGGGTATGGGATTTCGATCTGCCGGTGGCAAGCCACCTGAAAACACATTCCTGGGATCAGATTGAATATTTTAAGGATTTTTATAATCTGAAGGAATTCCCTGTTGAATGGTACGAGAGATTCTGCGCATCTGCTTTTAAAGAACAGGTTTAATCCGGGCTCTGCAGGGGTTAATTATGTGAGCGAAACACCTGACAGCAAAGGAAAATATGATTTCAGCAAAGTTGAAAAGGTGCTGGGCTATTGCATCGACCGGGGGTTGACAAGGTTTTCAATAATTCAGATGAAGAAAGGGCTTTACACCCCTGAAGAGGCTGAAAAAGCATATAAATTTGTTGAAGCTTATACGAAGTTCCTGAAAAGCAAAGGATGGCTTGACAAGGCTCTGGTCGAACTCTGGGATGAGCCAACCGATCTTGAATGGCCATACATAAAAGAACGTGCTGAAAGGCTGAAGAAAATAGACCCGGACCTGCGGCTTCAGCTGTTTGCCGAGGGAGGACCATACGATTTCTTCGACAGTTCAACCGATAAATATGGCTTAAATAACCTTGTTAATATCTGGGCACCTGTCAACATTATCGAATCGCCTGAAACACAGGCAAAGGGAGGTGAGATCTGGACATATTTCTGCACCCTTGCAAGGGAAAGCGCTCCGAATTTCTTCATCGACTGCCCTGCAATTTACCAGCGCAGCATCGCATGGTATTGCTGGATGTACGGGGTAGACGGATTTGAGCACTGGAGCTCAAACTATTTCTGGAGAAATGTAAAGGAAGGGTAAACCAATGGAATCAGAAATGGCCAAATGTACCATGGGATTCACGTACCTATTACTATTTCAATGGAGAAGGCCAGCTTGTATATCCCGGACCAGACGGGATCCCTTATTCATCAATCAGACTTGAGAATTTCCGTGATGGCATGGATGATTATGAATACCTTTTCAGGCTCAGGGAATTACTCGACAAATACAAGGATAATACTTCTGATGCTGACACTGAATGAATACAGGCAGCTGTTGAATCCTGAAGAGTATCTGCTTTACAAATATCCGAGGAAAATAAAGGTAACACTTGAAAATACTCTGCGTTATCCCGATCAGCCGGAACGTATTCTGGAGACCAGGCATAAAATAGCACTGGCAATTGAGGATCTGCAGAAAAGAAAATGATAAGTGATCCTTGGTGCACCTTTGTGATATCCTTAGAGTCCTTCGTGTTAAACTATTAATTATAAATCATTTAAACACAAAGGAACACAAAGGTTTACACGAAGGAACACAAAGGAAAATGCTATCTTTGATACTAGAATGTTATTACTAAGAACATAAAATGATACATTATGAAAAGCAACAGAACAAACAGAAGGGAATTCATTGCAAAGACTACACTTGCAGCAACAGGTTTATCCCTGGGATTGAATTCAATATCAGCAAATGGTCTGATTAAGCCCGGAGCCAGTGACAAGATAAGGGTTGGATTTATTGGTGTCGGCAACCGCGGATCACAGCTTCTGAAGCTGTTTATGGCTCAGCCTGACTGTGAAGTGGCAGCACTTTGTGATTTATATGATCCTTATCTTCAGAGAGATTATTCAAAAGTGGATAAGCGTTATACTGATGGACCACTTGGTAAAGGGGGACAGATTCCCAAAATGGGGGAAAAATTCACAGGTAATGTAACCCGTTACAATGATTACCGTAAACTGCTTGAAGATAAAACAATCGATGCAGTGTGCATTGCAACTCCCGACCACTGGCATGCAATTCAGACTATTGAGGCGATTAAGGCAGGGAAGGATGTTTATGTTGAAAAACCACTCACTGCAACCATACATGAAGGCCGCAGCATGGTCAATGCCCAGGTGGCGGGCAAACGTGTAGTGGCAGTCGGATTAAACCGGAGAGGCAATGCAGTCTATCAGAAGCTGTCAAAGATCATGAACTCGGGTAAGCTCGGAAAGCTTACAGTTGGAAGAGCCGCTCACATAAATAACATGTACCCTAACGGTATCGGGAAAATGAATCCTGAAAATCCACCAAAAGATTTTAACTGGGACATGTGGCTCGGACCAAGACCATTCATTCCCTACAAATATAATATTGCACCATACACATTCCGCTGGTGGAGCGACTACTCCTCACAGATGGGCAACTGGGGAGTTCATTATATGGATGTAATCCGCTGGATGATGGGAGAAAAGGCTCCTATGGCAGTCAGCGCTCATGGCGGCAAATATGTTCTTGATGATGACAGCACAATTCCTGATACATTGCAGGTGACATTCGAGTTTGCTTCCGGTTCAATTATAATGTTCAGCGATTATGAAGCAAACAGCGGAAGCATGGTTCCATTCGGAGAAATTGAGATCCGCGGGACAAAAGGTACAGTCCAGGCCCATGAAGGTGCTTATAAAATTATTCCTGCCACAAGGGGCCAGTTCCAGACCTGGGATAGCCTCATTGAAGCTGAAGATTATGAAAATACAAGCCGGCTTCTCGACGATGGCAGCAGCGCCGAGAGCACCTCAGCACTGATAAGGAACTTCCTCGATTGCATTAAATCGAGACAGACTCCGCTCTGTTCACTTGAGGAAGGTCATCGGTCCACAAGCTTTGCACATCTCGCTAACATAGCACTTGCAACAAAAACAAGATTATTGTGGGATGCTGACAAGGAGCAGTTTACAAACAGCAGTGAGGCAAATAAGCTTCTGCATTATGAGTACAGGAAACCATGGAAATTAGGATGAAGGCTGAGGGCTGCAGGGCTGCAGGGCTGAGGGCTCAGGGCTGCAGGGCTGAGGGATGAGGTTGAAGCTACTACTTTACTATCGACTACGCCTACAGCCTACTGCCTTCTGCCTGCAGCCAATTTAAGTTAATATGATAAAATTTAATAAACAATGACAATAACCAGAAGAGATTTTATTAAGACATCAACCCTGGCAGCAGGCGGCAGTATGCTGGGTGGTCTTAATATAAAGGAAGGACTGACAGACAGGAAGCCCGGCAAAGTGATAAAAATTACTGATGTCAGTTCAAATTTTGAAAGGGAACCGCTGATCAGGCCTTTTGGATTTAAGGGCGGTTATATGAGAGAAATCTGGCAGAGCATTGCAATGGTCAGGAGCGAATCGGGGATCCAAAAGATCGGGACCTGTTCCCAGAGCATTCTCTGGTCTGATGCACAGGTTTTTGCATCCCACTCGGAAAGCGGAGGAAATGCACTCATGTATGCCATGACCGAATACGGACTCGGACTGTTAAAAGGCAGGACCTTTACGGATCCTGTATCACTGCTCGACGAGATCTGGCCGGAAGTTTATGAGTATGGTAAAAAGATCTGTTCCAAAGGGAGATCTGCGTCAGACATTTGCACTGAATTCACTGGTTGCAGTTGATAATGCTATCTGGCTTCTGTATGCAGCAGAAAACAATATAACAAACTTCGACGATCTGATACCTGAAGCTTACAAACCGGCATTGTCGCACCATCATGACAGGATTGCAAGCATACCGCTTATGGCATATTCTATTCCTGTTGCTGAAATAAAAGCAGCTGCCGACCAGGGATACTTCTTCATGAAGATCAAGATAGGACAGCCTGGCACACAGGCAGAAATGGTTGAAAAGGATATGGCCAGGATCACTGAGATTCACAAGGCAATAGGCGATGTCAGAACCAGGTTATTCAAAGAGCGGAAGACTGCCATACTATTTCGATGCAAACGGACGGTATGAGAGCAAAGACTCGCTTATGAGGCTTCTTGATCATACAAGAAAAATAGGCGCCTTCGACCAGATCGCAATCATTGAAGAACCTTTCGACGAGAAGATGGAGATTGATATCACCGACATTCCTGTACGGATTGCAGCAGATGAGAGCGCTCATACTGAAAAAGATGCTCTGAAACGCATTCAGATGGGTTACAGGGCCATTGCTCTGAAAGCCATCGCAAAAACGCTGAGCATGACAATGAAAATTGCCCAGACAGCATACGATAATAAAGTTCCATGTTTCTGTGCCGATCTGACAGTCAATCCAATACTGATTGAATGGAATAAAAATGTTGCTGCCAGGCTTTCCCCATTTCCGGGTATAGGAATCGGACTGCTTGAGACCAATGGACACCAGAACTACAAAAACTGGGAGATTATGAGAGGATACAATCCATGCAAGGATTCATCATGGGCACAGACAAAAAAAGGGGTATTCGAACTTGATGATGATTATTATGCAAAAAGCGGAGGGATCTTTTTACCATCTCCTCATTACGAAGAAATGTTCCCAAACCATTAACAAAGAACGCAAAGTCAAAGCATTGACTGCTATTTCTTTGCGAACTTTGCGATAAATCTCAGCGATCTTTGCGGTTAATGGATTTCATTCTTACAATATTATCACAAAAATTAATTTTCAATAAGAACTCACCACTGCAAACTTGTATTATGAAAATGAAATCTAAAGTATTATCAATTACTATCCTGGTATTCTCATTTACTTGTGGAATCACTTTATCTGCTGATAAGCTTCCTTCTCCATTTGTAATTATCCCCCAGCCGCATGAAATTGCAATGCTTAAAGGATCAGGCCTGCAACAGGGAACTCTGCAGCATATATTCCTGAAGGGTGATTTCAAAACTCCTGTAATGGGAGATATCCTTTCACGGATGACTATTGTAAAGTCTGCAGGTGAAGGAACACTCACCCTGATACTTGATAAAACCATTAAAAGTCTTCCATCAGATGAAGGATACATTCTAACAATTTCAGGAAAAAAAGCTGAGATAACAGCAAAAGGTGAAGCCGGATTGTTCTATGGCTGCCAGTCGCTTGAGCAGCTTCTGGAGGATTCAAGGGATTACAGCAAACCAGTTCCCTGCGTGCAGGATTTCTGACTTTCCTGCTCTCTCCTACCGTGCTGTGCATTTCGATGTAAAACACCATCTCGATCATATGGATTACTATTACAGGAGCATTGACAGGCTTGCGAGGTACAAGATAAATGCAGTTGTCTTTGAGTTTGAGGACAAGCTTCGTTACCAACGGCAGCCACTCGTCGGAGCTCCCCAGTCGATCAGCATAGATGAAATGGCAGCCCTGACCCGTTACGCCAGGGAGAGACATATTGAAATAACTCCCCTTGTCCAGGGACTGGGCCATGCAACATTTATTCTCAAACACCAGGAATATTCAGGTTTAAGAGAATTATCATGGAATACATGGGCATTCTGTCCGTTGAATGAAGGCACATACCAGGTACTTTTCGATCTTTACAGGGATGCAATTGCAGCCACTCCCGGATCAAAATATCTTCATATCGGCGGAGATGAGATCGGCAATATAGGGTTATGCCCCCGCTGCAAACCGATGGCAGACAAGGAAGGGATGCTCAGCCTTAGTCTCTACTGGCTTAAAAGAGTCTGTGAGTTTGCAAAGGAGAATGGCCGTATTCCAGTGTTCTGGGATGATATGCCATTAAAGGAGGGAGGCGTTTATGAAAGTACCTGGAGTGACGAAGTGACATCCGAAGAGGCAGAGAAGGCCTGGAAGGATGGTACTCCAAAGCTCGACAAGCTGCTTGCCGAATTTCCAAAAAACTGTGTTTATATGCGATGGAACTACTCAATGGCCAGACAGCCGGGCAATATTCTGGCCCTCGACTGGTATCAGAGCCGCGGTCTGCAGGCGATGATAGCCACAGCAACAAATGCCGAGGGAGGAATGCTTTTTCAATCTGAAGAACGGGATAAAGGCAACGCCTCTTCGGGTATCAGCTCAATAAAAAGCTTTATTAAGCTGGCCGCAGAAAGACAGATCAGCGGTATGCTTTGCACTGCCTGGGATGACAAATCTCCTCACATTGAAAACTACTGGAGAGGATTCATAGCTTCTGCCGAATACAGCTGGTCTCCTGATGGCAGATCACTTGAAGAATACGACAATGCATGGCTCCAGAAGGAGTTCGGTCTGTCTGTGCCCGATTATCTCACTTTTTTCAAAATGCTGAGAAACGGATCAACTCTCTGGTATGAGGCATATTATAAGAATGGAAGCCGTCTGGATGAGGAGGGTACGCTACAGAGTCTCCAGAGGGTGGAGCACTGGCTCCCTGCACTGGAAGGCCAGGAAAAAGTCTGTTTCGACTATACCTCGAAGCTTATTGAATTACCCGATCCGGCAAATCCTGGTTCCTGGACTATTAAGTACAAACCAAGGCTTGACAGGGCAATGACAGAGATTGAGAATCATGAGGCGATAACCAAAAGGTTCAGCAATCTCTATTCGGCCTCCATCAGAAACAGATATTACTGGAGCCTCTCCTCCGCACTTTATGAGCTTCAGTTTACAGCTCCAAAAATTCTGTTGGCACTTAAGGATTGCGACACTGCTGATGTCAATAAGCAGAAGGCTGGTATACAGAATCTGAAACAAGCTGTGAGTGATTTTAACCAGGCATGGAATGAACTTGAGGCTGTTTACGGACAAACCCGGTTTATTGAATTTCCGTCAAACTATATTCCTGATCGCTATTTCCATCTGGCGAGCCAGAGTGAAGATCTTACATGGATGATTCAGCCTGAAAAGCTGTTTTTCGGAATGCTTGAAAAATGGCTCCAGACCAAACCCTGAAATCGCCCGAAGCTATATATATCGCCAGGGAAAATGTTGCAAAAAGCATTGAGTCATTAAGCCGGAAATAACCATTGTTCTTACAGGGCTTGAAGATATTCAGCTAAATTCATAAGATCATCACGCTTTTCGAAGCTCGCCTTGTTCGCTTTCAGGTAAGCTTTTATTTTATCTTCATGTTGAGGAAAAAGATGAATAACATTCTTTTTATTGTATTGAACAAATCCGCCTGATATCTTTTTTATTCGCAATGGAGAGGGTATCCTTGTTCCTTATATACTCCATCTCCCAGTTAAGCAAATCATAGTTGAGCTTCAGTTCTGAATAGACGCCGCTTTTCAAATATATTCTGCTTGTAATAAACTCCGGGTAGAGGTATCTCTCATTAAACGAAAAGCAATCCACAACCCTCATTCCTGCCTTTACCGTAACAGGTTCATATTTCTGAGCAGACAGTGATGCATTTATAAGAAGCATGTAACACATAAAAAACAATACTTTTTTCATTTTATCTTATATTGAATAGACTTAGCTTATTAATTTACAGATCCTGATGATATTGTGACGCAGCAACTTCCTGTTCTTTTGCCACCAAGACGCAAAGGCGCGAAGGTTCCCAAAGAACTACCATAATAAAAAGATACAAGGTGAAACTTTGCGCTATAGCCGCAAAATTTTTTCTTTTGATACCCACTCAATTATTCAAACTGTTTTACATATTCCAGAAATGCCTTTGCAGTTTTATCAAGATTTTCGACAGATCCTCCGCCTTTTAGCTCTGCGCACATTTCAAATGCTATGTATCCCTGGTATCCTATCTCTTTAAGAGTATTTATAAATGTTTTATAATCGAGATATCCTTCTCCAATCGGTACAAGCCTGTTTTCGGGCAGAAGAGGAACATAATTAACCTGCCCGGATTCGTACCTGAAGCGGGGTAGTTTTTCATAATCCGCACATGTAGTATGAAGGATATAAGGTTTCATTGTATAGATTGCCTTTTTGATCTCTCCGGAAGATAATCCTTCCATTGTGGGAGACCAGCAATCGAACGCTGCCATTACATTCGGCATATTGACCTCATCAAGCAGCCATTTCATTGTGTCATGATGCACTGCAATGTCGTGATGATTCTGCACGACAAGTGTTACGCCATATCGGGCAGCAATTTTCCCTGCCATTTTCAATCCTTCAACAACCATTGCATACTGGGAGGCATATGACAGATCGGGCCTCTCGTATCCGGTGAATATACGAACCATATTTGTGCCAAGGTCCCTTGCCAATCGTGCCAGTTCACCTATATAAATAGCCTGGATCTCGACGTTCGGTATACCAGATCTGTCTACTCCGGCAGTAAAATCATTATAACCTGCGATGCACACAAGCTCCAGTCCAAGCTCTTTGATCCTTGCCCTGAGTTTCTGTCGGGCAGCATCATCATAGTCAATCAGGGATACATGCGGTCGTTTGGCTCCGAGCATAACCCCGTCAAAGCCAAGCTCTTTGGCTTTCAGCAGAAAATCGTCTACAGAAAGGACAGCCTGTCCTCTCCAGGCTCCGCTGTAACCCACAGAATGAAGACAGGTCTTGACCTTGAAAGTCTTTAGAATTTCCTGTCGGGGCTTTTTGACCGCTGACGGAAATAATCAGCGAGAACATAATAAAAGAAAGTAATGATATCTTTTTCATAGCTGAAAATTTAATATTGATCGCTTAAAGGTTGAATTAAACTTCTTCAGGTACAACATATGGTTTTCTGTAGGCTCGTGAAAGCATTGTATCTGCCTCAGGATCATTCGCAAATTTCTCATAATCGCTCATAAATTTCAATTCACGTCCCAGCCGGTAAGAGATATTGCCAAGAAGAGGAAGAGCAGCAGAATGAAATCCTTCATCAATGTCACTGGTCAGGATATTATCCTTCCCGGCTCTGACAGCGTTTATGAAATTAATGAAGTGATCTGTGCTTTCAGGACCAAGAAGTGTTGGAGCAATCTGTTTCCCCTCGTTTATCTGGGTCCCTGCAAAGGGAACTTTCTCCCTTTTACGGAATGCCTGCCATTCGCCTCCGCTTTTCTCCCACGATTTGAGTTCGAGATACCCATCTGTTCCATAAAATATGTTGCCGATAGTAATTCCCATATCCCCCTCGCTGTTAAAATAACGACCCCTGGTCTCAAATTCAAGCATTTTCCCATCCTTATATTTAAATACCGTCGATTGTGTATTTGGAGTTTCCTGCGAACATTCCTCAGGATTTATTCCATAAATGCCACCGTTGGAACAGACTGAAACAGGATGCTCGTTTTTATTAAGTCCCCAGCGGGCTATGTCGAATTCATGAACCCCCTGGTTTCCGCTGTCGCCATTCCCCGTGCTCCAGTACCAGTGCCAGTTATAATGGCCTTTTTTCTCATTATACTCTCTCCATGTTGCCGGCCCGAGCCATTGGTCGTAATGAAGTGAAGCCGGAGGTGCACTGTCTTTGGCAATTCCAAAAGAATCACGCGGTTTATAACAGAGTCCCCTTGCCATATAAACCTCTCCAATACCTCCGTCATGCAATAATTGCATTGCTTCCCTGATATTCTTATATGAACGGGCCTGAAAACCGACCTGAACACGCACATTGTATTTGCGTGCCGCCTCAACCATTTTCCGACCTTCAAAGATATTGTGGCATGCCGGTTTTTCAACGTAAACATGCTTCCCTGCCTGGCAGGCCCGGATGGTTCCAAGTGCATGCCAGTGGTTGGGAGTCGCAAATGACACAACATGAATATCAGGATTCGCGAATACCTTTTGCATATCCCACTCCGTTGCAACCTTAACGCCAGTTTTGTCGAGAACTGTCTTTGAACGCTCTGCAAAAAACTGTTCATCAACATCGCAGATTGTAACCAGACGAACATTATGGCTGTCTTTAAGACCGCACCATTCATCCACATGAGTTGTTCCCCTTCCCCTCAAACCAATAACAGCGACATTAATCCTGTCATTTGCACCAACAATTGAGGAATACGATCCGGTACTGAAGCCCATTCCTCCGATTGCAATTCCAGCTGTGCCAAGAACTCCTTTCTTAATAAACTCTCTTCGTTTTGTCATCTTATTTCCTTTTGAAGTGAATATTAATATATACTGTTATCAACAGGACCTGAATCCGAAGTAAAATTTCTGAAGGTTTCATGCAAAAAGCGCTTAGAAGCTTTTTTCAATACGAAAGAAAATTTACAGCAGCCCTGTTTCCGGAAAACCGGATCAGGCAGAAAGAAGGACAATTACAGGGTATTCAAATAGTCAGCAAATTTCAGCAGACTTTCCCGCGAATCAAAATCCACCTTATTTGACTTTATATATGCTTTTATTTTATCCTCATCCTGAGGAAAAAGCTCTATCACATTTTTCTTTGTGAACAGAATATATTCGCCGGTGGAAGGCAGGAGATAATATTCAAGTCTTTTCTCCAATTCAATATCTTCGTTAGGTACGAGATCATATGTAATACCCTTTGTCGAAACAGAACTGTAGGAATCTACTGATACGCTTCTTGCTGTAGTTCCAAAAGCACCTGTTTTCAGTACATCCTTTATTTTGATATATTGTTTCAGTCCGACTCTCAGTTTCCCTTCAGAAATGAGTTCGATATACCCGTTATTAAAGAAAAAAGTATCCTGGGCAGCAATGTACCTTATATCTTTCTTTTTTGTAATCGCCATAGTATCAGCCCCCTGAACAAATTCAATCTCTCCGTAGAGAATATTATAATTAAAATTTATATTGGCTGACTTACCATTTTTAAACAGGACTAAACCCTGGATAAATTCAGGGTAGAGGTAACGCTCACTAATAGAATAGTAATCCTGAACTTTTGTTCCAGCCTTTACTATGACAGTCTTACCATTCTGTGCTGACAAGTTCAAATTCAGAATCAAAATCGAAAATACTAAACCAACTGAAGTTTTCATGATCAACAAATATCAAAAATGTGAAAAAAGCCGGAAGAGAATTAAGAATCCTTAAGAATAATTAATATCTCTCCGGCTTTATAAATTTCAGTTTTGCAGTTAGCTGCTCTGCAGCAATGATTATTTTACAATCGGAGTCAGAACCATGTTCCTGTATTGAACAGCCAGGTGATCGCCCTGCAGATAAATTGGTCCGGGGGCGAATACATCGGATTGAAGTGCCCCACCTGTTGGTCCGTATACAGGCTGATTGTCAATAATCTTAATTCCATTCAGAATTACAGTAATATGGCGGTCACAGAGCGTGATATCGACAGTCTGCCATGTACCTGCAGGTTTTTCTGCGTTTACTGATGGAGTGATTCTGCTGTAAACAGCTCCCATATTATGAGGATCCAAAGGTTTTTTGTATGAATCAGCAACCTGTATTTCATACATTCCGCGGAGGTAGATCCCACTGTTTCCATTTTCAGGTACATTGACTTCAAGTTTCAGGTTGAAATCTTCAAATACATTGTCTGTTCTGAGATTTCCGTAGCTTATGTGTGGTTGTCCTTCAACCTGAACAGGATTATTTGACAATATGCCATCAATGATGGAGAAACCGTTTTTCTGTTTATCATTTGTCAGTCTCCAGCCTGTCAGGTCTTTACCATTTAAAAGGGTTATCGGGGTTCCGAATTTGAGGTTTGCCAGATCAGGTGCGGGAGGAGGAGGAGGAAGCTTGGTGCCTGTAAATGCAGTACTGTCTACTCCTGTTCCATTATCTTTCGGGCTGAGAAGGATCCCGTCGATTTTCTCACCATTCCTAACGATCTCAAGCCAGTCTGTTTTAGTTTGAGTTCTTAATGGTATCTTATTCTCATCAACTTTTCTTACAACGTTGTTCGACCGCTGTACCACAAGGATATAGTCTTTCTCAAGGAACATGTCCGATACTGGTAATACGCTTCCTCCTCCCCAGAGGATATCTCCGTCCAGGTAGGTATCTTCCTGTCTTACTTCAAGCCAGCCGACCGAGCCTCCCTGAATATCGATGGTCCATTGTCCCAGAAATTCAGAAATATCAGTCTTTTTTGCCGGTTCAGGCTTTGCCTCACTTGTGCACGAAATCATTGAAACTGAAGCCAGAAAAGTAGCTAAAAAAAATAGGGTTGTTTTCATAGGTCTGATAGTTAGGTATTAAATTGATTTATGAAATTCTTTTAAAGTTAATGAAAAGTCCGAATTAAAGGTATTCGCACCGGAAAATTAGATATGACAGAGGGATGAGAGGATGAGGAATGAGGAGTGAGGGATGAGGAATGAGGAATGAGGTGCTGGCTAGTTTAGCACCACTTATCTGGATCGTTTATCATTGCGATCAGCATCCTACGAACTTCATCATAATTTGTTAAAAGGTTAGCATTTTCTTCCTTTGTAATATATTCGCAATCCATAGCATAATCAAGCCAATCCTCGGTCTCAAACTCTTCCCCTAAAGAATCTGTTAATTTGCTTACAAATGCTTTTGGATAATTTCTCTTCGCCCATGCTTCCGCAATACAAGTACTTACTGATCTGGATGATCTTCGGATCTGGTCAGTTAAAGAGAATTTTTCTTCTTTTGGAAAGTTTTTTGATATGAAAAAAATATCCATCGCTAACTTATGAGCTTTATTGTAAACGATAAGGTCTTTAAAACTAATTACTCCCATAATTAAATTAATCTGTGGTTAATCCTCACACCTCACGCCTCAATCCTCACTCCTCAATCCTCACCCCTCACTCCTCACTCCTCATTCCTAATTCCCCTGCTCCTTCAGTACATCATTCTTATACAATCTGTTTTCAAGGATCTTTACATAATCGAGCGCCAGCTTGACATTATAGTCTCCCCATGCTTTTCTGGCCCAGTTCAAAGCTTCATTCAGGTCACCATTTATCTCGCTAATAATTGCCATATTATAGACAGCCCTACCGGCTATTTTCATTTTGGGATTCCGGGTCTCCTTCTTCCAGAGCTCACCTGCTTCATCCCACTGTCCCATCTGTGCTTTTCTCTTTGCAATTTCAAAATTATCGCTCCCTTTTACAAAGTAATCGCGATATACCCTTATCCTGTAAGGAAGTATCCTGAATGCATAGTTTTGACCTGCATTGCGGCTCACCTCAGTTACAGCAGCCTTCCTTCCCGTCAGGGCCTTTGCCGCTACAAGCGGATTGATTCCCCTGCCAGAACTTGAAACAGATGCACTCTCAACATATTCATCGAGAATCATCTTTGAGCCAGGATCATAAATCCTCCATCCTGTCTTCACTAGTTGTCTGCATATCAGCCTGGTGTTCAATACCTGGAATTTTTCCCAATGGCGTGTCAATGTCAACCTTGGTGGCATTATAGCTTACCCTTGTATCCGTATCGAACTTCTCGAGTGAGAAGAGTGCATCAGTTCCTGACTCACTACAGATCTGACTGACTATATCCCATGACAGGGGAGTCGGAAAGCTTTCTAGTCCTGATGTCCGGAAATCAATTTGCTTCAGGTTCTTCACCTCGGCGAACCTGTTATTTGTCAATAGTTCATCTGATAAACCGCCAATTGCTTCAACTGCTCCATCCTTGTCAAGGTCAACACTTTCAAGAGTAAATATCCTGTCTCAATTCATCAAAAACCTTTGTTGCATCAGTCGGAACACTTCTGTTTATTACCCCGACTGTTTTAACATAGGAAGGTATAGTAACCGGTGCAGGTTCCGTGACATTAAGATACAATTCATTTGTCTTACAGGAGACTAAAACTGATAATATCAGGAGTGCCGGGAAATATTTCTTCATGCTTTTATTGATTTTAGGTTCAAGGTTTAAGGTTCAAATTGTTCAAGGTTCAACGATTCAAGGTTCAAGGTTCAAGGTAAGTAAGGAACAAGGTTACAGGTTGAGCTGTCTGCATATCAGAAGATTATCATTTACCGGTACTGGTTACTTTTATGTTTCTCAGTGCTGCCGTTGTATTCCAGGAAGCAATGCCAAAGGGTTTTGAAAGTTCTACTTCAGGACGAATTGACAATTTCCTGTCTGTTGTAATACAATCAACAACCTTTATACTGTCGATCCATGCCTCAATTTTTGTGTCTGTTACGGAAAGGCGGATATGATACCATCTGTTTTTCTCGAACTGCATAAGGGTTCTGGTACTGTTATCGGAAGCATCCAGTCCGTCTATATTGCTTAATCCCACAGTGGTTCCGCCCCATCCTCCAACTATAAGTGTACATGGATCCTTACCGGCCGGGAAAGTCATTCCGCAGAAAAAATCATTCCCTTCAATCCTTTTTGCATCAAGTGAGACCTCATAATTTACTGAAGGGAAATTTCCTTTCCATGTGATTCCGGTGCAACCCTCTCCCATTCCGAGAATAATGTCACCTCCCGAAACATAAACAGGTCCCTGTGGTCCAAAGTTAGTAATCTCCCATCCTTTGACGGGTTTACCATCGAAATCAACTGTAATGTCACTAATTGGAATGATTAATTACCCTGGGTTGCAGTCTTCTCTTTCTGTCCTCCCCTGCAGGAGACCAGGATTAAAATTAATAATGTGGCTACCACTCTTCCGGCCATTCGGACAGATTTTTAAAGAACATTATCTCTTTATAGTATGGCTTGGTTTTATCTTCAATTGCCAGCATCTGATCGGCGGTAAGAGGTTTGAAATTCTGTGCAATCCGTGATATTCTCCTCAAGCTGTGCAACATCATCAAGACCAATTATTATTGTACTTACAGGAAGTGACATAACATACTCCATTGCCTCCTTCATTGTAATAATACCACCATGAGCAAAGATCCTGTCACGGGCAGGGATCTTCATTCCCACAATGCCCATTTTCTTTGCAACCGGTGTCGGCAGGAAATTCTCAATAAACGGGTCATAATGCTTATCGGCAGCATTCAGCGCTACAAGCACATTATCAAAAGGATATCTGTCTGCCAGGGCTTTCAGGACTGCCGGATTCTCATGACCTGTAAAACCGATGAATCTGATAACTTTCTCATCACGCATTTTTTCCATTGCCTTTACAACGCCATCCGCAGCAAAAAACTTATCAAGGGAGTCAATTTCTGCTCCTTTAACATTGTGGATCTGCCAGAGGTCAATGTGATCGGTCTGAAGATTTTTCAAGTGATTTTTCCATGAGTCGCATCGATCCGTCATAGGTCCGGTCGTGAGTCTTTGTTGCCAGGAAAACCTCTTTTCGACGGTTTTTCATTACCTGTCCTATATTTCTCTCACTATGCCCATGTGCCTCTTCCTGTGTAATCGTTGCAGTTGGTCTTCCGTACCATGCAGCTGTATCAATATAATTAATTCCCAGATCTATTGCCCTGTTAATTATCTGCACCGACAACTCCTCCTTTCCTGGTGTCTCAAGTGTAGCCTGTCCTCCAAGACTGTAGATCCCAACCATATGGCCGGTCCTTCCAAGCGCCCTTTTGGGCAGTTTGCCGTTTAAGGCCGGTGCCGGGAGATGCCCCGTCAGCAGAATTCAGATAAGGATAGAGTCCTGCTACCGCTGTTGCTGCAACCATTTTCTGAAGGAATTCACGACGCGAATTCAGATTTGATTTTTCCATATCGTTTTTTTCATAAAAATAATAATTTCCATGATATTAAATGTCTTCAAAGCCCTTTGTGAAACCCTTGGTGTCCTTCGTGTTTAACGGATTAATTAAACACAAAGGATCATAAAGTGCATCATAAAGGGACAGAAAGGGCTTGTCATAAACATTATCAACTATGAGATTCCATTTGCACTTTTTAAACTATTATAAGTAATTTAGAGGAATTAATACATTGCAAATTCTGACTGCCTTTATGACTGACAATCTTATTAGTGAGTACAATTTTCATCCTGCTTATTAGTGTAATTCTGATTATCAGGATATTAATTCAGCTAAGGAATCCGGTACAGATGGAATCTGTAAAGGAATCACTTGCCATATTCGGGAACAATCTTGATAAGATAAACAGTTCACTCAGGGATGAATTCCAGCGAAACAGGGAGGAATCCTCCAAAGTGGCCAAGGATAACCGTGATGAGCTTCAAAAATCACTTGAATCGTTTGATGTAAGTCTTTCAGGAATATAAGGGAGTTCAATGAAACCCAGCGCCTCAATTTTGAAAGTTCAATGACAAGGGCAAGGGAACAAGCCCAGAATGTTGAAGCGAAGCTTGAAAAAATGAGGGAGACTATTGAGAACAAGCTCAGGGAGATCCAGACAGATAACAGCGTTAAGCTTGAACAGATGAGGGAGACTGTAAACGAAAAGCTACAGGAAACCCTGAATACAAGAATAAGTGAATCATTTCAAAATGGTGACCGACCAGCTTGAACAGGTTTACAAGGGATTGGGGGATATGCAGAAACTGGCAGTGGGTGTTGGAGACCTTAAAAGAGTGCTTTCAAATGTAAAGACAAGAGGAACGATGGGTGAGATCCAGCTGGGCAGCATTCTTGAACAGTATCTGTCACCTGAACAGTTTCTTAAAAATGTTGTGGTCAAACCCGGGACCAAGGAGAGCGTGGAATTTGCTATCAAGCTTCCCGGAAATGAAAATCCTGATGAACCGGTTCTTCTGGCTATCGACTCAAAATTTCCTGTCGAGGACTATCAGAGATTAATTGAGATCTATGAGAATATTTCAGATTATTCAAAGGAAGAGATACTAAAGGTTGAAAGAGCCTTTGATGCCAGTGTTGCCAAATCGGCCAAAACAATATGGCAGAAGTATATTTCACCTCCTGTTACAACGAATTTTGCAATAATGTTTGTCCCGACAGAAGGACTTTATGCACAGATCCTTGCACGAACAGGTCTCTTCGAACTTGTGCAGACGGGATTTCAATGTTACAGTTGTCGGACCATCCAATCTGGTTGCATTCCTTAGCAGTCTTCAGATGGGGTTCAGGACACTGGCAGTCCAGAAACGTTCAAATGAAGTATGGCAGATCCTCGGAGCCGTCAAAACGGAGTTTGAAGGTTTTGAAAAAGTGCTTGAAAAAGCACAGAATCAGATTATTTCAGCCAGCGGAAATATTGAAAAACTTGTTGGAACACGATCAAGAGCAATAAAGCGGAAGCTCAGGAATATCCAGGAACTGCCTGCATCAGAGGCAGCAAGGATTCTTGAATCAGGTGAAGCCGATGCGGAACAGAAAGATTCCGATGATGAAAATGAAGCGATCAACGGTGATACAATTGAATGAATAACAATAGAAGCTAACATATTTGGCAGATCGGCAGCAATATTCAGTTGACAATAGAATTAACTTCTGCGTACAATCAGCACGATCTACGGGAAATTGATTTTTTTATTATATTCGATACCTTAAAAATCATCATATGAAAAAAAGTACTCTTTTACTGCATCAGCTATTATTTTAACGCTTGCATGGTCATGCACCTCAAAACAGGCAAAAATGGAAAACAGATTAAAGGCATTTATAGCCTCCTATGAGGAAAAGATAATTCCCCTCTATAAGGAAATGGCGCTAACATCATGGGATGCCAATATAACGGGCAGTGATGAAGCATATGCAAAGAGTGAGAAAGCCTCATTCAGTTATGCCAAAGTATTTACCGATACTGAAAGCTTCAGGGAACTGAAGGAAATCCGTGATGCCGGAGTTGTTAAGGATCCTATTCTTGCACGGCAGCTCGAATTACTTGTACAATTCATATCTCGGGGGCCAGGTTGATACTTCACTTATTGCAGAACAGATAAAGATGGAGACTGAGATAAGCAAAAAATACTCCAATTTCAGGGTCACATTAAATGAGAAAAAGCTCTCCGACAACCAGGTTGAGGATATACTCAGAAATTCAGTAAACAGTTCCGAACTGCAGACAGTATGGGAAGGATCGAAAATGATCGGGCCTGTTGTTGCAGAAGATATTATAAAACTTGTAAAGCATCGTAACACAATTGCAAGAAAAACCGGATTCAGCAATTATCATGAAATGAGCCTGAAATTGTCAGGACAGGATCCTGCTGATGTGACAAAGATTTTTGATGAGCTTGACAGCCTTACAAGGGATAATTTCGCCAGTCTGAAAGGTGATATTGACGCATACTATTCAAAACGGTATAAACTGCCAGTCTCAGATCTGAAGCCCTGGCATTATCAGAACCGCTATTTCCAGGAAGCTCCTGAGATCTATAAGGTTGACTTTGATAAATACTTTGAGAAATCAGGATCCTGTAAAACTTGCTGCAGCTTTCTACGACGGCATTGGCCTTAATGTTGATGCGATTCTTGCAAAAAGCGATCTCTATGAAAAACCAGGTAAGAACCAGCATGCTTTCTGCACTGATATTGACAGGTCGGGTGATGTAAGGACTCTCGACAATATCAAACCTGATTCCCACTGGATGGGTACCATTCTTCATGAACTCGGACATGGTGTATATTCATATTATAATGATATGTCATTGCCATTCACACTCCGTGATGCAGCACATACTTTTACAACTGAGGCAATTGCCGAAATGTTCGGCAGGCTTGCAACAGATCCGCAGTGGATGCTTAAGATGGGTATAATTGATTCTGCGGAAGCGGTTAAAATTGCAGATGACAGCTTCAGTGAACTTCGTCTGAGAATGCTTGTATTCAGCCGCTGGGCACAGGTTATGTACCGTTTTGAAAAATCAATGTATGAAAATCCCGATCAGGATCTGAATCAACTATGGTGGGATACAGTTGAAAAGTACCAGTTCCTGAAAAAACCTGAAGGCCGGAATATGCCTGACTGGGCCACAAAGATCCATGTGGCGCTGTATCCCTGCTATTATCATAATTATCTTCTTGGTGAGCTTGCTTGCTTCACAGCTATATTCCTATATGGCAGCAAATATCTCCAAAAATCAGTCTTTTGTCGGGGAAAAGGCAGTTGGTGACTATCTGAGGGAAAAGATATTTATGCCGGGGGCAAGATATTACTGGAATGAAATGATCGAAAAGGCTACCGGCGAAAAGCTTACTGCAAGATATTATGCAAAGCAGTTTGTGAAGTAGCTCAGAGCGTTAGAGCGTAGAGCGTAGAGCGTGGAAGAGTTCAGAGTATTCTGTATTCAGTATTCAGGCTCCGCCGAAGGCTACGGCTGCAAAGTTCAGTGTTAAGCGTTTAGCGTTAAGCGTCAGGGTTTTGAGCTCTGTTACTCCGGAAACTACAGTGCAAACATCTGTGAAACTCCGTGGTAAAACAAATATCCGTTTCTGACTTAAAATTTATTTAATTAACTGATAAATTACTGAAATATGAAAAATATCCTTTCGAGACGATTGTTTTTACAAAGGAGTTTTGCTGCAGGAATCAGGACTTGCAGCAATGAGACACCTTTCAGAAATTTCAGGAGAATCCGGAAAAGGAATGAAGTTTGGCCTTGTTACTTACCTTTGGGCACAGGATTGGGATCTTCCGACAATAATCTGCCAATTGTGAGAAGACCGGTTACCACGGAGTGGAATTGAGAACGCAGCATGCCCACAAAGTTGAGACAAATCTTAATGCGGCACAGCGTGCTGAGGTAAAAAAACGCTTTGCTGACAGCAGTGTAAAATGTATCGGATATGGATCCAATTTTGAATATCATAGTCCGGATCCGGCTATCCTCAGGAAAAATATCGATGACACAAAGGAATATATTAAACTTTGCAGCGACATAGGAGCCACAGGAATAAAGGTCAAGCCAAATGACCTTCCGGCAGGAGTTCCAAAAGAGAAAACAATTGCCCAGATTGCAGCTTCACTCAACGAGATCGGGAAATTTGCTATCGACTTTAATCAGCTTGTCAGGGTAGAAGTACATGGAAATCTTACGCAGGAAATACCCAACATGAAAGCAATCTTTGACCAGGTGACAGAAAAGAATGTGAAGATCTGCTGGAACTGCAACGATCAGGATCTGCTTCCTCCCGGACTGGAGGGAAATTTCAATATGCTGAAAAAATGGTTTGGTGATACGGTGCATATTCGTGAGCTCAATGACGGCAACTATCCTTACCAGCAGCTGTTTAATCTGTTTAAAGGGATAAAATATGACGGATGGATACTGCTGGAGGCCAGAACTGAGCCTGCTGATAAAATTGCTGCAATGAAGGAACAGCTTTCAATATTCAACAAGATGATCTCAAACGCAAAATAATATTATTATAACCGCAAAGCACGCTAAGGATTGCGCAAAGCACGCGAAGACAAGTCATTGATATTAAAATCTTTGCGAACTTTGCGTAAGGCCTTTGCGAACTTTGAGGTTAATGGATCTTGACTTTTTCAACAACTCCTCATAAACCACTGTGGCAGAAAAAGTAAATTTAATTGTATATAATTGAATATTAAAACTATAAATCAGTAATAATAAGAATATCTTAAAAATACTTATATGAAAAAAATTCTCGTGGTAATACTTGCTGCAATGTCTGCATGCACTTCTCCTTCAGTCAAAAAGGAAGCTGTTCAGACAGCTGTGTTCATAAGTACTGACATTCAGAAAGAAGCCATTGACAGTGTTAAAGCTGCTGCACCCGGGTGTCAGTATGGAACTCCTTGAAAAAGGGGTCAGACATGCTTCTTCTCTTTGGAGGAAGGAGGATGGGACTCCGAAAGAGTTTATTTCTTTTGTTGGGAAAAATTATCTGGCAGATCCGGCAGAACGTAAATCTGTTTTTAACAAGATCAGCTTTTACTTCGAATCACTGAGCGGAAACTTCAATGAGATAACACTTGATCTCAGAAAGATTCTTGACCTGTCAGCCGGAAAAATTGACGAGGTGGACAGGATGTTTGGAAATTACTCGGTTAGCTCTCATCTGCAGGATGATTTTTATTCCAACAAGATAGCATTTGTAATTGCTCTTAATTTCCCCTACTATCACTCTTGCCGAAAAAGAAGAACTTGGTCCGAAATGGACCCGCGAAGATTGGGCAATGGCCAGGCTTGGTGATGTTTTTGTTTCGCGAGTGCCGGCGGAACTGAACCAGGCGCTGACTACTGCAACAGGAAATGCTGAGATGTATATTGCCGAATACAATATCTGCATGGGTAAACTCAGGAGCGATGACAACAGACAGATATTTCCTGATGGAATGATACTCCTCTCCCACTGGAACCTGCGTGATGAACTAAAAGCAGATTATGCTGACAGGGAGAAAGGGCAGGAGAAGCAGGAGATGATCTACAAGGTGATGGAAAGGATCATAAGACAGGAGATCCCCGAAGTTGTAATAAACAACCCGGATTATGAATGGGCTCCTTTTTCAAACAAGGTGACAAAAGGCTCTGAAGCTGTTGAAGTTAAAATGGAACCAGACAGTCGTTATTCTCATATTATAGATATTTTCAGGGCTCAGAAGGATATTGACGCCTATAATCCTGAAATGAATACCGCTATCCTGAGAAAATTCTCATGGGAAATGGAAGTATCGCAGGAAGAAGTCGAAGTCACTTTTTGATGCTTACCTCAGCAATCCTGGGCTGGCTGCTTTGGGAAAGATAATCAGGGAGAGACTTGGAAGGGATCTCAGACCATACGACATCTGGTATAATGGGTTTAAATCGCAGGGCACTATTTCGGAGGATCTTCTGACAGCAAAGACTTCCGCTCTTTATCCCAACCCTGCTGCTTTCCAGGCAGGGATGCCCTCCATGCTTAAAAAACTGGGATGGTCACCTGAAAGGGCAGACTGGATCGCAGATAAGATCGTTGTCGACCCCGCACGTGGTTCAGGACATGCCGCAGGAACTGCAATGAAAGGCGCAGTGTCGCATCTGAGAACACGTATTTCCGATAAAGGAATGGATTACAAGGGTTACAATATTGCCGTGCACGAGTTCGGACACAATGTTGAACAAACCATATCAATGTATAATGTTGATAATTATATGATGTCGGGTGTTCCGAATACAGCATTCACAGAAGCTCTTGCATTCCTTTTCCAGAGCCGCGACCTGTATCTCCTTGATATTAAACAGGAGAACAAAGAGGCTGATAAGATGCAGGCTCTGAATGCTGCATGGTCGCTGATGGAAATTATGGGCGTCGGCATGGTTGAGATGAAGGTCTGGAAATGGCTTTATGAAAATCCTGAAGCAACCCCTGCAATGCTTAAAGAAGCTATCATGAAATCTTCAGTCGAGGTATGGAACAAATACTTCGCACCTGTTATTAGGTGTAAAGGACTCTCCTATCCTTGGCAATCTACTCTCACATGGTAGAGGTTCCTCTTTATCTTCCAAACTATGCCTATGGCCAGATAATAGAAAACCAGATCGAAGATTATATAAGGAACAGGAAATTCTCCGATGAGGTAGACAGGATCTTCAGACAGGGCAGACTCACTCCCCAGCAATGGATGATGGCAGCTACAGGAGCTAAAATTTCAGCAGAACCACTTATTGACTGCCCTGGATAATGCGCTTAAAAACTGATAATCTTATCAAAAAGCTTGAAAATGAAAAGAAAATGGCAAAACAACTGAATTATTTTATCCATCATGTATACTTCTGGTTCAAAAAACCAGTGTCAGCCAAAGACAAAGCCAGATTTGAGCAGGCGCTAAAAAAACTGGTTACAGTTGAAACAATTGTTGAGATGCATCTCGGTGTTCCTGCCTCAACCAGACGGGATGTTGTAGACCGCTCTTACAGTTATTCGCTTCTCACAACATTCAAAAGCAAGGAGGATCAGGATATATACCAGACTCATCCCACACATCTGAAGTTCATTGAAGAATGTTCAGATCTGTGGGAAAGAGTGGTAGTTTACGATTCGGTAAGTATTTAATGAGGGCTTTTCTCTGTGTGACCTCTGTGTCTCCTCTGTGTATCTCTGTGAAAGTTCTTCTGTTACTTTACACAGAGTACCACAGAGGGTACACAGAGTACCACAGAGAAGATTAATTTATTTCAGATAAACCTCTAGAACCGGAATCTCCGAATTAGGTTTCAGCACAGGCAGCTGAAGAACCAGATCATCAATGTTTCCATCACTGCCCCTGCTGAATTTAATCTCAGAAGCATCGTGCAGGAACTGGATATATTTCACTTTTTCTGCCATATCTTTCAAAACCAGGCTTCCCATCGGATAAGCCAGCAGATGAATATAAAGCCTGTTTGTAGCCGGATTATATGTAAGTAGTGTATTTGCAGGAGCTTTGAAACCTGCAGGAGCTTCAGTGCAATCCATAAACCGAACGGTTGTTATATTTCATCCACTCACCCATCGATCCCAGCCTGTCCTGAGCCCTGTAATCAAAGACTCCGCGGGCTGTAGGACCAACATTCAGTAACAGGTTACCTCCCTTGCTTACTGACTCGATGAGCAGTTCGATCAGCTGTGCCGAGCTCTTCCAGCTTGTCTCATCACGGTAATATCCCCATGATCCCGAGAAGGTCTGGCATGTCTCCCAGGGAATCCTTTTACCATTTAATTCAGGCCATTTTTCAACCTTTACCTGTTCGGGTGAGATAAAATCCCAGCCACCTTCAACATCGCTCAGATCAAGACGGTCGTCAACAATTATTCCCGGCTGAAGTGAACGTGCAAGCTTTAACAGGTTTTCAGAATCCCAGTCAGCACGTCCTTTTCCGTTTTTGCCCGGGAAAGAGAAATCGAACCAGATAATGCTTATCTCTCCATAGTTTGTAAGTAGTTCAGTAACCTGATTTTTCAGGTACTCGCGATACTTTTTCATATCCCTTCCCTTGTTGAGACGGGCATATGCCGAGTCGGACTCCTGTCTGAGCGGATGATATCTGTCTATTGTATAATCGGGATGATGCCAGTCGATGAGGGAGTAATAAAATCCAACCTTCAGACCCTCAGCACGGAATGCCTCAACATATTCCTTTATAAGATCCTTGCCATATGGTGTATTGGTTGCCTTATAGTCGGTAAATTTGGAATCGAACAGACAGAATCCTTCATGGTGTTTGGCAGTGAGAACAACATATTTCATCCCTGCAGCTTTTGCCATTTTCGCCCATTCATGAGGATCGAACATATCAGGATTGAACATTTCAAAATACTTCTGATACTGATCGTTTGTCATTCGTTCAGCATTTTTTACCCACTCATGACGGGCAGGAAGGGCATATAATCCCCAGTGGATAAACATACCGAAGCGGGCATCGGTCCACCATTTCATCCTTTGGGTTTTCTGAGCCTCAGTTTCTTTTGGAAGCTGAGACTGAGCCGTCTGTGAAACGAGCAGCAGCGAGCATAATAAAATTACTGTAATGAAGGTTCTGTTTTTCATACTTCGTCGGTTTAATTTGTAGTTATATTCTAAGGGTTATCTGAAATGTGACAACTAATTTACATCTTTAATTATATTATCAATAAACTTTCTCATCCTTTCATAATGTGATCCCTCCCAATAGATCCTGTCACAATCGGGACATTTTTTGAAATAAGAATAATACTCCGTGGTTTTTGGAGACAACCGGTGAACTATTTCATCCTTTGAAACCTCCTGAAGCAGACCATTACACTCAGTGCACCTTGTAAATGGTTTTAACCGGTTTTTCAGATCAAAACTAATGAATACTTCAATCAATTGTTCATGAGGATTTTGTGATAAAATTCTATATCCATTCCTGACGTCACTGCTTTTTAGCAACTCCTTGTCACGTGTTAGGATTACTCTGTTATCAGACAATGCAAATTGAATTATTCCCCGATCATCTAATTCAGAATCACAAAATGAATCAAAACCAAATAATCTCAGGAATTTTGCCAGTTTGCCGAGATGTACATCAAGAATAAAACGTATTTCAGATATGGATTTTTCAATCATACAAAGAACCATGTAATATTTATAAAAGACTCCGGTGGCTAAATCAGCCTTTCGCGGATAATCTCTTCCAGATCTTTCTGAACAAGTTTTACCGGATTATTTTTATTTTCGGTAATTGCACAAATTGATGAGATATCTTTTTCACCAATTCCATATTTCCCAAGACCCGGCAAACCGAGATGCTGTGTCAGTCTATGCAGATATCCTATAAATCCGTCTATGTAATAATCATCATCTTTTCCATTTTCATCAAGAAAGAGCTTACCCAGCGTTGAATATTTGGAAAGTGCCGCTTTGCCTTCAGGTTTCTTCCTGAGCTCCCTTACATTCACTTCATTTGATTTAGCCATCAGGGTGCCGCAAACCAGTCCGTGCGGAATTTCAAACAGCCCGCCAACGGATGATGCAAAACCATGAACAACGCCAAGACCCGCATTTGCCAGGCAGATACCTGAAGTCAGGGCTGCAAACGACATTCCCGTCCTGGCCTCAATATCCTGACCGTCAGCACAACATCTTACCAATGAATGCTTTACTGCTTTCAGCCCTTCCAGGGCAAGTGCATCCGTATATTCCGTTGACTTATCCGAGAGATAGGCTTCAGTAAGCTGGGTGAAACAGTCCATTGCGCTGGCTGCAGTTATATCAGGCGGACAATCAATTGTAAGCTCAGGGTCAACAAGAGCGAGATCCGGTACAAAATTATCATGCCGCAGCGATTTCTTGAATCCTTCTGCGCCGATCCGTGAGATAACTGCATTTTTTGTTGCTTCGCTCCCTGTTCCGGAAGTTGTAGGGATGGCTATAAAAGGAATCTTTGTTCCCGGATGTTCCAGATCTCCCACACCTTCGAGGAACCTGATGACAGATTCAGGTATGTTAAGCATGGCCGATATGGCTTTTCCGGCATCTAGTACACTTCCGCCCCCTATCCCGACAACCAGCTCTATTCCTTTATCATTTAGTGACCGAACTGCCATGTCAATGTCATCAGGGGATGGCTCCCCGTGAATTGACACCAGGTGATATTCGGTTTTCCTCCTTTCCAATTCACTTAAAAGTCTTTCAGCATGAGTGGAATTAATAAAGGAGCTTTTTCCAGTCACCAGGGCTATTTTACTGCCATATGACTTTATATGATCAGGCAGTGCAGCAATTGAACCCGCCCTGAAAATTATCCTGGGTACCCTGGCAAATTGAAAAGGTTTTACCATCTTGTTCTGTCGCTGGGTTCTACTATCTTATATCTGACCCCCTGTCGCGGCTCCGCCATAAAATCTGCAACTGTATCGCGCCAGAGCAGATAATGCGAAGTCTTTTTATGATCTGCTGCTGCCTCTTCCGATTCATATGCTTCATAAATCATGAATCTGCAGGGATCATCAGCCTGCTGGATAAAATCAAACCGGAGATTTCCCGGCTCCTTAACCGACTTACGGTGGTTGCTTATCGTTTCATTGATAAAACTGTCAACCGCATCAGGTTTAACATGAACATAAACACAGGTTACTATCATGGCCAAAGAATTTTTAACAAAGTTAAACAATATGTTCAATTGCAGGGACAGGTCGCGACCTGTCCCTATGAATGACCGGCCCTAACCGGTCATTTTATATTCCTGAATTCCAGCCAGGCATCCCTGAAATTTTTTATTGTTTCCCAGCTGGTATCGATGGCTGTATTGCAGCTTGATGAAAAAATAAATCTGTTTTTATAAGGCAACATTGTTCTGAAAAGCTTTTCGACATAGTTAAAAATCTCATCCTTTGATTTTAAATCCCTTGTCTCCATGGCGCTGATCCCACCGGTTATAATAAAATCATCCCTTGTAAGCATACATAGCTTCATCGAGCATTACGTCTCCCAGAGGAGGTGAGGCAACTCCCTCAAGACCATCAACACCATAGGAGGAAATAAGTTTCAGATTATCTTTTTGCTGGCCGCAGGCATGAATAAAAAACAGCGCTCCATGTTCATGACAAATCGCACTTGCTTTTTTGTAAAATGAAGAAGAATAATCTTCAACGTAGTCAGGCGGATGAAACATTGTGTCAAGATTATCCATAGCCATTATTAGCTCTGGCTCCGCATTTTACAGTCTGCTCAATGCATCTTAGCTGAGCCTCTTCGTGAAGCGCTACAAGTTCTTTTGCCTTTTCAGGATATTCCATAAGAAAATAAACCGAATTGACAGGTCCCATGACAAGGTGCAACATCTTCAGAGGGCTGAAGAATTCACCTGCAATTACGATTCCGCTTTCACCAACCGATTTACTTACGCTGATAAGCTTTTCACGATTTACTTCCCATCTCCTGTTTGCCACAAAATATCGAAGCAACTCAAAGTCTTTGACATAATCAGTTATCATGAACCTGGTCTGTACAAGTGTGGATTCATTAAAGAGGTATGTCAGCTTTTCATCGAGCATTCCCGAGCGGGCATCTGTACTCTCTTGAATATTATCCTGTCCTTTCCGTAAAGTGTCTTTCTTTCAAATACGTCAAAACCGTCCAAAACCTCATCGCAGATTCCTCCAAACCAGTATTTTTCAGGATCTGAATATATGTTTCTGCTAAAAACATCGACCCCTAAATACTTATACAGATCAAGCAATGTATTACAATGACGTATTTCATCAGGCAACAGATTGTGACTGTACTGATGTTTGAACCATTGCCAGTAATTGGGGGCATAAACAAAGCGCGATGGCTCTGACCCGGACAGGATTTTGCCAATTTCAGCAGAAGATGAATTTATCATGCCAGCGGTATTTTAAGTATTTTAAATCACCAAATGTGATTTTTTCATTTTTTGATCAGTTCCTGCAGAATGACTTTATTGAGTGCAAAAGCGGAGATCTGATGACTTGGTGATGTTTCATCTATCACAAGATAGTAGTGGCCTTCAGCTTTCAAATCTTTGAGTCTTACCTGCACACCTCTCTCAAATGTCCTGAGATCATTGTCATAGTTTCTGTTGGGATCATGCTGTTTCTGACCGAAGCAGCAATCGTCATTCCGGTTCAGGATCTGAACCTGTTTACGGTCTTTACCGTATGCTCCAAGGAGATAAAGATCTGGATAGCCGGCAATATCCCTGTATAATTCAGGCAGGAATTGCTCGATATCCCCCATTGATCCGCCGGACCTGTAAAAAAGCGGCATTGATCCTGCTACTGAAAAGCTGTAACTGATACGGTCATCGATGGCTGCGAGCAAATTGGTAGTCCACCCTCCTCCTGACAAACCAACCATGTTAACGTTCAAATACCTGTTATTTTTAAGCAGATAATTGAGGCTTACTATTTCAGGCTCCAGAAAAAACCTCAATCCCCATGCAGCAGGATGTTCTCCCGGACCGAGATAAGTATTAATCACTTCACAGTGGTCAAGATTACAGCTGGTATCCGAAACATGTGGCATATAAACAGCAAGAACATCAAAACCTGCTTTCAGCAATCCTGTTATAGTGGCTTCGACCCCATAGCCGGGAACTGCATCAGGCAGTTCTCTGAAGGAACATAAATGTCCCGGGTTGAAAATGAACCAGCCTGTTATTCCGCTTTTGAGGTACAAAGAAATAAGCCAGGTCTTTAATTGGAGAAGCTTTTCCCTGTACAGGAGCATTTACCGGAATTTCATATCTGTCGACCCTCGATATGAATGAACCATTTGAAAGCGGATTTTTAACATCGCTTGTTACAACCACATCTGACCGGTCAGGTATCTGATCTGCTCCCCAGATGGCACGTATTATTTCATGCCGTTTTGGATTTTATATCTGCTGCTGAACTGATTTTTATCTCTCTGTCATCTGTATATCTTATATCGCAGTTTACATATTCACCTTCCGAAATGCCTGTAACAGAGAGTATTCTGTTTCCTTCAAGGAACACTGATGAATGGTTCTCAGATTCGAATGGCTTTTTCGCCCCGCTGAGATCATTTCCAATCATGCTTATATGTTTGCTCACAGGGCCTTTCAGATGAAGAAAGTTATTTGTCCCCTGCGGTGCAATACATGATTGAATGAATGCATTTTTTACACCGGTGAATACTATTGCCGGAGCCTTGCCGTCAGTTCCGGCAAAAAAACTCTTCATTGTCAGGTCTTCAACATCATCACAAATAATTGCAGGTCTCGATTCCGGCTTGTCAAATCCGAGCTCTATATTATCAAACCTTAAATTTTTACAATGCCGGCAGTAGAAGCCATATGCCGGCAGAGTTCCGAACATATTATGCTCAGGATATGCCTGGGGAGCTTCAGGAATTCCATCTGCTGCTTCATTTCTCATTCCTCCTCCTTCAAATTTCAGTGATATATTTGTCAGGGCTATATCTTCAGCCATAAACCCTGGAAGTCCGGTGATTGAACAACCTGTTACACCCACACCGGTTGCCTGTATATTTTCAATCAGGACATGCGACAATCTGCCCATTCCCGGTTTTGGCGCTCCGTCACTGTATGGACGGGCGCGATTTCCCAAACGGATAAAAACTGCAGCCCCGACATTATTCATTGATATGCCTGTCACTGTTACCCGCTCCAGCACTCCGCCATCAACCACCTGAAGAGTTATTCCTGCAAGATGTGTATCATAAATTGTACTATTGCTGAAGGTGATATCCTGAAATCCGCTGTTGGTTTCTGTTCCAAGCTTGAATGCATTGCAATCCGAACTTAGGATACAATTCGTAACTGTGACATTTTTACAGGGCCTTTCAAGGGTGCTTTTCAAAACAATAGCATCATCTCCGCTGATTATATTACAATCCGATATCCTTACGTTTTCACAACCGTCTATATCAATTCCGTCATTATTATTGTTAACACGGCTGTTCACGGTTATCCCGATAATGGTAACGTCATCGCATGCAAGATAATGCTGGACCCACATCGGCGAATTTATTATACTTACATTAAGGACCTGAACCTTTCTGCAGTTTATTATCCTGATAAGATATGGACGGTTTTTATACGGACCATTAATCTCAAATGATGCGCCATTACCGTCAATAGTGCCCTGGCCGGTGATGGCAATCTGTTCAAGGTCTTCTCCGTAAATAAGGCTTTTGTCGGTATAGTTATCGGTATAGGATCTGATCTTTGAAACAGTCACCGGGTAGTCATGAAGATTCTTACTCCCGGTAAGCACAGCTCCGGCATCAAGATAAATTGTCACGTGGCTCTTAAGATAAATGGTCCCCGATACGAATCTGCCGGCAGGAAACCAGACAGTTCCTCCACCCGAAGCTGAACAAGCGTCAATTGCTGCCTGAATCGATTTGGTATTCATAGTAATCCCATCGCCCTTTGCCTTGTAGTCCAGAAATATTAAATACAGGAGCCTTTGATTTTGCAATCAGTGATAAGGCAAACAGAATACTGACTATTAATATTTTCCTTATATCCATTAGTTTTTTTCTATTTTTTTACTTTTTTTACAATTTCATATACTGCTCCATCGTATTTCTTCTCCAGCCTGACAATAAATCCATTTTCAGCCAGTTCCCTGCCAGTAGAATTCATTATAAATTCTCCTGAAGGAGCTTTTTTTACCTCATAAACGGAGCCAGGCTCCAGAAAATTAACAGTTACAGTTCGTTGACTTTCGGGTGAGCCCTGTCTGAAAATTCCGACAATGCCCCCGGAGTGTGTTTCCGAATTGATACGCTGATAACCATCCCAATTGCCTTCAGCGGGTTCTCCGTATCCTTTCAGATCCTGCCGGAATTCCATAAAGTCATGTTTTGACTGCATTGACCGGAGCCAGTCGGCCCAGCTCTTCATTCTTGCCCTCTGTTCCTTTGACAACAGTCTTGGATCACCCAAGCACTATAGGCAAGGATCCTGCGAGTGACATCAGAGACAACTCAAAATCGGGATCGTCAAATCTCTGATTCCCTATGACCATTGCTGTTGCAGGAATTACCGGTGTTCTCCACCACGACATTTGTCTCACACGTACCGAGCCAAGGGGAGCTTTTTCACCGAAATTCGACAGCCAATTGCCTTCAGCATGCTTGCACATATCAAGGTCAATAAGCTGCTGGGCGCCCATTGTTTCAAAGGTACAATCGATAAACAGATCAGGAGCCTTTGCATGAAGGTCATCAAACAATTGCCATGTTCTCTGGTACATTTCAAGCATTGACTCATTCCGATCCCTGTGCATCACATGATCTGTAGCAGAACAGCCAGAGCGGGTTTTGTCAGAAGTATAGGCTCCGGTGACAACTGCAAAATCACCTTTTATATATTCAAGACCATACTCTCTGACCATATTGAGAATCACATCTTTAATATAATCATACCACCCTGTTGTCATGCACATTGAGTATGTTTCCCATTCATACATCTTGTCAAAATCAGCATGAAGGCTGATGGGAGATCCGTCCGGCTTTCGTGACAAGCCACTCAGGATGGTTTTTATAAACATTGCTTTTTGATTCAGCGGCACCAAGGCTGATCCACACACCCGGCTTCATACCTTTTGATTTTATATAATCAAATACCGGTTTCAGTCCGTCAGGAAATTTTTCCTTATTAATGCCCCAGTCACCATATGAATCCTGCCAGCCATCATCAATAACAAACTCCTCAATGCCGCATTCAGCTGCTGCGTCAGCCAGTTCACGTATCATTTTGTCATTGATATTATGAAGAAATGGCTCCCATGTATTGTATACAAATACAGGCTTCTTTTCTATCCTGCTGAGTCTTGTACCCATGTGGCGTCTGACAAAATCACTTACTGTACTATTCAGAACCGCGTATGGATCATCAGAGTTATCATAAACTGCTGTAAAAACCCAGGTACTCTCCCATTTTTCTCCGGGTTTCAGCCATTTTCTGAATCCGAAATTCTGGTCAGGATGAGTCAGTCCGACAGTCAGCTGGTTTGGTTTCAGAAAGGCAGAGGTTCGCTTCATAACACCGGGCGCCTCATTGCCAAGGACAAATCCGCGATGTTTATTTATCTCATGTACAACAACAACCGGATCGTAACAATCACCAATATACTGTCCGAGAGATTTCTGACGTGCATAGTTATGCATTACCCAGCATTCAATTCCTACAGCAGTATTCCCAAATTGAAGATTCTCTATGTCAAGCGCTTCAAGTTTAATATCCTTCTTCCCAGTATTCAGAAAGGAGATCTTCTTCCGTATCAGGGGAAGGTCAGGGTAAAGCATATATGTGATACTGATCTTTAATCCGGACTGAGTGATTTTCCATGATTGATTACTGCCCCGTTACCCCTGTTCTCACCATCCACGGTTTTAACATTTACTGTGTTCCAGTTGTCAGGCCCTGTAAATGGTTTCCCGTCAGCTTCAAAATAAAAGTCTGCCGAACCCGCCGATAAAAATTCATCTCCTGTTTTCTTAAGAGAATAGCTCTTTGAGATGATCCCATGATTGTCAGTGTCCAACTGAATAACTCTTTTTATAACGCCATTGTCGAGGGTAAGCACATTTCCTGATACAGATGGCAAATTTCTGCCCTTCAGCAATTCCTGCAGCAGCAAAAAAGAGAGCTGCCATGATGATTTGTTTTATCTTCATATATAAATATTTTGAGTGGTTAATGTTTCTGCCTAGAACTCTGTTGGCAGGTATAACTGAACAAGTAAATTAAGGAACCTGACTTCAGTTCTGAATTTTTCTGTACCAGGGCAGTCTTTCAAGCGGGACCTCAATTGTCTGGACAGACTGGTCCCTTTACAAGAGATCCGTCATCACCTTTCCAGCTGCCTTCAGGAAAAATTACCTTCCTTGAACGCTGACCCTTGTTTACAACAGGGGCCACAAGGATTTTACCTCCCAGGATGAACTGGTCCTTCACCTCTTCATATCCCTTACCAGGATATTCATACTCAAGGTTTCGCACCATCGGTTCTCCGGAGCAGGCACATTCCGTTGCTATTCCAAGAATTTCACTGCCCATCCTGTAATGAAGATCTGCCATGTTTTTGCATATTGCAAGGTTTGGACTTGTTGAGCACTCTCCACGGGGCCACCGAAAACTGCATCATTGGCATAAGTGCACTTACCTGTGACGATCGGACTATAAGTTCTTCATCAAGTATTGAACTATCCTGGAATGAAGTCCATTCTCCTCCGCCTATGAGATCAGGACAGCCAAACTGGTGGCCTATCAATCCAAGACCGATCATATCAGGAATCAGAACCCGCACATCATCCCATGTATGGCTTTTATCTCTCAGTCTTTGTACAAGAGGCTGGCCGGCCATCTTCCAGCATGCCCTGAATTCATTGAGCGGAAATTCAAGGCCAAGTTTCGCCCAGGCTTCGCAATGATCATTCGGGTTTAGATTCCCAAATGAATATTTACCCACATAACTTTCCGGATCGCCCGCATCAAATTTGAAACCGTCCACTCCATATTCTCTCATCATGAAATTAAGCTGCTCCCTGAACCAGGCATACCCACCGGGATTTGAAAGATCAGCAAGGGCGCTTGCCCCGTTCCACCATTCAATTATTGCCGGCTTTGTCTTCAGGCTGTCAGCAAAAATCAGCAGCTTTTTCTCTGCCAGGTATCTGTAGACAGGAGAATCAGGACTCACAAATGGCACTACCCAAAGCATAACCTTGAAGCCCATCGAGTGAAGTTTCTTTATCATTCCTGCAGGATCAGTGAACTTTTCGCAATCAAACCTCCATGTGCCATAACGATCCTGCCAGTTATCATCAATCATGATAACTCCAGCCGGAAATCCGTTTGAATGAATACCTTCCGCATATTTAAGGATATCCTTTTCATTCTGGTCGTATTGAAGCTCGATCCATGTATTGTACTGCGGAGAGGTGATCAGCAACTGATCGGGAATCTTGCCGGAGGCCGGGAAAAAATTTCTGCTTCCATACAGATATGCATCCCTCAGGGTTTCTCCTGCCTTTCCCCAGACAACTTCACCTCCTCTGGATTCAACAATTATCTTACCGGCTTTAAATTCAATTTTGAGAGGCTTTTCACTCCAGATGTATCTCCCCTTATCTGAAATAAAGAAAGGTGCTGCCTGATTAGTCTTGCAATCAGCGTACTGATCATAGACAAATGGCTTGTCGTTCAATGGGGAATTGCGCCCATCAAGTACCGCCCCTCCCCACCATTTCTCATTTTCCAATACTGTGATCTCTTTTTTTGCAGTAGTTTCGTATCTCTGCCTGCAGCCTGATAAAATTCCTGTAAAAGAACACAGCAGCATTAAGAAAAAGTAACCTGTTTTTTTCATTGTAATTTATTTAAGATGTTTATAATGTATCAGTTAATTTAGCAGGAAGGGCCGATCTGAATTTATATCGTCCTGATTTCACTTTGTAGACAATATACTTATCCTCAGACCTTATGAATGTTACACCAGGGGAGCCGGATGCCCTGGAACCTGATTCGTTCACATTTGCTTCATCCCGTGAAGGAACATATATCAGAGCTGTTGAATTGGGAGGAACAGTCACGTCAAGAGCAAGCATGTTTCCATCCCTCCTCCACGAGCTGCCAATCAGGCCATAAACTGATTCATACGTTGCCTTCACGTAGCTGAGATCGCTGATTATTGCAGGTTTTATTACAAAGCTTTTATATCCGGCACCGTCCGGATCAGGCCTTATACCGGCCAGACAGCGATACATCCATCCGGCGATGCATGCGCCGAACTGATGATGTCCGGAGCCATAGCCTCCGTATTTTGTATAAGGCGACTCTCCCAGAGTACTCGGCATCTCCGTTTTTCAGCATATGGAACCATCCTTCTCTGACCATATCGAATGCAAGATCCCCGTATCCGGCATCCGTCAGGGAATACAAGGCAGGCAAGGTCCCGATGAAGCCTGTCTCCAGCCTGTTGCCTGCCTGCTTAACAAGCCCGGCAAGATTTTTAATCACGAGGTCTCTTTCACCATCAGGGACAAGGTCAAGCATCAGGGGAAGGCTCTGGGCGGTCTGAGATCCCAGTGCATAACGACCTGTTGATTCATTGTAAAAACGAGTATTGAAGCTATGCTTTATGGCTTCAGCCAGAGAAGTGTATTTATCTGCATCGGCCTGTTTACCCAAAAGTGCGGCCTGACTGGCTGTCAGCTTTGCCTGGTAAAAATAGGCGGCAGTGGAGGTGAATTCTGATTTGGTTTCGATGCTTCCGGCTCTGGGCAGCCAGTCCCACAAACCCCAGTCAATGATCCCATCATGGGCAGTAGATGTCAGGAAGTCAGTATAGCGGCAAACAGCAGCATAGGCATCGCTTGTGGTTGTCTTATCATTATACTCTGTCCTCAGGCGCTGTACGCCCAGGGCAAGACCAATGCTCCACCAGGGACTATCGCAGTAATGAAGTTCAGCTATTGTACCTTTCCCCTGATCACCCCAACCCCCAGTAGGCACCACCGGTCCGATATGGCCATCGGATTCCTGTGAGTCGATGAGGTCGAATACATGTTTTCTATATAGCTGGGAACAATCGAAAAGGTAAAAATATGCATCCTGACAGAAATTGTCATCTCCGAGCCAGATAACTTTTTCCCTCACCGGTTCGGCGGCAGGGCCGCTCCATGTGCAGTCTTCAAGAGTACGGCGCGCCGCATCGTGAAGCTGGTTCAGCTGTTTGTCAGAACATTCGAAGGAACTTGTTTTTCTCAACTGTGTGTGAAGACGAATGGCAGTCAGTTCCCCGGGAACAGGCGCCCTGTCGAGCCCATGAAATTCGACATACCGGAACGCATGGTATGTGAAGCGAGGCTCAAAAACTTCATCCTTTGCACCCGTTAAAATGCATTCCTGATGCTGGTAACGGCCATAGGTATGTGTTGTATTGGCTGTCACATCAAGCGTACCATCTTCATTCAGCACTTCATTATAGTCAAGAGTCACATGCTGACCTTTTCTGCCTGTAGTCTTCCATTTAACCCAGCCTGCCATGTTCCGGCCGAAATCGACCAGATAGACACCGGGTTTTGGTTCGCTGATTTTCACCGGGCTGAACTGACCATCCTGTCGGACGGGGCCTATCATCTGGGAAGCGAGCTGTCCGGACGGAGGAGAAACTTCAAGCGCTTGTGTCCATGAGCTGTCATTATAATCAGGCTCAAGCCATAATCCCGGATTGCTTCCTGCATCAATCGTTTCACCGCCTCTGATACAATTGAACCTTATTTCACCTGTCGTCCATTTCCAGTTTTTATCTGACATAAGTGTAGATTTACTACCGTCGCTGAATTCCACAACGATATTCAGAAGCATTCTTGGAGGAGTACGCCACGGAGCTTTTTCAAGCTGAAAAAGGTCAGGTGTCTGCAGACAGTAAAAACCATTGCCAAGGATAACACCTATTGTGTTCAAACCGGTTTTCACCTGGTCGCTCACATCATAAGTCACGTACAATACACGACGCATATAGTCGGTAAATGCAGGATCGAGGCGATGATCCCCGATACGGCTGCCATTAATATAGAGCTCATAGTAACCAAGCCCGCATATATAGGCAGTTGCCCTGACAGGTTGTTTTTCAAAATTAACATCTCGCCGGAGCAGGATTGCGGGTGCATCGGCAGGATCAACCGCACCGGCTTCAGAAGGTTTGCCGTCACGATAAGATTTACGGAGTCCTGATGCAGTACCTGGCCTGGCTCCAATCCAGGAGCCGATCCAGTCACCGGGTTGTAACAGACCCATAGTCCAGTATGCTGTTTTGCTCCAGGATGTTTCGTTGCCATCCCTGTCCCATATTTTTATCTTCCAGAAGCATTTCATCCCTGAACTGAGTTTTATGCCGGCGTATAAGACCTGTACAGACTCTTCCGAAAGGACCTTTTTACTATCCCATAGATCACCATTATCATTCCTCAGCTTTTCATCGCTGGATGCCACAAGTATGCGGTATGCTGTCTGCAGCTGACCGCGCTCGTCAGAAGTGACGTACCATGATAACCTGGGTTGTGCCACATCAATTCCAAGAGGATTTTCGAGATATTCGCAACGAAGACCGGTCGGGAGTATTCCTGCTTTGGCTGAAACACAGTAAAGAACTAAAACGGGAAGAATAAAACAGACTCTTAATTGAAAGCGTCGCATGTTTGTCCGGATGTAACTCGGATAAATCCTGATCATTTAGATAAAATGGATTAATTGATAAAAATTTCTGAACGCAAAAACATAAATATAATAAATATGCGACAAGTTATGACATAAAATCAGTGTTTAAAAGGTCAGTTATAGTGTGCCTGATAGTCACTTATCTGAGGAATAACATTATGATCCGGAATAAATATTCAAAATATAATTGGCATTCCATTTTATTATACTGCCCGAAATTAAATATATTTGTTTCTGTGTTTCGAAATACGACCTGCATCAGGACACAGATTAAATACACCACCATTAAAACTCCTCCGATGTTAAAAAAACTGTTCTTCATTTTGCTTCTTATTGCAGGAAACAATACTTTCGCACAACAAACAGACTGCAAAGTCCTTAAAGCCGGAAATTTCAGGCACTTATTCAGGTGACTGTAAAAAAGGGCTTGCCCATGGGAAAGGGATTGCCCAGGGAACTGACCGTTACGAGGGGCAGTTCAGTAAAGGGCTGCCTGATGGAACAGGTACATACAAATGGGCAAACGGCGTTTATTATGAAGGAGAATGGAATAACGGCATGATGGAAGGCAATGGCAAGATGGTATATCCTGATTCGATTGTCACGGGAATGTGGAAACAGGACCAATATATTGGGAAGAAAGCTGTTTCTCCATACAAGATTATCCGCAGCATGAGTGTTACGAGGTACACAATTACAAAAGCTCCGGAAAAGGCTGACAGGGTAAAAATCAGAATAACTCAGGCCGGTCGGGATAACAGCTCCGGTATTGTAGATTTTAGTCTGGCTTATGACAGCGGAAGTGAATACAGGAATGGAAGTTATTATGGTATTGATAATATTATATTCCCGGTAACTGTAAAAGTAAAGTATCGAACATGGAACCTGCTAAGGACAACGCAATACGATGTTCAATTTGAGTTTCTGATCAACGAACGGGGAAGCTGGGATGTAGTAATTTCAAATTAAGATTAAACAAGGCATACTGAAATGAACCGGACCCAGACCGGAACAATTTGGAGCTATGCGGTGTTTATTAATATGTATATGGCTGCAATGTGGATGCTTTTTTGATATTTGAAGTATAATATCCTGAACTTAGGATCGTTTTAAGAATGAATAATCATAAAAACAGATTCTGATTTTAAAATGTAAAATTAGGTTGATTCTCTGTTTTATCTTGAAGTTATGGACTTAAAATCTTATATGCGATTTATTAAAAGAATTTTGATTTCACTGGCAATAATAAATTTTTGCAATGTGTCATCGGCTCAGCAGACATCACTTAATCCACTCACTTACTGGGTTTTTACTCCCTATGTATATAATCCGGCAATGGTGGGAAGCAAGGATTATACAACTCTCGATCTGAATGCAGCTTTTCAGGGAGAATCGAATACACAGATTCTCAGCGGAAATGCCAGGCTCTCAAAAACAAAACCAGGCTATTTCTCATCACCAAAGCTGAAGGAGTTCAATGGATTTGGGCTTGGAGGTTCGATATTCAATGATAAGAACGGCAGTTCTCATAATATTGGAGTCAGTGCAGCAGGATCTATTCAGATCCCGCTTAAGCACAAAAGAGTTATCATTCCTTTCTTTCGGGGCAGCCGTTAAAGGCATTTATAATATGCTCGACACAGGCATCGCAGATGAAGGATCCGCAACAAAGAACAGTTTCTTTCCCAATATTGATGCAGGTGTATATTACTACGGAACCAATTTATTCACAGGGTTTTCAGCCGTTAACATTCTTGGAAATCCGGGTAAGGCTGATAGCCTCGGGAATTATGAGATTCCCCTGCCGAGACAGTACTTTTTTACGATCGGATATAAGTTTATACTCAGCAAGAGTCAGAATATTGTTCTTGAGCCTTCGCTTTTGATCGATGCAACAGACTCCACATTCAGTGATATAAAAGACAACATTACTCCGATTTTAAAACTCTATCTTGATAATATCTGTCTTGGATCCTACTTTCTGACTGATGGGAATACTTCATTTTTCTTCCAGTACAGGTTTCCGAGAATTTCGCTTGGAGCATTTTATGAACTGCCAAGAAAAACAGCTTATTACAAAAAGCCCCCAATCGTGGAATTTACTTTAGGGTGGAATTTTCAGGCTGATAAATCAAGATTGTCAAAACGAAGTCGTTGGTAAACTATATTTTATTCTTGTATGAAAAGACTTCCTGAAATAATAACATTATGCTGCATCACTCTTGGATTACTGACATCAGGAACAACTGAAAAAAGATCAGCTGTCCGATTCAGCAGCTCCCTCGACTGAACCGGCACATGACACAACGGGATTAGTCGGCTATTTAAAAGTAGATTCTTTTAATCTTGAGATCATCCCACCCTCTTCCGGCGTTCAGTTTTTCAGGAGTGGCATTATATTCCTCTCAAACACAAAATATGAGGGTAAAATGCTGCCAAGTCATGTTTCATTTGGTTCAATTGAGGCATATACGGCTATCGTAAAGGATACCTCACTGGGTATGCATCAGCTTTTTTCTCCATCAACATCCTTTTCATTTCCCTGTGAAGCTGTTACCTTCAGCAATGATTTCAAGACAATGTATTTCACAAAAATACCAAAGAAGGAAAAAAAGGAAAAAATCTACCGCGCTGTAATTAAACTTAATGATAAAAAGGAGTCAGGCTGGGTTGCTGATGAAAATCCACTCGAATTCTGTACAGGAAATTATATCTACACACATCCCGCGTTATCAAAGGATGGAAAAATAATGATCTTTGCCTCTGATATGGCCGGGAGCTCATGGAGGAACAGATCTGTTCATCGTCAGGAATGATGGTGATAAATGGTCAAAGCCTGAAAACCTTGGTAATTCGGTTAATACGATTCGTTTCGAATGTTTCCCATATCTTGACCAGGATAATAACCTGTTTTTCTCCTCCGATGGTCTGGCCGGATATGGCGGGTATGACATATTCACATGCAGATTCAACGGAGAATCATGGGAAAAACCTGTTAATCTCTCCCACAGAATAAATTCCGAAAATGATGATATAGCATTTGCCATTGATAAAACGGATGGGAAGAGTGCATTCTATACAACACAGGAAAAAATCAGGTAATGGCACTATGCAATTATATAAGGTTACCCTCGCACAGGAAATGGCCGATAATAATCCATTATCAATTTCTTATATATTCAATGGCAAACCAGAGCTCAGCGAACTTGTTGCTTCAAAACCTGCTGAAGAGATCAAAGCGCCGAACAGCCAAACCTGCAGTAAAAGAACCTGAAAAAACTACTCCGGCCAGCACCTGCCCCGAATTCATCAGCAGCAAAAGTTGTGACAATCAAATCCACCACTGCTTTACCGGAAAAATTGAAGGATGTTGTTGTTTACAGGGTACAGTTTCTTACAACAACAAAAGCCCGAAAGGAAAATCAGATAATTATAAATAACACGACTTATAAAACCTACGAATATTTTTATCTGAATGCATACCGTTATACAATCGGGGAATTTACTACTCTTGCTCCTGCCAAGGAATTGCAGCGGATATGTCAGAAATCAGGTTATCCACAGGCTTTTGTAGCAGCATTTAAAAACGAAACAAGGTCACTCGATCTGACCTTATTCAAATAGAAACTTCGAATCACTGATTTGATTCTGAAGATATTGAATTAGCAGTGCCTGCTTACAGTCTGCCAATTCACTGAAGGCTAAAAATGTTTTCAGATAAATATCAGTTTTTCTTTAACAATCTTCTCGTTGTCGTCCATCCCGTAGACTTTTATTCCGATGCTTACGAGCAGAGTCATAAAGAATATCTGAAATCGGTGAAAATGCCATCCTTGAGATCGCCGGACTCCTCCATATCTTCAAAATCCTCCAGAGGAATATAGATATGCAGAATCAGAACATAATCAGGATCCTTGATCTGGATAAGCACTTTCAGAATTTTTACAAGCCAGATTGAAGAGGAGGTATTGAAATACTCAAGATTGAGCCTGAAATTTGTAGTAGGCCTTGCATTAAGGATATACTGCGAAACCCAGTTTAAAACCGGATCATACACCTTTGCAGCATTTTCAGGGATTGACCTCCCATAGAGAATAAGTTCTCCGTTATATTGATTCAGATCTATCTGAGGCGTCTTCGGAGTTGACTCAACAAAAAGGTTAGTAAATTCTTTCATAGTTTTTGTCTGAAAGGACCTTTTTTCCCTGATTAAATTTTATATAAATTTTGCTAATTATTTTATAAGTCACAAGCTTTTCATCAAAAACATGGCAGTGATCATCAAATAAATCAGTTTGTTTGTATAAAAGAAGCCCAAAGTTCAAATTCCACCTGTCATTTTTTCATTCACATCCCGGATTAAAATCCAAACTTTATTAGTTCAATTCAGGTTACCCTCAGACAATTTTTCCGTGATTCATTTCAATAAGATCACTTTTACAGTTTTAATCAGGATTCTACTCTATCATTAATATTCAGCAATATACAAATTTATACCATTAAAAATCAGCCATTGGTCAAAATTGATTAAACAAAAACCGTACCCTTCAAAAATGACTATAAACAGGCCCTATGCTCTATATATCAGATACTTCAATCAAAGCAACCGAATGACATTGTTGAAATCTTTTAAAAACGTTGATAAAATTAATGCATTTTTGACAAAATAATCAAATTTGTTTATAAAATGATAATATTTAAGTGACGAAATGGCAATTTTTAAAGACAAATGGAATTTTAGCCGAAAAATGTATTTTTGTTAAAACAGCCTCCGTATATTGACTTTAGCTCCTGAATTGCCTAATTTCATACTTGACGATATATATATTTCGAATGAAAGGCAGGATCCAGACAAAGAAACAGAAAAGAGTTAATAATCAAAGAATTAGCAACTTCAGGTAACGATTGAGAGCGATACTGCTGATTTTATTAAATTCAATTGCATTTCAGAAATTCTTGTCATCCGAAGGCAATGAAAGTTTCAGACACTATATTGAATGGCTTGGATTGTCACGTGATCCAAAGATTCTTGTACTTTCCTCAATACATCATTATTACTATGATGCAGAGGAAATGCAGAATATAAGAACAGTTGTCAACCTCAAGGAGCTCAATCACATAAAGGAAATAACAATTTTCTTCATTCCATGTTCCTTATATTGCCTCCAAAATGTTACCTGATAGGATGTTTTGTCGACAATAAAAGGCAGAGCGGATTTTCGTTCAGGAAAAGATTTCCTCCGATGACCGTCAAGATATACAAACAGAAGAGGAGATCAGATGGAATAGTATCCACAGTGCCATTTCTTAATACGATCTTCAATATTCTGGATGCAAAACCCAATAAATATCTCTCGGGAAAAAATGTTAATCAGCTACTCGACAATAACGGATTCAAAGTTATGGATATGACAGAGCTCATGGGTATGACATATTTTTGTGCCCAGAGTCAGCGCACTTTGAAAACTGATTCACTTTTATCATAGAAATATCCGGCTTCTGAATAAAGTGCGCTGAAAATCCAATGGATTTTCCATAGAAAGGCCTCCTGTTTCCGACTATCTGATTTTTGTATTACCTTTACCCTTTTCAAGGAAGAATTGTTTCCTGGTTAATAACAGGTATGCTGCAAATACAAATCTAACGATCTGTAAATCAACATGGTAAAAAGCATTCTAATTAGGTTGTAAAATTTGTCCATAAAAAAGTGCTATTAGTCAAAATACAAAAATCGTTTCCCTCCGGGAATATTAACATTCTGTACTAATGTATATGCCTGATTATGTGACTGTTTAAAAAATTCAACCAGAATTTTATCCTTGAAGATTTATTAAAATTGTTTATAAATATTGAGCGCTTTTGACAAATCGAACTATTTATTGTATCAATCGTTTTAAAATATATGATATAATTACAATTTGAAAGGACTAAGTGATAAATAGAATTGATCTCAAGGCAGATCAGCTTAGAGCAACCTATTGATTTAAATGCTCTTAAAGATTAATTTTATTTTTTAGTTTACAGCGAAAAAAATGAGAAACCTGATTCCGGCAAATGAATTAGATGTAGTTAATAATCAAAATGTTAATGCATATTTTAATTTAAGGAAAAATTCTGAAGATTGCCTGGAAAACAATGCACTATCTGAAATTCTGACTGCTGATGGTTGCGGAAACTTTTCACAATATATAAAAGAAGCAGGTCTGACAAATGATCCTGACATAATTGTCCTTTCTTCCCTGCACACTTACTATTATAATGTATACAAGATGAAGAATATAGAGACGGGGATCAGCCTGAAGGAGCTTAGCCAGATTAAGGAAGCAAAAAGTTTTCTGCAATCAATTTTACAACTTCGTGCTCGAAATAGTAATTTTGCAGGTTGTTTTACAGTTGACAGGTAGTTCATATCAACTTTTTAAGTTGAATATAATTTGAGTTTTTTAGTATTTGGATTATGGATATTGATGTTTCTCTGTTTAGCAAAAAATGATCCCGTTTTTCAGGAGATGGGAGAAGTTTATACTGGGAGCAATCGACATTCTGGCAATTACTTTTGCATTTCAGTGTTCCTATTATATAAATTATCTTGATTACGGAGGTTTTTTTTTCTATCACACAAGATTACTTAAAGCTTTTCTTTCTGATTACGCCTTTCTGGCTGTTGATTCTCTATCTAATTCAGATCACTGAAATTCCAAGAACAAAGAGGACCATGGGTCTCTGTTGATGGAGTATTTGCAGTCTACAGTACTCGTTATTGTTCTTCTGCTGTTATTCTATTTTGCTTTCAAACTCTACCAGATATCAAGGCTATTCCTGATTGAGTTTGCAATTTTTGGCTTTATTTTTCTGTTTTTTGCAAGGTTGATCGAATACCATGTATTCAAGACTTACAGGGCAAAAGGTTTTAACCAGGTAAATATTGTACTTAATAGCCGATGAATCATCCCTGCCCTTTATTGAAACCCTTCTGACGAACAAGGAATGGGGATACAGGATAGTGGCAATCTTTACAGCCTCCAATATGATCAAGGAAAAATACGAAAAAAGCATCATTCTGCTTCCCGAGCAGTACCTTCTTGTTCTTAATGACCTGATGGAGGTAGATATCCTTGATGAAGTTCTTTATCTGAAAAGCAAAGTTATTCCATCAGAGGTAAGGGAGACAGTAAGATCATGCGAAGAGCTTGGAGTTGTATTCAGCCTGCAGGTATAAGGACAGCAACATCAAGCTGACAAATGCGATCAAAACAACATATCGGGGATGAGAAGTTCCTTACTTTTATCAATATCCCCCACAATTTATTTGCTCTGACGATTAAGAAGATAATGGATATCAGCTATCTCACTTTTTCTTACAATTATTCTTATCACCTGTCCTGCTGGGTATTGCAATTATGATAAAGATTACATCGCCGGGTCCGGTAATTTTCAAACAGACACGTGTGGGTCTGAGAGGCCGTCAGTTTGGCCTTTATAAATTCAGGACAATGATCGCGGATGCTGAGAAACATAAAAAGGAGCTGGAAGCTGAAAACGAGGCTGACGGACCTGTTTTTAAAATAAAAGATGATCCCAGTGTTACATCAATCGGTAAAGTCCTCAGAAAATCAGGATTGGATGAACTGCCACAGCTCTTCAATATTCTGAAGGGTGAAATGTCGCTTATCGGACCGCGCCCTCCGCTCCCGGAAGAAACAAAATCATACAAGCGCTGGCAGCTTCAGCAGACTATCAGTAAAACCGGGCCTCTCATGCTTCTGGCAGATAAAACCTGACAGAAACAGTATCAAATTTGAAAAATGGATGGAAATGGATCTGGCATATATTGACAATTGGTCACTACGATTAGATTTCATAATTTTACTCAAAACTATTGCAACAGTTTTTCAGAGAACAGGTCTGTAAAACGTAATATTTAAACATGATTTATACTTAAAAGCATGAATTTCAGTCAATTTAAAACAATCCTACTTCTATTGCTGCTCTTCACAGTTTCATGTGTACCAGTGGAAAAATTAAGCTATTTCAACGACATCAATGATCTTGAAGAACCTGGAGTCAATCCCAGAACCCAGAAGCTCATCTCGCCATTTGACAAACTTGTACATTAAAGTTGTGAGCATTGATCCTCAGACCAGTCTTATATTCAATACAAGTGAAGAGATAAGATATGGCGACGCAGGAAGCAGCGTTGTAGGTTACCTGGTAGATGAAGCCGGAAATATTAATTTCCCCTTTGTCGGCAACATAAATGTTGGAGGACTCACAACGGCAAAAGCCGCTGAAAAGATACAGAAAGCGCTGAATGATTATGTTTCAAATACATCAATAACCGTCAAATATGTTGACAACCAGATTACTGTTCTTGGGTGAGGTTCAAAGACAGGGTGTCTATACCTTTTCACAGGATAAACTCAATATATATGAAGCCCTGGGTCTTGGAGGAGGAATCACAAGATATGGCAACAGAAAGAATATTATTCTTATCCGGAATGAAGGTGACAAAATAATGCATCACAGATTAAATCTTTCCGATTCAAAAATTTCAGGAAAGGATACCTATTATGTTATGTCAAATGATGTGATTGTTGTTGAACCTTTGAAAGCTGTATCAACAAGTTACCAGAATATTACATATACTACAGTACTATCATCAATTACAACTCTCATAGCAATATTACTTTTTACCGGACTTACTTTTAACTGATCTCTTTAAATCCATTTTTATAAATATTTTCTTAAATGTCAAATTACAACGAATCCATCATCGGAAGCTTTTAATATCAAGGAATTTATCCTGACAGCTTTATCTTTCAAGTATCTATATATTGCCAGCTTTGTCAGTCTGCATGGCTGCAGCATTTTTTATCAATAAGTTTTCACCCACAGTAAATGAGGTAACCTCTATTATCGGACCTGTTCAGGATAAACGTACATCTCTTCTTGAATCAAATGGTCTCTTCCGTGGTGGTGAGTCATTTGTAGATTCCAGAAATCTCCAGAATGATATTAACAGTCTTATTTCATTTTCACTTGTCTCATCCACCCTCAGCAAGCTTAATCTTGAAATAGGATATTTCAATGAAAGCAAGAAGCTGTTCGGACAGGTGAAGCAGCTGTATCCGATGGCTCCCTATACAGTAATAATTGATAAATCTCATATCCAGCCTCTAAATGCAAGGCTTTATATTGAGATCCTCGACGAAAATTCTTTCAGGCTGAGAGCTTCTCAGAAAGAGGTTTCAATGTACAATTACGTTGATAACCAGGTAGTGAGTGAACACAATATCCTTGAAACTGATACAATCTGCAAGTTCAATGAAACCATCAGCAACAAGAATTACAAATTTTCAGTCTCACTCAACAAGGAGCTTTACAATCCAAAATCAAATGATAGACAGTCGTCACTTTTTTGAATTCTATCATCTCGACTACCTGTCGCAGCAATATCTCAAAAAGCTTACAGCTCTGCCTGTCAGTCTCAAATCATCACTGATAAAGGTGACATTTCAGGGTAAAAACCAGCGGCTCACAATCGACTTTCTGAACAAGTATCTCCAGGCATACCTTGATGACAATCTTTCAAAAAAGAATACATTCGCAGTCAGCACAATAAATTTTATCGAATCACAGATATCTGAAATATCAGATTCACTTCTTCTTTCGGAATCAAAACTGAAAGATTACCGCTCAGCTAACCAGGTTATGGACCTCAGTTACCAGGGACGCCAGGCAATCGAACAGATGACAAAGATCGAATCTGACCGTTCATCTCTTCAGGTACAGGAACGTTATTACAATTACATTCTTGACTATTTCAATAAGAATCAGGATATTGCAGGACTTGCACCTCCTTCGGCAGCAAATGTTGTAGATCCTATAATGAACCAGCTCATTATGGATCTTCTGGCTCTGAATACCCAGAAATCGAGTATCTCAAGCAATAATGCTGAAAAAAACCTTTTCATCGGACAGATTGAAAATAAGATCAAACTTCAGAAACAGGCTATTATCGAGAATGTTACAAATAACCTGAATACTCTCAATCTTACACAGAATGAGCTGAATTACAGGGCAGACAAGCTTTCAAGGGAAATTGCAAAACTTCCAAGAACTGAGCTTAATATGGTAAGCATGCAGAGAAAATTCAACCTCAGCAATGAACTCTATACATTCCTTCTTCAGAAAAGGTCAGAAGCAGCAATCACAATGGCATCAAACTACCCCGATTATGAAGTTCTTGAGCCGGCCCGTGAAATCTCCAGTTTAATTGTTTCCCCCAAAACAGTGTTCAACTGGATGATTGCATTCTTCCTGGCATTGATGATTCCGACAACTTATCGTGATTCTGAAGAGCTTCTTCAACGAAAAGATAACACGCACTTATGATCTTGAGCGACTTACTCAACAGGCCTGCCTTAAGCGTTATTTATAGTAATTCCTATAAAACTGAGGCTGTTGTAAGTGAACTTCCCGGATCATCAGTTGCCGAATCGTTCAGGAATCTGCAGAAGCAGTTTATTCCTGAGATTCAAGTCAGAACCACTGAAAGTAATAATGATCACCTCATCGCAGCCACAGGATGGAAAAAGCTTTATTTCGTTTAACCTTGCTGCATCAATTGCTTCAGTCGGTTATAAAACCATAATCCTTGATTGCGACCTTAGAAGACCGACTCTTCATGAAAAATTCAAAATGGAAAATTCAACCGGTCTTTCAACTTATATGATACATAAGTCAACTATCGATGATATAATTCAAAAAACCGATGTCCCGAATCTCTCATTTATACCCTCAGGTCCTATTTTACCAGGATCTGCTGAGCTGATTGAATCAGGATCACTTGATGAACTTATGAATTATCTGAAGGACAAGTATGAATATATTATTATCGATACAACACCTGCAGGACTTGTTGCTGATGCTTCACTTATGATGAAATATGCAAGTCTGAATTTGCTTGTTTGCAGAAACAATCACACCAGAAAAGATGTTTTCAAGGATGTGCTTAACATCTTAAGCATTAACAAAATTAAAAATTTCGATGTCATATTCAATGATCTGAGCATTAAGAAAAGCCGTTACGGCCGCTATAATCACTATTATAAAAAGGGATAATACCTGTTTGAATCAGATGGCATAGATTCAAATCGTGTCAATAACGAATATATTTATAATATTATAAACTGTAATACAAAACAAACTTGAATTAAACCCATGGCAGATAATAATTTAGTAAAGGAAAAAGTCAGAACTTATGTTCTCCAGGCAGTGTATGTTGACAAGGAAAAAATTAAAGATGATTCTCTGATTTTCAAGGAAGGATACTTTGATTCAATGGGATTTATGGTGCTGATTACTTTCCTTGAGGAGGAATTTGGAATAAAAACCAATGATCTGATCTCGTTGAGGAAAATTTTGAATCAATAAATGCAATCACTGATTTTATTATCAGGAAAAATTAATAATCGGGAATGTGCGGCATCTGTGGTATAATTGATTACAAAAGCAAGGCAAACAGCCGGGCTAATGTGGAATCGATGCTCCGTTCAATCAGTTACCGAGGTCCCGATGAAAGTGGTATTTACCATTCCCCCTGTGCAACGTTAGGAAATGTCAGACTAAGTATAATTGACATTGGAGGAGGGCAACAGCCACTCTCCGATCTCTCCGGAAGATACTGGATTGTTTTCAATGGTGAAATATTCAATTATAAGGAACTGCGCAAGGATCTTGAAGACAAAGGAAACACTATTCAGAACAATGTCAGATACTGAGGTACTTAGTTCAGCTTTACTCAATCTATGGCAGGAAATGTCTTGAAATACTGAATGGACAGTTCGCTTTTGCCATCTGGGACAATAAGAAAGAGGAGTTATTTATTGCAAGGGACAGAGTAGGCATCCGTCCGTTGTTTTACAATATCAGATAATGGTGTATTTTCATTTGCATCAGAGATTAAAGCACTCTTCAGATTAAATCATATCAGGAGGGAACTAAGTCCTGAAAATCTATCGCAGGTATATACATTCTGGTCAACAATTACTCCCAATACACCATATAAAGGCATTTATGAATTATCTCCCGGACATTGTGCCACATATAGCCGTAAAGGACTAAAAACTGAAAAATTCTGGGAACTGAAGTTTGACAATCCAGCCTTGCAAACATTTCACTTCATGATGCCATGGATCGCTTTCATGAGTTATTCTCCGATGCTGTCAGAATCCGACTGAGAGCAGATGTCGAAGTGGCTGCATATCTCAGCGGTGGAATTGACTCCAGTGCAACAGTTGCATATATAAAAGATATTGAACCCGGGATCCTGAATACCTTTTCAATCGGCTTCGATGAAAAAGATTTTGATGAGACACCTTTCCAGGAATGAGGCAGCCAGATATTTTAACACCACTCATAAATCGATGGTCTGCACTTCAAAGGATATAGCAGATTCATTTCCAAAGGTGATATGGCATTCGGAAACCCCAATGCTCCGTACAGCGCCGGCACCAATGTTTCTTCTTTCAAAACTTGTAAGAGACAACAAAATCAAAGTGGTTGTAACCGGAGAGGGATCAGATGAGATCCTGGGAGGTTACGATATTTTCAAGGAAGCAAAAATAAAAAGATTCTGGGCTTCTCAGCCTGATTCAGCAATAAGGCCTCTCCTGCTGAAAAAGTTATACCCGTATCTGTCACAGATGAAGGATGTAAATCCTAAAATACTCAAAGATGTTTTACGGATACAAACTTGAAGATGTTGATAATCCTTTATATTCTCATCTGCTAAGATTCAATAATTCAAATCATATCAAAAAACACTTTTCAGATAGATCATGAACAGTCAGCTCAAGGATTATTCTTCCCTAAGTGTTCTTGAACAAAGATTGCCGGAAAACTTTAATAACTGGGACCAGCTGGCAAAATCACAATGGCTTGAAACCACAGTATTCATGTCGGGCTACCTGCTCTCTTCACAGGGCGACAGGATGGCAATGGCAAACTCGGTGGAAGGAAGGTACCCTTTCCTCGATTACCGGGTAATTGAATTTTGTTCCTCATTACCTGCAAATTTCAAACTCAATGGACTGAATGAAAAATTCCTGCTGAAAAAACTCCTGAAAAACAAGATCCCTGAGAATATCCTTAAGAGGCCGAAACAGGCTTACAGGGCTCCTATCAAGAGTGTATTTCTTGATAAAGATGCACCTGAATATGTAAAATATATGCTTTCAGATTCCTGTACAAGGAAAGCAGGAATCTTTAATTATGATTCTGTTGCAGGTGTAATTTCCAGAATGGAAAAAACAGGTGTTATATCTGAAATTGACAATATGGTGCTAACTTCTGTCATTTCAACTCATCTGATTCATTACCAGTTCATTGAAAACAACAATGAAGAATTTCAGACAACAGCGAGCTGACAAATCACAAAATCGTGAATGAGTAACTTTATTTGTCTAGACATAAACTATGGATGATTTACTAATATAGAACTAATTTACTATGAACTCAAAAAAACCATTTTCGAAAGATATTATTCTTCTTGACGATCTGGAATCAGTAGTTAACCTGATAACCAGAAAAATGCGCGATGACGTTTTTCAAAATATAAAAAGGCTTGGTGCAGTTGTCGGTACCAGCGGAGGCATTGATTCATCTGTCTGTCTTGCCCTTTCTGCAAAAGCTTTTGGTCCTGAAAAGGTCCTTGGAATTATGATGCCTGAAAAAGATTCCAGTCCTGAAAGCGAACAGCTGGCAAGAGAGCTTACTTCAAAATTCGGTGTAAAGGTGATAAAAGAAGACATTACACCTGCGCTCTCTGGCTTCGGATGCTATGAAAGACGTGATGATGCAGTAAGGAATGTATTCCCTGAATATGATCCAAAAACCTACAAAATGAAAATAGGCATCAAACAGGGCGGCCTTTCAAACAACCTTCCTCCTGTTTTTTCTCTTACAATCATTGACAGGAATGGCAAACAGCAGGATAAGATACTTCCTGTAAAAGAATACTTAAAGATTGTAGCTGCTTCAAATTTCAAACAGAGATCAAGAATGTCAACACTCTATTTTCATGCAGAAGCACTGCATTATGCAGTTATCGGAACACCAAACAAACATGAGCAGGAACAGGGATTCTTTGTAAAATACGGAGATGGCGGAGCTGATATAATGCCAATAGGAAATCTTTATAAAACCCAGGTTTATCAGCTTGCTGAATATCTTGGAGTTCCAAAAGCAATTATTGAAAGAACACCTACTACCGATACCTATTCAGCTGAACAGACACAGGAAGAGTTCTTCTTTCAGCTTCCTTTCGGATTAATGGACAGATTCTGGTACGGATATGAGAATGGCTATACTCCGGAAGAAGTTGCCGATGTTATGGGAGAACCTGTGGAGAAGGTAAGAGACCTCTTCAGCAACTTCGAAAGAAAAAGAAAAACAACTGAGTACCTGAGGATGGCTCCTATCAGGGACTATTATGGCGGATAGGATGCAATGATGCTGCATTGACACGGCTTGTTAAGAATCAAAAAACCGAATACAAAATTAACGAAAAACACTCATCGATGAACGCATTTGACTATTTTTTCGAAAATACCTCAACTCTTGAAAAACCTTTTCTTGGCGGAAAAGAAGAAACTTCATTCAAAAAGCTTTATGAGGATTCCCTGTCTCTGGCCACATGGCTTGAAAAGGAGGTTGGACGGAATAAAAATATTATTTTGCTTTCGGCTAATAACCTGTTCTTTATAACATCCTACCTGGCAATTATCAAATCAGGGAATATCTGTATCCCTCTTGATCCGAGTATTGAGAAAGAGAATTTCAATTATATAAATAATCTCACAAAACCTGTATTGGTTTTCCTTACAAAAGATATTGAAAGAAAACTTTCCCCTCAGGACTCCGAATGTATTTTTCCTGACACTTTGCCGCTGAACGGATTGAAAGATGATTTCTGAAACCTGAACCCGACTTCGACAGGGAACAATGTGCCGAGATAATTTTCACATCAGGTTCAACAGGAAAACCAAAAGGGGTGATGATCTCACACAAGAATCTAATTGCAAATACCGGATCAATAATTGAGTACCTGAATCTGACAATGGATGACAGGATGCTTGTTGTTCTTCCATTTTATTATTGTTATGGCCTTTCGCTCCTGCATACCCATCTCAGAGCTGGAGGATCTGTAATTTTAAATAATTCATTCATCTTTCTTGGAGGGATTATAAGAGATCTGAAGGATCATAAATGTACAGGATTTGCAGGTGTTCCAAGCCATTTCCAGATTCTTCTGAGGAAATCAGAATCATTCAAGGAAACAAAATTTCCTGATTTAAAATATGTTACACAGGCCGGTGGCAAACTGCCGCCGATTTTTGTCGATGAATTCCGTAACAGTTTTCCTGATGTCACATTCTATGTGATGTATGGTCAGACCGAAGCAACTGCCAGGCTCTCCTACCTCCCTCCTGAATTGTACGAGGTGAAAAAAGGGTCGATGGGCAAGGGAATTCCCGGGGTGGAACTCAGGGTAGTTAATGAAGCAGGCGAGAATATAAAACCCGGAGAAACAGGTGAAGTCATAGCACGGGGAGATAATATTATGCTCGGCTATCTTGATGATGAAGAAGGAACAAGATAACACAATCCGGAACGGATGGCTCTATACAGGTGATCTTGGAACTGTTGACGATGATGGTTATATCTACCTTACAGCACGCAAAAAGGAAATTATAAAAGTCAGGGGGAAAAGAATAAGTCCAAAAGAGATAGAAGCTGTAATACTTGAAATTCCGGAAGTCATTGACTGCTCAATTGAAGGAGTGGAGGATGATATAGAGGGTGAAATGCTGAAAGCTACCGTTGTTATAAGAAAAGATGGAAAAACCAGGCTCACCGCCGAATATATAATGGAACATTGTTCGAAACATCTGGCTTTATTTAAAATTCCGCAGGTTTATGAGCTGAAAGAGGAATTAACTATCAGTGCAACCGGGAAAAAAATAAAAAAATAAAACAATTCATATTCTGTAATTGTTAAAATATCAGATTATTTAAAAAGCTTGATTTATCATCACTTTATTGCAGTTGATCAAAAAAATAATGCAAATATCAGAAAATGACTTTTATTTGCTTTATAATACTGTTTATAGCCTGATGAATAATCAGATTGTAGTATTGTACAAAGTGATCAGAAAATTGAAATACTATCATACGTTAATTTCACAATAATCATTTATAAGCCGAATATGAAAAGATTTACAGATCATGTAGTTTTAGTTTGTCTATTAGTTGGATTAATAACATTCTCAAGCTGCAATGACAAGGAAGTTACATTACCTATTTTAACGACTAATTCTCCAACCAATATCACAATAAACTCTGTAACCAGTGGTGGTGATATTACAAAGAACGGAGGAGCAGATGTAACTGAAAGAGGTGTTTGCTGGGGAACCTCCAGGAATCCTGTTGTTTCCGGGATCACATACCTCCGATGGCAAAGGTACGGGAAGTTTCGATGTCAATATTACGGGACTGTCTCCCAACACAATGTATTATATTCGTGCTTATGCAACAAACAGCGCCGGTACAGCATATGGAAATGAGGTATCATTCACAACCTCTTCGCTTGTTGTTCCGGTTCTGACAACCACTGCTGCAAGTTCAGTTACCCATACAACAGCTGTTTCAGGCGGAATACATCTCCTCTGATGGCGGTGCCTCTGTAAGTGAAAGAGGTATTTGCTGGTCAGCATCTGCAAATCCGACAACTGACGATAATAAAACATCAGAAGGGACAGGAACAGGTACATTTACAAGCAATCTTTCCGGATTAACTGCCGGGAACAACCTATCATATTCGTGCATATGCAATAAACAGTGTCGGTACTGCATACGGGAATGATGTCACATTCACAACTGAAACACTTTCAGTTCCTGTTCTGACCACAGCTGAAGTTACATCAATAACTTTAACAACTGCTGCTTCAGGAGGAAATATTACTTCAGACGGAGGATCAGATGTAACAGCAAGAGGTATTTGCTGGGCAAAAACTGAAAATCCGACAACAACCAGCCTGACAAAACAGCAACGGCAGCGGTACAGGGGTTTTCACAAGCAGCATGGAAGGACCTTGAGCCTGGAACAACTTATCATGTACGCAGTTATGCCACTAATAATACGGGAACCGGTTATGGAAATGATATCTCATTTGATCACTGCACCCGGTTGGAATATGCTACTCTGACCAACAACAGCTATATCAGCTATCGGGACTGACAACTGCTGTTTCCGGAGGTGTTATCACTATCTGATGGAGGCGGCGCAATATCTGTTAAAGGTGTATGCTGGTCAACAAGTGCAAACCCGACAATCAATAATGATAAGACTTCAAACGGAGGAGGAAGCGGTGAATTCACAAGCAGTATTACAGGATTGGCTGCCTGCAACTCTCTACCATGTCCGTGCATATGCAACAAACAGTGCAGGAACAGCATATGGAGAGGATCTTCCATTTACAACCCTTGCTGTCGGTATGCCTGTACTCTCAACCACTCATTGCAAGTTCAGTTACTATGACAACTGCAATTTCAGGAGGTATTATCACATCTGATGGCGGAGCTAATGTCACTGCAAGAGGTGTTTGCTGGTCAACAACAGTAAGCCCCACCACAGATGACAATAAAACTGTAAATGGTTCAGGTACCGGAGCATTTACAAGCAGCCTTTCCGGTCTTGCTGCCAGGAACAAACTATCACCTTCGTGCATATGCAACAAATTCAGCAGGAACGGCATATGGCAATGAAATAACTTTTACACACATCTGTGCCACAGCGCCTACTCTGAGCACCGTTGCAATATCGGCAATTACACTTACAACAGCATCTTCAGGCGGTAATATTACATCTGATGGCGGTGCATGCAATAACTGAAAAAGGTGTATGCTGGTCAACATCAGCAGCCCCGACAACAGCGATGCCAGATCATCCGACGGATCGGTTCAGGTAACTTCACAAGCAGCATTACCGGACTCCAGCCCGGCACAGTCTACCATGTGCGTGCCTATGCAACAAATTCAGTCGGTACATCCTACGGCAATGATGTTCAGTTTACTACTATCGGCGTAACAGCTCCATCAATTGCAACTGCAGTCATAAGTTCAATTACAACTACAACAGCCGTTTCAGGTGGTAATATTACATCTAATGGAGGTGGAGCGATTACTAACAAGCGGTATTTGCTGGAGCACAAATCAGAATCCGACAACTGATGACAACAGAACCACCGACGGGTCTGTTTTTACGGGCTAATCGCTAAGCA
>CAWFRW010000026.1:0-328594 GCA_963818295.1 uncultured Bacteroidales bacterium
GGAGTACTAACTTATTGAGCTACTAAAATGGTTTGATTAAGAGTATACCTTAGTTTACTACTGTCCCCGCTATGGTTTATCTTGTGGAGTAATTGTAATTTTATCTAATTCTTTTGATATTTCTATAGCTTCCTTTATTATTGTTTCAGGATAATATGAAGTATTCTAATTGCGTTTCTATTCTTTAACTTTCCATCTTTTAATTTGTAGTCAAAATCGACCGTTTTGTTATCCACTTTCTCACTGAAATGATATAATTCATATTCCTCTTTTAATAAATCGGCTAATTCTATATCATGTGTTGATACAAAAACAATATTATCTGATTTTGATAAGTATGATAAAACAGCTTCCCCAGCAGAAATCCTTTCAATAGTATTAGTTCCTTTAAAAATCTCATCCAGTAAGAACAAATTTGGTACACCATTTCCACTTTTTAAAATCATTTCTTTGATTGTCAAAACCTCCTCAAAATAATAACTTCTATCATTCATTAAATCGTCGCTAATCCTAATAGCCGAGAATAATCTCATTTTAGGCATGGAAAAATGGTCGGCGAAACAGGTGTTTAATGTTAATCCTGTTAGTATATTAATTCCGATGGTTCTGATAAAAGATGTTTTTCCCGACATATTTGAACCTGTCAGAAGAATAGACTTTCTATCAACACAAATGTTATTAGTTACGCAATCTTGTATCAAGGGGTGATATACCTCATTTGCAATTAGGGTTTTCTGTCCATTTATTATTATTGGTAAACAATATTTAACCAGACCTTTTCTTAAAGAAGCAATCGAGATTAATGAATCGATTTGTCCAACAAATATGAATAAGTTCTCAATTTCTTTCCTTTTTGTATCAAGTTGCCTTAATACTCCAAATAATAATAATGGTTGTAAGTGAAATAGTATTTTGAAAAGCCTCCAGTATTCCCCAAAGAATTGCTTCGAAGTCTCCCTGCAATTTTGCTTCCAATTTGAAGAAAAACATACGATTTTTGATCTTTATCGATAATTCGTATAGATTCCTGAATGGTTGGATCAATTTCTTTTAGAGAATCATTTTTGAATAGTTCACAGGCAATACTATTTAATCTTAAAAGTTGCGGTAATGAACTTAAATATTGATAAAGATTTCTTTTGTTCCAATAATGGATACCAATATTGATTATGAATACACCAAGTAAAACGAAGAAAACCACTGACTTAAAAAATAGCATTATCAATAGAAGCATAATTGTGTATGATAATATCCGAATAATATTAAACCATTTTGGTGGTTTCAAATGCCCATCTTGAAAGAGTGAGGTTATGTAATAAGCATCTCTATCATTCAACTTTGAGAGTTGACTTTGAATAAACACTCGGAAATCTGAATTATTTGTTAATTCATCCATTAAGTTTTCATGTACATTATTATCCTCTGAATCTAATGGAATAGTTCTTAATTTGTTGTAAAGAAATTGTTGTCCGACTTTAGAATTTGTCCTATCAATAAACATGAAAAGCTCTTGAAAATTTATATCATTGCATGTCTTATCTGACAATGATTGAAAAGCATTTGAATTATCTTTCTTTCGAAAATATTCTTCTATCTGCTTGAAATCAAATGAATCGTCCTTAAAATCCCCAAATTTTTCAAGAAGTTCTTCTTTAGCTTTGTTGTTGCGATTACTAAACATTGTTGTATTCTTCAGATTATTGTTGCCAAATAGTGTATGTACATTCTAATGAGTTCCTATGTTTCCCAAATTGTAGTTTGATCGTTAACAAGACATTGACTAAAGCAAAGTTACAAGAGTAGTATGAAACATGTCAAGTCTTTTGTTAAATTTATTTATCAAAAATATTACCTTAATTTAATGCTTGTATACTTTTTGCTTTGTCAGGTTATTAACATGGCTAGCTGCCTGCTATAATTCAAACCAATTTCAATCTCGGCCCTCGTTTGATAACCAATCACTTATTTTATATTATCTGTTGTTTGCGGTTGAGAGTATTGAGGTAAATGACTCGAAGTATCTTAAAGCTTCCACGGATTCCTGGTCGCTACCCTCCAGCTCTGCCAACTTACAGTTAATAATGCAATCACCAGAACCAGTAATCCTGCAAGTGCAAAAATCGACCAGTTTCATTTCAGTTTTTTGTAAACTTATTTTTCGAGCCATTTATGTATTGAGTAATAAGAGATTGGGATAGCAACAATAAAAGCAATTGTCACCAATGTTATAAACTTGTTGTTTAACATTGCCATCACTTCTGATACAGTAGCCCCATTGATTTTACGTAAGCCAATCTCTTTTGTACGCTGCTTTGCCAGAAACACTGATATTGCAATTAAACCAAGGCATGTAACTATAATAGCCAGGAGAGAGAAAATCAAAATTATCCTTGCTTGATCTTTGTCAGTTTTATAGTTTTGTTGAATTATCTCATTCAAAAAACTGTATTCAAAAGGATGCATTGGATTAATCTTCTCCCATTCAGATTTGATGAAATTTAAACTGGATTGAAAATCATTTCCACTCAACTTAATTCCCATAGAATATAAATTCTCTTTTAAACTAATGCTGATGACAGCAGGTTCAATTTTCTCGTGGAATGATTTATAATGGAAATTTTCAACAACACCCACAATTTGCAGATCTTTACTGTTCCATCCATTTTTAATCCGTTTACCAATAGGCGATCCCCATTCCATCTTATCAACAAATGCCCTGTTCACTAATGCACCGTGGTCTTTATCTGAACTAAACTCGGGAGATAAGTCTCGACCTTCGATAACTTTAATATTTTAGAAATAATCAATGAAATTAAAATCGACAAAGAAATTTTTAGCTGTCATGTTTTTTTTCAAAGAATCATCAAGTGAAACGATATCTGAATAATGATATTGATTGGGGGGAAAGGAGGAGGAGAATGTAACATCCTTTATTTGCGGATTTTTCAATAACCTGACCCTGAGCGGTTGTGCTGTTTCGGGTGTTTTACTGATAGGGACGGTTAATATCAGATTACCATTGTAACCCAAATCTGATTGTTGAATGAATTTCATCTGTTTGTAAATAAAATTCTGCGCTGATAATCAGGATAATAGATGCAGTGAACTGAACAAATAAATAGATATAGGATTTAGAAAAGCCGTTTATGGTTGACATAAGGTTCCCTTTCACCATTCCTAAAGCTCTATATTTCAAAATAATATTGGAGATATATATTCCTGATAAAATGGAAATTAGTATAACACCACATAAAGAAATTAGTACGAAAGAGATACTATTTAAATCTTCTATATTGAAATACAGGTTAACATAGTTAATTAACAGTGGATGAATTACAGAAACAGTAAGTATTGCGAAAAATAACGAAATGATACATACAATAAATGTTTCAGCTATGTACAACCCAATAATATTAGTCGGTTTGGCCCCATTTATTATTCTTATACCAACATCTCTGACTCTTTTTGTAACTATAGAAATATTAAGGCTAATATAATTTATAGACGCAATCAAGAGTATACAGATTGCTATGCTTAAAAAAATTACTATTGCATTAATATTCCCTTTTGACGCAAAATCATTAGTTATATGCCTGGAATACAAATGAATATCAGTAAGCTTTTGAATACTCGTCTTAGCGACAAATTCTCTGCTTGACTCATCCACATTTTTAATGCAGTAGTTTTGAAACTCATTTTGAAATTTTTCCTGGGGGAAATTCTTAGATAGTAGGATATAAGTATATATGTTGTTAAAGTTCCATGTCTGTTTGACCCAATCTCCAAAGCTTTCCAAACGAGTGGGCTCATAAACCAAAAAATCAAAATGAATGTGCGAATTTTCGGGATAGTCCTTTACCACACCAGTAACAGTAAGGTTTGTACTGCTATCCAGAATAATTGTTTTCCCTAAAGGATTTTCTGTTCCAAAGTACTTATCATATACTGATTTAGTAATTATAACAGTACCTGGTTCTTTTAAAGCACTGGATTTATCTCCGATTATAAAGTTAAAACTGAAAATGTCAATTATTGAAGGATCAGTATAATACAAATCGTTCTCATTGAAAATTTTATTGTTGCAAGAAATAGTATAAGGTCCCCAGAAACTATACAACCTTGCAGATTTCTCAACCCCATTAATAAATTCTACACAATCAGGTCCTAATCTATAGGTCACATTGGCACTGTATTGTCCTGGGCCATCATACGAGAGAAGACGAAAAATACGATCCTTTTTCTCATGAAACTTATCATAACTGACTTCGTTTTTAGTATATAAACCAATAATAATGCAACTCATAAAACCAATTGACATACCAATAATATTGACAGAAGTTGAGAATTTTTGATTCCAGAGTTGCCTAATCTGCTGAATGATGATTTTCATTAGAGTGCATTTTTATTACTTGCTGTTAGATTCTAAATGATAATTGTTCTATTCATACCTCAATGCTTCCACCGGATTTCTTGTCGCTGCCCGCCAACTTTGCCAGCTTACTGTTAGCAAAGCTATAGCTAGAGCCAACAGCCCGGCTAAGGAGAAAATCCACCAACTTAGGTCTATTCTATATGCGAAGGGCTGAAGCCATTTATGCATTGAATACCAGGCAATCGGGGTTGCAACTATAAAGGCAATAAAAACCCACAGTATGAATTGCCTGTTCAACATCGACATAACTCTGACAATCTCTGCACCATTTACTTTCCTGATACCGATTTCTTTAGTCCTTTTTTCGGAAAAGAAAGCTGCAAGACCAAATAATCCCATGCAAGCGATTATTATTGCAATCGTAGAGAAGATAAAGATGATCTTGCCAAACAATGCTTCTTTTTTATACAACTGATCATAATAAGTGTCATAGAAAAAATATTCAAATGGACTATCCGGTGCCATTTTATTCCAAAGGTTATGGATATAGTCTACAGATCCGGAAATGTCTCTTGCATCTATTTTCACTGTAAGGAATTTAGAATTATCTTCTCTTATATAAAGAAATAGCGGCTCAATCTTGCTATGTAGAGATTTAAAGTGAAAATCCTTTATTACTCCTGTCACCAATCCGCCCTTTGCTGAATATAATGAAAACCTTTTGCCAATAGGATTCTTCCAGCCAAACTTTTTGACTGCCGATTCATTTAGCAGATATTGAGTTCCAGAGTAAGGACATGCTGTATCCCCTGGTTGGTACCCCTCTTTCAATTGAACTCCATAGGTTTTAATGAAATCTTTGTCAATCTCCAGGTAGGCCATAGTCTCAGGGTTCTGGGGATTGCTTCCTTCATAATCTATTGAAGTTACCCAAAGCATCTCACCAGGCAAACCGGAGGTTGTTCCTGCAGAGAGGATTTAGGGATTCTTAGTCAATTCCTGTTTGAATGACACCATTCTTGAACGGATTTCATTGTCGTTTAGAGGGATGATCATTAAGTGATCCTTAGAAAAACCGAGATCCAAATCCTGAATGAATCTCATTTGTTTGTATACAAGAAGAGCCGACGATATGAGCATTATAGAAATTCCAAACTGAAAAAGGACAAGTATCCCTGGGTTCCAAAGTGCTTTTTATATTTTACAATTGGTTTCTTCAGAGTATCCATAGGACTAATTTGTGATGATATCCACCCCGAGGAGAGTCCTATAATTATCGTAATTAACAAGTATAAAAGAGTAAGTCCCGGAATTAAGCTCTTTAAAGAATAATGGCTTGTCAGTGGGACACCAACCAGACTACTAAACCATGGAAGCTGGTCGCTGATGATCATTGCAGAGATGATTACTGAAATTCCAGCCAGTACAGAAGCATCTGAGAGGTATAGAAATATGAGGTGCTGCCTTCTGGCACCCATAATCCGGCGCATGCCCAACTCAGTCCTGCGCCGGCAGTTGATAGAAAAGGAAAGGTTTATATAGTTTATACACGCAATGATCAGGATTAAAAGTGAAATTGTGCTAAGGATATAGATAATCTTAATATCGTTGTTTGGTCCAAATTCACCAAACATATCTGAATAAAGATGTATACGAGTTAATTGTTGTAGATGATAAATCTCGTCTTCATTAAATCCAGCGTTATATTCACCTGCTAATTTGGATACGGATCTTTCAAATCTTTCCAAACTGGCACCCTTCTGAGCAAGTAAATATGTAAGTACTACAGTGTTTATAGTATTATCAAGAAAATCATTTCCAAAGAGGGAACTCGCTCCTGACATCGCTACAATCATGTCAAATTCAATATGTGAGTTTGACGGGATGTCTGCCATAATACCGGTCACAGTAAAGTCGATAGAATGATTATAACGGATTGTCCTCCCAATTGGATCATTCTTCCCAAAGTATTTTTCAGCAATCGATTTGGATAAAACTACACTATTGGGTTTAGTCAGTGCTTCCTCCGGATTTCCTATTAAGAGGGGGAAAGTGAAAACATCAAATATTGAGGCATCGGCTATTACGATTTTATCTTCAAAAAAATTCTTATCACCAGTAGAAACCAGACCTTTTGGAATATGAGCAATCCTGACTGTTTTATCTATTTCAGGAATTTTGTCGTGGAGGAAAGAAGCAAGAGGAACCGGACTTACTACCGAGCTCATTTTGACTCCTTCAAATTTAAATGTGCTATAAACTCTAAATATCCTATCAGCATTTTTATTAAAGCGATCAAAACTAAGTTCATAACTTATGTAGATCAGAATAAGGCTGGCAGCAACAATTCCAATTGTCAATCCAGAAAGATTCACTGACGTAAATAGTTTCTGAGTCTTGAAATGTCGTAATGTAAATCGCAGATTTCTGAATATCATAAGATCTTTCAATTTGCCAATACTTCCTCAACTATTATTATGCCAAAATTGTATGTATCTTATTTCAAACTATTTAAATATCAGGAAAATAGTAAGTAGTAAATATGTTTTACACTTAATCGTAAAAACATTTTACAGATAGCTTGGATGATAATTTAAGCAAATTTCTCTATATCAGGCAGGAATATTCCTTTCAATACGATTTGAACCTGGTGAACCAAAAGGTGTACAGGCGAAAACTTGATCTTGCAAATAATTCATTATCTGACAAGTAAAAAAAGAGTTCAGGTCCCTCCTAAATTCAGTGGGCAACTCTAGTCGAACCAATTAAGTTAGCACCAAGGTCAGCATTCCAACTATTTCCCTTATTCGCAAACCGTATACAGCGCCTGTTAGCGCTGGTTTCCTTAGGATCATTGATCTTTAAGAAAATATAATAGTCACCCGGAGGCACCTTACCAAATGCGCCCATATTAACTGAGAAGTTCAAATCGCGCCATGCAGCTCTGTTGTCTGCCCTGCTGTCCCTGTCAGGACGCCAATCCCTCGCATCAAGGTTCGTAAGTGCCGTGTAAGTGGTTGAGCCATTTTTTGCTTTCAGAATTACCGACACATTTTTCTTGTTTACCACATTACCAAAGCCGACGTTTTGGATCTTCCCTTCAAACCTCATGGTACCATTCTGTTCTACCCATTCGCTTGCATTAGCTTCTCTCAGTACGAACCTGTAACCCAGTCTGTCACGCATATATTCCATTCCGTTTCTGCCGTTATATACAGGGTCAAAGATTGCCGTTCGGGTCACTCCATCGTGTGGAGGCGTAAACGGTTTGGTGACATTTTCTTTATTGTAAACAAAATCTCCCCAAAGCTTATAAGTGCGTTTGCTATAAGCTGTATTCAAATGAGTTGTCTGAGCATAAGAGGCTTCATAAAGAACATTAGGAAACCTGGGATAGATATTATCGTCAGAACCCGGCCCGACTGTTTCACCGCCATAGAAGTTATTTTGATTTCTGATCCAGGATAAAACACGGTTACGATCAAAATCACCCAGCTCACCAGTTCCGATCAATGAATACCCTTCGGAAAGCGAACCATTGTCATTAGGCACGTCACCGCCAGAACCCGCCGAATAACTATCGTTGAACATACCGAAACGTTGCACAGGTGTTCCGCGTGCCGGGGCCGGCATTAAATTAGTAAAGCTATAATCGGTACCATACTCAATGTTGTGCCATGCCATGACACCACCCGCATGTACTAAGATTGAACGCGAAGAAGGAACATAGCCCAGCAACGCTTTCAAAAGCCAGTGGTAACCCTCCCGTGTTCTGGCATAGGATGACGAGTGCATTTCGCCCCATGGGCCAAAGATACCCCCTTTAACAGCCATTATACAATCTTCAAATTCACTAAAAACATTCCCGAGCTGCCAAAGATGATATTGTACCCAGTTTTTGTCCTCACAACCGGGTATACTACACAAATCAGATTTATTAATAACTCCGGTTTCATACCAGACCCGGCCTTTTGGCGCCCCTGGTTCGCAATCATGAATGAGCTGGTCATAACTTCCATTATCAACATACGTATGTCCCCGGCCGTCATAATTAAATTTCACAATGGCAACAGCTTCGCTTTCCCTTACTCTTTGAAGCGCTGCCCTTACATAATCAAGTGCAGCGGGTGTTAAAGCTTGAGTTTTTCCATAATCCGGCGGAAGATTTCCAGCTGCACTCCAGGGTCCTATGGGCTTTCCATTGAGGGGAGCATTCGACGAAAAGTTTCTCAGGTCAAATTCCATATAAACGATACGGGCATCGACAGAAACCGAAGTACCTGCAATAGTAGCCCATAAGTCAGGAATTCCTGGCACAGGTTCACTCTGGACCGGAATTACATATGATTGGGGTCTGTAAAAGCCTCTGTCCGGATTCGGAATGTCAACAGGGTTCTCAGTATAGTCAAGCGTCTGTAAAACAAGCGGGGCACATGTTATTTCCTGGCGCATTTACAGCATATGAGACACACAATAAGCCTGACAGCAACAGGCCAGCGATTAACCTGATTTCTTTCACCCTGAATACTTTTTTCATTATCTCAACTCTGACTAAATAAGATAAATGTACGCATTTCCTCACTGGCGCAGATTTGCAATTCCGTGCCATTTACTTTTTGAAACACATGAGGGTGTATCAAAAGTCAAAATCCATTAACCGCAAAGTTCGCAAAGATTTTACGCAGAGTTCGCAATCACGATCCATCTGGGTAAGGAAACAATGCTTTAACTTTGCGTCCTTTGCGGTTAAAAAAGACTTTTGAGACAGCCTCACAGAATAAATGTTACCTCACTGGATTTGTCAGGCATAACGGTAATCTCCTTTGCCGATGTAAATCTATGGGGCAACTGTAGTCGAACCAATTAAGTTTGCACCAAGGTCAGCATTCCAGCTATTTCCCTTATTCGCAAACCGTATACAGCGCTTGTTAGCGCTTTGTTCTTTAGGATCATTGATCTTCAGGTAAATATCATAGTCCCCGGCAGGAACCTTACCAAATGCGGACATTTTAACCGAGAAGTTCAAATCACGCCATGCAGCCGTATTGTCTGGTCTGCCGTTGCCACCCTCATCAGTCAGCCAATCCCTTGCGTCAAGGTTCGTAAGCGCAATGTAAGAGTCAGAACCGGCTTTGGGTTTCAGAATAACCGACACATTTTTCTGGTTGACAACATTACCAAAGCCGACATTTTGGATCTTCCCTTCGAACCTCAGGGTACCATTCTGCTTTACCCATTCACTTGCTTTAGCCTCACGCAACACTAAACGGTAACCTAATCTGTCGCGGAAATATTCCAGCCCGGTTCTGCCGTCATATACCGGGTCAAAGATTGCCGTTTTAATTTCTCCGGTGAAAGCCCTTCTCCCTAACTCTTCTTCGTTGGCCGGGAACTGAACCGGCTTAGTGACGTTTGCTTCATTATAGATAAAATTATTCCACCGGGAATAATCTACCATGTCTCATATTCAAAGCAGTTGTCCGGAGTTGTTGGGCTTCTATAATAGCTCCCGGCATATTGCCAAAAACATTATCGCCGATCCCTCCTTCTCCTTGACAGATTTGGTTTTGCTTATTGAACCATGTGATAACTTTGTAACGATCATATGTACTACTACCGTATCTGCTATTGATCATAGGATCCCCTTCGGAAAGCGAGCCATTGTCAGTCCAGTTTCCAGCCGCATAACTATCGTTGAAAAAACCAAAACGCGCCTCCGGCGAGCCCTTTGGCGGAACCGGCATGGCGTCTATATTAGTAAAGGTATAGGTGGTCCCATACGTTTCGTTATACCATGCCAGAAATCCGCCTGCATGTGTTAAAAGCGCACGCGAAGCGGGAACAGCGTCCAGATATGCATCCAAAAGCTTCTTGTAAGCATCCGCACTCTGAGCTTCAGGTGATGAGTGCTGTTCGCCCCATGGACCAAGCATCCCCGTTTTAACACACATGATGATGTCTTCGAATTCATGGAAAATGGGTTTAAGCTGCCAGATATGATATTGGATCCAGTTTTTGTCCGTATGACCGGGTACATTACACATGGCCGATGGATTATTATCAGTTACGAATGTTGGCTCAGGTCCATGTATGAGTCCTTCGGTGAGTTTCAGGTTGGGATACTTATGGGGTTCAATATAATTAAACCCGTTGCCGTCATAAGAAAATTTCACAAAGGCTACACCGTTGCCATCTCTCACCTTCTGAAGCAGGCCTCTTATATAATCAAGCGCAAACGATGTTAAGGGTTGAGTTTTTCCTGTTCTTGTGGCTCCGGTGCCCGGGTCTGCAAACAATCCATCATCCTTGTAACCAAAAGCATCTTTCGCCGAGAGGAACGCGTTCGACGAAAAGTTACACAAGTCAAAACACATAAATGATATGGAAGGAAGAGCCGAGACCCCGGTACCGCCAACGTAGGGGTTAGCGTTTTGATTAACACCATTATAAAATTGAGTCTCTTCGATATCATCACCTTCCACAGGCGGCACCTGTCTTCCATGATACAGCACAGAATTTGCGTCAACCGGAACCCGGTGATCTACTTCAGGCGTAATACCAAAAGGCGAATTAGTCTCATTAACCGAATTCGGCGATATATTCTGCCATCGGCCTCTATAGGCGCCTCTGTCCGGATTCGGAATATCAACAGGATTCTCCGTATAGTCAAGCGCCTGTAACACAAGCGGGGCTACTTTCTGTCATCCGCACCATTCAATACAATGTTGTTTCCGGGAGCCTTCACCGCATATGCGACACACAACAAGCCTGTCAACACCAGGCCAACGATTAACCTGATTTCATTCACTCTAAATACTTTTTTCATAACCAAACTTCCAATTTAAAATAATAAATTCAGATTACAAATTAAAGGCTTCGCACCCTTATATGCACAAGCATGAATAGTTAGTGTTGAGAAGAGTCGCCTCTCCTCTCAAGTTTTCTCAATTTTTTTTCTTTCTTTTTCTCTGTTTGCTCTGAGATTATTTGCTCTATTTTTCTAATATATTCTGGTTCTAATTTATTGAATCGCTTGAAGTAAATATCTTCAATAAATTCCTTTAAGGGAGCTTTCCAAGGCTCTTGTTTGTGATTGTCAATTTTGCCTAATTTGTCAGGATTTAAGCCGAGTTCTCTTGCCATCTGGACATGCTTATCAGATAATTTGTGCTTCTTCCTTGCGATAATCCACTTTTCTAATTTCTTGTCCGCCATGGTTTGTGTTTTAAAGCAATATTATTAAGAAATGATAGATCTCTGAGGAGTTAGCACAGAATTTTTTTGTCGTCTTGCAATGGTCAGGTCAAGGTAAGGTTGCTGTATTTTGGTGTCAAGCATTATGGTGAATGTAGTTCAAATGAAAAGTCAGTGGTTACGGATATCGGTTTGGATTTTATTTGATCAATTGTGAGCACTTGCCCTGATATATGCATAATAGCCACAATGGGTGTTCATTAAAAGTCCACACTCACTCCAGATTCAATAAGTCTGTTTATTTGTTTAATATCAAGCTTATTTCCCGACAAATCCGCATATTCAAGTTTTTCAAGTCCGAACAGTGGCGATATGTCATCGAACAAATTATTTGATAAGATAATACTTTTCAGATTTAATAAATTGCTTAAGCTGTCGATATATCCAATCTGGTTATCAGAGAGATTTAATTCTTCCAGATTTTTGAGTCCTGCGATTGGATCAAGGTCTGATATCCTATTGTCTGACAAGTCGATAGATTTTGCATGAATACAGAATTGAATTCCATCCAGATCATTAATGTCGGAGGAGGATAATTCGAATTCGTCAATATCTTCGAGGTAATATGAGGGAAATTCAAAGTCGGTATCGCCATACTCTCTCAACTTAAGAGCATCAAAAAAAGTATATCCGATTAATTTTGTACTGGTTTTTGTTCTGCTTACCCTGGCAGGCTGATTATCATAAATAATGCTGAATCCTTCAGTATCTAAATCCCAATCATAAACCGGAGCGTAATCAATATCTTCGTAACTATTAAGTGATGCAGATATTTCATCGATACGTTCCAGCTTCAGTATGTGTGAGTAGTTCATCAAACCGTCAAAATTGTTCTGCACTGTAAGTTCGTTAATCTCATTAATATGAAAAACTGCTCTGTCGGGATGATACAGCATCAACAATTTTGCAAATCCTTTTCCATCATTCGAAATTCTGATCTCGATAAAGTCGCTTATTATTTCAGAAATCTTTTGAAGGACCGAAAACTGCTGATTTTTATATAAATTAATCAGAGTAAGCGAAATCTTATTCAGATTGTCAATTGTATAAGCTTCTAAAAGTTTATTATGTAGTTCCTTTATATTCATAATTACTGTTTAATCGGAAATATGTTACCCATTTTGTCTCCTTCAATCTCAGCAATAAAATGATTCAAAGTTATCAACTTCAACGCACACGATTCGGTATTTATTATGTCAGACCGGAAAAGCCGGTACCCTTGAACACAATCAGCCGGAACAGATTGACCACCTTAAATCAGGGTTAAATAAATGGTAATGAATTAGAGATGCAATTGACAATTAGACCGGCTAAATATTGTCAAGCACTCCGGCTTTTGCAGCAAAAGCGCTTTATGAAGGTATTTATCCCGGCTGGTTATAAGGCCGGGAGCAGCGATAAGTATGATGTGCTGTATGTGCTTGATGGCGGCAACTGGAATACAAGCTTAATAACACAGATACAGCACTTTATAGAGGCACAGGAACGGATGCCGCCAACAATAATAGTAAGGTAAACAGAAATATACTTAAGATACGGTATGCAAGCTCACCCCAGCGGTGTAACCAAAACCATCACAGCTCTGACAAAGAGTCAGTTGTGTTAAATCGGAATATTTCTATCTCAATTTTTCTACCGGGTTTGTAAATGCTGCCTGAACCGACTGATAACTGATAGTTAAGATCGCAATAAGAATCCCGATTATACCTGCACAGAAAGAATACATCCCAGCTGATTTGAATCCTGTATGCATAATTTTCAATCCACTTTTGCATAATGTACCAGGCTACAGGTATCGCTATGACCAATGAAATCAGTACCATAATCAGGAAGTTCTGGATCAGAAGCCCGTAAATGTTTTTCAGGGAGGCTCCCATTACAAGACGTATGCTGATCTCCTTACTGCGTTGTTCCACCATGTAAGAGGAAAGGGCAAACAAACCAAGGCATGCTATGATTATGGCGAGAATGGCAAAACTCATGATTATGCGTCCTGTTCGTTTCACATCTGAATACATTACTTAGCAAAACTCTCTTCAAGAAAAGAATACCGGATAGGTCTCATTCGGACAAAACTGATCCCATAATGTCATTGATTGATTTAATTACTCCCGTCATATCAGATGTGTTAACCCTGACCGAAACAACCGATGGACTGTTTGCCAATAATAAGACACAGAGGTCCGATACTTGTTGTCAGAGGTTCATAGTTAAAATCTTTGACCACACCAATTACCTTCCATGTTTGCCCAGCCGAAGATAATTTGATCTATGGGATTATCCAGTCCTAAAGCTTTGGCCATTGTCTGGTTTATTATCACTGATTGTGAATCACTGGCCATTTCAGAATTGAAATCCCTGCCATCAATGATGTTCATACCCATAGTTTTTATATAGTCATCGTCAACATACCAGATTTGTGCTTCTACAGGTTTGTCGATTTCTTTCCTTCCTGCTTTCCAGAATATATTACCGTTTCTCCTGGCACCTGAAACGGGCAGATAATCACTCACTGATGCTGATTCAACATCTGGCAGCTTCAGAAGTTCCCTTTTAAATGCCGGAAGCTGCTTATTCATGATATTAGTACCATTAATCTGTAAAACCTGAGTCCTTGCTGAATCCCATATCTTTTTTAAGAATAAAATTTGTTTGCCGGAGGATAATGAAGGTTCCCATTATCAGTACAAAGGATATAGTAAATTGAAAAATAACAAGCATACTACGGATTCCGGAGCTTCTGCTTCCCTGGCTTATTGCTCCTGTAAGCATTTTGATTGGTTTAAAGCCTGAAAGGTATAAAGCAGGATAAAGTCCTGCACAAACACCTACTAATGACAGCTGCTGCGATGAACAAAGGCAAAAACCACCATTCCTTCCAGGGGAGGACCAGGGTCAATTCAGTCAGCTTATTAAAATATGGAAGGAATACAACAGATATAATCAGAGCCAGGAAAAAGGCTAACATGCTGAATAATACAGATTCAATTAAAAACTGGCTGACAAGCTCCTTGCGAAATGATCCTACTACTTTTCTTAATCCAATTTCAATAGCCCGGTTTGCTGACCTGGCAGTAGAAAGATTAATAAAATTTATACAGGCAATGATAAGAATAAAACCTGCTACAGCACCCAATATCCAAACGAAGCGGATGTCACCATGGTTAAGTCCATCCTTAATACCGGCTGACTTGAGATAGATATCCTTAACAGGCTGTAATTCAAATTTAAATTTATTTGCGATCTCTTCCAGTCCGACTATCTCTCCAGCTTGATCTCATATGTGTTTTAACTAAATCTTCAGTGACCTTTGATGCTAACAAAGTTGTATTGGTTCCGGGCAAAACCCTGATGAAAGTCTGGTGAATATTTTTATATTTCCATTCATTATCCTCTCCTGTCCAGGATTCTGTACCGGCTATTGTCAGAAGAAAATCATACTGAAAAAATGAAGCAGCCGGAAAATCTTCGAAAACACCCTTAATTATGTAAGGTTGTTTTTCATCATTATTCAAAATAAGGGATTTACCTACAGGATTTTCGTCCGGAAAAAATTTCTCTGCTTTACTTTTTGAGATTGCCAGTGAATTCGGTTCAGTCAAGTACCTGAGAAGGATTACCATTGACAAAGCGGGGCTTTAAAATATCCAATAATCCCTGATCCATAAAAATAAAGCCCTTCTCATAAATGTTCTTTACCTCATCAGGTCGTCTTATCATTCTGCTGTCTCCTGCGATAAATTCATTGCCAATAAACCTGCCGGCAACTTCGATTTCCGGGAATTCACTCTTCAGGGAACTTTCCAATCCCGCCGGGTAATATGGACTCCTTTGGGATCCTGTTTCATCGTATACACCAATGACTCTGTATAGCAAATCACCATCAGGATAATGTTTATCATAGCTAAGCGAATACTTAATAAATAGTCCAATTAACAGGCATGCAGCTATACCTGTGGCTAAGCCTCCGATCTTTATGGCTGAATAGATTTTCTGTCTGGTCAGACTTCTCCAGCTGATTTTAATATTGTGTTGATACATAGTCAGATAATTTGAGTATCGTGAATTAAATTTTTTTAATTGCAAAAGGTCGCAGGTAGTTTAATACCTGGTACCAATAACTTAATTTAGACCTGAATGGAGATAACTTTTTCAGATTTGAATAAAACTTCTCCTCCAGATCACCCTGAACTTCTTCAGAGATTTCCTCTCTTAGAAAGCCGAGAAGAACTTTTTGAGCCAGCTTCGGGTGGTTTATGGTTGATCGGATTTCAAATTCTGCCTATGCTTAATTTACCAATTAAAAAGAAAATTAATCGCAATATCCGGATATTGATTCCACAGAGACTGTTTTAATTCACGTGAAGCAGCCAGTGCACGTCTTCCGATAGCAGTAACTGTGTAAATACGTTTTCTTCTTCCGCCTCTTTCAAGTGTAGGTTTACCAAATTGTGAGGTTAAAAATCCTTTGTTCTCCAACCTGGTGAGAGTTGAATGCACTGCTCCAATTGATACAGACCTGCCAGTTTGAATTTCAATCTCTTCTGCAATCTCTAAATGCATAAGCATCTTCTCCCAGAATTCCTGTCATTAGGAGAATGACTTCTTCAAAGTTTCCTAAATGTGTTTCCATCATTTGTTTCTAATTTGTAGAGCAAATATATGAAATATAAATTTGATTTGTTCTACATATTAGTATGTAATAGTTAAAATATTTTAAGTACACTTATTAACTAATTTTAAGTTTAAACACCATGGATTACAAAACTTAAACTAATTTTAATAAAAGAATTGAAATTGTATATCCTTAAACGATATATTTGTGTCTGTGAAAAATATATTGATTGTCATATCATTCTTGGTTTCAATGGTGATTACAATAGCACATGATGCTATTCATCACCACCATGGTTTTTCTGAAAATATTGAATTTATATCTGATTCAGATTCTGATGATCACGGACATGACGACGATAATGACAATCTTCATAAGGATCATTGCCCCCCACATCAGCATATTATCTCTGAGGGAAATTTTAAAACAGGGCGAAATAATATTTCGTTAAGTAAAGTTCCAGTAGATTCTCATCAGGATATTGGTACCAGATCCATACTTATTACAAATCTGTCTGATAATAAATCCTTGACAGGATTTGTCCGTCTGATCAGGAAACCACTGAGTTCTTCCCCTTTCATAATCTCTCTTTATCCTACAAGAGGGTCACCTTTCATTTCATAGTGACCTAAAGACATTCTGTTAAATTCCGTTTATATTTCATCTCCTGCAATCCTTCAGGATTAATTACTTAAATATATGAAGAATAATATATTATTACTTTTTACAATGGTATGCCTGATTTCCTGTCAGCTAAAACATAAAGAAGTGAAAACGAAAAACATGAAGAAAAATGAAAACAATATTTTATGAATGGCTGGCATACAGACAATATCCTCAGAAAATCTGGGCATCGGAAATTATTACATTATTGAATGAGATTGGGATTTCAGAAAAAGGAATAATCGATGCTCCTTGCGGTAATGGCATAATTTCATACTGGCTGTTAATGAATAAGATTAAAACTCAGTTTTTCTTATTTGATATATCTGAAGAAAGATGCGCAATTGCGAAAAAAATCATAAAAAAATACGATAAAGACAACAGAGTCAAAGTAGAATGTAAAAATATTTATGAACTGGAAAAGTTTGAACAAAAAAATATATGGCTCTTAATTAACTCTTTATATCTCCTGGATGATTTAGATAATTTATTGCACATAATCAGGGAAACGGCTAATTCAGAATATGTCATCGGGATATTTCCGTACCTGAATAAGAGAAACTATGAATGCTTGAAAAAGGCAGATCCTTCAATCGAAGGAATTAATATAAATACAATGACAGCTAATGAAACAATAGATTTCTTTAGTGCGAATGGTTATGAATTGTGCAAAAAGAAAGATATTACTTATATACCAATTTACTGCTATACGAGAAATCCGTTTGTGCAGATTATTTTATCCCCATTTTTTAATCTATTGGATAGATTTCTAAGGAATAATAATGGCTATTACTGGGTTGCTTCTTTTAAAAGAATCTGACAAAATGCTGCTATTATTTGTAAAAATCTGATCGAGCCAGGCTTGCCTGAGCGAGATTGGATGAAAACAAAAACCCTGATGAGCGCCAGCTCATCAGGGAGTGATTCGGTCTGCAGGGTTCCCCCCAACGGGATCACCGACGAACGCAGTGAGGAGGGAATCCCTCTTTACCCCGACCAGCGGCAAAGGGCTTTGCTGCTGTAAAGAATCTGCACAGTTTATGTAACTTTTCGGACATTCACTTCGTCAAATCACTTTAAACATTTTCCAATTTATTTCAATTACAATGAATAAGAATAATTTCTGTTCCCTGATATTCTCATTAATACTGTTACTAATGACCGGAAGCCTGATTAATGCAGCCATGCCACAGGATACAGTCCTAACAGTAACCTATAAAGGAAAGCTTGATTCATTAAATTCAAACATATTGAAGCAAAAGCGCTTTATACAGGTATTTATCCCGTCCGCTTATAAGGCCGGCAGCAGCGATAGGTATGATGTACTGTATGTGCTTGATGGCGGCAACTGGAATACAAGCTTAATAACACAGATCCAGCACTTTATAGAGGCGCAGGAACGGATGCCGCCAACAATAATAGTAAGCGTTATGGGTATCGACCGCAACACAGAACTTACGCCAACTCATTTGGAAAGCTGGGGAGCACCAACAGGTGGAGCAGAAAATTTCCTTGGTTTTATAAAAAATGAATTGATCCCTTACATTAATAATACATACCCTTCCAATGGGGATAATACTCTCTGGGGACATTCATTGTCTGGTATGTTTGTGATTTACGCATTGTTAAATGAACCAACGGCTTTTAAATCATATATAGCAGCCGATCCAAGCGTTTGGTGGGATGATTGCTATGTGCCCAAAATGGCTGCCAGGAAATGGCCCGTTTCGGCAGGTTTAAATACAACCCTTTTTATAGGCGCCCGTGAAGGTACGGCCTTACATGATTTGAGGATTGATACAATGAAAATTGTCCTGGAAAAGACGGCGCCCCCTGGTTTGAACTGGAAGTTGCTGACTTACCCCGATGAGACACATAGTTCGGTAAGGTTTAAAACAACTTATGACGGGTTAAAATTTACATATGGAGGCTATATCACCAGGATTGAATTCAATCCGATGAATGGTATTGTTTTGAAAGACAAACCCTTTAAAATATTCTATGATGGCGACACTACAAGTGTATATTATACGCTTGATGGAACTGTCCCCACAGAATTATCTGAAAAGGTAAGAAGTGAGATAACTGTGACAGGCGCTGCAAATGTCACGTATAAACTCTTAACCGGGAGGAGCCAATATGATAAAATTGCAACAGGTAATTTTACTGCCGAAAAAGTGTCGCCTCCTGTTTCAAAGCCCAAAAATTCAAAATCGGGTGGGTTTAATTACTCTTATTATGAGGGGGATTGGGATAAATTGCCTGATCTTAAAACCTTAAAGCCCGTGAAAACTGGAATAGCCAATCAGGATTTTGATGCCGGCAATCTTCCGCGAAAAAACAATTATGCCCTGGTTTTTGATGGATTTCTGGAAGCAAAGGAAGACGGCTATTATGTCTTCTATTTACTGGCAGGCAAGGGCTCAAAACTATACATTGGCGGTAAGCTAATAGTAGAGTGGGCCGATAATTTTAGTCTTCCATATTACTCATACCTGTTGCCGTTATCAAAAGGCTTTTACCCTGTACGGATTGAGTATTTCAGTAAAAAGGAAAACTTTAATTTACTACTTGGCTATCTTACACCGGGCAGAATGACGTCTAAAGACCCTGTTCGGATTCCTTTCGATGTACAATACAATACCGGTAGAAAGTAGAACCAGAAGCTCTGCTTAGCTGGTAATTATTTGTTACACAGAGGGACACGGAGAAGACACAGAGGGGCACAGAGAAAACGCAGACACTTGTGCATGTTCTTATTTTAAAGGCTGGCGGTTTTTTCTGTAAGAATTCTTAATTGCAATCTTGCCATCCCTGAAAGTAAACAGATCGCATCCGGAGACTTCAACCCTGGTGCCATCTGATTTTGTCCCGGTAAAAATCCACTCGGAGAAGCCCCTATTCCCCGATATGAAATGCCGGGGATTGCCCCAATGAGCATCCGGAAACGTTTTAAACACGTTCTTAAAAGCATTTTTGACATCCTCCTGTCCCGTAAATTTTTCGCCATCAAAATCTGGTCCTGCTGAAGCCTCAAAAACGCAATCATTTGTCATATGAGACATGATTGCTTTAATATCATGAGCATTGAATGCATCTGCAAATGACTGGAGAAAATCTTTGTTAACATTGTCCTGTTGAGCCATGAGTAAAACCGGTATAAATACATTCAGAATGGAGAAAGAAACTTTTTTCATTCAAATCTTATTTATATGACTTCTTAAGTATGGGTATTAGTGTAACAATTTCCAAAATCATTTGTTTGTTTTTGCTTATCATTTATCTGTTACCCTGCAGACTAACCAATACATTTAATCTTATTACGCAAAGCGGCCGGCTGTATACGGCTAAACATTCATCTAATAAAATATCAATCCGGCTTATGTTGTGAAACATAGATGTACCAGAAGACACCAAACTTATCTACAACATCGGCAGAACGCGGACTCCATGGAAGCGGACCTATAGGCCTGAGAATGTGACCTCCATTGCATAACACCGAATATGCAAAATTCAATTCTTCATCATTGTCAAAGTTGATACCATAGCTCATAGTAGGCCATTGTGTATTTAACATCACCTTCAGGATTTCTTCATCAGTGGATTCACTTACAGCAAATATGCTGTTCCCGTCTTTAAGTAATTCTGCATGAAGGTATGATCCGTCCGGATTTTCCACATTATAACCCAAAGTCATCCTGAATGCCTTCATATAATAATTAACGGCATCCCTGCTGTTTCGTAAATAAAGTGTTGCGCCCAGTGTCATTTATTTCTCAATTTTCGCGTTAGTAATATAAACCTGTTATCCAATATACAGTTTTTATAAAATTAAAGGTTGCAAAGAATAATTTAAAACTACGGATCTGGTTTAAAAGTTCTAATAATCCTTTGGATCATCCTCAACAATTGCATAATGATAATTATCTTCCAGGTAAATGATTTTTGTGGTGTCGATCCTTAGTGCAACTTCGTGCCTTTGCGCCCTTTGCGATAATACTTTGCGCCCCAGCCTTCGCTACCTCTTCCGCTGAAGCTTCAGAGGTCAAAGAAAGCTTCTGCCGGCAAAGCTTTGCGGTTAAAGGATTTTGATTTTCTTCCTTCATCAGTTTTAAACCACAGATTTGCACTGAGTTCACACTGAAATCCATTAACCACAAAGGTCGCAAAGGTCTTCCGCAAAGTACGCGAAGGGCTTAACCACCCGGACGATGAACGCTAAAACCTAAACGCTGAACATTGAACCCTGAACTTTGAACGCAGTAGACAGAAGGCTACAGAGGGCAGGCAATTGTATCAGACAAACGGGTGCAGTCTGCTAAATAATTCAACTGATAACAATTGCATTTAATCACAAACTTTAATAAATTTGGGTATATTCTTACAGGTGTCTGAAATTAAATATTAAACAAATCAGAATTTTCCGGCAATACTGCCGTACATTATTCCATCAGACTTCTGATATAGTTGTGATCCTGAGCCAGACAAGAGCCAGTAAATTATATTGCCATGTACAAAAAGTATCTAGTTATTTCAGCCAGAAATCTCCTTCGGAATAAGGTTTTTACGGCAGTTAATATCTTTGGACTTGCAGTTGGAATGGCTGCATGCTTTGCCATACTTCAGTATGTCCATTTCGAAATGAGCTATGACAAATTTCATAAAAATGCGGACAGGATTTATCGTGTTATTCTGCAAACCGATCACCGTTTCGCGCAGCTAATCATCCTGCTGTAGGACCTGCCTTAAAGGCTGAATTTCCTGAGGTGGCTGAATATGCCAGGGCAGTTCATCAATCAATATTAATTACAAATCAGATTGCGTGGTCATATACAGATAAACAAGGAACTAAGAAAGTATTCAATCTGGATAATGCTTACTTTGTTGATCCTTCATTTGTCACATTGTTATCATTCCCTTTTATTTATGGTGACCCCCGGGCTGCTTTGGAAAATCAGAATGACATAGCAATTTCAAGATCAGTTTCACAAAAATTCTTTGGAAATGAAGATCCGGTCGGCAGGGAATTGCGAATAAATGATGCCTGGCCAATTAAGGTTACAGGGGTATTTCGAGGATGTTCCTGAAAATTCTTCAATAAAATTCGATGCATTGGTCCGGCTGGATCTTGGCAGTTATGATAACAGCTGGATCTGGCCGTCGTATTATACTTTCATAAAGCTGGATTCTCTGGCTGATCCGCAAAAACTTCAGGCCAAAATGCAGGGTTTTGCAGATAAATATTTAGGTGAAATAATGAAGAAGTATAACTGGCATAACAATTTTATATTGCAGCCAATTACAGATATTCATCTCAGATCACCTGAATTAACAGAAGAACGTGCAAAACTTGGCAACATCAGAACAGTATACTTTCTGGTCGTAATCGCAATCTTTATACTTGTAATTGCCCTGATCAATTATATAAACCTTGCTACTGCCAAATCTATTGAACGGGCAAAGGAGGTCGGATTAAGAAAAGCAGTGGGGTCGTCAAGAAAACAACTGATAATTCAATTTTTATTTGAATCCGCAATAATGAATCTTCTGGCAATATTCTTATCCATAATACTCCTGATGATTTTTCTTCCATCATTCACTCATCTGACAGGTAGTAATATGGGAACTAAAGGATTGCGTCTGAACATGTTTACTGAAGCTAATTTCTGGATCTTGTTGTCTGTTATGTTTATCTCAGGCACATTTCTGGCTGGAATTTATCCGGCATTTGTATTGTCGGGTTTCAAACCTGTCTCGATTCTTAAAGGCAGTCACCCTGTATCAAAGGAAGGAATAACATACAGGAAAATCCTTGTAGGTTTTCAGTTCTTTATTTCACTCGCGTTAATTACAGGAACACTGATTGTCTACAGACAGGTTGTGTTTATGAGAAACCAGGCCCTGGGGTTTGATAAGGATCAGATAATTGTAATAAAATCACCGGCAGTTATTGATTCAACAATTAATACAAAAATTGACGTATTCAGAAATGAAATTAAAAGAAACCCGAAGATTGATAATTTTACCACATCATCTCAGATCCCAGGTGAATGGATATCCAATCTGGATCAGATAAGAGCCCTGGGACAAGATTTGAATGAAAGCTTTACATGTCATTTCTATTCAATCGATCAGGAATTTCTTGAAACATACGGAGTCGGATTGGTTGCTGGCAGAACTTTCAAAAAGGGTGAATTTTCAAATGCATTTGACGGGAAAAGATAATAACCCGGTACTGTTAAATGAAGAAGCTGTGAAAAAGTTAGGATTTGCAAATCCTCAGGAAAGCATAAATCAGATTATTATATATAAGTACGGGAATGCCGAAAATGTGAAGGGGGAGATTATTGGTGTTGTGAAAAATTATCATCAGCGATCCCTTAAGGAGAATATTGATCCGTTGCTTTTTCATTCACTTCCATGGTATGCAGCAAAATATTATTCGGTAAAAGGGAGTCCAGGAAATATTCATGAATCAGTTGATTTTATCAGAGATCAGTATAATAAAATCTTCCCGGGGAATTATTTCGAGTACTTCTTCCTGGATGATTATTTTGATACTCAATATTCAGCTTATCAACAATTTGGGAGGGTTTTTGCAACTTTCACAATAATTGCTATCATAATTGCTTACCTGGGACTATTCGGTTTAATTACTTATCTTATTTCAAGAAGGACGAAAGAGATTGCAATAAGAAAAATTTTTGGTGCAACAATCAGGCAAATGGTTGTATTGTTTGCAAAGGATTTTGTCAGGTTGATAATTAATAGCCGGCATTATTACACTGCCCTCTATTTACTTCATTGGAAAATACTGGCTGAACAATTTCGCATATAAAATAAATATCAGCTTGATTTTGTTTATTCTGCCCGTATTGATTCTCCTGTATCATCACCCTTGTTACCACCAGCATTCAGACGATTAAATCGTCACTTATCAATCCGGCGGATACATTAAAATATGAATAAGCTTAAAAACGAAAGGTGCCTTTTTATCAGAGAACTTTTTCTTCTAAACTAATTATTACAATGCTCTTCAATCATAATATATGCTGATGCGTAACCAAGTTCTCCTGCCCTGCTCCAATCCAGACATGCTCCTTCCCTGTCATCAGAAAGATACTTTGCTGTTCCCCTGTTGTAATAGCAAAACGAATTTGTGGGATCAAACCCGATAACAATGTTGAAGTCGTATATGGCTCCGCTGTAATCCTCCAGATTCAGCTTTGCATTACCACGACCCGATAATGCTCCGGGTTCATTCGGGCGCAGTTCAATAACCTTATTGTAATCCTGAAGGGCGCCGCGAAAATCCTTTAATGCTGTTTTTGCATTTCCAAGCGCATAATGAGATCTTAAATAATTCTCTACACTTGTGGCTGGTTCAACTTCAATAGCCTTATTAAGATCCTGTATCGCACCCCAATAATCCGCCATTTGAAATTTCATCAGCCCTCTGTTTGTATAGGCCTGAGAAGATCCGGGATATTTTTCAATTGCCGTAGAAAGAACAGCAATAGCCCCTGTGAAATCATTCTGTCCGCTTTTTAAAGTTGCATCTTTAAAATAGTCTTCCAATGATTGACTGTAACTAAATGTCACCAAAAACAGAATAGGTATTGCAAAAGCAATCTTTAACATCCCATTTCTTATTTATAAACCTGCATAGAGGCAAAATTAAGGAATATCTGAATCTAATCAGGATTGTTTCTCCAACCAATTATAAGTAAATCTGACAACAACAAGTTATTGGCTGGTTAAGTCAGTTCAGCAAACGAAGTGCCAAAAACTCCTTCAACAAAGCATGCAGATATCTAATATCCAAAAGTAATTTTTGGTAGGTTTGCTGAGGTTTTTATATGGTTCCCCATAACTTTCAAAAATGAAGAAGTATATAATTCTCTTACTGCTTGTTTTAACAGGTCATGGCAGCGATGGCCCAGGTACCTGATAAGACTATTCCGGATAAACTTGTAGTATTTACATTTGATGACGCTACCGCGAGCCAGTATTCTGTGGTTGCCCCGCTTTTAAAGCAATATGGCTTTGGTGCTACTTTTTTCATCTGTGAATTTCCGCCAAATTTCATAGACAGCAGCAAATATATGAACTGGAGACAGATCAGGGAACTTGACAGGATGGGATTTGAAGTGGCTAATCATACACGGACCCATCCCCCTGTCGGCAAATTATCAAAGGAGAACTTCCTTGATGAGCTCAGCTATATTGAAGCCAAATGTGATTCGCTGGATATTGCCAAACCTGTTACATTTGCCTATCCCGGCTATGACCTCAGCCTTGCAGCCATTGAGCTTTTGAAGGAGAAAGGATATAAATTCGCCCGGGCAGGCGGCAGCAGGCCTTATGATCCCATGATCGATCATCCGCTTCTTGTTCCAAGCTGGGCTATGAATTCTGAAAACAAAAAAGAGATAATGAAGGCATTTAATGAAGCCAGGGATGGAAAGATTGTCGTCCTGACAATTCACGGAGTCCCGGATAGCGAGCATCCATGGGTAAATACTCCGCCGGAATTGTTCAGGGAATATCTCAGGTACCTGTCAGATCAACATTTTAAGGTGATATCGCTCAGGGATCTGGGAACTTACATTAATGTTGAAAAAGCCATGCAAACCATAGTTCCTGACCTGAACAAAAAGCTCAGAAACTGACCGGCTCCAACCAATTTTACAAACTGTCCGAACCTGAGTTTCTTCTCCACTTTTGTTAGATACCCAGGATATACAAAAGCAAAGGTCATTTTTGCGATACGCTGATTCTGTCTGTTCATAGTATATTTGAATTGTTTTCTTAAAAGTTCTGTTTTACACGAAACTCCCGGTTCTAAATGCCGGGAGTTTCTTCACAATGCAAACCTACCTTAACCCTAAACTTTTCCAATTATTATTCGAACTTATTGTTTAATTCGATACCAGACAAAAAATATTCTGATTGTTTTCAGCCCTTTATATATTTTTAACAATCAGCCGGGTACCTTAAATTCCAGGCAAGGATTTTTTATCAATATATCTTTTTTTTATTTTCACATGCAGTGATTGTCTTGGTTAATCTTGAGAGCCGTGTAGATTCCTGCTTTGCACTCATTATCCAGCGAAGAATAGCTTTCTGATACGAAGGAGCCTGCTTTCTGAAAAATTCCCACGCATGCTCATTAGCCTGAAACATGCTTTCAAACACCTCAGTCAGCTTTGCAGTATCATTCTCAAAGCTGTATACCCCGGAATTTGAAATCTTCCTGTTATTATACACATCAAGACCGGATTGCTTCATTAAACCCTTGATTTTTAAGCTGTTCTACCTTCTGAAGGTTAATATTGCTCCAGATACTGGCGGGATTTCGCGGCGTGAAACGAATAGAGTATCTCTCTTCATCAATTGATCTGCGGATCCCGTCTATCCAGCCAAAGCAGAGAGCCTGGTCAACAGATTCCGACCATCTCATGCTTGGTTTCCCGCTGCTGACTTTATAATAACCGACAACCAGTTCGGATTCTTTTTTGTGGTTTTTCTCCAGCCACTTTCTGAATTCATTTTGATCCTGAAAGAAGATAGGGGTCATTTTGCTTGAATTAAGTTTGTGTGAGTTGGCTTAGGCTTTGTCAAGCGCATATTTTAATCACTGTAACTTTTATAATTATTCGCTAATTTCAGGAATACTCCTGAATTCTGGAATAAAACTATTGCTAATATATGTTAAATCACTACTTTTGCCAAATCTAAAAACTTTGGATGTTTAATTTCAGAATGGATTTGGTAAAGTAAATAATCTCTGGTATTCAGCCAGGATTATCCTATAAATAAACTCAGGCATATTCTTGCCTGATATATCTTTATTTACCTATAATCAACAAGCTGAGCCCTTGCAAGAGTAATGAGTCATGCTTTTACACCGGGTTCAGCATAAGAAATAAAACACCATGAGTAACGAAAATAAATCAATTCACGAATTCGATTTCAATTTAATCTGCGAGTATTTTTCAAGCCTTGAACGACAGGGACCCGGAAGCCCGGAAGTAACCATAAAAGCATTGAGTTTTGTCGATAATCTCACGAATGAATCCCTCATTGCCGATATTGGTTGTGGTACAGGTGGCCAGACAATGGTGCTGGCGCAGCATGCACCGGGTCACATCACAGGTCTCGATCTGTTTCCTGCCTTTATAGACATTTTCAACTTAAATGCTCTGAAACTGAATCTTCAGGGGAGAATAACCGGTATCACCGGGTCTATGGATAAGCTGCCTTTCAGGCAGGAGGAACTGGACCTGATCTGGTCCGAAGGAGCAATCTATAATATAGGTTTTGAACGGGGCCTGAAGGAGTGGAGAAAATTCATAAAAACAGGCGGCTATGTTGCCGTTTCTGAAGTGTCGTGGTTTACGGAAGAACGGCCTGCCGAAATCGATGAATTCTGGAAGGATGCTTATCCCGAAATTGACACTATTCCAAATAAGATCGCCGTTATGCAAAAAGCAGGATATGTTCCGGTTGCGGCATTTATCCTGCCTGAGAGCTGTTGGACAGAAAACTTCTACTCTCTGCAGGTTGCAGCACAGGAGATCTTCCTGAAAAAATATGGAGGTAATAAAACAGCTGAAGAGTTCATAGAAAGTGAGCGGCATGAAGCCCGATTGTATTATAAGCATAAAGAGTTTTACGGATATGTGTTCTATATCGGAAAGAAGTCAGGGAATTATTCATTTCCAAAATTCTAACGATATCGCAGCAATTTTTTCTCCGGGTGGTCAGCCTTATAATTTCCATTCGATTTCCATAATGGAAATATTAACGCTACCACCCCTATTCATACCAGGCAGGTAATCCCCTGGCAGTGTCAATGCTGCTTATCCTCTTCAGATTTTCAACTGGTTAAGATAATATATGATACCTCACCAGATATAGGGAATAATCCTGTATCCTGTTTTATCGCAATACTCAGCATAACCCTTCAATCCGGCTCTTAATGTTTTATCTTCCAAAGCTGTCCTAATCAGCAGGAGAATAATCAATAAGCTGATTGGAATCAGGCTCCAGACCGAACCAAAAAGCAAGGGAAAGCCCAGTGCCTGAATAATTGAGCCCAGGTAAGCAGGATGTCTGACAATTTTATACAATCCTGTCTCACAAACAACATGTTCCCTGTCGGTCTGAATCCTGACAGTACTGGAGAAAAATTTATTCTGCTTTTGGGCAATAAGAAAGAACAGCTGACCAGTTGCAGTTAGAATCATCCCTGCAAGATAAACACTCCAGTGAAAATCAGGGGACCAGTGAAAACGACCGGAGTCAAGCCCTGCAATAATATACATTGAGATTGTAACAAGGAAGGATAATCCGAGAATTGTCTTGTCCCATTTCCTGGTGTCTGCTCCAGGCTTAGAGCGCTCTTTTAACAATTCGGGATCTATACTCAGAACAGTATAATTTAAAAGAGCCATTATTAATCCAAGCGCCACGTAAATCAGTCCCTGCCAATAATCAAGCCGGCCGGCGCTGATAAATATTATAGCAAAAAATACGAATGACCCGATAAAGTGTTTTATAATATAATTTGTCTTCATGCTTCCGGATATTAACATTTATCATAGCAAATACTGTCTCATGTTTATCTTAACTATATGGCAATAAAATGCTTATGATCAGCATATAACTATCAATTTCGAATTAAAGTTATAGAAATTCCGAGAATTATTATAATAAGTTTTGAAGTTTTTCCCGGGGGTAACCCGGAATTTATCAGGAGAAGCAGGCTGACTAAGAGTACTGCGCTTTTTTTGGCAAGGTGAAACAGAAGACAGCGCCTTCATCTACTTTTCCTTCTGCAGTGATCGTCCCTCCGTGCCTTTTTAAAATTCTTCTGACAGTCGCCAGACCAATCCCTGTGCCTTCAAATTCTTCTGTGGAGTGCAGCCGTTTAAACACCCCAAAGAGCTTATCAGCATAGTCCATATTGAACCCAGCGCCATTATCCTTTATAAAGATCTTATATTCATTGCTTCCGGTATCATCAGCAATAAATTTCTATTATTGCCTTTTCTTTCTTCTGTGTAAATTTCAATGCATTGCCTATAAGGTTTTGAAATACAAGATAAATAAGAGTTTTGTCAGCTTCCACATCAGGCAGCGGTACCTATCTTTAATTCAATATTCCGGCCGGAGTAACATCCCGGGCCTCTGACAATACTTCATTTACAATGTTCCTGCAGAGAGACGAGTTCGGATCTCAGATCTGATCTGCCAAGCAGTGAATAGGAGAGTAATTCATCTATCAGCTTACTCAGTCTGGCTGCCGAGGTTTTTATTGTCATAGTAATTCTGTTCACCTCAGAATCTCCGGCAGTATTAAGTTCCGATTCAAGTATTCCTGAAAATGCTATTATATGACGGAGAGGAGTACGAAGATCATGAGATATTGAATAAGCGAAAGATTCAAGTTCGCTGTTTGAATCATTGAGCTGCTGTGTCCGTTCCATCACTCTCCGCTCAAGCTCGATATTAAGCTTGCCCAACTCTGTAACAGCACGGTTGCGCATCAAAGCTATACCGATATTAGCACTCAATCCTTCAAAAAACGGAATTAGTTCATCGCTTAAAGCATTAATCCGATGATCATTCAGCTGCAATAAGCCGACTATCTCCTCTCCTGATCTTATCGGTATCAGAGCCACCGATTCGAAACCTGCACTATTGCACCTGTTTCGTGTACGAGAAAGTCGCTCCTCAGCAGTAGTTGTATCCAAAAGCATTGTAGTATTATTCGAACGGAAACTCCCCCCTTCTGTAAAAAATGATTTAGCCGGATCAGTACGGCCACATAAAATATTTCCGCACATGCATTCCAGCAAAGGGTTACCTGCTGAATCACGCAAAACATTTCCCTTCTCATCATAATTGCAGAGATATCTTTCCATATTTACAAATTCCTGACTAAATCCGGTTGTGCGAAATATGGATAATCATCACCCTTTTTCAGACGGATTGCTACAGCTTCAATACCTGTTCTTTCCTTGATTTTCTTTATTACTTTCGTAATCATTAGATCAGAATCCTCTATTTTATTCAACAGTCCAAGGACGTCTCTTGCAAGTAATAATTGTTTTTCGGAAATTTTCCGTTCAATATCAAGATTATTCAGTTCTTTAAATGTCTGCCAATATACCACGATAAAAAGTGAAATGTAAATGATTGAAATAATGCTCAGGTCAATTGTTTTAAATTGATATCCTCCAACCTGTACCGCCAGCCGTATCCAGATGAATATTATTGGCAGAATTATAAGCACAGGGAAAATGCGTCTTGCAAAAATCCCGCCCATCCCTTCAGAGCCTAACAAATTCAGAAGTCCCGCGTCCGGTCTTATAAAAAATATACCAAAACTTAAAGCAAGAAATGTGATAGCTGTATAAAGCGCCATTGGTGTCTTATACGCAAATGTAAACAGCTCTGATTCATTATAAGCATACCCAAGCTGGGGCAGGACACATAGTATGCTGGCACTTATAGCCAATAACTGTGAAAGATTTGCTGTCCATTTATTTTTATTGTCTGTGATTAACAGGGCAATACAGAGAAGAAAAAAACAAACTATTGTATTTAAAGCCATTCTTCCCGGATACATTGTGGCAGCAGTTCCCTGCCCCTCCCTGAAAAGAAACTCATCTATGCCGGCATTCCAGCCAAGAATATATTCAAGCAGATTGATACTACTGATCAGCATCACAAATCCAAGAAGGCATTTTGCAAGGATCTTAAGCCATTCAGACCGGTTGCTTTCATATAAAAGCACTACCGCAATTCCACTCATGATGAAACAAAGTGCAGTATTTGCCTTCATTGAAATATATTCAGGATTTAAACTTTTTAAAACCGGAATATCTAATATCCAGCCGAGTATTACAAGGAGGCCAACAGTGATAGAAAAAACACCGGCCCATATTACAATTGGCTTAAGATATGATGAAAATTTATAGCTCATAAATTATTTGTCCCTTTATAAATGAAGGCAAATATGAAATTCCTTATAGAATTCAGCCCTACACTCAATTTACTTATCTATGTAACAAATGGGATTTATAAACCTCCCCAAGAATTATTTGACTTCCCCGCGCAAATATATGGAAAAAATAATTGAAGTCAGGAGGCCCTGAATATTTTGAAAATTAAAGACAGCCTTTATTTGTCCTTCGGTTTCCACAAAGGATGTTCGAATGACAAATATCCAAATGTCCAGATTTCACCTTTCAATGAGGCCATTCCAATTGGGAAGGCTAGACCAGGAACAATCTGGAGTCCGGATTTGAAATTAATGGCATAACGAAAACCCGGATTTATCAATAAAATATTTAAGATTTTATGTCTGGCATTACCTGACCTTGTAGTCACTGTATTACCGGAAGCTTCAAGCATTAAATTGAAATTCCTGTAAAGCAAAAATATCATACTCACACCATAATTGTAGTTTATAAGGTCATATTCAGTACCTTCCGCATCTTTGGCATTAGGAACAATTGTAACACCAAGATTATAGTGTGTAACAATTTTCCGTGATACCAGATAGCTTAACGGGAGGTTTAGCTGGTAACCCGGAGCCCCGGTACCCAACTCGTCCCGGTAATATCCTGTTGGCAATATCAGTGAAAACCTGGGAGCAAAAGCCAGTCTGTTTGTAAATACAGCCTGATACCTGTAGTTTAATGCTATATCCCCCAATCCGGTTTCCCTGGCGCTCAATAATGGTATTGTTGCTGATAACTGATGTTTTTGTCCGGGAACCGGCCATTCTTCTGTAAAGGTGTATACCCATGTTCTGTCACGGATGTACTGAAAAGCGGAGATGTGCTGAATTACGCCGGGCTCCTGATTATAGGCTTCCTCGAGAAGAAAGGAATTGTCTTCAATTCTTTCAAAATCAAATTTATTGCCAGGTTGTGAAAGTGAAGAATTGACAAAAGAGAAAGTAATAGATATAATTAAAATTAAGGTTTTGATTTTCTTGATTTTTTTAAAGGTTAATATTTGAAAGATAACTTGAAGGTTAATATTTTAAAATAGTAAGACTTTAAGCAAAGTTCTGAAATTTTAATCATGTATACAAGTCTTAATGGTTGATATCTAAGTTTTTAATAATGGCTGCTATTATCAGACCTGTTGAAATCCTCAGGGATGAATAAATGAGTTGCGTCAGATATAGAGAAAATAATGCTCATATTTACTCCGCTTTACAGTAGAATTCTAAACTATGAAAGTACTTTTTGAGCCAAAAGCAAAATTTTTAATTCTGATAGTTGCAGTAATTCAGCTATTTAATACTTATTGTTCCAGGGAGCTCTATCCAAAACCGGCATTTCAGAATATAGAAGGCCGTGCGGAGAACAAAAAACTGAAGCAATTTATGAATTCAGGCACTGAAAAAGAGATAAATACCCGCAATACGAGCGTTGATGACATCATTAAATCGGCAAAAAAATTCCTCGGAGTCCCGCATTGTATGGGAGGAACGACTGTAAAATGCATGGATTGTTCAGGATTATTGGTAGCTGTTTTTGCTGCTAACGGTATACAGTTGCCACATAACTCAGAAGAACAGGCAAGGTATGGAAAAATCATAGCGGACCCTGATAATCTGAAAGAAGGGGATCTGGTGTTTTTCATAAGATCATATAAAACTAATAATTTTATAACTCATTCGGGTATTTATCTTGGCAACAGTCAGTTTATCCACACTTCTTCAAAGAAAGGCGTAACAATCACTTCTTTACACGATCCATGGTGGCAGGAGAAATTTATTTTCGGGACCAGAATATTCAAATGACAGTCTGATAGAATTTCTTAACCGGTTCATTGGCACTGTATCCATTTTCAAAATAATCAAAGTCAACCCTGTCCAAAAATCTTTGATCAGACATTCCCGTCCGGTTAAAGAAAACAACACTCCCTAATCCCTGATCGGGATATAATCTGATTTCACAATAATACCCCCCACCCCCTCCGGCATGTGCAAAATACGTAAATCCATTCAGCTGTCCCCTGAACCATGAAAGACACATTCCGGTTGATTTGCCGCCAGCCGTAAGGTTCTCCGTAAAAAGCATTTTCCTATACTCATCAGTAATCAACTTACAATCAGGCTTTAAAAGCTCCCGGATATATCTGATGAATGAGTCTGGGTTACCTATTAAGCCCCCATAGGATGCTCCATTCACATAAAACTGCTTGAATGGCTTCCAGACTGAACCGGCCGGGTCCATATATTTTGGTTTGTTTATTAAAAACCCCAGCAGGACATTTGAAAAACTGAACCATTTGTGATAGCCTTTTGCCTGTCTGGAACTGTCGTGGATTTCAAATCCCAATTCGCTTTCCTGTAACCCAAGAGGTTTTATAATATTCTCCACAATATACTTTTCGTATCTTGAACCTGATATTTTTTCAATCAGCTGTCCAAGAAGAACATAACCCAGGTTAGAATAGGCAAATTTTTCATTTGGCCCTGATTTGGTCCTGTTGTTTGAAGCGAGAATATCCCTGAAAAACCGATCTCTGTCAAAACTATCATTCTCGTCGCTTAAATGTATCCAGCCCAACGGAATTGGATTTGGAATACCTGCCGAATGCGATAATACCTGTTTTACTGTAATTTCAGGATTGTAAGGAAAATCCGTAAGATAATTTCTGATTGAGTCATTAAGCTTAAGTCTCCCCTGCTGAACTAATTGAAGGACTGCTAAAGCTGTGAATGTCTTTGTAACAGAGTAAGCATTGTAAGTCGTGTTAATGTCTGCTTCATTCCCGGAATCAATATCAGCGGGCCCATATGCGAGTTTTTTTATAATGCCATCCTTATCAAATAATGCATACTGAACAGACGGAGTCTTTTTCTTTTTAATTTCATCAATCAATATTTTTTCAGTTATTCCCAAGATATGTACATCTGTTAACCTGACTGATTAATAAAACAGTTAAGGTTCAATATTGTTGTCACGTCTGTTCATATGCATGTTAATCTTAATTATGCCTGTCTCCTTCTGCTATCTTTAACTGGATCAGTTTGTCAGCATCAGGTTTTGATCCTATGAATTGTGTTGCCTTGTTAATGAATGCCTTGTCGATATTAAAGATCCTGAATTCAACAAGCTTATCTGCATTCAGATCGGGATAACCGGCTGACTTTATCTCATCAGAAAACTCCTTGTCAATATTGAAGATCTTCAGCTTTACTATCGTTTCTGCCGAAATCTTTTCTTTGAATCCCATCGACTTAACCTCTTTAACGTATTCTGGCGTAACATTTTGGGCTTTCAGCTGGACAATCTCGTCGTGTGATATGTTATCAATTCCTGAGGCTTTTATTTGCCTTACGTATTCAGGCGTTATATTCATGGCTTTGAACTGGATCAGGTTCTCCCCCGATAATTTATAACCTGATTTATACATCTCTTCAGCATACTCTTCATCAACATTCAAGTGCTGCTAATGAGATGATATCGTTCTCCGAAAGATCACCTCCTGAAAGCTTTTTCATGCTTGCAATATACACAGGGTCAATATTAAGAGCCTTGAAACTGATTATTTTACTAATCTGAATCTCCCTGAAACCACTATTCTGAATGTTCCTGATATAATCAACTGATATATCAAGTGCGACAAGAGCAACCAGATCATTTTCGGACAGATTCCTGTATCCCAGGCTTTTAACATCCTGAATATATTTTGCATCAGCACCTTTCAGTGTAAAGAGCAAGAGTATCTGTAATTTCAGATCTTTAAAACCTTGATTTTCAATTGATTTGACAAAGCTGTTCCGACGGAGTAAATATAAATGTGCCGTCGCCCCCATCCCTCAGAAACATTTCCTTTCATAACAATTTCTCCTCCTGGTTTCTTCACTGAAAAGCTTATATCGTTACCTGTGGAGAAACCAGTAAGCTCTGATTTTTTAAATATAGCGGATGTATTCGAACTGCCTTCCCCGTTCTTTTCCCGGGATGAAAACTCAAATGACAGATTGCTTCCCTCTGGCTTCATGTTCCAGGTGCCGTTTAGCTTGCCGGCACTTTCCTGTCCTGATAATGATACTGATGACAAGAGAAATATACTAACTGAAATGCATGCTATTAAAAAGATATTTTTCATGGTTTTGTAATTTAAGTTATAAGACTTTTCATAAAAACCTGTCACCATGCCAATGGTTACAAAAAATCTATCTTTTTCTGAGAGTGATATTCCCGTTATAGCTCTTGATTATATATTCGGAACCACCGCTATTTATTGTACCAACAACCCAGTCTTCAAGGGAATATATCCTTGTGTTTTCAACATTTTTCACAACTGACTGCTCTTCCGGCAGGCTTTATATTGAAGTCAGAGAAGATCTCGCCTTTTTCACTTTTCATCTTTAAGTCTTGCATTTGTGGAGGCGGGAAAAACAAGTTCAATATCCCCTTCAAAGGATGTAAACATCATTGGAGAGGCGGGATCAGTTTCCAGGAAGCCCGCTGAAATTTTACCATATACTGTACTTAATACGGCTGATCCAGCAATATTTTTGAGAGTTATATCCCCGTTGGCATTTTCCACTTCAATTTCTCCGGTAATATTGACAATATCTACATTTCCATTATCAAGCGATTTTAGCTTGAGTGAAATCCTTCCCGGCACCTTTATGTCGAAATCAACTGTTTTGCCGGTTGTTCTGCAAAGAAGTGATACTATATTCCCGTTAACCTCGGCTGAAATATCAGGAACATTCCCGGAAACTTTCTGCAAGCCGCTTCCGGAAGCTTTTTCCTCATTTGTGAACCGTAATGTGCCGGTTACAAGAATAACCTCACCATCATACCCTGTAACCTTGATTGATCCCTTTGGATTCTCAAAGGTCAGCAATACGGGCTGGGAAGACTGATTCAGGTTTATTACAAGCTGTTCACTCTGACAATATGATATCAGTGTAATCGACTGAAAATAACAGCGCAAAAAGAATTCTTCTTATCATACCGGTATTTCTTATAATAAAACGACCACAGCCTCATTGATCCTTCCCCTGACACTATAATTCAGACTTGCATCCCGGAGAATTTTCTGAAATTCAGGAACAGCTCTCTTTTCATTGAGAGCCAGCATTATTTCAGCAAGCCGGAGCTGTACCATTGGCGATGTCTGGTTTCCGATTGATGAAATTAAGCCCTCTCTGACTTTTGAAACCGATGAATAGCGTATAAGCGCATCAAGAGAAAGCAGCCGTACATTATCATTGCTGTCGGTATTCAGAATTTTAATAAGGCTTTCAATTACCTGATCATCAACCTTATCAAATTCACTAACCATATTTACTGCCCTTATTCTGTCGACCGGAGAACTCTGTTGCATCATAGTCAATATGAGTGTTTCCTTAAGCTCTTTAACCTCACCGCTAAGATTTGCCAGCTGGCTGCTGGCAGCCGGTGAAGAACCAAGCCAGCCCGAAGAAAACCAGCCAAGGAGGAATAGCGCTATTCCGGCCGCTATCCGTAAGCCAGGAACCACAAGAGAAGAATGGAACAGCCTCTTCTTCTTAATTTCAGGTTCGCCGAGAATAGCTTTCCTTTTCTCATCTTCGAGCATCGCATAGAACCTTTTATCCATTCTGCCGCCAGGTTCAGGAGCTGGAGTGTCATCTACAATCCTGCTGAAAGAGATCAAGGATTCGATCTCCTCCTTTCCAATGCCTGATTTTTCCAAAGCAGAGATAACCTCATCCTTCTCTTCAGGTGATAAGTTATTATGAATAAGATCAAATAACTTTTCCTTTGGATCTTGCTTTTTCATAATTTGAATTTTCAAGTTTTTCATAGATAGCCTTCAGCCTGCTCAGGGCCCTGAATATTTTTATTTTCACATTACTCTCGGTTGTACCAAGTATATCGGCTATTTCCCTGTACCTGAGGCAATCAATTTTCCCCAGAATGAGAACTTCTCTTTCCTCCTCTTTGAGATGTGTCATTGCATTTGAAAGAGTGGCATATCGTTCATTTTTTTCCAGTTCAGTCTCTTCATAAAAATCAGGCTGGACTGAATGAGCTTCAATCTTATAGTTGTCAGATCTCCTGATTTGCTTATTGTAGTCAATGCCGGCATTATGCGCAATTCTGAACAGCCAGCTGGCAAAGCTTCCACTTGCCACTGAAACTGCTCCTGTATCTTATCAATCTGTAAAAAACTGTATGGACAAGATCTTCACTGGCCTGTAGGATCACCACCTGTGAGCTTGAAAAAGTAAGCATAAAGCGGCCTCTTGTATTTCTCATACAACAGACCGGCTTTGTCTATATCCCCTCCGATAACCAGGGACATCAGTTCAATATCATCCAATTCCTCAGAATTAATATTTCTAATATAAGTAAATAACTGCCATGCTCAGGAAAAGTTACAGTGAAGGTCTAGATTTTTATAATATCTAAATCCAAATATAAGTATGCGATTCTGTACCACTTAAATATTTCGGGCCTGGGAAAAGTGCTTTTGAGTGGCCGGCAGTACCGATTTCTGATTCTTTGTCAATTTTAGTACCTTTGCCGTTCAGTCAGTTTACAGGAATACAGGCTGCAATTTATATCAGGAAAATGATTGGGGTGGCTGATCTGAAAATGTAAAATGGGGTATAAAAATTCAAGAATAAAAAATATTGATCCTCTGGAACCTCCATGCAGGAAGACGATTTACCACACAAAGGAGGATGCGGAGGATATGATCAGGTATATCAAGAGAAAACCGGGGAGGCCCGGATATCCATGTGTACAAATGCACATCCTGCGGATTCTGGCATTTAACAAGTAAATCAAAGTGAAATTCTCAACCATTGGAAAAAACATACTGATGTTCTCAGTTGTTTATATTATAATAAATTATCGGTTCTGATAAATTTAAAATCCGGCAAATGAAATCGTTGATTCATCACATGTACTAAAGTGACAACGATTCCAGCTGCAATTTACTACTTCCATTTACGGCAACTTAAAGCCGATATTTAATTATCTGATATTAAATCATTGCATGTAATAATTAAATTATGGATGACAAATTGAATATTCTGCGAACCAGATTAAGGAATTTTAAAAAAGCAGCAATAGCATTTTCAGGCGGCATCGATAGTACATTCCTCGCATCAATAGCTTCTGAGTTTTTCAGGGATAGCCTGTTACTCATTACCGGCAACATCACGTGCTTTCCCTTTTTATGAACTGGATGAAGCCAAAGCCATTGCGAGAAACTTACGTTTGACGGCAAAAGATCTTCCTCACGGAAGAAATTATTCTTGACAAAAATACTGAGCCTCAGCCCTACAGATGTCTCTACTGCAGCACTGATCTGTTCAGACAGATAAAGCTTATTGCAGGAATTGAAGGATATGATGTGGTTCTGGATGGCAGCAATTTTGATGACCTGAGAAATTTCCGCGAAAGGATTGCAATAAAAAATGAATTCGGAGTGATTTCACCTCTGGCGGAAAGTGGTTTAACAAAGAATGAAATTGTTATCCATTCCAGGAATTTAAGACTTCCTGCTTCAGACAAACACCCAAATTCATGCATCTGCACAAATATTCCATTCTGGTGAACCTAACTCTATGTTTTAATTTCTTCAGTGGAATATTAAGTCGCTGATTGGCAATGCCTTGTTTTTTACTCCTTAGCTTTCCCGGTCAGGGGTCAAGAGTTTATTTACCTAAATAAGAACTAATTAGAACTAATAATTGTTATTATGAAAAAATATTGAATCCATGGAGGAACATATTGTCAGAATACTGAATATTAAGCAGGTAACACATGATGTAAAAAGATTTCAGATTGAAAAACCTGCAGGCTATTCATTTATTCCGGGTCAGGCGACTGACGTTTCAGTAAATTCTGCTGCTCTGAAGGATGAAAAGCGGCCTTTCACATTCACATCTTTAAATTCTGATCCGCATCTTGAATTTACAATTAAAATCTATTCATCCAGGAACGGAGTTACAAATGCCCTCGGAAACTTAAAGCCTGGCGATGAATTAATAATCAGGGATGTATGGGGAGCCATCTCCTACAAGGGAAAGGGAGTATTTATTGCAGGAGGTGCGGGTATTACTCCATTCATTTCAATTTTCAGGGATCTGAAGGTAAAAAATGAAGTTTCAGGGAACATTTTGCTTTTTGCAAACAAAACCAGATCAGATATTATTCTGGAGAGTGAATTCCGGAAATTACTGGGTTGTGATTTCAGGAATATTTTGTCAGAAGAGAAAGATTATGGGTTACTTTCATGGTTTTATAAATACCGGATTCTTAAAAACAGCAATCAGAGACAAGCAGTCAGAATATTTATGTCTGCGGCCCGCCTCCAATGATGGATCTGTTCTGAAACTGCTGGCTGAACTGGGTGTTGATGACAAATTAATTACACTGGAATTATAATAATCTGTTTTTTGATTTCCAGAATATCAGTTTGCTTTTAATCTTATCATAAAAGCTTCTTCCAAGTATCAGCAGGCTCAGATAGAATGATATCTCGCCTGCTACAAGCAATACAACAGAGATCCCGGCAGCCCTGGCAGCAGAAAAGCCAAGCCATGGAACGACAGGTATAAGAATGAATAAAAGACAGGATACTGCCAATATTATATATCCCGCAATTTTAATCAATTCGCTTCTTTTTCTCATAATGACTGATCAATCCCGGTTATCAAAAGCTGTAAATCGGTGAGTTTAGCTAATATAAGGGATTAAACCAGATTTTGTTCACTCGACGTGCAGCTTAATAAACTTCTCTTTTAATTTAACTGAATCTGTGGAGATCAGCTTTTTATCTGATTTTACTCCTTCTTTGCCAGATGTTCACCAAGAAACTTTTCCATAGCCCTGTAGAAGTCAAACTGGTTTTCCTGGTTGTAGAATCCATGTCCTTCATTGTCTTTTACCATATATTCAACAGTCACACCCCTTTTACGAAGTGAATCAACAACCTGGTTTGATTCATTTATATTTACCCTGGGATCATTGGCTCCCTGGGCAACAAACAGCGGACAACGGATACGATCCACAAGGAATACGGGAGAAACCTCAGCCAGCATCAGGCTGTCTTTTACCGGATCACCAACCATTTCATAAAACATCTGCCGTCAGAGGTTCCCAATAGGGAGGTATGGTTTTCATGAAGGTAAACATATTGGCCACACCAACATAATCAACAGCACAGGCATATAGATTCAGGTGTCAGAGTGATACCTGCCAGAGTTGCATAGCCTCCGTAACTTCCGCCATAGATTGCAATCCGTGATGGAATCTGCAATACCCTTCTTATCAGCCATTTTACTCCGTCAGTAATATCATTCTGCATTGTACGCCCCCATTGCTTAAAGGAGGATTCCCAGAATTTCCTGCCATAGCCGGTGGAACCCCTGAAATTCATCTGCAATACTGCATATCCTCTGTTTGCAAGGAATTGCACTTCAGGATTGAATCCCCAGCTGTCACGGGCCCACGGTCCTCCGTGCGGATTTATAACAACCGGAAGCTTTTCAGGTTTAACTCCCTTTGGAAGAGTTAAATAACCATGAATTGTCAGACCATCACGCGACTGATAATTCACAGGCTTCATTTCAGCCATATTTTCTTCTTTCAGCCAGGGCTTGAAATCAGCCAGCTTTGTAAATTCATCCTGATTTTACATCATACAGGTAATATCCTCCGAAATACCTGTCACTGATGACCATAGCAAGCAATTTGGTTTCATCTTTGCTCTTGCGTGTTATCTGAAACATGATAATCCGGGTATCCTTGATTTAATTTTATCATCAATCTGCTGCAACTGAATCAAGAAAATGTTTTTGCATTTTGTCAGTTTCAAAATAGACTATGGTCAATACTTTCCTTAGTCTTGAATAATCAAGTCCCACAACATCTGCATCAGGATTTTCATAAATAACTTTTATCTCCTTGGCTGTATTCGGATCAAATTCCACTATGGCAGTTTTATCACGTCCCAGGTTTGACATGACAATATAAATTCTTGTTATCGAAGGTAAACAACACAGGAGTAAAGAGTTTCTTTAAAACTTGTTGTTATAACCGTTTTGAATTTATCTTTTTCAGTTTCCCTGTACAGAAGGCTTGTGTTTACTCCATCGGTGGTCACTGCTGCCCTTATCTTGCCATCATGATCGGTTATCCAGCCTGTAATATTACCCGGATTTTCAGCAACCATTTTCAACTCCCCGGATGCTGTATTAAGGAGATAAACATCAAAGATCTGAGGATTTCGCTTATTACTTGGAGATCAGTAATTCCTCTGGCCTGTCTTCCAGGATATCAACCACTTCAGACCTTACCTTTTCAAAGGGAGTGTGATCAATAAGTCCGCTGCCATCAGGTTTTACCGAAAGTACATGAAGATTCTCATCACCACCCTGATCCTTTGTAAATATTATCCTGTCGTCTGATTCCCAGAAAGCGTCATAAATACTTCGTTCAGTCTCATGTGTCAAAGGAATTGAGGCAGTATCGCCGAGCTTCTGAACAAAGACATTCATGCGCCCCATATGCGGAGCACGAAAAATGATCATCTGACCATTTGGTGATATGCGGAAGCCTGCTTTTGCAGGATCCTTAAAAAAATCTTCCATCGGAATCAGCCGGGGCCCTTTCCTCCTTTGGCTTGCAGGCAGAAAATCCAATCATGATTAACATGACTCCGGTTAAGAACAGGTTTGCTTTCATACAGATAATTTAAGTTTATTATTAATGATATTAGTTAGGATAATCCAATCAATCATATAAAGTTAGGAAAGTGTTATATGCAAGTCAAATATAATTTCCACTTATTGCAGCTGACTTACATCACACTTTACCTGTTGATCTCTGCCTGTCATTTGTTTATTTATTTTTATATAATCTTTATATTTAGCTATTTACAGCTATTTTCTAAAAAATTCCAACCGAATGTTAAATCAAGTGTAATATTTGAACATTTTAATCATGTAGTATGTTTATTCAGAATAAATAAACATAATTATTAACTAAACCATTTGATTATGAAAAAAATTGTCTTCTTTATCGCATTATCATTGACTGCGACCACGATGTGGTCACAGGAACCAGTGGAAAAACCTCCTGAGAACCGTAACTTCCGGATTCCGCTCATTGGAGAACCTGCTCCTTCATTTACTGCTGAATCGACCAACGGACCTATCAATTTTCCGGAAGACTATGGCCGGAAATGGAAAATTCTATTCAGTCATCCGCAGGATTTCACTCCTGTCTGTTCATCTGAGATACTTGAACTTGCTTATCTCCAGCAGGAATTCGACAACTTGGGAGTAAAGATCGCAGTTGTTTCGAGTCGATCCCGTTTCAATGCACGAACAGTGGAAAAAAGCAATGGAGGAGCTCAATATCAACAACAGAGGAACTGTTAAAATCAAGTTCCCCTTATAGAGGATGAGAATGTAGCAATCGCTAAACAGTATGGAATGATCCATCCTGAAACAAATTCAACAAAGAGTGTGAGGGGGGTCTTCATAATAGATCCAAACAATATTATTCAGGCTCTATATTTTTATCCAATGAATGTTGGGAGAAGTACTGACGAACTTATAAGAATGGTAACAGCGCTGAAGACAACTGCAGCAGATAACGTAATGACGCCTGTAAACTGGCGTGCAGGGAATGATGTTCTTATTCCCTATGTCCCGGGCAAAGATTCAGAAAAAGCTGAGCCACAGCGGACAATTATTATTCCCTATCCTGGTATTTATGGTACAAAAAGGGTGAGACATCATCCCTGGGGAATACGGTGAGTAAAAAGTAAGTAATTTTCTAAATATAAACACAATATGGAGGCATCAGTAAATGATGCCTTCTTTTTTTTAAATAATCCTGCAGTTGTGCCAACCGGCCTTTACATCCTGTATCAGACAGGCATCCCGCAATTTTATCTCTTGTAATTAACTGATTTCCTAAACTATCAGCAACCATTTACAAAACAATTTAAAGAATCCGAAAAAAATTCTAATTTTGTGATGAATGGGGAAAGTTATTTTTATCAAGGAATGTATTTGCATTTCATGATTTAGCCGGACCTGCATGTTGTATGTTCCTGACTTTATCACCAACAATGCATATATATGACGGTAGGTTTATTTAATTACAAATGAAGAAGCTGAGCAATTATATTTATTTTTCTTTATTGTTCTTGTGCCATTGTTTTTCTATCCGGTAATATATTCCTCAGGATGGAGATCCAGCAGTGATGTTCATGCAATGCTTGAATTTTCCGCTTCACTTCTCGCCTTAACAGTCAGGGATAATGGTACTGATCCACTTTCTGACAACAGGAAACAGGAACTTCCTCATCATCTCATGCGGACTTATAATTATAGGGGCTGAAGAACTGCTGCATGGTATTTTCTCTCTCGAAAGAATCTGGTTTGTAATTCTGCCAACATATAAACTTGCAATAACAACCACCTGGCTGGGAGGAAATGTGTTGTTACTTATATCTGTTCTCTGATATCTGCCGGTGCCGGTGAAAAAGAGATCAGAAGCTCCAACCGGATATTCTATTCTGTCCTTTTTAATGTAATGAGCTTCATTGCAGCATCTCTTCTTGTATATCTTATATTTAACTCTCCGTTTCTTCCCGACTTTGTAAAACTTGGTTCCACTCAAAAGAAAATTACCGAATTATTTATTGGGGGTATTGTTTCTCGCAGCATTCTTCATTCATTTCAGGATTACAGGGAGAAAGATATCACACAAGTCCGATAATAAAAGGACTCATCTCATTCCTTTTCATCCGCTCACTCGTTCATTTCTATTTTGCAGGTTCACGTGATTTTTATGATGCCAACTGGGATGTGGCTCATATACTGTCTTTACTGAGCTATTTTTTCCCAATACTCGGAGTCTGGGCCGAAATGCTGCAACTTACACCATTACTCTCAGGTCAAAGTAACTGAGCTTGCCCATGAAAGACGGAAGAACATATGAAGGCAATCGAAGCCCTGAAGGAGAGTGAAGAAAAACTCAATCATATATTTTCAAATATCTCTGATGTAATTTATAGTGTTAATATAGTATCAAGGAATTCAATTATCTGAGTCCCTCATTCGCAAGACTAACGGGATATTCCTCAGACGATATAAAAAGAATGGGGGGAAGGGAAAAATTCATTCAAAAAGTAGTAAATGCAACGACTTTTGAAGAGTGGGACAGGTTCCTGCTGACATTAAATAAGGACCAATCCCAGAAGGATTTCAATTTTGAAACACTCTGGCATTGTAAGGACGGAACCGATAAATATTTGGCTGATCACTGGATACCCGTATTCGTTAACGGGAAAGCTTGATTCGACTTATGGGATCCTGACAGATGTAACCCAGCGAAAATTATCTGAACAGATCCTTACAAATCGGAATAATCTCACTTTCAAGGATCAATCAGGTTTGCAATTGGATTGTCAAAGTTATCTGTTTAATGATTCAATGGAGGATTTCATAGCAAGACAGTCAAAAGAAATTTCCGGCGCCAGTCTCGGTAATATTTTCTGTTTTTGATAATACAAACCACTATCTTTTACCAAAAATAATAGAAACCGAAGCTGAATATACCGCTGAAGTCGATCCCTTCTTTCCGCTTTCTTAAGCGGACCTCATATTGAAATAAGTGAGACCTCATATCAGGATCTTTCGAGCGGAAAAACCAAGAAGAATGGATAATCTGACTGAGGCAAGCTACGGGGCAATATCCGGGTCAACAGGGGAGAAAATCAAATCACTTCTTGATATTCAGACAGATTTATCGTGCTTGTCTATGAAATACACGGAAATATTTTTGGCACAACAATCCTTGGCATGCCTCCTGCTCTTCAGGATCCGTCTGATGAGATTCTTGAAAATTTCAACCATTTCACTGCAGCTGCTCTCCAGCAGAGAGATTCCGAAAAAGTTACAAGAGAAAGTGAGGAGAAATTCAGAACTTTATTTGAAAAAGCCAAGGATGGGATTATCCTTATTAATTTAAACAGGGACTATATACTTATAAATGAGTCATTTGCCAGTATGCATGGGTATTCATATAGAAGGAAATTGAAAATATTAAACTTGAAAATCTGAATACTCCTGAGACCAATTCAAAGGCTGAAGAAAGAATCAGACATAATACTTCAGGGCGATACCTCCTCTTCGTGGTGACCCATTATCATAAACTTGGTAATATTATTACGCTTGATGTTGCGGCAAGTATTATTAACCTTGGAGATGAAAAGTATATTATAGCCTTTCACCGTGACATAACTGACAAGCTGAATGCTGAGGATGAGTTGAAGAAAAAGATGGACGAGCTTACAAGGATGAATGAGGAACTTGAAAAATACATTTATGCTAACCAGGAGCTGAAACAATTTACATACATAGCATCACATCAGCTGCAGGAGCCAATCAGGACTGTTTCAAACTTCTCAAAGATAATTGAGGAAGATTTTTCAGAAGCGCTTGGCGGAGAAGGAGTAAAACATCTTCATATTATCAGGGATGCATCAAAGAGGATGGCGAAATTAATAGACTTACTATCTGGATTACTCTCAGCTTGGCAGGAACAAGACCCTCGACTACACTGATTGCAATAAACTTGTTGAAACAGTTGTGTCCGACCTTGACAGCCTTATAGATGAAGCAAAGGCTGAAATTATTATCAACCATCTTCCCTATCTGCATATCTATGAGGTTGAATTCAGACAGCTCTTTTATAATCTTCTGTCAAATGCAATAAAATTCAGAAAGGAACATACCCGGCCTGTAATTACTATCAGTTCATGGAGACGTAATGACAGCTGGCTGTTTGCAGTTGCGGATAACGGTATTGGTATCGATCCTGTGCAATTTGGAAAAATATTTGAAATTTTCCAGAGACTTCACCAGGATGAGAATATATATGAAGGAAAAGGAATAGGTCTTGCCTACTCGAAAAAAATTGTTCAGATCCATCATGGAGAAATATGGGTGGAATCTGAAGAGGGAAAAGGATCAACATTTTACTTCACAATACCGGTTATGAATTAGCTGACAACTGCTGACTAAGGACTTTGTAATCGCTGTAATTAAACAGAACCCTGCTTATCGGTTATCTGGCTGCACTCTGCATAACTGGAGACAAGTTCCCTGTCAAGTTGTTTCCCCCGGTATGGTTCGTACGTCCACATCAGTGCGCTCACTGTTTATTATTCCCATCGTGCCTATCAGGTTCCACATTGCGTATCCGACATGACTATTCATTGAAAACTGAAACAACATCAGTAAGGTAGGCACTGTAACATTATGTGGTGTCTTGTTATAAACTCCGAATTCCTGGATCATTACAGGAATATTTTCAGATCTGGCGGTTTCAAGGGTATTGCTCATATTACCGATTGCGACAACAGGGTTTCCGTCAACATCAGTAATCTTTCCTTCTGAAGTTATTTTATAATTATCCTGCATTGAACCCCACGATGTGTTGGCAGGAATTATTACCACCTTATCCGCACCTGATCTGACTGTAAGAGCTGTTGAATGTCATCCAGTCGCCGTCAGTATTTGTAATTGTCAGCCTGCTGCCATCTGCCGGCAATGTCACTGAATAATCCTTGCCTGAAATATTCTGATATCCCCACTCTGTAGAAATAATCTGAGTCCAGTCTTCGCCGGGGTCAGGACCGCAAAGAAAATCCTTGTTCAAGATCTCCGCATCATCGAGTTTGATCTGAAGAGTAGATCTGATTGAAACCTGCTGTACATTTACAGTGATGACACTGTCTTTCTTAAAAGTACCTTCGAGTATAAGTGAAGAGTGGTATTCGCTTTTCATAGCGGACCAAAAAGATACTGGGAAATATTGATCATCGGCCACACAGGCACCGGCCATGTATCTGATCCGGACACCCATTCTGCCTTGTAATGCGTCAGAGTCATAGGGTCATAAACATGTATTGCCTGTATAATGTTCTTTTCAGACTGCAAGTGAAGAAATGAGATTCCTGCTGTAGTTTAGTCCATCTACAAAAATCACCCTGTCAGGATTTATGCTCTGTATCCTGGCAATAGCCTTCTTCATAACAAAGACATAGGTACCTTCATCAATATCTGACTGGTTCATTTACCAGGTTAAAGCTTAAATCTTCCCAGGGCACATCCCTGTATCTGTTCGCAAAATATGCCCAGTGGTTTACAAATGCCTCCTGTGCTTCCGGGTTTGTCCAGAGGTCAATATCCTGGTTAGCAGGCAATGATGAAGCATTAACACAATATCCCGGTGCCCTGTGCAGGTTAAGACAAACATGGACTCCGTATTTTTTACCCCACTCCACAACTTTATCAATTTTGGACACTTCATTCTCAAGAAAAACATTCCCAGTTTCCTGTTTCGGTATAGGTTCTGTAATCGAGAGGGATCCTGACAAAATTAAAGCCGAGATCCTTAATTATTATGAATTCCTCCTCGTAAAACCGTAATTTGAAAAGTTGACATCAAATTTACCCAAAAGGTTGAATCCTTTCAGGTTTTTACTGAAAAGGTCAAGATCGATTGGCGCAAATTCAGTGGCTTCTCCTTTTCATGAGAACAGCCGGAGAGAAAGATCGCAGTAAATATTAAAAGTCTTATAATTCTCTTTAGCATGATAAACGAAACATTATTGATATTGCATTCTCAGCAGGAAGTAAGCAGAAATGATCATTTTGCTATTTCTGATCATTTGCTGACCTGTCAAATTCATACGCACCAATATCAGGTGCAGAGCCTATTGGAACTTTATGACCCTCAAAATCAATTGTGTAACCAAGATTTATGCCTGAATCAATTGCCGGGCTCCCGGTTTTCAAGTGAAAATCCTTCTTATTCAAGTCGCGAAACAAGGGGTCGCCAATTCTATCTCCGGGTCCCGGTTCAAAACCGATTTCATTCTTTCCTCCAAGATAGTAGAGGTTGTTTTTATGGATAAATCCAGGGCTATTGCTTACGCGCTGATAATTTGGAATATAAAAAATATTATTCTGATACGAAAAAGCTCCTGCATCGGGTATCCCGTTCCAGAAGCCGATTGAATAATCGCCTTTCAGTGTATCTATGAAAACATTATTCTCAATCCTCATATCTTCGAATCTGACACCAAATTTACCCCCTACGTGGTAGCCGCCTGAACCACCATTATTAATGTAAATATTATAGGAAATAAGATTATGTGAAAGTGTTACTCCCTGTCCTCCGACCTCAAACGATCCGACACAATCCTCTCCGAGATTATGATGTATATAACAGCTGTCAACATCCCCATAGAATTCAACAACTCCTCCGTCAAAGCCATAATCTGAACTTGGTGCTTTACAATTCAGCATCCTGTTATATGAAACCTCATTATTTGAAGCATACAACCAGATCCCGACAGCTCCATAGTCATCATCACCTCCTTCATTATTGACAACCATTATAAGGTCATGTGCATAATTACCTGTAACAAGATTATGATTCCCATTGATTGAAATCCCTATACCCGAGGTGGTTATTTCATTTTTACGAATAATATTATGATCTGCTCCTTTAGCAATATTAATCCCGGAAAAATGGGAATCCCTGACCATAAAATTTTCTATGACCACCCAGTCAGCATCAACCTTAATCCCGGTAGCCCTGTTGACACCCGGATTTTTAATAATTGGATTCAGGCCCTTGCCATAAGCTGTAAAGACAACCGGAGATGATTCAGAACCGGAATCTTTGATAACCAGTTCCCCCCGCCATTCTGCTCCCCTTCTGAAACAAATTGTGTCTCCCGGCTTAAAAGAGTGTGAACTTACAAAAGCCAGTGATTGCCAGGCTTTTGAAGGATCTCTTCCGTTACTTTTGTCTGAGCCCTTCACTGAGTCAACATAATAGACTGTGGCCGAAGCTGCCAAAGGAGAAAAAAAGATGAAGAAGAGCAATATAAGTTTCAGCATTTTGTATGTATAATTTATTTTGTTGCAGCGGAGTCATTAAGCTTGATTATTCTTCCGTCCTGGTAAATTGTCCAGAGAGCTTTTCCTCCGGCAGCAGGAAAATATGATTCAAATGCTGAACGGGTAGATTCAATAACAGGCAGAGGCAGCTCCCCGGGAAAATCAGATTTGCTCAGTCCCAGATCTTTCAGCTTTGAAGAATAGCTGTTGTTTTCGATGAAATAGCTCTGCTCGGCATAGTAAATCTTTCTGAGTGCCCATTTAAGTTTAAGGTCAGGATCGGGAACGAATTTTTCGGAGCCCTGGCCTGCCTCTATCCCGGAAAACTGTAAAAATCCCCACATCTCCGGCATATGCATGTCAATCTTTCCCTGCGGCGACCATACCCAGTTATTTTCAGGAAACGGCTTGCCTGTTGCAGGATTTATCTCCTTGCCTGTAATGTTGTTTTGTATAATTGTCCGCCATTCAACTCTTGAAAAATCGATCCGCCATTTGTCTCCGGCTTTTGGCATGCCTGCTTTTCCGGCACATTCTTTCATGGCAGCAAGGGGTATCTTAATTTCAACTGTCCATCCTTTATCAGTGTCAGAAGGATTATTGATCGTTCCGTCAATATGTGCAGCAACCTGCAAACCTTCAATATTCCAGCCTGTAACAGGAGGACCTCCGTCACGGTAAGGCTTCAGAAGCAACAGGTCCCAGGCGGTGCCGAGGGCATTGACCTCCAGCTCGTAATATGCCTGTGTATCTCCGTCGGGATCTATGAATACCTCAAAGTCATTGTCATAAAAAACTACTGTATCCCTTTGTTTCAGCTTCGCCCATACATCAGGCTCTTCGAGTTCAGCAGCAATGTAAAGATTTGAATCGTCCCACAGATAGTTTTGCATGGGTCTTCAGTTTTGGAACAGGTTTAGCGGAACCTTCAATGTCAACAAAATAATCTGTCCATGGAACATCTGCCCAGGCTTTTTCATCCGGAATACCATCAGTAGTTATTGGAGTATTCGTCCGGTAACATACATAGCTCCGGGGATCAGGCTCATCAGGAAATTTCACAGTTGAAATATCTGCTATCTCCGGAGCACTGTGAACACATGACAGCAAAGTGATCAATATTGGCAATGCAATTGAAACAGGATTCATTTTGCCGGACAATTTTTCCTTCATGACAGTCATTGTTTTAAATTATGTGTTCAAGATACATACTTTTTTTGAAATGGCTAGAAGCGGGCTGTTGAAAGTTATGACCGAAGGTCACAAAGAAGCGTTCACCCTCCACGCTGCCCGATTTCTTCTTTGCGCTTCTGCGTAAAACCTTTGCACCTTGCGTTGGCTTTCTTCTTAACATCATCTGACTTGATCATTTAACAATATTCACTATAAATTACAGAATCCAATTATCCGTTTTAAATTATTTATGTAATATTGAAATAAAAATATCAAACCAATGAACGAACAGATTAAGCAGATAGCTGAAAGGATCAGGGAGATCCGCGAGATCTCTGGGATCTCATCCGAGACCATGGCAGACAAACTGGGTGTTCCGGGAGAAAAATATGCCTTGTATGAAGAAGGCGAGACAGATATTCCTGTCGGCATGATATTTAATATATCCGAGTTGTTCAATGTTGAGCTTTCGGTTCTGCTTGGGGGTAGACAATCCAAAACTGCGGATTTACAGCCTTGTAAGGAACGGCAAAGGATTAGCGGCTTGAAAGAAGGAAACAATACAGGTATGAGAGCCTTGCATTCAATTTTATGCATAAAAAGGCCGAACCATTCATGGTAACAATAGACCCTCATCCTGAAAACAGCATGCTTGAATTTAACTCCCATCCGGGGCAGGAATTCAATTATGTTATAAAAGGTACAATGATGACAATTATTGATGGTCATGAGATCATTCTGAATGAGGGAGATTCAATCTATTTTGATTCCGGTTATAAACATGCAATGAAAGCAATGAATAATGAACAGGTTAAGTTCCTGGCAATAGTTTTATAAACATTCAGAATTAAGCGTTATGATCCTTGAAAAATATGTAAGCCGGGTTAATTTCAATACCTATGATGAATTTAAAGCAGGGTTTAAGATTGAAATCCCCGAGAATTTCAATTTCGCATATGATGTCGTTGATGAAATTGCCCGTAAGACACCCGGCAAGCTGGCAATGGTATGGTGCGATGATATTGGAAATGAGAAGATATTTACCTTCCGGCAGATGAAATACTACAGTGATAAGGCAGCTAATTTTTTCAGTTCAGCCGGGATAAGAAAGGGAGATCCTGTTATGCTTATCCTTAAAAGACATTATGAATTCTGGTTCTGCACCCTGGCGCTTAATAAGATAGGAGCTATAACAATTCCTGCAACACATCTTCTCTCGGCAAAAGATATTATATACAGGAACAATGCTGCAGATATAAAGATGATCGTTTGCGTTCCTGATCCGCTTGTGATTCAGCATATTGAGGAATCGGAAAGTGCCTCACCCACCCTAAAGTCAAAGGTTGTGGTTGGATTGAATCGTGAAGGATGGCTGAATTTCAGCGAAGGGACTTGAGAAGAGTCCGGAGAAGTTTATCAAGACCGGAAGGAAAGGATGCCACAGTCAACACAGATATAATGTTGCTCTACTTTACATCCGGAACAACAGGTATGCCTAAAATGGTAAATCACGATTTCGTTTATCCTCTGGGACATATTCTTACTGCCAGATACTGGCAGAAGGTTGAGGATGGAGGGCTGCACTTTACTGTTGCTGATACCGGTTGGGCCAAATCAGCCTGGGGCAAGATCTATGGCCAGTGGTTGTCAGGAAGTGCGGTTATGACATATAACTACGACAAGTTTGTTCCAAAGAGCCTGATGGAGGTCATTGAAAATATAAGGTGGTTACATTCTGTGCTCCCCCCACAATCTACAGATTCCTCATTAAGGAAGATCTTTCAAAGTATGACCTCAGCCATCTTAAATATTGTGTGGTGGCCGGAGAACCTCTGAATCCGGAAGTATTCAAACAGTTTTTTGACCAGACCGGACTTAGGCTGATGGAGGGCTACGGACAGACTGAGTGCACTGTAGCTGTTGCAACATTTCCATGGATGAATCCCAAACCGGGCTCCATGGGCAAGCCTTCACCCGGTTACGATATTCAGATTATTGATGAAGATGGCAATCCATGTGAAGTCGGAAATGAAGGTGAAATTGTGATCCGCACCTCAAAAGAGAAACCTGTAGGTATGTTCAACGGATATTTTCGCGATGACGAGCTTACGAAAAAAGTGTGGTCGGATGGCATTTACAGGACGGGAGATATGGCCTGGTTTGACGAAGATGGCTATTTCTGGTTTGTAGGAAGGGCCGATGATGTCATTAAAAGCTCAGGATACAGGATAGGACCATTTGAGGTCGAGAGCGCACTGATGGAACATCCTGCAGTGCTTGAGTGTGCCATAACTGCGGTACCTGATCCTGACAGGGGACAAATCGTAAAAGCCACCGTTGTTCCGTCGAAAAACTATCATCCGAGCGAAGAGCTTGCAAAAGAATTGCAGGAGCATGTTAAAAAGGTCACTGCACCATATAAATATCCGCGGATAGTCGAATTCGTGACCGAATTGCCAAAGACAATAAGCGGCAAGATCAGAAGGGTTCAGATCCGGGAGGAAGATAGCGAGTAGAGACGGGTCGCTACCCGTTCGAAAAAATAAATTATTGCATTCTCCTCATCCTGAGAGCTATATCAGTCAGGTATTTCGGAGTGGTCAGCGCCAGTTGTTCTTCCTTGCATTCCCTCTCACCCGATTCAATTATAAAGCCTGAAGCAGGATTGACCCATTCAATCCTGTATTTACCGGGAATAACGTCTATGATTAACAGTGTCAGTGAACCAGTTTATGTCAACATTTAAACGGCTGGCAGTAGATCCCTGCGGCCACTCTTCCCATTTTCTTGAACCATGAAACAGATAGATTGCATATTGTCCTCCTTTTTCAGCTATACCCCTTGCAAGAACAAGAGAATCGGCAATGCTGAATCCGGTGAACTTTTCCATCTTTATAAAATCGAGACTCTTCATGAAATTCATTAGAACGCGCTTCTGAGGCAGAATGGTGTCCTGTGTACCTGTTCCCTTTCCTGAGGAATTAAATGTTGAGAAATCACTGTTGAGCTGGATAAATCCTGCAAGTCCTCCTAACATCCCATACCATGATTCAGCCCGACTCTCCTCAACCGGATTGTCGCCATACCAATACGAATAATAGGCAGTTTCAACATCAACAATAGGCTTATTATCGGTGTAATCGTTATCAAGAGTTTTCTCCATGGGCGATATATATTCCGTCGGAATCCATGAAGTCCGCTTGTCCCCTGTAAAGTCAGGAGAGGCACTGTTGGCTGTTTCCCCGTACAAATGCCTGTTATGGTCAACGCTTATGAGGGCATCAAGCATTGTACTGTTCCATTCGTATGATTCACGGTGCTGCATTTCGGGTTCATCGGAGATATCGTAAATGATATTGTCAAAATCATAGAGCTCGGAGGCTATCTTCTTAACATATGCGGCCTGATAGCCTGCCAGTTCAGGATCTGCAAGAGTTGTAAAAAGCTGAAATTCTCCTTTTCCGACGCCCTGAAGATTGTTTGTATGATAAAGTGGCTGCATTTGCCAGCGGTCATCATACATTCCGTTGAAAAAAGCTATCTCAACAATAATGTTCCTTGCAGACGCCTGCGATACAAAGTCTTTCAGACGGCTGAAATATTCAGGATCCCATTGATCAAGATCATATTTAAACTTTCCCAAGAGCCGGATTTGCACCCTGCCTCAGCAGATTTTTTCCATGGAAGGATAAAACGGTCAGGGGCAGGTCCAAGTGGATTTCCCTTTGTGTACATGTCCTTCATTTCAATATATCCTCCCGGATAGATACGTGTAAGGTTCATTCCATACTCATGAAGCCTGTCGAGAAAAGGGATATAATCAAAATCGAGGTTAATAACTGCTCCGTAGTGCTGGTCAGTGGTTATAAGAACCAGAGGCTTCCCCTTCCAGGTGAAATAGTGTGGATTATCCGGATCAAGGCTGATCGGACCATTCTGACTGCAAGCTGTCAGGAAAATCGTGCAAATAATGCAACAGACTGATTTAATGCCCATTCCTTTCATAATAAACAAATTAGATCCGGAAAATCATTACAATATTGATAAGAACCCTTTAGCAGAAATTACTTTTTCAGACCCGGCAAAAGGATAACAGCTGAATGTCTCATCATTTACCTCAAAGTATGGCATATATTCAAAATCAGTGTTACCATCAATAGCTAAAGTGCAAAGGCTTTCCCTCAACAGGTCTGAGACTTTTAATAAGCCTTGCAGGACTTACCGGCAGCAGGATATCCTTCTTCTGATCCTTCATGCTTACATAGGCAAGAAGAAGAGGTCCATACTCAAGGGCATAGCGATCGAAGACAAGATCCTGTTCCTCTCCGTTGTACTTTGTCATCCTGAAAGTCATAGGCACTGAAAAGGAGATCTCATCATTATTATTCCAGACCCTCGACAATGTCACATAGGTTCCTGGCTTGCCGCTGACTGCCCTTTTACCGTTCACATTTATGTTCATATTGTTTGCAGCCCATGAAGGAATACGGATCCTTATCTTTGAAGAGACCGGTTCATTCACGCTGACAACCAGCTGAACTTTCGGATCGTAGGGGAATTTTGTCACCATATTCAGAGACATTGTCTCCTTTCCCACAGGAAATTTTACAGAAGATGCAGCAAAAAGATCGACATACACACCATCATCGGCTATTGAATAGATAAATTCAGGGAGAGCGCCCATCATCCTTGTGCCCTGTCCTTCACAGCAGGTGCTCATAGTGAAATGGCTGACGGTTATTTAAATCCTTATGGTCGACAAGGACGGCATGATATCTGATGCCTTTATCTCCTACCTGATTAGCTATCAGGTTATTGTATATTGATTTTTCAATTTCGCATACATATTTTTCTTCTTCAGGATTTAGCAGATGGAACCGCTGATTAAGGAAGGCCCAGAATACGCTGCCGCATAAGTTCACCGGTGTTGCGGTGAAGGTAATATGATTTTGGAGGATGAAGATCGGTACCTTCACAAATTGCAATTGATCCGCCAACATGCTCCCAGTTTTCATGATAGAGATCCCATGCTCCTGATGCTGCATCGAGGTATTTTTTTTCACCTGTGGCACGATAAAGATCAAGGTAAGGTTCAATTGCAGTTAAAAGATAATTATGAGGTCTGTCGTAAGGATAGAGCCATATTGCCTCCGGATCCCTCTCAGCCATTTGCTTCATCCAGTAGTTCTCCTGGAAATATCTCTGAACAACCTGGATATCCTCAGGCTTTCCAACAGGTGTAAAATACATTCTTGTGCTTGGAATGATTCCCTGTGAGCCCTGTCCTGCCCTTCTTAGCATCTCAGGAAGGTAGCAGGAGGTGTTAAACCAGTCGTAGAAATTTCTCAGCAGCGGGAATGCCTTTTCATTTCCGGCATACCCTGCTTCAATGAGTCCGTGCGTAACCCATGATCTTGTATATGCTCCATATTCACCTGAAAAGATCCTGTATCTTGGATAAGCCATAATATATCCATCAGGCTCCTTGCATTCATCTATTACATCCACTATCTGATTCATCCTTTTGCGCAGTATCAGCATTCTCGATCCAGCGGAGTGTATTGCCTGCGCCCATAAGGAAACGGCCTGCCTCCTGTCCCGGCAGATCGACAAACCAGAAATTATTAAGTCTCTCTTCAAGCGGTTCCACAGGTTTTCCGGCTTTCACCCTGAAATTCCTGACAAGCTCATCAAGGGTGAAAGATGACATCAGATAACTGATATTGTTTTCCATTGTCTTTCTGAAAATCCCTTCACCAAGCTCAACACCTGTTTTTGGGGTATAGGCTTTATAGCTGACAGGATGCCATTTCTCGACAGGAATTATATTGCCCGGATTGTCAGTAACAACATATTCTCCCTGAGGACGGGGAGGCCGGGTCAGAAGACTGACGTCAGGACTTGACTGGCTCAGAATCAGAAGCCTTGCAACCCTCTGCAATGTCTTTACCATCCGGATAGAACAATTATCTTTGTGAAGGATAGCTTCTGCTGCCGGAGATGAACTGCAGTGAGTCTCAGATATCTGGCATTTACCTCCTTGCCTGAAAATGTACAGACCACATCGAAAGGATCTTTAAAATCCTCCCGGGTCTGATCAAGGTACATTACAGGCGAAGCTGAAATCCGGATCATCTGAGACCTCTATCCTGAAACGCGATGGAAAACCCTCAGACTGAACATATCCCCATGGGACAACCTTTGGCAGAAGTTTTATTCCATCTATCTTTTTTACTGCTCCAAGGTCAATCTGAATCCAGCGGACTTCATCATCTGTTTTAGCCTGTACTGGATTGATAGGAAGGAATAAAAAACCTTGCGACACGCTCCACTCCCATTCCTGCATCACCTCTTTCATCCTTTGATACATACTTTACCTGGGAATTGACCTCAGGCGAACTGATTGCCATAACTGCAATCAATAACTGTGGCATACCTCTTGAAAAAATTCATAATTATCAGAAATAAAGATTAATGCTGAGAAACTCTTTCAACTACTTCCATACACATTCGTCCATTGTGATAAGGGCAGATCCAGAAGCCTGCCTTGTCACCCCTTCCGACGACACCTGATTCAGAAACTCCGCTGAACCAGCCACCGTTTTTATTGTCAATCAGATGCTTATTTGTATAGTTCCAGCAGTTGACAGCCCTGTCAAGATATTTTTCATTGCCTGTCAGTTCGAATGCATTAAGGATAACCAACAATGGCCTCGGACTGTGGCCACCAGCTCCTCTCAGTCGCAACATGACCGGTAGACAGATCCTTTTCATAAGCAAGACTGCCGTCAGATTGAAGGCCTTCTGAGGCAGCATCAGCAATCTTTATGCTCACCTGCTTAACCCTTGCAAGCAGATCTGGATCTCCAAGAATGACTTGCTGCCTCATAAAGAAGCCACGATGATTCAATGTCATGTCCATAGGAATCGATCTGTGAGGTGCTGTTCCAGTTTTTATCCATGAAGTTTATCAGATGAGATGTCTTTTTGTCGATTATATGATCAAGAAAGATCTCAACCATATTCCTTAAGCGTTCCTCCATTCTCTTATCGGGCCATACCCTGTACAGATTTGTATAAGCCTCCATCAGGTGAAGGTGAGTATTCATTGTTTTCTCATCCTTAATGGTGGTCTCTCCGATCAGTTTGTCGTGCGAACGCTTCCAGTCGCGCGTAAAGACTTCGAAATAACCATTTGATTCCTTATCAAGGGCATACTTGCTCGAATGCCTCAAAAATATCCTTTGCCGTCTTTAATGCCTCTTTGTCACCTGTTGCACGGTAATATTCAGCCATTCCGTAAATAAAGAATGACTGTGTATAGGTTTGCTTCCTTGTATCCGATGGTTCTCCCTTCGAATTGACACTTCGGTAGGCTCCGCCATACTTCTTGTCTATAAAATGTGCCATTATATAATCCTTTGCACGGGTGGCAAGCCTTAAATATGCAGTATCCTTATAGATCCGATAAGCAGATGAATATGTCCAGAGGATCCTTGCATTGAGTATTCCTCCCTTTTCCTCATCAGGATAAACCTTCTCGTTCCCATCAATCCTGCCATAAAAGCCGCCATTAATATTATCAACCATATTTTTTGACCAGTAGGGCAGCAGGTTCTGTTGTAAGATTATCTGATACCTCTTTTTTCAGCTGCTGCATTTTTTGCTCCTGCATCGGATTTCAGTCAGAGCCTGTGGCAGAATTTAAGGTTACAGTTATAAGGAGAGCAATTACAATATAAACAATTTTTCATGATTCGAGGATTCAAATTTAAAACAGGGTGTCAAATTAGAATCAAACCGAATGAAATCAGTTCATTCGCGACATTGCAAATTACAAACATTTGTCTGATTTAAAAACCTAAAAATGGTTAAATTCCGGGGGATGATAGGATGAGGGATGAGGGATGAGGGATGAGGGGTGAGGAATGAGGAATGAGGGGTGAGGGGTGAGGGATGAGGTTTTTATACTTCTGACTTCGGACTTCTGACTTTAGTTTTCATTAACAGTGCAAATACTCCCTTTTACCAAAGATCTTGTATCGCGTATTGGATATGATCCTATAAAATATATCACGTATGAATGAAGGGATGATTATAATGCATAAAACAGTCTCCACCCGCCGCCGAGATCTTTAAGGATATTCAGAACTGCGGTTGACCTTATAAAGTATTTGTTTTCCTTTATATATACAACACTTTTATTGTCACCCGGAGTAAGTCCGCATAAAGTATCAACGATTTGCCAGTATCCGATTGAAGGGCTGAGAAGCTGATTGCTTTTGAAGTATCATGCCTTAGAACAAAAGTTCACCATTCCGTCGCATAAATTACAATTTCCGTCAAAAAGCAATATGGGTCCTCTTGTATTCATTATTAATATAACAATCCAGTCAGGAATAGTTTTGATTTCACTATAGGGCAAAGAGGGTACAAGGGCCTGAAATTTTATCTTCTCACGTTTCTTCTGTCAGGGAAAAGTGTTCTTCTCCGTCCAAAGCTGTTTATCCGTGGTTGTTTGGGTATAGCGATCGGAAGAAATTCAGTCTGCGGGTATGGATGATCTTCCACAACCTGTATCTTTTTGTCAATCAATCTCTCGATATCGTCAAGATAAGCTTTTTCCTCAGCATCACAGAATGAAATCGCTGTTCCGTTCGCTCCTGCCCTGCCTGTTCTGCCGATACGGTGAACATATGTTTCAGTGATATTCGGGATCTCATAGTTAATTACATATTCAAGATCATCGACATCTATACCTCTGGCTGCAATATCTGTTGCCACCAGTACGCGGGTTTTTTGCGCCTTGAAGTTTGAAAGGGCACGCTGACGGGCATTTTGTGCCTTATTTCCATGTATGGCTTCGGCGCTGATATTCTTTCTTCTGAAGTACCTTAACAACTTTATCTGCACCAAATTTGGTACGGGTAAAAACAAGGGCCGTCTTGATCATTTTATCTTTCAGTAATTCTATCAGCATTGCATTCTTGTTACCCTTGTCGATGAAATAGACATACTGGTTTACAATGTCAACAGTTGATGCAGAAGGTGTTACTTCCACTTTTACGGGTTTATTGACTATTGTACCTGCAAGCCTCACAATTTCAGGAGGCATTGTTGCAGAGAAAAAGAGAGACTGCCTCTTTTGTGGAAGTGATGAAATAATTCTTCTCACATCATGTATAAAACCCATATCAAGCATCCTGTCAGCCTCATCCAGAACAAATATTTCAACATCCTTCAATGATATGAAACCCTGTGTCATGAGATCAAGCAACCTGCCAGGTGTTGCGATCAGGATATCAACACCCGGTCTTAATGCTGATGTCTGGGGATTTTGATTGACACCCCCGAAAACAACTGTACAGGTCAGACCGGTGTGTCTGCCATATGCTTTAAAACTCTCTTCGATCTGAATTGCAAGCTCCCTTGTAGGAGTTACGACCAGACTGCGGATCTTTCTCTTTTTTTCGTTTGATTTGTTATTATAAAGAATCTGAAGAATGGGAACTGCAAATGCTGCTGTTTTTCCTGTTCCTGTCTGTGCACAGCCGATCAGATCGGTTCCCTGCAGAACAACCGGTATTGCCTCAGACTGTATTGGTGTTGGTATTGTGTAACCCTCCTCCTTCAAAGATCTCAGGATAGGTTCAATAATGTTCAATGATTCAAAATGCATAAAAAATATATTAGTAAAAAAATGTGAAATAAAAACTGCCGGATACGGCTGGGATTATTCCGAAAATTAATTGACAAAAGTAGTGAAAATGATTTGGATTTATGAGCTATGGCAGCGTAATTAATTGATTATTAAAGAAAATGCAGGGATCAGGGATTGAGGTTCAAAGAAGAATCAGTTAACGTTTTTAAAATCCGTGAAACTCCGTGTTAACTCGTGTAACTCCGTGTAACTCAGTGGTTAAAAAAATTTCAGCAACCAATAGTCAATTTCAAAGTTAAAGAAATCCATTAACCGCTAAGAGCGCAGTGGCATTTACGAAAGATCGCAAAGAGCACAATATAAATGATTTGACTTTGCGTCCTTTGCGCAAACCTTAGCGCACTTTGCGGTTAAAAAGACTTTTTCAACAGCCCCAAAATTTTACGTGTAACTTTAGCCACGAGCATACTGTGAAACAAGGGAGTCATACAAAACCTGGAACCTTGAGCTTTAAACATTGAACCCAATACCGATTACTGATTACCCCTTACCCAATCCTGCTGCTACCGTTTTCTTTACCCCTTCTGCATATGGAGTTATTCTGAAATCAAACCGTTTGTTAAACTTTGATGAATCAAAAATGTAGTCTCTTTCATACTGGTACATCATCTCAGGCATTTCGGACAGCACCGGAATAAAAAGACCCAGGTCCTGATAAGCCATACAGGCATTGCCATTACTTTATCGGATGCCTTCATCTCCCTTGCGAAAAGAGCGACGAATTCTCTACCTGTCAGAGTGTTTTGATCTGTGGGAAGATGCCACACCTGGTTGTACGCATCGGGTGTATTGCCCAAGCAGTGCCGTAGCCTTTGCAGCATCGGGGGTAAAGGTAAAGGAGTGTTTCCTGTCAGCATTTACAAACCAGTTTGCCCTTTTTCCATTTTTCAGATTTTTATATACCATCTCTGTTATGAAGCTTTTCTCATTATCCGGACCATAAAAATCAGCTGAACGTGCAATCAGTAGCCATTAGCTTGCCTCTCCTGGCTTCATCGAGCAGCATTCCCGCAGATCTGCTTCCTTACATCACCTTTCATGCTTGGAGGATTAACAGCGGATGTCTCCGTCATGTGCCCGATTTCATTTATATCATACATATATACATTATCGAAGAAAACCAGCCGCGCATTATGCTTAATACAGGCATCCAATGGTTGCCCTCATCAGCTTCGGCCATTTTTCCTGCCATACCTTGAGCTTGTAATCAAGTCCAACAACAAGGTAGACTACCTCCGCCCCTGCAACAGCCTTGTCTGCGACTCCCGGTTCAGAAAGATCAGCAGGAAAAAGTTCATCTGATGCATTCACCTTCCTGGGATTACGGCTAACAAGCCTTACCTTATCTGTATAGTTTAATAACTCTTTGGCAAGGAGTGAACCTATCGTACCGTTGGCGCCTAAAATTGCTTGCATGTCTGTAGTTTTTAATATTTACTTTCCTGTATCATTCTTGCTGCCCTTACAACAAGAGATCTTGGCATGAATCGCACCGATGTTGCCATGAATGAATTCTTAAATCCGGGAATCGCAACGGCTTTCCCCTTCATCATGGCTTTGTGTCCGAATTCTGCAATCCTTCCTGGCCGACGGAAGCGATCTTTCCTGTAACAATTCTGTTTTCACCCAGCGCCGCTGCATGAAATCCGCTTTCTGTTGAACCCGGACACAGGGCGGTTACGTGACACCCCCATTTTGCGAACCTCTTCATTGACAGCTTCCGAGAAGCTCAGAACAAAGGCCTTTGGTTGCAAAGTAAACTGACATTGTTGGTCCGGGCTGAAAAGATGCAGTTGAAGCCATATTCAGTATCCTGCCAAATCCCCTGCCTATCATTCCTGGCAGATAAAGCCTGCTAAGCTGAGATAGTGCCTTCACATTAAGATTAATCATCCTCTCCTGCTTATTCCAGTCGCTTTCGGCAAAAAGAGCAATATCTCCAAAACCTGCATTATTTATCAGGTAATCTACCGTCAGTCCCTGCTCCTCTATTTCATCAAATACTTCCCTGGCAGCATCTGTTTCTGAAAGATCCTTTTCAATTGTATAAACAGCTATTCCATGCTCCTCCTCAAGGATCTCCTTTAATTCATCCAGCCTGCATTTATTCCGGGCAACAAGTATCAGGTTATCTCCATGTTCTGCATGAATCCGTGCGAATTCATATCCTATTCCACCCGATGATCCTGTAATTAATGCTCGTCCTGCTCATAAAACAAAATAATTAAACCTGCTCCGGATAGCAAATTTAACCTATTTTGTATAACATCGCATCATTCAGAAAGTTCAGGATTGTAAAAAGGTGCCGTGCGGAAGATCAAGTGTGCAGGTTCCCATGAAACAATCCTGAATAATATTGCCTCTTACCTGTATTGAATTTACAGGCAGATTCTTTCCACGATAAAGGCTCGAGGAGATGTAATAACATGAAACATTCCATTGCTGATCATTGCAGTGATATTATAGAAATCGGATTGAAATGGCTGAAGGAATTCCCTGAAACCTGTTTCTCCTCCTGTAAGCATGGCAAGCTCTTAATGAGCCCGAATTCTGCCATGCTGACTCCTGAGGGTACAGGATGGTCAAACCATGAAGCCAGGAACAGGCTGAAAATCAGCAGAATCTGACTCGATCCATTGTTCTCCCTTTCTGAATGATTCAACATAAGCTGCAATCTCTCTCATTGGTTTTTCCCAGGTTGGATCATCCTCACAAATCATGCTGACAGCTGTCAGCAATGAAGCAGCATCTGTCAGAAAACCCTGTCTCTGCATGATCCCGTTCCGGTATGAATGACCCAAGAGTCGACTCCGTCCCAGAAAAGGCTGATAATTCTTCTGATCAGAGCTGTCTGCCCTGTTACTGTGTATTCAGGCTGATCCAGAAACCTTCCGGCCTGAATAAATGAGATTGCAAGAAGTGCATTAAGACCACAAAGAATCTTGTCATCTCTTGAAGGTTGTGGCCTGCTTTTCCTGACTCTCAGCAATTTATCCTCCAGATCATCCAGTTGAATATCCTTAAATCTTAGCAAATGATTACGTCCTTCAATATTGCCTGTTCTTTCAATATAATAAGATTCTGAAAACCTCTTCAGATCTGCCTGACCCAACACATCTGCCAGCTCATCATAACTCCAGAGATAAGTTCGCACCCTCATCATGGTCCGTGTCGGCATCATGGGCAGAAATATAAAAACCATTGCTTTCAAAGGTCTCATCAAGACATCTTATAATATCAGATGCCATTTTCCTGTACTCATCCTTTGCAGTCACACGGTAAGCCAGGGAATAGGTCCACAGAGCCATCGCCTGGTCATAGAGCATCTTTTCAAAATGCGGAATTGTCCATTCATTGTCGACACAATATCTGAAAATGCCTCCCTGAAGATGGTCGTTCAATCCCCTGAGCCGCATAGCATCAAGTGTTTTACTGCAGATTGTACGTATTGAGGGACTATTATCAATGGCCAGATTGTAAAGCAGATAGAGCAGAGTGGAGTGACTCGGAAACTTCTGTCCGTTACCAAATCCTCCATTGACAGGATCATAATATGAGGAGAGAGTGAGTCCATTATCTTCTCTTCATCAGCTATGAGTGGCTTTCTTCTCCCCTGACATGAATGCAGGAATTTCACCGTTGTTTTTTTCTATGTAGCTCAGAACCTCTTCGGCTATAGTCAGAAATGAAAATGAGGAATTACCTGAAACAGCCGGAGCATATGTGAGTGCGTAAACAGGATTCAGTGAAGGAGCAAGGAAAACATTCAGAGGCCATCCGCCCCTGCCGTTCTGAGCATTTATGAAATCCATCATGTACTGATCAATATCTGGTCGCTGTTCCCTGTCAACCTTGATACAAATAAAATGCTCATTAAGATAAGGCAGCCGTGCTGTTATCAGAGAACGCTTCAGCAGCCATAACATGACACCAGTGACAGGTGGCATAACCTACTGATACAAGAAGTGGCTTACCTGATGAAGACGCATACCTTATGAGATCTTCACTCCACTCCTGCCACCAGACAGGATTTGAAACATGCTGAAGCAGATAAGGCGATGAGGACTTGTCAAGATTATTGCGCTTCAGGTCTTCGTAATTAATCTTTATCTTTCATTAGCTGTTGTTTTTCAGAAATGTATAATTCTGTCACACTCTTTCCGTAAAAATCAGGACTGCCATGAAAGAATAACCGCGATATATCCCAATTGTTCAAGTACCTGAAAAGCACAATAAATGACGAGCAATTTGCTAATTATTCAATAAGTCCATATCTTTCAGAAATTAAATCAGATTATCACAAAACTAAATCCCTGAACATGAGAACAATATCTTTTTTCATACTGACATTGCTTGTAATCTCACAAAATCTGACAAGGACAGAACGAAGGGCTTGGTGTCATAAATCAGAGTGATCTTAAAGCCTATATGACCTTTTTTGCTTCGGACAATATGAAAGGGCGAGACACAGGCTCGCCCGCAGAATGAGCTGGCGTCGCTGTTTCTAAGAACAAATGCGATATTGCTCGGGTTGAATCCAATTCCTGAAACCGGTGATTTTCTGCAGAAAGTTCCGCTTATCTCATCGGAAATAAAGAAAGGGGAAACATTCATAAAAATAAAAGATGCAGGCGGAACAGATATCTTCACAACTGACTCAATCATCTACCTTATGGCGCCATCTATTCACTGGGAAACATACTTCTGACATTGTTTTTGCAGGTTACGGCTTCACTGATTCGACAATGTCATATGATGATTACAACGGAATTGACGTTAAGGACAAGATTGTAATGATAATGACCGGAACTCCTGAAACATCAGACCCCGATGATTTGAATTCCGTTTTCAGGATAGAGACAGAAAGACCCAAGATAATATGGGCTCTCACCCAGGGAGCTAAGGCAATACTGTACGTCTATGACCCCAGGAGCAAATATCAGCGATGCCTATGCCTCCGGTCTGGCCGATATGGGCTTTTCAACTGTCGGGTCAAAGGTTATGTCGCTCAAACCATCTGAAAACTCATCACTTGTTCAGGTTGCCTTCATTACAAGGTATACTGCAGATCAGCTGCTGAAAAAGAGCGGATATAACCTTAAATCGGCCCAGGAAAAGATCTTAAGCGACAAGAAGCCCATCTCCTTCAGATGGAGTGATATCTCTGTCACATTCAGGACATTTATTGAACAGACAAACATCCTTGCAAACAATGTAGTCGGGTTGGTTGAAGGATCCGATCCAGTGCTTAAAAATGAGTGCGTTATCTACTCTGCCCATTTCGATCACGTCGGGGTCAACAAAAATGGTGAGGTATTTAATGGTGCTGATGACAACGCCTCGGGGTCTATGGCTCTTCTTGAGGTGGCACAGGCATTTATGAACCTGAAGAAAAAACCGTTGCGCACAATAGTGTTTGCCTGGGTAAATGGTGAGGAAAAAGGACTGCTCGGTTCACAGTATTATACCTCAAACCCTGTTTTCCCGATGGACAAAACCCTGCTTGATATAAATCTTGACATGGTTGGAAGATCAAAGATGCCATCAGACACAGGCAAGTTCATGGGATCTGATTTAACAATATCTCAACACGGAGAAATTCTTTTGTATACTGACCAGAAAAGCGAAGAGCTTCTTGAAAATAATTGAGCCAAGATCAAAAGAGTCGGGCATAAAAACAATCAATAAGGGCAGGGATCATGAGAGCGGAAGCAGCGATTATGCAAGTTTTATGGAAAAAGGCGTTCCGGCAATATTCTTTAATTCAGGCGTATATCCTGATCTCCATTCAATAAGGGACGATGTTGAAAAGATTGACTTTGATAAGATGGAAAGGGTTTCGAAGATGGTCTTCCTGATAGGTTATGATATCGCAAATAAAAGGAAAAGATATGTTCCTGATACAATAAATGAATAACGACGGGTAGCGACCCGTCACTACCGGTTAAGGAATATTTCTTTAGATTCCCTGAATGTTTTAAGATGTTCTGCTGTTTGGGTAACAATTCTCTGAACTGCAAGTCCGTGCGCAATATCAGGAATACAAATCTCTGTATCGGAGTCTTTTAGAAAAACATAATGGGCATGTATCATCGCCCTCAGCCAGCCCGGAGGAACATGTCCGGATGGGAAGCTTGTTACAGGTCTGTAATTGCTGCCAACCATTCTCCTGTTCCATAAACCAGTCTCCTCACTGTAAATACTCAAAATAGTCTGCGGAATCTGATGAGTATCGCAAAGCCCCTTTCTCGGCGAACAGCTCAATTGAAAGACTATCACCTGTACCTGAACTGATGCGGCTTGCGGCAAGCGTACCAGCAGCTCCTGACGATTTGTCAAACAGCGATATCAGGCTGAAGAGATCTGATCCGGAGGGCACATCGTCAAAGGAACCTGATTGCACCGCACTTGTAATATTCAGGTCTGGCACCAAGGAATGCGATAAGCGAGGCTGATTGCATGTGATCCCAGGTCTGCCATTGCTCCTCCGTCAGGTGCAGGTGTCAGACGCGAGGCCCTTTTATCTCGGTACTCTTTTTTCAGATAATCACTATGGTAATATTTAAGTTCAAAATGAACGGGACGACCCAGGCTTCCTTCCTTCCAGAAGGCAAGAGCTTCTCTGACAGCTGAAGAAAACAGATACTGAAACCCTACCTGTATCCTTATTCCGGGATTCATCACAACCAATTCTGCGATTGCTTTTTCCTCTTCAAGCCCTGAACATACAGGCTTCTCCAGATAGATCCTCCTTACTGACGGCATAGCGCACACTGCCTTAAGATGCTCATAATGAACGTTATTCGGACCCAGGATAAAGACAGTATTTATATCCTTGCTGTTTATAAATTCCTCTAAATCACATGATCCGGCAAAGTCAAATCTACTGGCAAATGACTGGCGGCTCTTCTCTGTTGCTGAGCAAACGGCAGCCTGAACAATCTCAGGAGCATCATTATAGAAATATCGAATGGAATTGAGGGAATAGGCATGCGAACGGGCTATTCCTCCTGCTCCAATAAATCCGACAATAGCTTTTTCATGATCCATGTGAGATTCAATTAATCTTCTTCAAAAATAAGATAATTTGTATTACGACAGACAACAAGCGGTTCAGGGTGATGGTTGTTGTGAAAAGTAAGCTCTGAGCAATGTCCTATGCGGCGAAAATAACTTTATTTGCTTCAGGTTGAATTGTTTCATAATTTTGTCAATATTATAAGCGGCTCACTGACAGTTAACTTGTTAATCTGTTATTCTGTCTAATCAGGTAAGATCTCTGCATTGATCTAAGAATACGTCTGATAATGTTACCTGCGAATTTCTAAATCTGTATTTACCATCTTTCTTAAACAAACTATTTTAAAACTGCATAATATGCTTAAAACGCAACACAGGAAATTTCATGTCAGGAGGCGTGAATTCCTGAAAACAGCTGCAATGGCAGGAGTAACTGTCGCCATGCCCGGAATTACTTCACTGGCCCAGGATAAAGGAATGATCGATGGCTGGTATGAACGTTTGGCAGATGCTTTGAACAAGCTTCCAAATTCATTTCCCAGGACAAAGTCAAATATTGAAATCGCACTTCTGAAAAAGATCTTCCTGCCTGAAGAGGCAAACCTGGCAGGTTATCTCACCGGAACAATGGAACAGGTGGATGTCATTGCCCGGCGTTCAGGCCTTTCCTATGAAGAAGCAGACAATGGGCTGAAGGCTCTGCTTGAGAGAAATTTTGCCTGGGGAGATGCTACAAAGGGAATTTTCAGGCTCGCTCCTTTTATTGTAGGGATCTATGAAAGTCAGCTTCCCAGGATGGATCATGAACTGGCTCATCTGGTTGAAGAATATTTCCACCAGGGCGGTGCTGATCTAATGAGACCCAGACCTGCGATCCACAGGGTAATACCAGCCCAGAGTGCGGTAAAATCTGAATGGATCTTGCCCTACGACAGACTAAGAGAATTATTGATTTCATGTAACACTTTCAGAGTCAACAACTGTATCTGCAGAGTCCAACAGGATCTTGAGGGTACCAGAAGGTGTAGCTTTCCATTGAATGTTGAACTGATTTTTTACAGAGGCGAAGAAACGGATGCTCCACCTGTACCTCCTTTTATTTCAAGGGATGAAGCACTTGCAATTTTAGATAAAACAGAACAAACCGGACTTGTGCACTCCGTCAGAAATGTCGCAAAAGGTATTTTTTATGTCTGCAATTGTTGCGGATGCTGCTGTGGAATACTCAGGGGGATCAACGATTTCGGCATTGAAAATTCAGTGGCAGCAGCTAACTATTATTCGGTAATAGATCCTGAAAAATGCGTGGGATGCGGAGACGTGTATCCAGCGATGCCAGATGCATGCAATAAAATCCGAAAACGATATTTCAGTGGTAGACCGGATGAAATGTATCGGCTGCGGTCTTTGTGCTACCGGCTGTAAGGCCGGGGTCGCAAGGCTTGAACTCAAACCTGAAAATGAAAGAATTGAGCCACCGGCAGATTATGCGACCTGGGAACATGACAGGATGGTGAACAGGGGAATGGCATGAGGGGTGAGGAATGAGGGGTGAGGAATGAGCCATGACAATAACTTACCTCATGAAAAAATTTGCAATTTTCGTCTTCAGTGGCGTATACGGAGGATATCTGAGAGGCAGATCAAAGAGATTGGATTTAACAAGAACCGATCTGTGGTTTGAGAATGTATCGAATGATCTTTTCCCATGATATCTGCCAATGCCGCTGCTTCCAACTCCTCCATACGGAAGGTAGGGAGAAGCTATTTGCATCACTGTATCATTGACGCTGGCAGTCCCAGCCTGTGTCCTCCCCAGAAACTCCCGTATGAGCTTTTTGTTACGGGAGAAGATATATGTTGCAAGGGGTTTTGGATTATGTTCAATTATTTCATATACCTCCTCAAAGTCATCAAAACCAATTACAGGAAGAACAGGCCCGAATATCTCCTCCTTCATCAAAGGATCTCCCGGTTTAACATCACTTACAATTGTCGGAGCGATATAGCTTTTTTCAATATCCGTCTGACCTCCTGTAACTATTTTTTCGCCTTTCATAAGGTCGGCCAGCCTTTGGGCGCTGCCGGGATTTATCAGTCTGGCAAAATCATTGCTCGACTCAGGATCTTCACCATAGAACTGCCTTATCTCCTTTGTAATAAGAACAAGAAATTCGTCTTTTATTTTCTTATCAATCAGAATGTAATCGGGACATACACAAGTCTGTCCGGCATTAAGGAATTTTCCCCATGCAATGCGTTTAGCGGCAAAATCCAGCCTTGCATCGGCAGCTATTACGCAGGGATTCTTACCACCGAGCTCCAGGGAGACCGGAATGAGATTTTCAGCCGCTTTTTTCATAACATGTTTACCTACTTTGCAGCTTCCGGTAAAGAAGATATAGTCGCTTTTCTGATCAAGAAGGTAATCGCTTATTGTGTGATCCCCGTTTATCATTGCAACAAGTTCCTGCGGGAAGAAGCTTAAAATCTTTTCCATAACTGTAACAATATTCGCTGCCTGTCTTGACACTTTCAACAAAACACAGTTACCTGCAGCAAGAGCTCCGATGAGCGGCATGAAGGCAAGCTGGAACGGAAAATTCCAGGGCGACAGGACAAGAACCTGTCCGTAAGGCTGGGGAGTTACGTAACTGTGAGACATAAAATGGACTATCGGAGTCCTAACCCGTCTCGACCTTGACCAGCTTTTCAGGTTCCTTATTGCATAGTTAAGTTCCTTTATTACAAACCTCGACTCGGTTGATATCACCTCAAACTCAGGTTTGTGAAAATCCTTCCAGATTGCATCAATAATATCCTTTTCATGATCCAGGATAACGGATCTCAGTTTTTTTAATATCTCCAGCCTGTACTTTATGTCAAGCGTTTTTCCGGATGCAAAGAATTTTCTCTGCGATTCTATTATTGACCGGATCTCTTCTTTTTCCATTGTTCCTCAAGTAGAATTAACTCTTTTGAAATATCATTGAGTTGTGAACCGTTTTTTGATTGTATCCGGCTCATGCAGTACTCTGCCATTGCTGTAATTGTCAGGCTTGGATTTACACCGATATTTCCCTGAATTACTGACCCATCGGTGACAAAAAAATCAGGGTAACCATGTACCCTGAGCTCGTTATCCAACACACCTGAGCTCCCTGTTATCCGACATAGGACAACCACCAAGGATATGTGCAGTTGTTGGACGGTCAAATAATACCTCAAGCAGGATATTTTGCGATATTCCCATTACCTTTTTTGCATACCGTTCCATAACCTCCTGACCTATCGGGATAAAGGCCGGTACCTTTTTCTGTCCGCTGTTGTCGAGCTTTATCCTGCCACCAAGAATCCCCTTTTTCCATACCATTCTCATAGCATTGTCAGTTGTCTGCATTACAAGGAATATCACCATCCTTGTCGACCATTTGAAATTAAAGATCATTTTAAAGAACATCAGACGGATGAGTAATCGATTTGATAAAGAGATTACCCGTTCTTCTTACCGAAGATTCAGCTCCGCCAACAGACAATCCGAAAAACCATTTCAGCGCGTTTGATTTATCCGGATATTTTACAACCTCCACATGGGTATAAGGATCAGGACTAAAGACAGATGTAATTGCCAGGCCATTGTTGAGCTTCTCCCCTGCACCTGAAACTGCACAGAGAGTTTCGGCATTTGTCCTGAGCTCATGCCCGAGCCTGTCAGACAATGCCGTGAGGGTTTTGTATTTATATTTCTGCTTTAGCAGCAGTTCCATTGTGCCCAGGGCTCCCGCTGCCACAATTATCCCTTTTGCTTTAAAACTCCGCCTCTTAAGTCTGAAAAGAGATGTGATATTCCTTGTTTCAACATGATACAGGTTGTCTTTATGAACTATCCTTGTTGCTTTGGTCTCCGCGAGGATCTCTGTGCCAAGCTTTTCTGCAAACCAGAGATAGTTTCTGTCAAGTGTGTTTTTGGCATTCTCCCTGCAACCTACCATACATCCTGCACATTCGACACAGCCTTTCCGCACAGGTCCCAATCCGTTAAAATAGGGATCGCCTTCCTCCCCCTCAGACCCAAGGTTCACTCCGACATGAACAGTATCAAATGTAGCACCTGCATTCATTTCGGAAGCCACTTCCTGAAGGATCCTGTCCTCAATATTCACTTTGGAATATTTTACCCTTCCGAGCATAAAGGAAGCTTTTTCGTAAAATGGCTCCAGCGTCTGCTTCCAGTCGCCATATTTGTTCCAGGAATTGTTTTTAAAAAATTCGTCAGGCGGGATATAAAGGGTATTTGCATAAACAAGACTCCCTCCTCCCACACCTGTACCGCTCATTATACTTGCAGTTGAAAAGAATGAAAGTTTCTGAAAACCAAAGAATCTCAGAAAGGGTACCCACAGATATCTGGAAAGGTTCCAGTTTGATTTTGGAAAATCTCCAGGATCATATCTTTTTCCCTGTTCGATGAGAAGAACACTGTAACCCTTCTCGGCCAGTCGCAGACTTGAAACACTTCCTCCAAAACCTGATCCGATTACTATATAGTCATAAATCATATAATCACTTTGAATAAGCAGATCAAGCGATAAATATATTAATCTTTGCCGATTTTCCTTTACATTTATCGCAGATTAAGAAAATCAATGAACCATATTATGAAATCTGTATCAACCATTTTATCAGCAATGTTATTAATTATGTTTTCATTTTCACTTGCAGGTCAAACTACCACAAAGGGATCAAATCTGCCTGCATCAAAAATCATTGAGACTATCATTAAAAACACGGGCAGCCCGGTTATCCCAAATACTGTGGATGTAATCAAGGAAGGTTCTCCCGAAACACCTGTAATGGGAATTGTAACTACAATGTTCGCAACAATGGAGGTCCTTAAGGAAGCAGTAAGCAGGAACTGTAATCTTATTATTGCCCACGAACCCCTATATTATAATCATCTTGACGCCACTGAACAGTTTAAAAATGACCCGGTTTTTAAGGAAAAGCAGCGTTATATCAGGGATCATAAACTTGTAATATGGCGCTTTCATGATTATATTCACAGCATGAAGCCCGATGGCGTGGAGATTGGCATGGCTTCAAAACTTGGTTGGAAAAACTATACTGTAAATGGTTCTCTCGATCAGTTCCGTCTTCCGGAAACAACACTTAATGAGCTCGTGAAATCATTGAAGGAAAAATTTCCGGCATACACATTCTATATTATTGGCAACAAGGATATGAAACTTACGAATGTCAGACTTGCTGCTGGTGCCCCGGGAAGCTCATACCATATAGAACTTCTTGAAAAAGACAATGTTGACGTACTGATTGCAGGCGAATCGCCTCAATGGGAGACCTATGAATATGCAAGGGATGCAGTGAGCCAGGGCAGGAAAAAAGCAGTTATTTTTCTCGGCCATATTGCTTCCGAGGAATCAGGAATGGATTATTGTGCGGAGTGGCTCAAAGGCTTTATAAAGGATATACCGGTATATTTTGTGGAAAGCGGGCCATCCTACTGGGCTTACTGATCATCATTATCAACGACTTGACATATCTCAGTATTTTCACCATGAATCACAAATATCATTTCATTTAATATGCATTACATTTAAATCTCAATTCATTATCATGTTAGCATTTAAAAAGTTCAACAGGATCTTACTGTTAGTATTCTTCCTTTTTGCTGTTTGTAATTTATCATCAGGCTACAGGTAAAAAATCATCTCCGGAATTTAAAGTCGTAGCCTTCTTTACTGGTATAAATGACGCGGCTCATGTAAGCTTTGTTCATGAGGCAAACAGATGGTTCGCCCGGATGTCAGAAAAATATAATTTCCAGTATGATTCCACGAATAACTGGGACAATATGAATGATGAGTTCCTGTCGCACTATCAGGTGGTGATCTTCCTCGACACCAGACCCGATTCTGCATACCAGCGTGAAGCTTTCAGGAAATATATTGAAAATGGCGGAGCCTGGATGGGATTTCACTTCTGCGCATTTGCACTAACCCCATCAGCCTTCCCTCAGAACTGGGACTGGTATCACAAACAATTCCTTGGAGCCGGACAGTATGCAGGAAACACATGGGCTCCTACAACAGCAGTTTTGCGGACCGAGGATGAGGAAACATCCTGCAACCCGGCATCTTCCTGAAACATTTACTGCTTCACCAAATGAATGGTATAAATGGGAATTATGACCTGCGGAATAATCCTGATATAAAAATCCTTCTTTCAATTGATTCAACAAGCTTTCCCCTCGGGACAGGACCAAAAGCCCCATGAGATCTGGCATAGCGGTGATTACCCCATGGTATGGACGAATATAAAATACAGGATGCTCTATATAAACATGGGACATAATATTATTGATTACGCCAACAAGACAAATAAGGAATTGTCGCAGACTTTTAACAATACAACTCAGAACAAACTTGTTATTGACGGATTGTTCTGGCTTGGCAAAGGCAAGTAAATTAATTCTGAAATATTGATAAGAGATCCTGAACTCTCAGTCATTATCTTTACAGGCAATGATAGTCATGAACTGATCTGGCAAATGCTTTATGCACCATCTAACAACAACTGAACAACAGGATTAATTGTTTTGATGAAAAGTCCTGATGGTGAGTATTCCATCACAGTCAAAAGACTTAATGACGGAACAGTATCGCTACCGGAGAAAACAGGTTTATTCATGTAAATCCTGGCTGGACCGGTCTGAAAATCAATTCTGATTGCTTCTGTTTAATATTGTCCGAATTGTTACGGCTATTTTATTAATTATATAAAAGATTTTAAAGCCATGAAAAGATTAACTACCGTTGTCTTGTTTTCTCTTGCCGTGTTTATATTTCCATCCTGTAAATCAACTTTTAACTTAACGGATGAAATTAAGGGAATAGCAGCAAACATGACTCCTGAGGAAGCCGCCGAGAAATTAGGTACAATAATTGACAAAGAAAAAACAAGCGCTAGCATTGGTCTTGAGGATGTTATTACAGGTGGTTCTGTAAAAGTCTGCAAAGATAGTGTTACATTCTTTAAAACTATTGTTGACAAATCAGCTTCCAGTGGTTTTGCTACTGGTTACCAATCGACTGCCGATTATACTGAAAGCAGAAATGTAGTAATCACTGTTCAATTCAGCAGGGTGAAATCAATTAAAATGCATGAGGCTAAAAACAGAGATTTAAAGGTTACAATCAAAGACGGGAGTAAATCAATCCTTGCCGGCACAATGTTTCAGTTTGAGACCGCAGGCACAAATCGTGAGTTGGCTATTTCACTGTGTTCCAAGCTCATGCCGGATGCTGAATTTGTCTATACAGGCGGTGGCGGTAAATAATGATTTGCAAGGCGGAGGGATCTGACAAGGGATTTATCAAAAGGACCTTGAGTTTAAACTTCACCGGTTTGATATTGACGGTTTCTGTCTGATGAACTGCCCGTTTTCAATACTGCAGAGAATAAAATGTGCAACGGCATTACGGCTTATCATTGGTTTGATCTTTGAACTGCCGTCAATGTCTGATAAAATTGAAAGATTGTTGTTTTTATCATGAAGACCAACAGGACGTACTATAGTCCAGTCAAGTGCTGAATTTTCAAGTATTTGTTCCTGTCTTTCATGATCCGCATAAATAAACCTCAGGTTGCTTATGCTCCTGAAGAAAGTGAAAAAGGCAGAAAGCTTATTTGCAGTATTCCCGGTACCAATTGCCGTCATCATAATAATTCTTCTGATGCCTCTTTCCTCCATGGCAGTGATTGTATTTTTTATACTCACAGACATCAGGTCGAGAGGAGTTTTGATTTTTTTGAAGAGGCTCTGTGATGAACTGGAACAGATTAAGAGTGCTGATCACCGCATCGCATCCGTCAATGGCTTTTCTCACCGTTTCTATATCATAGGGAGTACCTTTGATTATCACTGCATCTTTTACAATCACATTCTCAGGATCACGGGAAATTCCGATAACCCTGTGCCCTCGTCTTATAGCCTCTTCGGCAACCAGGCGACCCGTACGGCCTGAAATGCCCAATATCAGAATTTTCATAATCATGTATGGAACAATATTAATTACCGGATCAGCCTGAAATTAAATTTTCCTGTATGGATAGTGCTCATCACCCTTAACCAAATCAACATAAGGGATTCGGATGCACGAGCACCGGAAATATCACCAAGGTCCAGGAGGTTCTCATCTTTCCATCCAAACTGGTTTAGAATCTTTTTCACCTCAGCTTTGGCTCCGGCATCATTGCCGGATATATAATTAATATGGTCTCCCCCGGCAAGTAATCCGGGATTAACCATCAAACCGCACCACATAGTATTCAGGGTCTTAACAACTCTTTGTTTCCGGAAAGGTCTTCTGTATCTCTTCACCGAGAGAATATGTATTATTAAAACCAGGCATCAGGCTGGGAGGCATTCCTTTGCTGAAATCCAGAGGATTTGATATATCAATAAGGATCTTTCCTGCCATGTTTGCCTTTCCTGCAAGTTTCAGGGCAGCAATTGAACTGGCTCCAAGTGTAGCATTAATTATTATCTCTCCAAAAATGGCAGCTTCGTCAAATGAACCAAGCTTTGCTCCGGAATTTGCTTTATGCCATTCACTGAATGGAGGATTGCCGTATGCATCCCTGAGATTGCTCGCAAGCTTCTCTTTTACATTTCTTGTCCCAAGCATTACCTCATAACCGAGCTCAATCAGTTTTGAAGCAAGAGTCTGACCAACGGTCCCTGTTCCGATGATTGAAATTTTCATAAAATCAAAAATGTTAAATTAATTATTTACCTGAAATTCAATTCCCTGATCATTAATTCAGGAATTCATGAACTGAACTAACAATAAAACGGATGGCAGGATAAAAAGTTCATCTCACGATAATGGACATGCCGTGGCTGATTAAGATTCATTTCTTTTCATATATTTATAGAATAAAATTTTACAATATGAAAAGCAAAAAACTATCTCTGCTCCTGTTAATCATAGTAAGTCTCATCCTCTCTGCAGCTGAAAAGCTGGAAGCACAGGTTAAGATTTCAGAACAGCAATGGGTAATACCAACCTATAAAGTGAATCCCGCCGATAAAAATCCAATGTTTTTTAAGGGCGAATCATACCAGGGAGCCTCCAAGTATATCTATCCATATGCAATGAATGATGCCATTTCAAATGAAAAAGAGGACCATGCATGGAAAGCCCTGATACTTGAAAATGAATATATTAAATTATGTGTAACACCTGAGATTGGTGGAAAGATCTATTATGGCACCGATAAGACAAACGGGTATAACTTTATTTATAAAAATGATGTTTTCAAACCCTCCAATATCGGAATGCTTGGTGCATGGGTTTCAGGAGGCATAGAATGGTGCGTCATACATCACCACAGGGCATCAACCCTGCTGCCTGTTGATTATGAACTCGCTGAAAACAAGGATGGCAGCAAGACAATATGGATTGGTGAAACAGAACCCCGTCACAGGATGAGATGGACAATCGGAATAACATCCTACCCGGGAAAATCATATTTCTCGGCCGAGGTTAAAATTCATAATCCCACATCTTATACAAATACATTTTTATACTGGGCAAATGTAGCAGTCCATACAAATAAGGAATACCAGGTTATTTTCCCGCCAAGTGTACAGGTTGCAACATTTCACGCCAAGAACAGCTTCACCCACTGGCCTTTTTCAACAGAGGTATATAACTCACAGGATTTCACACGGGGTGTTGATCTTAGCTGGTGGAAAAATTCACCTGAAGCAAATTCCTATTTTGCCTACGACCTGAAAGAGGATTTCATGGGAGCTTATGACCATGGAAAACATACAGGAACTGTAGAAATCGGTGATCACAATATTGTTAAGGGTGCCAAATTATGGGAATGGGGATCGGCAGCAAGAGGACAGGCTACAGAGGCAGTACTGACTGAGAAATCAGGTCCCTATGCTGAAATCATGGTCGGCGCATTTTCAGATAATCAGCCTGATTACAGCTGGATAAAACCATATGAAGTAAAAACTTTCAAGCAATACTGGTATCCGGTAAAGGATATTGAGGGATTTAAATATGCTAACCTGAATGGTGCGGTAAACCTTGAAAAGAGGGATGATAATAAAGTTTTCCTCGGATACTATTCAACACAGAAAGTAAACAAGGCAAAAATTAATTCTCAGAAAAGGCGATAAAATAATTTTTGAAAAAAACCTTACAATTTCTCCGGAAACAGCCTTCACAGGATCTGTCAAAATTGATGGCGATTATAAAATGACCGACCTCTATACAGAAATGGTCAATACTGAAACCAATGAAGTACTTGTTAAATATCAGCCCGTTGAACAGAAAAAAGTGACTGATCTTCCGGAGACTGTTAAAAAACCTGATCTGCCGGCTGAGATCAAGACCACTGAGGAACTTTACCTGACGGGAAGCCGAATCCTTCAGTTCTATAATCCGACCCTCAATGCAATGGATTACTTTGATGAAGCTCTTAAACGCGATCCTTATGATATCAGGACCAATACTGCTGTCGGGAATATTCATCTCAGAAATGGTGAATATGAAATTGCAAGACGCTATTTCAGCAAGGCAATTACAAGACTGACAAAGGATTATACAAGACCGTCAAACTGCGAAGCCCTCTATCTTCAGGGATTAACGCTAAAAGCTCTTGAACTTTACGATGAAGCCATTGATACACTCTATCGTGCAACCTGGGATTATGCCTGGCATTCCGCTGCATATCTTGAACTTGCAAGGATATCATGCATTAAGGGTGATCTTCAGAAAGCTCTGGGACAGATAAATGAATCATTATCAACCAATGCTGTGAATAACAGTGCAATAAATCTGAAAGCATCAATCCAGAGAAATCTTGGTGATCCTGCAGGAGCAGAAAAAACTCTTGCTGAGGTTATTGAAAAAGATCCGCTCGACTTCAGGGCAGGCAATGAAGTTTATCTTATAGCAAAAGCAAAAGGTGATCTGAAACGTAGCGAAGAGCTGCTTTCTGAGCTTAAAAGAAAAATGAGAGGATTTGATCAGAACTATCTTGAGCTTGCAGTCGGTTATATGAATGACGGCTTTTTAAATGAGGCTGAAGATATCCTGCGTCGCTTTGACGGAAAAAACCAGGAGATAAACTATTATCTGGGATATCTTCAGGATAAAAAAGGAAACAGGACTGAAGCGGAAAAATACTTTCAAAGCAGCATCTGAGCTGCCAGTTGATTATGGCTTTCCATACAGGCTTGAATCTGTAAAAGTCCTTGAACTCGCCTCAAAATATAACCCGGGTGATGCCAGACCATTTTATTATATGGGAAACCTGCTCTATGACAAACAACCTCTTAAGGCACTTGAAAACTGGGAAAAAGCAGTGAAGCATAGATCCTTCACTGGCAATTGCCTGGAGAAATATTGGATTTGGATATTATTATCATTCACACGATCTGAAAAAAGCAATAAATGCTTACGAGAAAGCGATTTCAATAAAACAGGATGATCCTGTTTATTATGCTGAGCTTGATCCTCTCTATGAAATGAACAATACACCAATAGACACAAGAGCCAGGCTGTTTGAATCAAGACATGATATTGTCAAGCAGCGCGATGATTCATTCGTTCGTGAAATACTTGTGCTTAACCTTTCAGGACAGTCGGAGAAAGCAGTTGATTATCTGAAAAGCAGCAGCTTCCATTTCCGTGAAGGCAGTTCAAGGGTAAGGGATATTACAGTTGATGCCTATCTGTTGCTTGGGAAAAAATATCTTGCCGAGAAGAAGTATGACCAGGCGCTTGGCTCAATTTACAGCCATAGCCGGAATTCCTGACAAGGATGATCCGGACAGCGGTCCTGGCGACAGACGGGATCCCCAGATCAATTATTATATCGGTCTCACCTATGAGGCTCTTGGCAAGAAAAGTGATTCAAAATCATATTTACAGCAAGTCAAAGGATCAGATCCTTAAGGATGTGGATTATATAACTTACTATCAGGGACTGAGCTGGCTTAAGCTTGGAAACAAGGAGAAAGCGGCAGAGTGTTTTAAAGCGCTGATCGCAGAAGGTGAAAAGAAGATGAAACAGGATTCTGATATTGATTTCTTTGCAAAGTTCGGGGAGCGGGAAGCTGACAATGTAAGATTGTCAAATGCTTATCTGCCTCAAAGGTCTTGGCTATAAAGGACTTGGAGATACAAAATCTGCAAATGATTGCCTGGATAAGGCTGTTGAGTTATCAGCAAGTAATCTGTGGGCGGAGGTGGAGATGAAGTAGATTAATATGGCTTCACCAGCCTCACAGTCACCCTGAAATCATACTTCTGCGGCATAACCTGGTAAGCCGGAAAGACTGAAAGTGCAGTGCACCCTACACCGCTTGTGGCATAATCAAGATTAAAGGTTATGCCATCAGACTTGTGAAGCTGAAACGGATACAAGGCTTTTGTAAGGTTTTCAGTTGTATAGGGATGTGCACTGAAATTAAAAAGCCTGTCTCCACTGAACTCAAGACCTGTGCCGGTCTCATCCGTCATCTTCACCCATCTGTTATCGCATCTTAAACCATAATCCTGTGGTATCAGATAAGGTTCATACATCTGATCTACTGTCAGACTGTAGATATCCGTTTTGTACCCTGACTTCCTGTCGGGATAGTTTTCCTGAGGACCTCTCCCGTACCACTGAACATTGCTTAGACTCTTTCGAAAGTATCCAGTCCATTCCGATCCTTGGCAGCCATGCAGGCACATCACCATCAGGCATTATCGAATGATCGATAGTAATCTCACCTCCGGAGTCAATATGGTACTTGTAGTGGTTTATGAATGCCCCGGCCGATGTAGCCAGCATCATCACATTGCTGATCTCAACCGTTACGCTCTCATCGCCTGATCTTTCTATTCTGAAAATATCATTGCACAAAGTCAGTTTATCAAGACCGGCCGAGTACCATTCGGATGACGGCAGAATGTCCATAGCCTGTCACTGCGGTGTCTTGTATTCGAGACAGAATAACCCCATTCATCAGTTTCATTGGCCAGCGGCGCTCTCCAGACATTCAGTTCAGGTCCTTTCTTTATCAGCTCTTTACCATTAACCTTAACGAGATATAAGAGCTACCTTCCTTTTTGCCAAAAATGTACTCGAAATCATTTCCTGAAATTGTCAGTCGATCTTTTTCATCCTTTATTGACAATTTACCTGTCTTACTCTCCTGCTCCTTCTGAACAGGAATAAACCATGGAAGATCGAGCTGGTCCCATGCAATCTCAAAACCCGGGTCAGCCCAGTCTGTCTTTTCCTTCTGAAGGAAGCTTACAAGTAACCTGTATTCAGTGCCAGGCTTTAGGTCAGGCTTTTTAAAAGGAATTGTGACAACTTCTTTCTCCTGAGGACCCAGACTGATATCAAGATTTCCCTTTCCGAGAATTTCACCATCCCCTGCAAGCTTCCAGACAGTCTGCAGACGGTCGAGATTTGTAAAGAGATACCTGTTTGTTATCTCAACCTCTCCTTTTTCAGCTGACATAAGTTTTACACTGACCGGCTGGGCTGATTTTTTTATCTGCCACATCTCCGGCTGAGGCCGGCGGTCGGGCCAGATGGCTCCGTATGTCCTTGCTCCTATGCCATAACTGAAGAATTCACCCCCTTCAGTCATCTCTTCAAAATCGAGCCATAATGCCGCCTGTCTTTTCAGATCATGCAGTCGGATTTTTCAAGCTGACCGGGAGAGAATGAGTCTTCCTGAAAACACCCACCTGGTCAATTATTGCATCGCAGATGTAAACAGTAGTCTCCTGACCATGTATCTCAACATTCCTTCCTATGTTTAAAGGGAAAGGGGTATTAAGGATATTTCCTGAAACAGGCACTGCAGAACTTTCTGTACTCGTCTATTGACGAATAGTAATCTGCTTCCCGTCATATCGTGCCGTCACATGATGCCAGTTATTCAGCCAGTTAGCCGGAAGGGCAATCTGAACTTTATGTCTTTTATTTGTTGTAAGATAGAATTCAAGTGAATCCTTTCTGATCTGATGAATTCCAAACTGCCAGTTTCCCTTTGTTATGAGTGCACCTGCAGAACTGTTAAGAACACGGGGAAAAACCTTCAGTGAGAGAGTCAGCTGATTACCGCTGATTTCAAGACCTTCATCCCTGTAGACCTCAACCCACTGATCGTGGCCATTAAGGTCGATACCCTTGCCATCCTGTGCCTGAACAAGTTTGGCCCGGCCCATCACATTTACCTGGACATTATTGCCGGAAGCATCCTTGAGCGTTTTCACCTTTTCTGTTATCCCTGTACTCACAAAGTCCCAGATTGCACCTCCCATGCTTCTTGGATGACTGTAAAAAGCCTCCCAGTAATCATCGAGCCCTCCTCCTCCGTTTCCGGTTACAGCAAGATATTCATCAAGGAATGAAGGCCTCGGATCTATACTGTCGGGTACAGTAAGTACTTTTGTTATAAGGTCAAAAATCTGAGGATACCGCGGTCCTATGATATCTTCGCATTTGTGTGCAAAAGCATTCCCTCCGTACATCCAGAAACGTGTCTTATCATATTTTTTCCCTTCATCAATAACAGCACAGATATTATCACCCTCACCGCTTTCATTTCCAGCGCTCCAGAAAAGGACACAAGGATGGTTCCTGTCGCGTAAAACCATCTTGCGGGCTCGCTCACGATACATTGCCTCCCACTCCTTTCTTCCCTGAGACAAACTCAGTGGCATGCGACTCGTCGCCGGTTTCATCAACAATATAAATTCCATATTCATCAGCGAGCTCAAGATATCTTATTACAGGAGGATAATGTGATGTCCTCACACAATTGATATTAAACTGCTTTAAGAAGTCGTCATATCTTTCCTTATCGTCTCCTCATTCATTGTATGACCGAGGGTCGGATGCTGCATATGACTGTTTATGCCATTCAGCTTAACCGGCACTCCATTAAGGTAAAATACCTGGCCTCGTATTTCAGTCTCCTTGAATCCTATCCTGCCGTTTATTACTTCAATTGTTTTTCCCTGAGGATCAATAAGTTCAGTGATCAGGGTATAGAGATTCGGAAATTCAGCCGACCATTTGGCAGGATTTGCAATCTCTTCAGACAGTTGATTGTTTGTCTTGCACCTGCAGGAACAGTGAATTTCTCTGAGGTCAGTACTTTAACTTTTTTTTTCTCCGGATCATAAAGCGTTGTGCGAAGTGAAAATCCTTCATCCGCTCTTGCAGAAATAGTTTTTTACATCAATGGAGAGATCGAGACGGGCATTTGTATATGTATCATCAAGATCAGTAGTTGCATGCCAGTCAAAAATATGGGTTTTCGGGGTTGCAAAAAGCCAGACATCATCAAAAATTCCAGCCAGACGCCAGTAATCCTGATCCTCAAGATAATAGCCATCACTGTATTTATAAACATTTACTGCAATTGTGTTCCTTCCCGGTTTCAGATATCCTGTAATATTATATTCTGCAGGTTCCTGGGCGCCTTCATTATATCCAACCTGTTTTCCGTTTATCCAGACGAATGAGGCTGATGCTGTCTTTTCCATTCTGAGAAAAATCTCTTTATCTTTCCAGGAAGAAGGCAGATTGAACATCCTTCGATATGATCCTGTCGGATTATATTCCCTGGGGACATGAGGCGGATCAGGTGTAAAAGGGGTTTGAACATTCCGGAAAAGCGGATCACCAAAACCCTGCATCTCCCAGTTTGATGGAACATGAATTGTATCCCATTTTTTATCATTGAAGCTCTCCTCAAAAAAATTCAGCAGGTGTTCCTTCAGGAGTATCTGCAAAATGAAATTTCCAGGTGCCGTTCAGCGAATAATAAGATGATGAACCATTCCTGTTGTTCTTTATGGCCTCATCAACAGTTGAATATGGAACCAGGGGAACATGTCCCTCTTCCTGGTTAAGTTCGAAAATTTCAGTATTCTCAATATAGTTGTAAATGTTCTGGCAGAAAAGGTTTTTCCTGTGCTGAAACTACAATAATACACTGAGCATAAAATAATGAGGGAAAGCAGCTTCTTCATATCTCTTTTAATCTTAATAACTATCGAAATATACACAAAATGACACCAAAAAATCATACCCGATATCAGAATAATGAAAATTTGTATAATTTTGAATGACACTGTTTCTTACGCTGCAAACAAAGAATCCTGATCCATAACATAATTACCTTTTCAAATACCAAACTAAATTTATTGAAATGAATAAGTACCGTGTTTTACTGAATTGTACAGCTAATCCTGACATTGACTACTGTTCAGTGGCTTCCTGCAAAAAAGCGCCTGAACCGGACAGGCTGAAACTTAGCTATGAGAAATATGTAATGCCCAACGGATTACAGGTAATCCTTCATACTGATCATTCCGATCCGGTAATATCATATGCAATAATGTACCATGTTGGCTCAAGCAGGGAAATACCCGGGAAAACAGGTTTTGCCCATCTTTTTGAACATCTCCTCTTCGGGGGTTCCGAGAATGTTCCGACAGGAACTTTTGACAAAATCATTGAAGGCGTCGGTGGCAACAATAATGGTTTCACATCAAGGGATGTAACAACCTATTATGAGATGTTCCCGAAAAATGCACTTGAGAAAGTGTTGTGGCTTGAATCGGACCGAATGGGATTTTTCATCAACTCCGTTACTCAGAGAAAGCTTGCCATCCAGCAAAATGTTGTTCAGAATGAAAAAAGACAGAGTGAAGACAATACTCCTTATGGCTTTACCGATTATGTCATCAGCAAAAATCTCTATCCTGCAGATCATCCTTACAACTGGGAGGTTATCGGGGAAATGGAGGATCTGAAAAATGCTTCACTCGACGATGTGAAAACTTATTATGAAAAATTCTACGGTCCGAATAATGCCACACTTGTACTGGCAGGTGATTTTAATCCTGACTCTGTGAAAGTCATGATTAACAAATACTTTGGTGAGATAAAATCTCATGGAGAAGTTCCTGTTCGGACTGCCACGTGTTCCTGTGCTTGATAAAACCATAAAGCTTTACCATGAAGACAATTTTGCCAATGTGCCTGAGATAACAATGGTATGGCCTGTACCACAATCATATCAGAAGGATGCATATGCACTTGATTTCCTGGCAAAGATACTGGCAGACGGGAAAAAAGCTCCGCTTTATAAAGTACTTGTAAAGGAGAAAAAACTTACATCAAGGACAACAGCATACAATCGTCTCGGAAGAGCTTGCAGGAGAGTTTACAATCACCATCAGGGCAAATGAAGGAAAAAATCTTAAGGAGATTGAGGATGGCAGTATATGAAGCGTTCGATCGTTTTGAAAAAGAAGGCATTACCGAAAATGATATTGAAAGGGTAAAAGCCTCAAGCGAGAAAAGATTTTTATGAAGGGATAACCAGATGTTTTCAGCAAATCGATCCAGCTTGCATATTACAATACTTTTCTTAACGACCCGGGGTATATTGAAAAGGATATTGAAAATATCAAGGCAGTTACACTCAACGATGTAAAAATGGCTTACGAAAAATACATTAAAGGCAAGCCTCATATAATAACAAGCTTTGTACCAAAGGGCAAGAGCTGAGATGATGGCAGAAAACTCAGTTCCTGCAGGTGTAAAGGAAGAGAACATAAATGAAGCCTCCCAGGTTGAGATAGCCGAGATCGGGGGAAGATAAATTTGATAAAACAGCTTCGGCTATCGACAGGACAATTGAGCCGGCGCTTGACAACTGATCCTGAAGTTAATATCCCGGTAATCTGGAATGCAACACTGTCAAACGGCATTCGTGTATATGGCATTCAGAATAAGGAACTGCCGCTTGTTGATATAGAGCATTGATATTAACGGAGGTGTAAATCAGGATAAACTTGAATTGCCCGGTGTGGCGAATATGGTGGCAAATGTTCTTCCCCAGGGAACAAAAAACAAAACACCGGAAGAGCTTGAGGAGGAGATTGAATTGCTTGGTTCAGATATAAGGATGTATGCAAGTCCGGAGGAGATATCCATTGGAATAAGTACCCTCTCAAGGAACTTTGATAAGACTGTTGCTATTCTGAAGGAGATGCTTCTGGAACCAAGATGGGATACTGCAGAGTTTTCAATTGCACAGAGCAGAACCAGAAACCGGATCCTTCAGGCAGAAGCCCAGCCAAGAAGCGTTGCAAATAAGCTCTTTTATAAACTGGCTTACGGCACAGACCATATCTTCGGCTACAGTTCGCAGGGCACAAAAGAGTCAATAGACAAGATCAAGTCCTGAGGATCTGAAAGTTTATTATGAAAAGAATTTCTCTCCATCAGTGACAAGGATCAATATTGCAGGCAATATTTCAAAAGAACAGGTTCTTGCAGCACTTAAACCGCTGGAAGAGAGCTGGAAGCAGAAAGAGGTCACTGCAAACAGTTATCCTGTTCCCGCAGGACCTGAAAAATCACAGATCTATTTTGTTGATATTCCAGGCTCAAGGCAATCAGTAATCTATATAGGATACCTGGCAATGTCAAGAGACAATCCGGACTATGTTAAGCTTGACTTTGTCAATTACCGCCTGGGAGGAGCATTTACAAGTATTCTGAATCAGATACTCCGCGAAGAAAAAGGATATACCTATGGAGCTTTCAGCTATATAGGGGAACAAAAGATCCCGGCACCATTTATTGCTTCAACAAGCGTAAGGTCTGATGCAACTTTTGAATCTCTGAAAATCATAAGGGATGAGATGGAGAAATACCGTAACGGAATCTCCCAGAACGATCTTCAGTTCATAAAGGATTGCATGATGAGATCGACAGCCCTTAAATTCGAAACAAATAGCGCACTTGTCGGAATGTTGTCATCAATAAGCAAATATGGATTCCCTGAGGACTTTATTAAAAAGGGAAGAAGAGGTGATAAAGAATATGACAGTTGAAGAGCATAAGGTTATAACCGATAAGTACATAGTTCCCGAAAAAATGTATTATGTTGTTGTCGGCGATGCAGCCACTCAGCTAAAACAGCTTGAGAAGCTGGGATTTGGTAAGCCTGTACTCGTTAAACCGTGATCCAGGTTATGTCATCCGTCAACTGAAACATGCAATCCGTAAACCAGATTGACCTTTTTCCGGTATTTATGCTGAAAATTGATATAAATAAACATTATTAACTTTAACTCAAGCCACATGAATCTTAAAAGACGGGAATTTATCCGAATAAGTGGTATAACAGTCGCAGGCTCTATGATCATTCCAACTGTTCTTCATTCATGCAAAGGTGCCCCGGTCTCTGATACGGCTGCGGGCTATTTGGATCATTTTGAGGTAACTCCGGAATTACTGCAGAAGGTTATCGCTGCTGCCATGGAGAAAGGTGCGGATTATGCCGACCTTTTCTTTGAACACACTCTCAACAACAGAAGTACCCTGGAAGACGGAAAAGTCAACAGTGCATACTCAAACGTTGGATTTGGCGTCGGAATAAGGGTTTTAAAAGGTGACCAGACAGGGTTTGCCTATTCTGAAACCGTTACACCGGAAGCAATGATGAAAGCAGCACGCACTGCTGCAAATATTGCAGACAGTTCTCCTGTTTCAGTCCCTGTAAATGTTACCGAGTATATGCCGCCAAACTTTTATCCTGTGGTAAAATCATGGGAGGATACTTCGATTAACAGCAAAATACCATTTCTCCTTCGAATGAATGAAAAAATTTTTGCCGGTGATAAAAGGGTAACCAAAGTGAATGCATTCCTGATTGATTCCTCTTCATATATTCTGTTCTATAACTCGGAAGGCAAACTGGCATGGGATTTTCGCCCCATGGGGACACTTGTCGGGGTATGCATAATGGAAGACAAGGGAAGGGTTGAAAACTCAAATGTTACCCGTGCTTTCAGAACCGGTTTTGAATTCCTTACAAATGATCTTATCGATCAGCTTTCGGATGAAGTAGTAAAACGTACTACAATGCTGTTTGATGCCACCAAGCCAAAAGCAGGCGAAATGGAAGTAATTCTGGCAGCCGGGGAATCTGGTATTCTGCTTCATGAGGCGATGGGACATGCCTTCGAAGCCGATTTTAACCGTAAAAAGACATCAATATTCTCCGATAAAATGGGACAGAAAATTTCAGAGAATTTTGTTACAATAGTCGATGACGGAACAATTCCCGGCAACCGCGGCGCTATTAATGTAGACGATGAAGGCAACCCTACTGAAAAGACGATCCTTGTCAACAACGGAGTACTTAGCAGCTACCTTCACGACAGGATAAGCGCCGAATATTACAAGGTGAAACCAACAGGCAACGGGCGACGTCAGGATTTCAGAAATATACCGATACCCAGGATGAGATCCACATATATGGAAAACGGGCCACACAAAGCAGAAGAGATAATCGCAAGTACAAAGAATGGGATATATGTCGACAATTTCAGCAACGGACAGGTTAATATCGGTCCTGGCGACTTTACCTTTTTTGTCAAATTCGGATATCTTGTCGAAAACGGAAAACTGACAAGGCCAATAAAGGATGTAAATATCATAGGAAATGGTCCGCAGGCGCTTGCAGATATTGTAATGGTAGCCGACGACAAGAAAATGTCAAACGGATCATGGACCTGCGGTAAGGACGGACAGGGAGCGCCTGTCACAATGGGTATGCCTACGGTGAAAGTCAGGAAACTTACTGTCGGCGGAATTAACAGCTAATAATATCTGAAAAAAGTCTTGTATGAACACAAAAGAAAAATACGAACTTGCCAGCCTGGTGAAAGACCATGCTCTTAAAAACGGTGCTGATCAGGTGTCCGTCAGTATCAACGACAGCAGGAGAAGCAATATTGATATACGTGACGGGAAGATCGACAAACTTACTGAATCGGTGAGGAACAGCCTCACAATTGAGCTTTTTGTGGATAAGAAATATTCAGCCCATAGCACAAGCAGGCTGAAGAAAGAGGAACTTTTCCGCTTTATCGAGGAGGCGATTGCTGCAACACGCTTCCTTGCAGAGGATGAATTCAGGTCACTGCCCGAACCTGAGCTGTATTTCAAAGGAACCGCAACTGACCTCCTTGTGCTCGATAATAAAATCGATGCTGTGGATCCGAAAACAAAAATTGAACTTGCAACTCAGGTTCATGATGAAGTTTCCGGAAAAGACAACAGGATAATATCAGTCACAGCAACCTACACCGACAGGATCAGCAACAAGGTTATGGTAACCAGCAATGGCTTCAGCGGAGATACAGGCAGCAGCAGTGTTTTCCTCTCTGCAGACGTGTCAGTGAAAGGAGAAACCGGCCGACCATCTGATTCATGGTACGAGAATGCAATATTCTTCGATAAGCTTGTAAAGACAGGTATCGGGACCAAAGCTCTTGAAAGGGCACTCATGAAACTTGGTCCCAAAAAAATTAAATCGGGAAAATATCCTGTGATTATTGAAAACCGAACTGTATCATCAATTCTTTATCCCTTCTATTCTGCGATGCTTGGCTCCAGTATCTATCAGAAGCAATCGTTTCTTATAGGGAAGGAGAACACAGCTATTGCATCACCCAAACTGACAATTTTCGACGATCCGTTTATTCAGTCAGGATTCGGATCCGCTCTTTTTGACAGCGAAGGCCTTGCAACAGTAAAAAGACCAATTATTGAAGGTGGGATCCTTCGTAATTTCTACATCGACACCTATTATGGCAAAAAGCTGAAGATGAAGCCCACTTCAGGTGATTCAACAAATCTCATTTTTACAACCGGAGAGAGGGAGCTTAAAAAGATGATCGAAGGCATTGACAAAGGAGTATTTATCACCGGGTTCAACGGCGGGAATTGCAATGGCTCCACAGGTGATTTCTCTTATGGAATTGAAGGATTCTATATTGAGAACGGGAAATTTGTACACCCTGTCAATGAGATGAATATTACAGGAAACATGAATAGTTTCTGGTTCAGCCTTGTTGAACTCGGCAATGATGTCCTTGAAGGAGAAGCATTCAAGACACCTTCGATGATGTTTGAAAAGGTAGATCTGAGCGGTATTTAAATCTCTTGCAAGACAATTCATTTCCCTGTCATATCCATTGTGGCAACATACCATCCGGGATCGACAATTACATTGGCCCTCCCGGATTTCAACGGTATGGTGATGAACTTTTCAGTCGGATTGAGGATCATTGTGTCACCTGATATATTTACTTTTACCGGTATGTTGAATCCGGGCACGCAATTGTTCCATCTGTATGAGAGTTCCTTGCCTTTAACATAATATTCAAAGACCGGTATTCTTATATCCCTGAGATACTGATCAAAGAACGGACGGAGATCCATGCCGGTCTTTTCAGAAAGGTAGTTCTCAATTTGTGAGCCCGTTACAACCTTATGATAAAATTCGCTGTTCAGCCCCCGTAATATTGACCGCCATTTATCATTGTCATTTATTATCTGGCGGAGAGTATAGAGCATGTTGCCTCCCTTGTAGTACATATCATGCGATCCCTCGGCATTGACATTGTAAGTACCGACTATCGGCTTGTCATTCAGGATATTCTTTCGCGTCCCGAGCACATATTCTCTTCCTGCCTTTTTCCCAAAGTACGACTCAAGGTAGAGGTTCTCCGAATAATTTGTAAAGCTTTCATGCACCCACATATCTGCAATATCCTCATATGTTATGCTGTTTGCAAACCACTCATGACCCGATTCGTGTATAATTATAAAATCGAATTTCAGTCCCCAGCCTGTACCGCTGAGGTCGGTGCCACGGTAACCATTTTCAAAGCCGTTCCCATAGGTAACGGAACTCTGATGCTCCATTCCAAGATATGGCGCCTCAACAAGCTTATAGCCATCCTCATAGAAGGGATATGGTCCAAACCAGTATTCAAACGCTGAAAGCATCTTTGGAGCCTGCAGAAACTGCATCCTGGCCTTCTCAAGATTTTCCCTGAGAACATAATAATCACAGCTTAAAGGCCCCTTCTCTCCCTTAAATGTTTCACCGAAATGCACATAGTCGCCGATATTGATATTGACACCATAATTGTTTATAGGGTTTGCCACAAACCAGTTGAATGTTACGGTTTTATCATCATGCCTTTATTGTGCTCCTGAGACGTCCGTTTGAAACATCTGTAAGGTAATCAGGGACGGTTACGCTTATCAGCATGCTGTCGGGTTCATCATACATGTGATCTTTGCACGGCCACCACAGACTCGCTCCGTCACCCTGACAGGCAGATGCTATAAAAGGAAGATTATGGCTGTCTCTTGCCCAGGTTATACCTCCGCTCCATGGTGGCCGCTCCGATACCTTTGGCCTGCCTCCATAAGAAAGCACGACTGATAAAACCTTACCCCGTTCCTGCTCTCCCTCAAGCTTAATCCAGTAGACACTCCCTTCCCTTATAAAATTAAGTGATTTTCTGATCCTGTACAGCTGATGTAAGCTTCAAAGGTTCCTGAAGATCGATCTGCATGACAGAAGACGATTTCAATACTCTGTAAGTAACTGTATTTGTGCCGTGTATTGTACTGTCAACAGGATTTACATTAATATCGAGATGATAGTAGAGTAAGATCCCACCATGCTCGTTCCGGTGTTATTGATCCGCGCAGTGTGTCCTGCCGTGTAAAAACTGGAACTCTGGGATGAAATTTCTCCGGGAACATCAGAATGAGGCTGCAGTCAGAATGATTGATATAGAATAATGTGATCTGGACATTGGTGAGAGAGTTTCGGATTGTTGTCGTATTTAGTGATTTGTAATCTGTGCAATACTCTAAATACTGAACATTGAACCTTGAATACTTGAACCTTACCTGAACTCACCATCTTACGTCTCTAACGCTTAACGTTATCAAACTAGTCTCTTCGTATAGAACAACTTATCATCTCCCATCGTATAAAAATCCTTCAGGCTTGCTTCAAGTGTGAACTTATTGGAGGAATAGAATGCCCTTGTAGGTTCATAATGGGGAAGTCCAGATGTCTCAGCTATAATTATTGCACATCCCATCTCCTTTGCCCGTTTACAGGTTTCCTCAAGGAGCCTCTTCCCTATACCCTTGCCCCGGTAATCGTTATGAGTGGCAATCCAGTAAAGGTCAAAACATGTTGTTGACATTGTTATAGGTCCGAAACAGGAATAGGCCACCGTTATCCCGTTCATTTCTGCAAATACGAAGTAGTAGCCAGTTCCTTCACCATGGTTAAATCTCTCAGCTACAAGCTCAGATGCTATTTCTACCTCATGGTCATAGAAGAACTTTGTGGATTCCACAATTTCCCTTACCCTTTCAATGTCACGATGTTCCGGAATTGTTCTGAATGTAAGATTCATATCCTGAATATTTTAATTTAAAAATTCCTGTTTACTGACTCAGACTGTTAAAAAAGTCATCAAATATAGTGAGATTTTCGGAGTGAAACCGGGTTCCATAAACCTGAAAGGAATCCTGAAACAAAACAAAAAAAGAAAAGACACCCGTGAGATGTCTTTTCATTGTTAACTTAAAACCTGAAACCAGGCTTGCAGAGGCTGTTTTGAAAATCTTATTTCAAAGCAACCGGTGCAGCGCTGTTTTTTAACAGCATCGGGAAATATGATGCTATGAGCCTTGTATTATCTATATCACTTGTCGGACCTGAAGTGAGCACTTTCTGATGGAAATACTCATTCCTGTCAAGAAAGGTATCAGATGTTGTATAACCATCCTTCTCAAATGATTTATCGAGCCTTTCGACACCAAAATAGTTTGCATTGCATACGTACTGGACACAAAGCTTATCTGACAATACAATGTACTTTTTGCAGTCGCGCTCTTTCCTTATTGCAACCTTAACCTCCAGTGGAGTATTCTGATAGCTGATCACAAATGACTTGATCTCATCGCCATTTATGATAACCGGATTGTCTGCAATTTCAATCCGGTAGTCACCAAGTGCTGAATATGTTTTTCCTTCAGCAACTAATTCCCTTGAAAAAGATGCACTACCAAAAGCTACTGTCAGTAATGCTAAAAGAAACATTTTTTTCATGACTTTAAAATTTAATTATTAATAATGAAATTCATCTTTTTATCTCTTTGTCAAAAAACTTTTCAATTCTGCAGAGAACTTATTTATCACTCTTCATGTCGAAATTAACCATAACAGGGTCGTCCTAATGGGTAAATCTACAGCTGGCGAATATGAAACTACATATGGTAATTTCCAGCCAATTCCATAGCTGAACAATGCAGAAAAGACACCCGGTTGGATGTCTTTTCATGGTTAACTTAAAATCTAAAACATTGGTTCGGCCGGGAGGCCTGGTTAATAATCTGAAAGATTACTAGGTGTTGGCTATAAGCATGGGAAAGTAAGCTGCTATAAGCTGTATATTTTCGAGTTCACCTCTCTGTCCGGGAGCAAGCTTTTTCTGATGGAAATATTCACTCCTGTTCAGTGCTGATTCAGTTGGACTGAAGCCTTCAATCACAAGTGATTTGTCAAGCCTTTCCACACCGAAATAATTCTCATTGCAAACGTACTGTACCGAAAGCTTGTCGGAAAGAACAATATAAGTTTTTGCAATTCTTTCCTTTCCTTACCACAATTGTAACCTCGTCGGAGAGTTCTGATAGCTGATTACAAAAGCCTTGAACTGTTCACCGTTTATTGTAACCGGATCATCGGCTTTTTCAATCCTGTAGTCACCAAGTGCTGAATGTGTCTTTCCTTCAGCAACCAATTCCCTTGCATAAGTTGCACTACCAAAAGCTACTGTCAGTAATGCTAAAAAAAACATTCTTTTCATGGCTGTTAAAATTTAATTTTTACCAATTTTATTTTCCAATTTCATTTTATTCCTTTGTTAAACTGCTCCATTTTCAGAAGCCATTGTTTCATTATCTAGTACCGAAATTAAACCATAATTGAATGCAGGAAAAGGGTAAGCCTACGGATGACACATATGACTTTACGGATGGTATGAAACAGGCAATAATCGGTTTGGGCAGGAAGGCAGATACCGGGTTTTAAGTCAGCAATAAAGACTTCATCATTTCTTCATAATAAATGCCTAACTTTGATTCTTGAAGTTGTATATCATTGGATAATAACCATATGATAAATTTAACAAACTCAGATCTGTTGCATAAACATTAATTAGCAGTTAAGAGATGAGATTATCACTTAAAATATTCCTTACAGCACTGTTGTGTTCTAACAGCTCACCCCGGGTATTGCACAGGTTGCAACAATTCAGGATGATACCCGGGAAGTTAAGATCAGGCAATCAGGAGACGGTAACAGAAACAGCCACAGACAAATCCTGACATTAAAGATGATCAGCAGGATAAGAATACAAGCAAAGCAGAAAGGATCTGTCAAACAGGTAAAATCAGCGCGCCCTGACATGAGTAAAACCCGCGGTGCGAGACCACCGGATATTGTCAGACCATCAGGGTCCAGAATACCCAAGGGAGTCGGCCGGCCGGCAGGAGCAGTCAAACATGGCCGCTGACAGATAAGATAAAGTTGCAATGCGCAGGTGCGTTATAATAAGTCATATTATTACATTCCTGGTAATGGCAATGGCATTTCCGGCGGTTGTGCTATGCCAGAATGATACCCTGTCAGGAGAGACCGTTGCCTTACCTGCAACTATAAATCTGCCGAAGATATTCATTCACTCTATACAGGAATCGGAGGCGGTACAAACATGATTTACCTGGGAACCTCAATCTCAAATAACAAACCATTCTGTTCAGCGGCTGTAACATATGGCTACAGAAGCAAATTTTTTGTATCAGCATCTGCCACTCATCTGAGCGATATAAATCCTTACCTTGCATTCTACACTCTTTCAATGAATTACAGTCATACATTTAATTCATGGTTTGATATATCTGCTGACGTTGCAGGCTATAAGGCGGCTGAATCGCTCAGGGATTCGCTTTTTGCTGACTTTGCATATTTAAGCCTGACAACCGGGTTCGACTGGAAACTTTTATATACAAGGATCTCTTTTTCGGAACTTGTATCGGAAGAAAACGGATTCTATCTGCAAATAAGCAATTCACATTATTTCGAAACACCTGCTTTTTTTAACGGAAAAGCGTTGATCAGCTTTGATCCGGTAATTGACTTATTATGCGGAAACCTTATTACAGTTGAATCAGTCACCAGGAAGCACCAATAATGGCAAGGCCCCGCCGTTCAGTCATGCAAAAAGAAAACCCGCTGAATCCGGTTATATCTATTCTGAAAAATTCGGTCTGATGGATTTGCAGTTTTCATTGCCTGTTACATTCAGTTATGGAAAATTCAGCATTGGAGGCAGAACCAAGTTATCTGCTTCCTCTCTATTCGAATGGTTATTATACCGAACCGGAAGGATTCACATTTTATCTAAATGCTTTGTTCAAAATATTTTAGCCCAAAGGATGAATGTACTTATTGTAGAAGATGAAAAAAGCCTGGCCGCAGAAATAGCAGCTTTTCTTACAAAGGAGGGACTGCTTTGTGAGATGGTCCATACTTAGGTAAGGATGCCTCAGAAAAGATTGCAATAAATCTTTATGATTTCGTTCTTCTCGATCTGGGTTTACCTGATTCTAACGGGCTGGATCTCATTTCTGAAGCAAAAAACACGGGCAATAATGCTGCATTTATAATAATAACCGCCAGAGGTGCAGTTGAGGATAAAGTCAGGGGACTCGACCTGGGCGCAGATGATTATCTTGCCAAACCATTTGCATTAATGGAACTGATGTCAAGGATACAGGCAGTTGCCAGAAGAAAATTCAATATTCAGAACCAGAATATTAATATAGACGACTTTACTCTTGAGCTGCAATCACGCAAGGTTACCTGTAAAGGTGTGGAGGTCATAATCACCCGCAAGGAATACGACCTCCTTCAATATCTTATTATAAACAGGAATAAAGTCCTTACACGCAACCAGCTTTACGAACATATATGGGGCAATATCCTTGATGATCAGTATGACAGCAATTTTATTGATGTTCATATAAAAAATCTCAGGAAAAAACTCAATGAGCATGCCGCTACTCCATGGCTTGAAACTGTAAGAGGCATTGGTTACAGGGTAAGCCTTGAATAAAAAACAGATATGATAAAGCTCAGGATTAAACTTGCCCTTTTCAACCTCCTCTCAAAAGTGGTCTTTACAATTTTGTTTATAATGTTTATGCCCTGGCTTATTGAAAGAATTAATCTCATTCAGGTAGATCAGGAGCTGATTGAGAAAAGGGAAAAAGTAATTAACCTTATTTCACAGATCGGAATAGAGCCTTTCATGGCATCTGATTCCGGTAATGTCTTTGGTAGCTATAATATTCTGAAAGAGGAGTTCGTAAGCCTTGAAAGGATCGATTTAAAGGATAATGTCAACTTTATAGAAGTTACTCCAAGAATAATAGAAGGTGAAGAAATCGAATACCGTGTGCTGAATTACTCATTTCTGATTGACGGTAATATGTATCTGCTTGAGGTTGGGAAAAGTCTTGCAAACATTCTCCATGCAAAACAGAATATTAAAACCGTGATGCTCGTATTTCTTGTTTCTATAATACTTATTACCTTTCTTACAGATCTTCTCTACACAAGATCACTTCTGAAACCGCTTGACAAAATCACAAGAAAACTCAAAGGAATTTCAAACCCCTCCACATTTGATAAGACACCACTTGAGACCTCAACTTCTGATTTCAACAGTCTTGATAATGCAATCAGGGAAATGATGGCTCATATTGACGATCTGTTCGTGAAAGAAAAAGAGATTACAGTTAATATATCTCATGAACTTCTTACTCCTGTATCAGTACTGCGAAGCAAACTTGAGAATATTCTTATGCAGGCTGACAACGATGAAGAGCTCTCGGGCAAAATTGAGGAATCTCTTAAAACATTGCACAGGCTTCAGAGCCTTGTAAATTCACTGTTGATGATTGCCCGGATTGAAAGCCGGCAGTATCTGAAGGAAGAAGCATTCTCAATCAGCGAAGTACTGAATGAGATAATCTGTGAGCTCGATCCGATAGCAGAGGATGCCGGAATTGTTCTCGGACAGGATCTTTTTAAGGATTTTAATTTGGAAAGGGCTAACAGATCACTTGTTTTCTCAATGTTCTATAACGTGGTTAATAATGCTTTAAAAAATACTCCCCGGGGTGGCAGTGTAACCATCCAAAGCATGAATGTAAACAGAGATTTTATTGTAACCATCTCAGACACAGGAAAAGGCATGACAACTGAACAGATGGGTACACTTTTCTCAAGGTTCAGGACAAGACTCGACATAAACAGCAGCAACACCGGTATCGGACTGGCAATTGCAAAATCAATAGCAGAGTTTCATGATATTGAAATTAATGTCTCCTCCGAGATTCAGAAAGGAACCATTTTTTCTTTTGTTTTCAATGAAATTTCATGAAACATTCATCTTCATGATTCTATATTTGACCTGAATTCAATTTCATTTTATCCAATCAGGTTAATCTTAAAACAGAAAAATATGAAGAAGCTATTATTCGCACTCCTTGGAGCAGCCATGATAATGTCTGGCTGTAATAAATCCGAAACCCCATCTGCAAACGGAGGACCCGGAAAACTGTCAGTCAGAATCACCGACGATCCCTTTGACATCGATCTGGTTGAATCAGCGACAGTTACAATAACAAAGATTGAAATAAGAAAATCCGGGAATGAGACAGGAAATCCTTTTATTGTCGTATCTGAAACCCCGGTAACAGTTGATCTTATTGATCTGAGAAATGGGATTACCGAAGAACTTGCGAATATTGAGATTGAGCCGGGAGATTATGATCTGGTCAGACTTTATGTTGATGAGACAAGCCTCAAAATGAAAAGTGAACCTCTTCCGTTCAGTCTGAAAGTACCAAGCGGAGAACAAACTGGCATAAAGGTATTTATAAGTCCGGTATTGCATGTTGAAGGCGGTCTTACCGCCGAGCTCCTTCTCGATTTCGATCTTGCAAATTCATTTGTAATGAGGGGGAATATGGAGCATGGATTTAACGGATTCATTTTCAAACCATCCATAAGAGCTTCAAACAACTCGGTTGCCGGAAGAATAGAGGGTCATGTAACCAATATCGCCGGGCAGGCTGTTCTGAATGCAAAAGTCATGGCGATCCATGGAACGGATACAGTATCAACTTTCACAGATGCAGATGGATTCTATGCTCTTATCGGATTAACAGCCGGTAGTTATTCAATGCTTGCAACCATGCAAAACTATGATACAACTGGTGTCTCAGGAGTTGATGTTGTTCCGGCTAACAGGGTAATTCAGGATTTTGTGCTTGTCGCCTCAGTGCCGGTATATGTAAGCTCAGTAATTGAAAATTCTGCTCCGGCTAACCTGGTAATGACCTATTCCCTTACTCTGGCTAACATAATTCCTGATGTATCCTCCTTCATTGTAAATGTGAATTCAGTGCCGCGGGCTGTAAGTTCAGTTACAATCACTGACAATACAGTAATGCTGACACTTTCAGTAGCAGCTGTGAAGGATGATCTTGTAACAGTATCATACACGGCGCCTGCAGCCAATCCTCTTCAGACAGCCGAAGGTGTTCCGGCAGCCTCACTTGCTGATCAGAGTGTCACAAATAATGTAGGTTTGTAATACAATCCAATTAATTGAATAAAAGGAAACCCGGGATCTGATTCCGGGTTTTTCTTTATAACATAATTAACGCTTCCTACAGAAACCAGTTGATAGCCATAAGCACAACAGGCAAGGTGAGGATGCTTATAATAGTGGAGACAAAAACATTGCCAACAGCCAGATGGTCGTCTGCTCCAAGTTCCTTAGCCATTATAACCACACTTGCCATACATGGCATGGATGCTTCGAGGATAATGACCGATGTTACAAGTTTATCAGGAGCCATCCCTGAGATCAGAGCAAATGCTGCAAAGAAAAAGATAAGCATTGAGGGTACTATAACAAGCCGGTTGATGCTTAAAATATAAAGACTCCTTCTGCCAAGCAGGCCTCCGACATCGGCAAGCACCAGCATCGCGCCAATATAGAGCATCGAAAGCCATGTGTTGGCAGCTCCCAGTTCCGAGAGAGGCTTCACTATAATAGCAGGAAGTTTTATTGAAAGAACAAAAAACAGAAGGCCAGTAAGAGTAGCCACTGTATTTGGATTCACAACGCGTGTAACGCTCTTTTTCCATGATCTCCCGTCGCCATGCGTAATCACAACCACGCCAACAGTCCACATTATAATGGTTGATACCAGCTGAAACATGCTTGCATAGAGCAGACCTTCAACACCAAAGAGCGCTGTGATAAGAGGAAAACCCAGAAATATTGTATTTCCAAACATTGAATGCGCTTTAAAGACAGCAGCTTCCCTGCCCTTTAGCTTAAAGATCCTTGCCACTGCCCATCCTGCCAGCAACATGAACAGAATTACAAATCCTGATACTGACAAAACTGTCAGGCTGTTGGCAAGCAGCCTTGGTGTAACTTCCAGCTTCAGAAAATTTGTGAAGAGCATCAGGGGAAGTGATATGTTGTAAATTATTTTTGACAGCATATCCTTTGCTTCTACAGTCAGTACCTTCAGGTTTGCTGCAATTGCGCCAATAAAAACTACTATGGCAAGAATAAATATCTGGGATATAATGATTGTGGTCTCCATTAACTTCTGTTTCGTGTGATAAATTGCCGTAAAAGTACATAATATTACTAATCCGGAGGAGAAAGGAAAATATTACACCTTTTCTACTATGCTGATCCTTTTTACTCAAGTGAGAGACACTAATGTTTAAATAGAATTAAATATTCAGTGCAATTGTAAGCATTGCATGGCGTCCGTATCCGTTTATACCCGAGCCGTGATAACGGTAATCTTTATTAAAAAGGTTTTCAAGACTTAAATCGATCTTCACATGCTTCAAAGTATAGCCTGCATTGATATTAAAAATATTCCATCCGGGTGTTCCTCCCTGGGGTATTCTGTTGTCTGATTTATCTCCTGCGGCAAGTCTGTCCTGTGTTCCGGCAGCGATCCAGACCAGGCTCCCCCACAGTTTTTTATATTCATATTCGAGGGCCAGCCTTCCAAAAAGCGGGGGAATACGTCTCATAGGCTCACTCTTAGTTATATTCTGACCATAAGTATAAGTCAGACTTCCGTAAAGCACCAGTGATCTGAACAGTTCCAGACCTGCATTGGCCTCAACACCCTGAATATAGGCACGCTCAACATTTTCCTTCATATATACAGGGTAGCCATCAATAGTGTCACCGGGAACAGCTGTTCTTACTATAAGATTGTAGAGTTCGTTGCGGTAGAAATAAATCTCACCGTTCAATCTGCTGCCCTGATATTTATAACCTGCCTGGTACTGAAATGATTTCTCCGGTTCGAGATCATAGTTTGGTATCTCATACCTGAAATCGACAATACCAAGAGTACCAAGATCATCGATATTAGGTGCCCTGAAACCTGTGCCTGCTGAAATGAAGATGTTTGACCGGGGTCCGATTTTCCTAAGCACTGCCATGTTGCCCAACAGATGCCGAAGGAGTCAGCTTTGCCGTGCCAATTGTTTCATCTTCGACATTGATTATGAAAGCATTGAATCTTACGCCGGCAGTGATGATCCAGTGCTTTAAGTCAAAAGTATTCAAACTGTATGCAGCAATGCTTGTCATAGTTGAACCGTCAGGATAGAGACCACGGCCTTCGGTTTGTGAACCTGTCTGTGTATTTGAATCTGTACGTGTGCTGTTTACCAGATCATCGTAAACTTCGACTCCGTTGCTTGCCGACCATTGCCTGCCATTGCCTGTAAAGGCTTCGGCCAGAAACGCCATAGAACGTACCCTGTCATTTTCATACCGCATTACATCCGAGCCATTTTTCATGCTTTTCCTCCCCTCCTCAGTATTCTGCAGGGATGTGGTAAGCTTAACTGATTTTAAGATTCCGGCGTTAAGCTGTTTTTCATACCGTATATAGCCCAGCCGTCGTTTCTGGGGATCCATTGAGTTTACTTCATAATTCTCGAGCTTTACTTTGTGATATACAGGCACATCATACTGGTGTACATTCTGAAAAGCAAACGTAAGATCAGCTGTGGGGGAAAGCCTGACTTTCCCTTTGAAATCGAAGTCAAGTTCCTTGTAACCAGTAGGCGACTGAACCCCGGTTGTATCACCTCCGTATATATCACCGAAATTACGCCCTGTCACCCCGCCTCTGAAGGCTGCTTTTTCCCCGCTGTACATAACACCTGCCCGTGCGCTTTGTTCCATATTATGCGTTGCGAAACGGGTCATTAAATCACCTCTCCACACCGGCTTATCCGAGGTCGTAAGATCCCTGGAGAAGACCTGTATGGTACCGCCAAGTGCATCGGACCCATACTGTACAGAGCCTCCACCCCTTAATACCTCAATTTTCTCAACATTCATTATGTCAATAGTATTAAAGTACTGATTCGGCCCGTACCGGTATGTCGCATTGCTGAGTCGTATTCCATCTGTCAGCAGTAAGGTCTGGTTTCCCGTCAGACCCCGGATTATAGGAGAGCCTCCTCCGTGATTGGTCTTCTGAACAAATACACCCGGGGTAAGCTGAAGTGCTTCCGGTGCTGTACGCATCTGATATTTATCAGCCTCCTCATGTCCGACTATCTGAATAGCCTCAGGAGTAGCTATGCGAAGTGAGACTTCGCGGTTGGGCGTTATTACTACCTCATTAATTGTATAGGAACGAATTGTATCCCTGATGACTTTTGTACTGTCTTCAACTGCATGAGCAGGAAGGAGGATAACCGATAAGTATAAACAGGAAAATTGCTTTGCATAACATTGTCTGGCCGGATTGACATTAACTGATGACCAAAAATAATTAGAAAGTAATAAATATCACTGTCGGTAATTTAAGAATTTCAAATTGCCAAGAATACTTCCAACGGGTGCATAACACTAATCCTGTGAGATCGTTTCTAATGTCGTCTTTATCATAACGGCAGGATTGACGATAAATTTTTATAGCTTTGGGCATGATTAATCCTCTAAATAGACCAATCAGGAAAAGTCCGGTTCAGATCAAGATCGGTTTACTGATGCTTCTGGCTATTATAATACTCTCAGGCACCGGCTATTTGTCGTACCGGAATATCTCATCAATTGTATCATCAATTCATGTTGATATAACTCCTGATCTGAGAGTATTAAACATCAGGGAAATCTCTATGGATCTTGAAAAGGCTGAAAACAGCATCCGGCTTTATACAGTTACAAGTGATTCTATGGATCTCAGACCTTATTTCAAAGTTATCTGGCATATAAACGAAAAAATCAAACGACTCCGCGACGATTGCGCGAATGACTCCCTGCTCCTTATTCAGACCGATACGATCGGAAGACTTATCCGGCAGAATATTATTATCTGGTCTGAAATTTTAAACCTCACGAACAGTGATAAAATGTCGCAGGAGCTGAAGCATCTGTCTGATTCACTGAATATCGCCTCTGCAAATGCCCTCAAACCTGAAAAAGGCATTTACAATAATCCTGTAAACAGAAAATACAAGAGCCCCATCAATGAGGTGGAACTGATAAGCAATCTTACACGGATTGAACAGCAGGACAGGATAACAAAGGAAAAAAAGATCGCCAGGGAGGCTCAGTTAGCCACCACTGGAGGCCAGATCAGGGAGAAATTCTATGACATCATAACCAAAATGGAAAATGAGGTTACGGAACGCATAAACATGAAAGCATATGAAGCTGATCTGCTGGCTGATGAGACCTACAGGGGCATTGCAATGTTCGCATTGTCGGGAGTTTTCCTTGCAATCGTCGTGATGTTCACCCTTGTCAGGTACACAAGAAAAACTCATGCCTACCAGGTCGCTCTGGAAAACTCAAGGAACGAATCGGAAAAACTTGCAAAAACAAAGGAACTGTTCATGGCTAATATGAGTCACGAAATCCGCACCCCGGTGACCGCTATTTCGGGTTTCACTGAACAGCTTTTACATGAGAATCTCGATGAACATACATCAAGAACACTGAAGATCATCAAATCATCGTCAGACCATCTGGCAGATATAATCAATGACATACTTGATTTTTCAAAATTGCAGAATGATAAACTGGTCCTGGAGAATGTTCATTTCAGTATCAGGAGAGTCCTTGATGATGTCTATTTATTGTTCGAAAAACAATCAATAAGAAATAATACAAATCTAAGCTATTCTCTAAGTCCAGATGCTCCTCATGCACTGCTTGGTGACCCTTACAGGCTCAAACAGATTATGATCAATCTTGTCAGCAATGCAGTAAAGTTTACAGTAAACGGGAAGGTACATTTCTCGGTAAAGTTCCCGAAAAACGAAATCGGGTGAAATTGACCTTGAGCTTGAGGTTATTGATACAGGTATCGGAATAGAGGAATCCAAAATAGATTCAATCTTTGATGACTTCACACAGGCAGAGATGAGCACCACGCGTAAATATGGCGGAACCGGACTTGGATTATCAATTGTGAAAAAGCTGGTGGAACTTCACAATGGAACTATAATGTGCAGAAGCAGAAAAAATGCAGGCACACATATAACATGCCGTCTTCCCTACCAGGCCGGAGATGAAAAACAGATCAAGGGTGACGTGATCCCTATGCTGTACATTCCTGAAGAGATCAGGAAGCTTAATATTCTGATAGTTGATGATGAAGAATACAACAGGCTGCTTTTCAGAACAATACTCAACAGATGGCATGTAAGTAACGGTGAAGCCGGAAATGGGGTTGATGCCATCGAAATGATAAAGAAAAGCAAGTATAACCTGCTTTTCATGGATGCAAGAATGCCCGGGCTCGACGGACTGAAAGCAACACAGATTATCCGTGAGGAGCTCATGATAAAGGCAGAGGATCTTCCGGTCATATGTATCTCAGCTGCATCGCTAAATGATGACTGGGATAAATATGAAAAGGCCGGGATGAATGCATTTCTTGAAAAACCGTTCACGGAAGAGATGCTTATGACTACAATTACTAAATGTTATAAGGGATGTGACCGGAACGGATATTGCAGACACTCAGGGCGAAACGAAAAACAATGACGATCTGAACGGAAGAATTAATCTGCAGAATTTATTTCATATTGCCGGCGGTGATACGCAATTCACAAAACAGATGCTGATAACTTTTCTTGAAACAACAACAAGGGGACTCGAGGAGATGAATGAGGCAGCAACATCCGTCAATGGAACACTGTTGCAGAACTTGCACATAAGCTTCTGCCCCCTGCCCGCCATATTGGAGCATCTGATCTGAGTAATTTTCTCAGGAAAATTGAAGAGAGCATAAAAAATAATTCAGAAACTGCAATAACCGAATCCCTGACAAAAGATACAATCAGGGAATTTGAGGTCATAAGAGATCTTCTTAATCAGCAGATTGCTAAAATCAATTAAAAATAGATCAAATCCGGTCAATTATTTGTTAATTTGCAGGTTGCTTAAAATAACTATTAAACCTGTAATTAATCTTTATGCCTGAAAAGCCCTTCAAAATTTTCGTGGTAGAGGACAGCGAATGGTATAACAAGCTTCTGGTCTACACTCTCTCTTTAAATCCCGATTATGAAATAAAGAGCTTTTTCAATGGGAATGATTTCCTTCAATGCCTCCACGAGTCTCCTGATATTGTTACACTTGATTACAGACTGCCTGACATGACAGGCCTCGAACTTCTTAATAAAATCAGGCAGGAAAACAGTGAAGCACAGGTAATACTCATATCAGAACAATCCGATATTGATATGGTTGTCACCCTGCTAAAAATGGGAGTAGTTGATTATATTACCAAATCTGACGATATCAAGGGAACGTCTTCTCAACACTGTAAAAAATATAAGGGATGGCATTGGCATGAAAAGGGAGATTTCAACTCTCAGAAAGGAAATACAAAAAAAGTATAATTTCAATAAAAGCATAATCGGCGAAAGTCCTGCAATCAAAGGTAGTATATGAAAGGATTGAAAGAGCACTGTCGACAAATATCACAGTAATAATTTCAGGAGAAACAGGAACCGGGTAAGGAGCTGGTTGCAAAGGCAATTCATTATAATTCATCCCGTAAAGACAAATCACTTGTAGCAGTCAATGTTGCAGCAATTCCATCCGAACTTATTGAGAGCGAATTATTTGGTCACGAAAAAGGCTCCTTTACAGGGGCTTCAATCAGACGGATCGGAAAGTTCGAGGAGGCTGACGGAGGCTCTCTTTTCCTTGATGAGATCGGAGAGATGGAACTCAGTCTGCAGGTTAAATTATTAAGAGTACTGCAGGAGAAAGAGATAGTCAGGATCGGAAGCAACAATCCTGTAAAAACCGACTGCCGTATAATTGTCGCAACAAATAAGAATCTGAAAGAAGAAGTTAAAAAAGGAAAATTCAGGGAGGATCTTTATTACAGGCTGCTGGGACTGCCTATCGAGCTCCCTCCTCTTCGCGACAGAGGAAATGATATCCTTATTCTGGCCCACTATTTTATTGAAACTTTCTGCAGATGAGAATAATATCCGCCCAAAAAAATTATCAGAAAAATCACAGGCGAAACTCCTCTCATACACATTCCCCGGAAATATAAGGGAACTGAAATCGGTTATTGAACTTGCAGTCACCCTGTCTGACGAAGGAGAGATTGAGCCCTCAGATATCATTCTCGATGCAGGGGAACCAGTGTCTTATACATCCGAAGACCAACTGACTCTCAAGGAATATGAATTGAAAATCATAAAAGCCACCCTCAAGAAACATAATATGGATATCAAGATTGCGGCTGCCAAACTGGATATAGGAGTCTCAACCATCTACCGTATTCTGAAGGATGAAAAGGGATGGACACAATAATCAAATATGCCTTCTCCTCTCATTTCGAGAATAATATTTCTCAAAATGATTAAAACCAGACCATTTCATCCTCTTATCAACACGCTAATAATTAAATACTTACAAATCATATTTAATTATGGCATTGCTTTTGATTAAGGCAGTGACATGAGAAGAGTTCACTTTTTTCCTTATCTGAAAGAATCGCAGCTGAAAAATATATTAACTAAAATAATTACCTGAACAAATTTAAAAAGGAGGAAGTAAAAATGAAAACTGATGAAAAGCAGGACAATGGTTTACAGAATGGCAACACTCTGAATAACGAATTGTATAAAAAACGTGTCGAAAAGATGGCAAGGAATGAAGGCGTTGTAAAAGGCGCTCAGATAGCCGCTTTGATAGGTTTGGTTATTCTGATTGCAGCCGGAATAATCTTCTATTCAATGTTTAAAAATGAACAAAAAAGGCAGATGGCTATGATGGAAGATCAAAAGTATTCATTTACTGAACTTCTGAATCAGCGCGATTCTACAATTAATGACTGGGTACTGACATTCGATCAGATTGAGAAAAATCTCCAGGCGATCAAGGAGAAGGAAAAGATAATTACAATGAATGCCTCCGACAGGGAATTTTCAAAGGACAGGAAACAGCAGATAACGGAGGACATCAATTATATAAATACCCTGCTCGATCAGAATAAAAAGAAAATTGCATCATTGAATGAGCAGCTGAAAAAATCAGGAGGAACAATAAAAGGTCTGCAGAACAAAATCACAGAACTTGAAGCTGCAATGAAACAGAGTGAAATTGAAATTGCTGATCTGAAAACCGCCCTTACGGAGAAAAATTTCAAGATCGAACAGCTTAATTCAACGGTTAATGATATGACAGTGGCAATTAAACAAAAAGATGAGACAATAACCGTACAGACAGCTGAGATTAATAAAGCTTTTGTTACAGCCGGTACATTCAAGGAGTTAAAGGCCAAAGGTCTCGTTGCAAAAGAAGGAGGCTTTCTCGGACTGGGTAAAAACAAGGAACTGAAAGAGAATTTTCCCGACAGTTTATTCTCACAGGTCGATATCACAGTTATAAAGACTATTCCTGTTAATTCAAAAAGTGCAAAACTGATAACAGAACATCCTGCTGGTTCATATGAGATGGTCCATGAGACCAAGGACAAAATAGCATACATTGAAATCACAAATCCGAATGAATTCTGGAAGATTTCAAAGTATGCAGTAGTTGAACTCAGCAGATAAGAATACATATATATAAATCTGCAATATATATTCGGGGCAGAAGAAGGTAAATTCTGCTTACTATTTAAAATCCCGCAGGATCACAGACCTGCGGGATTTTTATTTAATCAGATGTCAAGCCTGAACTGAACCCTTATACCGAAATCTGCAACATTTGGATTGTCGAGATAGGTAAATCTCTTTATAAAATCGACCCTTAGTATCCTGAAAATATTGGAAAGGCCAAGACTTCCTTCAATATATGGCTTATTATCAAGCGTATAAGTCAGAGGAACTCCGGCATTGTCAGTCGGGAACATAAACAATCCGCTCCCTGAATCCGGATTATTGCTGTTGTAAAGACTCCCATACAATACCTTACATGTTATGAGCTCTCTTAATTTAAGCTTTTTGATCAGTGGTATTTTATTGAATATAAATCCATTAAAGCTGTGATCAACGTTGAGTGAGATATATCTGTCACTCACAAATTCAAGGAAATTCATGAGGTTATATGCATTCTTCTGATAAGAGTATGTCTGGTTGGCCCTGTGCTCATACAGCAATGGATATGGAACCTTGCCAAAGATCTTGCCTGCTTCAAGGGATATATCTGTATAGCCGAAGATCGAAACATAATAACGCCTGCTTATATTGAACTGCAGCCTCAGATAGTCATAATCGTTGCCGATAGCCTGCGATCCTCCTGCAATCTTGAGCTGGATTATGGGATATTTATTCGGAAATGACGCCCTGTATTGTTTGCCCTGGTAAAATGTTTCATTTGGCGCATACCTGAGATTCACATAGAGCTCTGAGACATTTATATAACTTATCTCACTCGTCCCGGTCCCGTTCTCACTGACAATGAAATGGAGATTGCCTTCAGTCGATTGCCTTGTGAAACTATATCCCGCCAGATATGAAAAGTGATTCTCAAATTCATTAAGGTATTCGAATTTGAATGTTTTGTTTAAAAACCGTTTATCATCAACACCTCTTTTGAATGAGAACAATATATTGTCGGCCTGGGCAAACTGAAATTCCTGTCCCGGAATCCTGACATCCTTCATATAGCTCATCCTCAGTGATTTTACAGGAAACTGGTAAATTGTTCTTGGTGTCAGTGAATATGTTACTGCCTGCATTGTATTTAAAGACTTCATCTTTGGCGCCATAGGCAACATAACCGTCAAGATTCAGCTTTTTGCTGAAATCAGGTCGTGGTCCTTCCTCCGAATCTGAACCTGGAGCCTTCCACACTGTTGTAGCTGTAAAAGCTGCTGACAGGACCAATCTCTATTTTTCCAAGATTAAGAAATCCCACAGTAATAAGCATCACGGCATCCATCTTTCTTCTGAAATCAGGAATCTGCTTCAGGCTGTCAATTGTGGTGTAGATCTGTTTCTCAGAATTTGAAAGAGGCACATACCTGTTCGCTTCCCAGTAGCTGTTCTTATCAGATTCCGGGTCAATTTTCTCAACTTTTGCAGGCCCCCTGAATACAGCCTCGCTTATTGGTTCATTGATCTTATAATCTTTATAGGAGATTGTCCGCTGCCCGTACAAACCCATCGTGTTTTTGACAATGCCAAAATCGATAGAGATCTCCTCCTTCGAAAGCAGCCATGCTTTTTCACCGAACTTTTCAAAATCCTGGGTAATGCTGATATCCTGTACCCAGTCAATATTAATGGCCTTATTAATACCAATATCGATTTTTTTTACGGCAAAACTGGTATCCATCGTTATATAGAGATTGCCATGAAACAGAAAATCGGATTTGTTTCGCGGCTCAAAAAACAATCTCACGCACTTTATATCTGCAACAGGCAATGTGTCAATAATATAATATCTGTAAAAAAGAGGAGCTGTGTTAGCAATCGGACTCAGGAATTTATTTGTCAGGAACAGGATCTCATTATCGTAAATATTTATATTCTGGTACAGGTAGTTAAGATAGGCTGAAGCACCCCTGTTATTCAGATATTCGTCGAGATTAATTGATTTCTCTGCAAGCAGAACCTCTTTTTGTTCGGCAGGCTCTTTCCGGAAATAGTGAGCTGAAAGTGACTCCTTGATAAACATAGGAAGAATATCATTTCCGATACGCTTCGTTGTATCAATATTATTGAATATAAAATTGAATTGTGAAAAGGCATTGCTGTTCTTGAAATTTTCAGTCACATTACTGAATGCAAACTGGATCTTTTCATAGGTTTTGTATTCAAGATAATTGAATGCTTCAGGCCTGTTTTCGGTCTTCTTCGCCAACTACCTTTTCAATAAGTTCTACAGCAGGATTATTTTTGTTTCTGTACTCCTTCTTCCTGGCTTTTACAATTACCTCATCAAGAGTGATTGAAGAGAGAGACAAACTGATGTCAATTGTCTGTTCAGTGCCGGTTTTTATTTCCCTTGATTCCACCTCATATCCGATAAATGAGAATGAAATTGTGGTGGCTGCAGAAGCTTGTCTCTATCCGGTATTTCCCATTATTGTCAGTAAGCGTTCCGACAGTTGTACCCTTAAGGAAGACAGATGCAAACGGAACAGGATTACCGGTCAATTCATCTGTAACTGTTCCTTTTATAATAGTTTTTTCAGAGACCTGCGAGTATGAATTCAGACAAAATAATGAGAGCTGATAAAACATATAATGAAATAAGACAACTTTCTGATGGAAATCTTCATTTATTGAAATAGAGAGAGTTAGAATTAATCAGCGTCAAAGGTAATAAAAATACAGCCACTCTCTGATCACTGCCGGCAAGTATCATCAGAATGCGATGGATTGAAAAACCTTTTGAAATGAAAAGCTATTCATTGCATAAAAGTGTAAAAAGAATATCATGGCTGACTGAGATAATAACTGTATTTATGTTAAATTTGAATGAATCCGACACTGCAGGATTATAAAGCAGCATCATAATTTTCCCGATATCAAAAGTGCAACAGTGGATAAGACCTTAAATTTCTGAATCTATGGACAGGAAATCATTTTTTCAAAAATCAATCATGGGTGGACTGGCAATTGGCTATTCAGGAATGATAAGGGATGAATTAATCTCAGCTCCAAAAAATGCCCCTTCAAGACCTTCAGGACTGAAGATCACAGATATAAGGGGAGCCACACTTGCATCAATCTATGATTTCCCTATAATTAAAATATATACAAACCAGGGAATTACAGGCCTTGGTGAGGTAAGGGATGCAGGCTGGATCGGACAGGCTCTGATGCTCAAACCATATCTGATCGGAAAGGATCCTCTTGATATTGAAACTATTCTTTGGAGCATAAGACATCTTACCGGGCCCGGCAGGTATGCCGGAGGATATTGTGCCAGTTGATATTGCACTTATGGATATTGCAGGAAAAGCTCTTGGAGTACCTTGCTGGAAACTTGCTTGGAGAAAAGGTTCGGAATAAAGTCGCAATATATGCCGATTGCCCTACCGTAATGAAGGAAGATGATCTGAAGCTGATGATGAAGAGAAGGTTTGACCTTGGACTGAAACATTATAAAATTGATCTCACACCTGCTTGCTCGAAAATATTGAAGGAACCATTGTCAATGATCTTCCCATCGGCAAAGGGGCTTGAAATCTGGGGAGAACATGTACTGACAGCACGCAAGATAATTGGCTACGATGTAAAGCTTGGAGCTGACCATTTCGGCAATATGACTGTTGATAGCGGTATTGAGCTTGGAAATTTTATGTCAGATCCAAAATATGATCTGGCATACATTGAGGATGTAATTCATTTCACAAAATTCAATGCTGTTAATCTGAATAAACAGATAACAGCCGGCAGCAAAACACCTACTCTGAACGGCGAGGATATCTTCAGCCTCGAGAATTTCAAGCCATGGATCGAACAGAATGCAGTGAATATTATCCATCCCGATCTTCTTACATCAGGAGGAATGATCGAAACAAAGAAGATTGCCGATTATGCTTATCAGTTCGGAATACAAACAATGATGCACTGTGCCTCATCACCTGTAGGCGTTATGGCAAATGTACATACTGCTGCAACAATAAAGGAATTCATCTCCCTTGAAAGCCACACTATAGAGATGCCATGGGTTAATGATCTTGTAAGCGGGATTCCAAAACCTATTATTCAGAACGGCACAATTAATGTACCTGATACTCCGGGTCTTGGCATTGAATTTAACGATGAGGTTGCCGAAAAATATCTGCGTGAACCAAAATATCTTTCATATAATCCGGGATTGTTCAAACCGACACCTGAATTTGACAAGCCAATGACAATGCTTGAGGCAAGGGAAAAGGGACTTATTGGTGATTATCATCAGACAGGCGGACCATGGTGGCATATCAATGATGAAGGGGTTTATGCAAACCAGACCGGGTCAAATTAAAGAAATTTCAAATGATGAAAATAATTCGTTCCTTGTTTGACAATACTTCTCCTTGCAGGAACATTAAATGCCGAATCACAATACCTGAAGCGTACATTATCTGCCCCGGAAGCGAAAATGGCTCTTACATCAGCCTCAGCACACTATACGCGCAATGTTTGGAGCAGGAGACGACAGCTCTTCAATAATTAAAGGTCTTGTTCGCTTCGGTAATCTCTAATATCGATCCTTTCGGCCAGAGCAAAACGGCCGGATTTTCCGGTGAAGAACAGGTGATTTATGTCCTCGATGGAACAGGAATTCTAAACTGTGCAAAAACTGAAGTCCCTGTCAGCAGGAATGACTTTTTTTATATCCCTGAAGGCACAAGGTTCAGCATTTCAAACCCCAGGGAGAGAAAATTGTCGGTTATTATAATGAGCTTCAGGATTTTGCCGGGCGATACAGTTAAACCATCCACGAAAATGATGATAGCTTCCGCAGATGAAGTTCCGTTCCAGGTACTCGGATCACACGGCCCCACAACCACATTTCAGCTGCTTATGGGTACAACTGCCAGCACCAGGGATAAACTTGCAGCTGCCTGCCGGGTAAGCAGCCTTTTTGTTATGGATTTTGCCGCCGGCGGTACCAATATTCCTCACAGGCACGATGACGAAGAGGAGATCTATTTGATATTAAAAGGCAAAGGTGATATTGTTGCCGGAGAGACACCGGAAGGCAAGGAATTCCGTCATGATATCGCGTGAAGGGGATGTCTGGTTCTTTGCTCCCGGAACACTGATAGGCTTCTACAGCGGCAATGGCGAATGCGAAGAACATGCAAGAATACTGGCGGTAAGATTCAGATATCCTTCAAGATAAAGTCATCATAAGGCTATTCCCTGAGATTGAATCTATAGCCTTTCTCAGGATGGCAGCTGACTTCGAGAGAGATTTAAGTTCATCCTTGCTTAACGGGCTTGCAAGAATCCTGGCAACTCCCTGATCTGTAACAACACAGGGCACACTAAGGCAAACATCATTCAGACCAAATTCACCTGTGAGCATTGCTGATACAGTCAGCACACTGTTTTGTCTCCTTAGTATCGATGCGGTTATTTTTACAAGCGCAAGACCAACCGCAAAATATGTTGAACCTTTTGAATTAATTATATGATATGCTGAATCGCGTACCTGCTGTTCAATCAGCTTTCTGTGTTCCATCCAGTCGGAACATTTCCCGCAAACCGGGCAATATTCATCAATATTTATTCCTGCCACATGCGTCATCGACCACACTGCAAATTCACTGTCACCATGTTCACCAAGGAAATAGGCATGGACATTATGCACATCAATTCCGCAGTGTGATACTCAGAAGATGCCTGAACCTGGCACTGTCAAGAACAGTCCCCGATCCTATCACCCTGCCTCTCTCCCATCCTGAGCGCTTAAGTGCCACATATGTAAGAACATCTACAGGATTTGTCACAACCATTATCACTCCCCTGCATTTGGAAGATGCTATCTCTTCAGCAATACCGCCTACAATCCCTGCATTTTTACGAAGCAGCTCAAGCCTTGTCTCTCCCGGACGCTGGGCAGCACCGGCAGTTATTACAACAAGCTGAGCATCTTTATAATCCTCAGGAGAACCGGAACGGATTATAACAGTCGGAAAAAAAGGCTGACCGTGAACAAGGTCAAGGACCTGGCCTTTTACCAGATCCTCATTCCTGTCAATCAGCACTATTTCATCGGCCAGCCCGCTCTGCGCAAGCGCATAACAATAGGTTGCACCCACAGAAACCTGCACCAACAACTACCACTTTGCGATGCTTCTCAGATTGTTCGCTTTTCTTCATCGTCTGAATTATATTTTATAAACTAACAAGATAACCTTAAAATAGTTTGAATCACCTGAAGTCCATCCTCTGCAGCGATGCGTGATGTTCCAGGTATTTTGAATCAAGGTACAAATGTACTCAAATGATTTTTTCAAAAATCCGGAATTAACTAGGATTTTGCATAAAAAAAATCTTCAATTTACTTGACTCATATATTGTCAAACTCGTAAATTTGTATAGCAATATACAAGATTCTGATAAACGGAACTGAAATTGACCTTCTCAGCTGACAGAAGGAAGTACGTGTGAAAGTGATCTGGCCTGGTTTTTAAAACTTGCGTTACACGGGCTTAAAGCTCTGATCTCTGAGTTTTTTGTTCAAAAGACGCAAGTCAACCATAAACAAAAAATACAGATGAATAAATTTTCAAAATAGATTTCCAGTTTAAAAACTAAAATCACGGATTATGAAAAAACATGCTTTGCTTGTAGGTATAAACGACTACAAGGGTGTAAATGATCTGCAGGGATGTGTGAATGATGTGACAAACGTCAGAAGCATCCTTAAAACCTTTTTCGGCTTTGAAAACAGCGAAATCAGGGTACTTACCGACAGCCGTGCGACAAAGAAGAATATCCTGGCACGGCTGAATTCAATGGTGAAAAATGCTGCAACAGGTGATTGCCTTATTTTTCATTTCTCAGGTCACGGGTCTCAGATCCGCGACAGGGAAGGCGATGAACTGGCTGACCATATGGACGAACTGATCTGTCCGTATGATATGGACTGGGACAATGGCTATATAACAGACGATATATTAAAGGAAATTCTTCAAGCAGCTGAAAAAAGGTGTCAGAATGGAGATCCTGCTTGACAGCTGTCACTCCGGTACGGGAACCCGCGATCTGAGGCAACGTTTAGATTTTGGAGAGCTTTCTTCCCGTACATCAAAAACACGTTATCATGCGCCCTCCGGTGGATATTGAATGCCGGCACCTCGGGGAGGAAGAGCTTCTGAAACCTGCAAAATCATTCTCCGGCGACAGGGAGATAACACTGAACCACATTCTCTGGGCAGGATGCAAGGATAACCAGACATCTGATGATGCAATGATCGACGGATATTATAACGGAGCCTTCAGTTATTATTTCTGCAAGCATGTAAGGGAAACAGAAGGTAATATATCCCGCACAGACCTCTATACAAGAATTAAGAACTCGCTTAAGTTCAACAATTTCAGCCAGGTACCACAACTTGAATGCAAGGATGCACTCAGGAAGGAGAATGTATTTAAATAAAGGAAAAGACTATGTACTATCTGGCTATAACAAACATGGGAGTAGAAAAATGTATAGACAGGAATACTGACGATATCTACGAAGATGGTCAGTATTACTCTTTTCTCCCCGACTTTTTCTATGTGAAAAACAAGATTGTGAGGTCAATAAAGATCAGATGCACTCGAAATTCCCGGAAAGGTTTTTCATGCTGTCATCTATAGCGACTGATTATCGGAAAAACCCTTTGCGTTACTTAGTGTAGTACTTCGTGATCCTTTGTGTTTAAATGTATTAATTCAAAATATGAAACAGATTGCCATTAGTTTGCTTTTTATAATGGGAATTTGCCTGGCACATTCCTGCACTACACTGAAGCGTTACAGCTCAGCAGAGCAATCCGGAACAGAAAATTCATCTAGCAGGCATTGATCTGTTCGGATTCAGGCTTTCGGCTGCACAACCTGAAAATGGAAATAAAACGCTCTGGGATCTGAGCGCCGATGCCCAGTCGCAGTTCATCAAGATACTGAATACAAGATATCCGGATAATGAGAAATTTCTGGAGGCAATGAGCTTTAAATATCTTGACAGATGAAAAACCGTTGTTTCCCGAAAGTTATATAAACAAAGATCTCCGTATGATATTCTCAGTATCCAGGCAGCGCAATACAGGAGATAAAGATAATCCGCCCGGGATCGAACTGTCACCCGCTGACAGGATTGAATACCTGAAGATCACTCTCAGCATCCCCGATCACCAGGGTTTCAGGTTTACCGGCTGGAATATGTTCACCACGGAATACGGAACCCTTGATATAGCTGATGTAAGCTTCAGCAGGAGCATCGAAATTGATGCATCAGGCGTACTGACTACGGAGAGAACAGCATCAGCAGATGAACTGTCAGCCGGCGGGAAATCATCAGCCAGCCGCCGGGAGGACCAGGAAATAAAATACAGATACCTGAAACTTAATGGAAGAATAAACAGCAATTCAGTTGAGATGGAAGAAGAGGGAACACGTGAGACAGATCTTACAGGTAACATCATGGCGGATATTGCAATTGAGTTTGAACGATTTCCGGAAATAATCACGGATTTTGAAGGTCTTACAGATAGTTCAGGCAGATATAATACACCTGCCGGAATAGGGTTGCACTATTACGGAGGTCATTGTCCCTGCAATTGAAAAGATAAAAGATACTCTCTATGCTGATCTTAAGATGGATTACATATACAGAAATGTTGTCAGCGGACAAAAAACATTTCCTGAATGGGATGACAGGGTCAGATACTACAGCGGAACTGTCTCAAAAAGGGTTCCCTTGTTTACATGCAGATGATTATGTACCTGGTTTTTATTGCATTGGAACCGGGCAGGCAACTCCCGGAAGAAGTATTATAAGATTATCTTCTCCCGATAAAAAAGATTATGCTCTGATTTTCAGATCTGACAGAAATGCGGCAGATTTTCTCGAATTGGCTTAATGACTACTTTGCCGGGAGCGGAAACAGAAATAAACCTGTCGTTATTGGCGGTTATACGCTGAAATTCAGCGAAGAGGATCTTACAAACGAAATACCGGGTCAGGCATCCGGTTTAAGCGTACTCCCTTATTACCTGTAATTCAAAGTATTGAAGATTAAATAATAAATAAAACTGCCATGAAATACAAACTTATAATCGGAGGAATAATTGCCTACATACTGCTTATCCTTTACAGCGGAATTGCCATTTATATAATTATAAAGGTCATCGGTTGTTCACGCGACCCTTTGTGTGGCAAAATGGAACTGCATCCCGGACTTGTATATGTTATAACAACCGTGGGAGGACTTGTATCTGCCCTTGTAGTATCAAGAATGACAATCACCTACCCCGGTGCAGATCCTGCTGTTTTCCGGCGCTTGGGCGAGGGTCAGCCAATAATTGTCAATATTATCGTCTGGTGTTATCTTATTATCTGGACATTTACAGGACTTGCAGCCCTGATTGTCGGGGTGCTCATTTTTCCGGATATCTGCAAAACCCTGAGCGATCTGGGAACCACCTGGCTGGGACTGGCTGTCGCATCGGGTTATGCTTACTTCAACATAGATCCGGTATAGATGACTGCAGTAGTCAGAACTGCCATCCTGTCGAATTTGCTATTACATCATGATATCTTGTATCGGGGGTCACAGGCTGAGGTTCGGCTTCAGACAATATCTCTGGCCCTGTTACGGCAGTAAAATATGACCTGTTCCTGTTGCAGCTAAGCTCATCACAGGAACTGAACTTTTTCACATAATATAATCTGGCCTTTGTAGACACATCAATAGTTTCAGAATTATCTGATGACCTGCAGTTCAGAGTGACAGGCATGCTGAAGCCTTCAGGCACATTTATCCATTTTGCTGCAACAAAGGGGATCGGGTTACTGTTGGCAGTTCCCTTTCCTGGATCGTATGAGCCGATAATACCATTTCAGTACAGGCACTTTCCTGTTATAAAGGTAGGCCTCAAAAAATTTATCCCAGTTTTGACCCGTTTTCCTTTCCAGAAGCTCCCTGAAATCAGCAGTAGTCACATGCGAGCCTGCAGCATGTTCCCTGTAAAAAGTCTGAAGAATATCAAAGAACAGGGTACTGTCATTCAATATATTCCTGATAGTATGAAGTATCAGGGCTCCTTTTCCGTAAACATCACCATCATTATAATCCCAGTAGCTTACATCCCTTGGACCAACTACGGGAAATTTATTCTTTACAGTAGCTGCGAGCCAGTAGTTTGCATACATAAGGGAGGTATCATAACCCTTCTTCTTTTCAGCAAAGACAAGTTCTGAATATGTGGCGAAGCCTTCCTGAAGCCATATATCACTGAAATCACTTACCGACACTGCATTACCCCACCATTCATGTGCAGATTCATGCACAATTATATAGTCGCCTCCAAGCCATGAAAGATCCTCATACCCGCTGCCATAAGCAATTGCTGTCTGGTGTTCCATGCCCTCAAAAGGACTCTCAATGAGCTTGTATCCCTCCTTTATCCATGGATATGGACCAAAGGCAGCTGAATAGATTTTTAAAACATCCTTCACCTGGCGGAAATGATTATTCTGCCTTCACAAGGTTCCCGGGTAAAACATAATAATCAAGATTCAATATCCCCCTGGAGGTCAGCATTGTATCTGCTATATGTTCATATTTTCCTGCATAGAAGGTTATATTGTAAATATTTATCGGGTAGTGGGTACTCCATGTCCAGGTCTCTTTTCCGGGAAGTGACTGTATGGGTTTCAAGCTTACCGTTTGAGATTACCTGTAAGCCTTCCGGTACAGTCATATGTAATCTGACACTATCGGGTTCATCGGAAAGATGATCCTTGCAGGGGAACCAGACACTTGATCCTTCACTTTCGCAGGTTACCCCTATCCAGGGATTTCCGCCTATATCCTTTTTCCAGACCATCCCACCCTGCCATGGCGGTTTCTTTGCCGCTGACGGACTCCCTCCGTAGGAGACTACTATCGAATAATCTTTCCCGATATCCAGTTCCTCAGGCATTGCAATATACACAGCTCCCTCGTAGCGTTTGTAAGGAGAGCGTATTCCCGTTGAGGCTTATCTTGTAAATCTTCAGATTATTCCTGAGATCGATACGGATCGTTCTCAGATTTTTCAAAGCCCTGAAATTGATCGTTACATCTCCTTTTATCTTTTTATGTTCAGGGTCAAGCGAAAGATTCAGATCATAAAATGTTACATCGTAGCCGCTCCTGTACTTGTCAAGATAGCCTTTAAGGGAATCCTTTCCTGTAAATGAGGGATAACGGCCGGGATGCTTCGGAGTTTCACCAAAATAGTGAAGCTTTGATGACACACAACTGCTGAGCACAATATAAGCCAGAAAAACGAATAATAACTTTTTCATTCTAAAGTCGGCCCGAAATAAATTATTTTCTGACCGGCACAAAGTTAATGCAATTTAAGGAAAAACTAAACGGAAAAAAGTTCCATTGTAAAGAGCTCTATTGCTGTCAGATGACCGTATCCCGCCCGATTTGTCATAAACACATCCGGTATCAATATTTATCACCGGGTTGTGCGAAAGGACCAAATCCCTGCAGACGGAAAATGGAATTGGTGTATGACCATGAACTATTATTTTTCCATTGAAAACGGGATTTGTATAACTCTCCCTTCTCGACCAGATCATCTGGAATTTATCTTCAAAGGGATCAAGCATATCGTCATTGAACCCTGCATGAACAAATATGAACTGATCCTGAATATAATAAAACAGCAGATTTTTAAAGAATTGCAAATACTTATTATCCAATTCGTTCAGCGATTCAATTCCAAAACTTGACAGGGTAACGGAGCCTCCGTTCATGAACCAGTTATATAGAGTCTTTTCGTTCCTGAATCGAATCTAGCATCATTGATTCATGGTTACCTGTCAGAGCTATAATATCATATCCCTGCGCCCTCAGATCCAGAATATAATCAATAACCTCCCTGCTGTGAGACCCCCTGTCAATATAATCTCCCAGCAGAATGATCCTGTCTTCCTTTCTGATCCTGATTTTCTTTTCAACGAGCTCACAGAAAGGATCAATACATCCATGAATGTCACCTATTGCAATCAGTCTCTGGTTCATACTATTCAGTAGTCATTTGCTTCGCGTCATTCAGTGATCATTCGCTTTGCGTCATTCAATTACAATTTGCGGATTTTATCCGCCATCTCCATTGAAAGAGTATATATCTGAAGCTCTTCTGATTTCATTTTGATATAACTTAGTTTTACTCCTAATTTACCATAAATATTTTATTCAATCACGTAAAACAATCGAATGCTATAGCACTATGACTATTGAATGCACCGAATGACACAATGACTATTGAATGACACTATGCACTGGATGAAACCAGTTTAACCTTAAATCCTGCACTGTGAACCATTTTTAATATATTTGTTATAAACTACGGAAACATTTACATAGTAAGAATAGTTTCCTGAGTTTATTTGATCTATATTTGCACAATGAATGAAGAGCTGAAAAATATACTTCTTAAAGTTCGTGAATTATACATGAAGTACGGCATTAAGAGTATAACAATGGATGATGTGGCGACCGAGCTTGGGATTTCCAAAAAGACTCTTTATCAGTATGTTACAGACAAGGATGATCTGGTTGGAAAATTCATTGACAATGAAATACTTCTGCGTCAGGAAGAGATCTGTAAATGCTTCAAAGCAGATTTCAACGCTATAGAGGAATTGTTCGAGATCACAATATTCATGAACAGGTTCCTGAAGGATCAGAATCCTGCTACTGATCATGATCTTAAAAAATACTATCCCCACCATTATAATAAAATGGTAAAGACGCGCAGGGAGAGGATCTTCAGCTATATACTTCTGAATCTTAAAAAGGGAAAGTAAGAAGGATTGTATCGTGAGAACTGAATGAGGAGATAATTGCAAAGCTTTACCTGTCAAGGGTTGAGAGCATTCATCTAAATGATCTTTTTACTGTGGAGGAATTCACCTCTGCTAAACTATATATGGAACTTCTGGTTTATCATGTAAGAGGAATTGCTACAGAAGAGGGAATTATTAGTTCTTGATAAAAAGATCAGGGAACTGGAAACAAAAAAAAATATTAATAATAAATAATTTTTATAATGAATTCAAGTCGAAAATACTTACTGATAATATTAATGTTCGGACTTATCAGTAAGGGATACAGCCAGGATAATAAAGATATTATCAAACTTTCAATAACTGAGGCTCAGGAATATGCGCTTCAGAATAACCGTAATATTCAGGCAGCAAAAATTGATATTAATGTTGCAACCAAACAGGTAAAGGAAACTGTTGCAATGGGTCTTCCGCAGCTGAATCTTGCCGGTAATTACATGCACCAGTTTGTGATACCGGAACTAAGCTTTGGTCAGTATCTCGATGTAAATGCACTTCCGGAAACAGGTTTTCTGACCAAGGATGATGTTGTGAATGCATATAAGGATGCTCCTACTGTACCGCTGGGTGTAAAGGATAATACAACTTTTGATTTTACATTGTCACAGCTCATTTTCAGCGGTGAATATATTGTTGGTCTTCATGCAGTAAAAATCATAAAACAGGTTTCGGAGAAAGCTCTTGTTAAAACTGAGGATATGACCAAAGAATCAGTTGCAGGGACATATTACATGATATTGGTTCTGGGTGAGAGTTCCAAAGGTATTGAAGGAGAGTCTTACAACTATCGACCGCACCTATAATGAGCAGGTTAAAATGAATGAACAGGGTTTTAATGAGGAAACCGATGTTGATCAGATAAAAGTAAGCAGGTCAAACCTTATAAGGCTGATTACAGCAATTGAGTCGCAGAGGGATGTATCCACAAAACTGCTGAAGTATCAGCTCGGGATGGATTACAGTCAGCCGATAGAGCTTGACAGACAGTATTCCGGGATTTATAAAGGAAGGGAACATGCAGTACCTTACTTCACCTGTATATAATGTTTCAAAGAGCATTGATTACCAGATTATAAACGATCAGGTATCCATATCGAACCTTTTGCTGAAACGTCAGCAGTCAACCTGGCTGCCAACAGTTTCCGGATTTTACCGTCATCAGGAACAGACCAATCAGCCTTCATTTAACTTTGCAGTAAAGGATCTTGTAGGGGTTAGTTTAAACTTCCCGATTTTCACAAGCGGACAGCGTACTGCAAAGATAAGTCAGGCCAGGTTCAATCTTGACAAATCAATGTTAAACAGGGATAATGCCGAGCAGGGTCTGCTGCTTGAATTTGAGACCGCATTAACTGCCTACCAGACAGCTTACAGTAATTTCATCACAAACAGTGAGACTATTGTACTGAGCAAAAAGATCTATGAGCAGGTCAATTAATCAAGTTCCAGGAAGGTGTATCGTCAAGCTTTGAGCTTTCACAGAATCAAAGCCAGTTTCTGACCGCTGAATCGAACTACTACACCTCAGTGCTTAATCTGCTTAATGCCAAGTCAAAACTCGATCGCATTTTAAGCACCTATTAATAACTTAAAAACGTATAAAATTTTAAATTATAAGACCATTCAGATATGAAAAGCATAAATCTAAGCATAGCAGTTATTTTGGCATTGTTCATTGTTTCTTCCTGCAGTGCAGACAAGAAAGGACAATTAAATAAATTAAAACAACAACAGTCTGCCCTGAATGATAAAATCAAGGCCTTGCAGGATCAGATAAGGGCTGAGGAGAAAGACTCACTGAATACAAGCGAATTTAAATTTGTCGGGCTGACAGATGTCAAAACAAGCAAATTTGACCATTATATAAGGGTACAGGGGAAACTTGACGGTGACCAGAATATCGGTGTCTTTGCAGAGGTGCCTGGTACTGTTACTGCAAAATATGCTGATGTTGGCCATCGCGTTTCAAAAGGCCAGATGCTTGCCCAGATAGATGATCAGCAGTATCGCAGTCAGCTGGAAGGTCTTGAGACCCAGTATAAATTTGCCACTGATATGTATGATAAGCAAAAACGTCTCTGGGATCAGAAGATCGGAAGCGAAGTACAATATCTTCAGTCAAAGACCAACAAGGAATCGCTCGAGATGCAGATAGCTTCTCTCAAACAGCAGATAGCAAAATTCGTTATCAAATCACCTATTGATGGAACAATTGAGGAGTGCAACATAAAGGTCGGCGGAGTTGTTTCCCCTGATCCGCGTCTTGCAGCTTACAGGGTGGTTGAATTCAAAAATCTTAAGGTCACAGCCGAAGTTTCAGAAGCCTATTCAGCCAGGGTACAGAAAGGAGACAAACTGATCGTTTTATTTCCTGATGTGAATAAAGAGTTTGATGCAGAAGTTTCATTTGTAAGCAAATATATTAATCCTGTCAACAGAACTTTTCTCATTGAAACAAAAATAATAAACAATTCACCTGATCTGAAAGCCAATATGATTGCTATTCTTCAGATAAACGATTACCATTCTGATAATTCAATACTGGTTCCGATGAATGTTATTCAAACCGATAATACGGGCAGTTATGTATATGTTGCACGACCAAAAGAAAATTTAAATGCTGCAGTGAAACAACCAGTTGTTATTGGCAACAGTTACAATGGTGTTGCTGAAATTCTCAAGGGTCTGGAAGCCGGCGACAAAGTTATATCAACCGGTTTCCAGGAACTCATTGATGGTGAATATGTCAGATTCTAATTTTTATCTTATCCCGTTTATTGACCGAGTACAAAAAGAAATTTCATGGAAAAAAAGTATAAAGAATTTTTCGCTACCAGCTGGGCAATTGACAATAAGATCAGTGTTTATGTTCTGGTGTTTATCATATCGGTATTTGGTTTGATGAACTATTATACAATCCCAAAGGAACAGTTCCCGGAGATCGTGATTCCAATGGTGACAATCAACACAATTTATCCGGGCACCTCACCGTCTGATATGGAAAACCTGGTTACAAGGCCATTGGAAAAGAATCTTAAATCCATCAGCGGTGTCAAAAAGATAACCTCACGGTCGGTGCAGGATTTTTCAGCAATCATCGTTGAGTTTAACACAGGGATTGAGATAAAGGATGCAAAACAAAAAGTAAATGATGCTGTTGATAAGACTAAAAAGGACTTGCCAACGGATCCCTCATTCATTGAACCATCGGTGATGGAGATTGATCTCTCCGAGATACCTATTCAGTATATCAATCTTTCAGGTGATATCCCACTTGACCGGCTTAAGAAATATGCTGATGATATGCAGGACAGGATTGAAACCCTGAAAGAAATTACACGGGTTGAAATCGGGGGAGCTCTCACCCGGGAGATCCAGATTGATATTGACATGTACAAGATGAAGGCTGCCAGTCTTACTTTCAGGGATGTTGAACAGGCTGTCAGTCTGAATAATATGACTGTCTCAGGAGGAAATATAGACCTTCAGGGAATGAGCCGTTCGATCAGAGTGGTCGGTGAAGTCACAAACATTGATGAGATAAAGAATATTGTTATTCATACTTCAAGCGGCGCACTTGTCAAACTCGGAGATATCGCAGGCATACGCGATGGCTTTCATCAGCCTGAAAATTATGCGCGGTACAACGGGAAAAATGTTGTTACACTTAACGTAATAAAGAAAAGCGGACAAAACCTTCTTGATGCATCTGATAAGATCCAGGCAATCATTAAGGATATGCAGAAGAACAAACTTCCCTCAAATCTTATTATTGAGGTAACAGGTGACCAGTCGCGCAACACAAGGAATACTGTCAATGAACTTAATAATACAATTATACTCGGATTCATCTTTGTAATTATTGTACTCATGTTCTTTATGGGACTTGTAAATGCAATTTTTGTGGCATTCGCAGTACCTCTCTCAATGGCAATTGCATATATCATCCTGCCGTGGATTGGTTTTACAATGAATATGCTCGTGATGTTCGCCTTCATTTTTGCCCTTGGTATAGTGGTTGATGATGCAATAGTTGTTATTGAAAATACTCACCGTATTCACAGGAAGACAAAAATGGATATCCGGTCATCTGCCAAATTTGCAGCAGGTGAAGTCTTTGTCCCGATTCTATCAGGTACTCTTACAACACTTGCACCATTCTTTCCTCTGGCTTTCTGGCCGGGAGTAGTTGGCAAATTTATGGTATTTATCCCTATAACGCTTATTATCACACTTTTCGCATCATTAATAGTTGCCTATATTTTCAACCCTGTCTTTGCTGTTGATTTTATGAAGCATGACGATGTGGATGTAGAGGTATCCAAACCAAAATTATTAAAGGTCAGCGGGATTATCGCATTGATAGCATTGCCATTCTATCTCTTCAGGGCAACAGGTGTAGCTAATTTTACTATGTTCATCGCAATATCATATCTTCTTCATAATCTATATGGTTACAAGGTTCTCAGAAGATTCCAGAACCATACTCTTCCGTCAATTATGAGCTAAATATGAGAAAACCCTGATATGGGTATTAAAGGGAAGACGACCGGTATATATTCTTGGCGGTATGGTCGTGCTTTTTGTCTTTACAATGATCCTGAATAATATTGTTAAACCAAAAGTGGTCTTTTTCCCCGATAATGAACCCAATACGATCAATACCTTCATAAAAATGCCTGTCGGTACTGAATTAAATGTCACAGATTCGATTTCCCACATTGCTGAAGACAGGATAATGAGTGTTCTTGGCTACAAGAATCCAATTGTGGAATCTGTAGTAACAAATGTGGCTTTCCTTGCATCCGATAACAATTTTGACAATTCGAGCAAGTCATCAAACCTTGCAAAAATTGCAGTCAATTTTGTCGAATACAAGTACCGGAAAGGCCAGAATACAAGCGACTATATGACTGAAATGCGGGAAGCACTCAAGGATATTGCCGGAGCCGAGATAGTTGTTGATAAGATAAAGGGAGGACCTCCTACCGGAAAACCGATTAATATTGAAATATCAGGAGAAGATTTGATCCAGCTGGCTCATACATCGGAACGTTTTAAACGATATGTCGACTCTTTGCAGATAGGCGGAATTGAAGAGCTAAAATCTGACTTTGCAACAACAAAACCTGAGATAATGATAGTTCTTGACAGGGAACGTGCAAATTCTGAAGGCATCAGTGCTGCAGTTGTAGGTGATGCAATAAGGACCGGTCAGCTCGGAAAGGAAGTTTCGAAATTCAGGGAAGGAGAGGATCAATATTCAATAATGCTTCGTTTTGAGGAAAATCAGCGCAAAGATATTGAGCAATTACTCAATCTTACAATCACATACATGGATATGAACACAGGACTTATGAGGCAGATTCCTCTTTCAGTTGTTGCACATCTCGAATATGTAAACAGTTATGGTCAGATCAACAGGCTTAATCTGAAAAGGGTGATTACAATTTCTTCAAATGTTCTTGATGGTTTTAATGCAAACCTTATAAATGCCGAGCTTCGTAAAGTGATACCTCAGTTTACAAAATCATCCGACATCGATATCCGCATTACAGGGGAACAGGAGGATCAGCAGGAATCAATGGTTTTCCTTTCAAAAGCCATGATACTTTGTTTGTTCCTTATAATGTTTATACTTATCACACAATTTAATTCGATGTCAAAGGCACTCATTATTGTATCTGAAGTGGTATTCAGTCTTATCGGTGTACTGCTCGGATATATGATCTTCGATATGACAATTTCAATTATTATGACAGGTATGGGGATAGTTGCCCTGGCCGGAATAGTTGTCAGGAACGGGATACTGCTTGTAGAGTTTACTGATGTACTGAAAGAACAGGGTATGAAAACACGTAAGGCCATCATCCAGGCAGGCATGACACGTATAACACCTGTTATCCTGACTGCAACAGCTACAATTCTGGGACTCATCCCACTGGCAATCGGGATGAACATCAATTTTGCAACACTGCTGACTGATTTTAACCCTCACCTGCATTTTGGCGGTGATAATGTAATGTTCTTCGGACCTCTCTCATGGACAATAATATTCGGGTTAAGCTTTGCAACATTCCTGACTCTTGTTCTGATACCAGTTATGTATTTTGTCATCTATACAAGAAATATCAGAAGACTCAGACGTAAATCAAATTTGGCGATCAAGAAAGACAATAACTCTTACCCAGGTTTAATGAAAAGCAGCATCCGGGGACCCTGAAAAGTCATCGGGATGCTGCTTTTCCTTTAATTATTCAGAAATGTGGATTAATGATTTAAGATTTTGTGATATCAACAGCGATTGGAGAACCTAGTTAAGGTTCAGTGAACGAACCAATCAGCTTTCATGATTGTTTCATTTACAATGAGACAGCAAATGAGTATAGAAAGGATGGTTTCATAAACAACTTAAAGAAGAATTAGTATGAAAACAAAATCTATCAGCCAGACAGTAACCTTTGATGCCACACCTGAAAAAATATATCATTTGCTTATGGATCAGAAGGTACATGCTGCATTTACAGGATCCAAGGCATCCGTAGAAACCAATGTATCAGGTAAATTCACAGTTTTTGACGGTTATTGCCATGGATATAATATTGAACTGACTGAAGGCCGGAAAATAGTACAGGCATGGCACTTTGCAGAAGACGGATGGCCGGAGGATCATTACACTATCTGCACTTTCGATATGGAACCGGCCGGTGATAAAACAAAGCTGAAATTCCATCAGACCAATGTACCCGAACATAAGATCGAAATGCTCAAAAACGGCTGGAAAGAGTTCTACTGGAACCCGATGAAGGCCTATCTTAAAGAGGGCGAAGGGCGGAGGGCGGAGGGCAATTGAGTTGAGGACTAATGATTCAGGATTCAGTATTCAGTATTCAGTATTCAGTCATCGGACTTCGGACTTCCGACAAAAAGACTATGGAACATTTGACAATTGATTATTAAATCTTTTCGTTAAATTTGGGTATACTTTAAATTTATCGGGAGATGAGTAACAAAATCAATGACAACTCCATAATCATTATCGGAGCCGGATTCGCAGGACTGGCAGCAGGTATATATGCCAGGCTGAACGGATATAATGTAAAAATATTCGAAATGCATAATCTGCCGGGAGGCTTATGCACTTCATGGGAACGAAAGGGTTACACTTTCGATTGCTGCGTACACTGGCTTGTTGGATCATCTCCTCTCAGTGGCATGCATGATATGTGGGAAGAAACTGGTGTGACAGAGAACAGGCAGTTCATTTATATGGATGAATATATGCGTCTTGAGGATCCCGATGGACGCACACTTGTCTTATATACTGACATCGATCGTCTTGAAAAGCATCTTCTTGAATTTTCACCGCAGGATGAAAAGCCAATAAGAAAGTTCATAAATGGCATAAAGATGTGCCTGGCCTTTGATTTTCCTTCAAAACATGATCCTCTTTTGAAACGTCTTGGGAAACAGGCAAAAACACTATCCGGTTTTGTTATTAACGGGAAAAAATTGAAGGAGTGGATGAATATTACATGCGAAAGCTTCGCCATTGAATTTAAGGATCCTCTTCTCAGGGAAGCCTTCAGGGAGATGTGGGTCCCTGAATTTTCAATGGCTTTCGTGCTTTTTACATTCGCTTACCTTCACAACGGAATGCGGGCTACCCTATCGGAGGATCAATGCCGATGGCCAGAGCTCTTGAATCGAGATACAGGAACCTTGGAGGCATCATTAATTACAAAACCAAAGTAACAGCCATCATAACAGAAAACAACATTGCCACAGGCATAAGGCTTGAAGACGGAACAGAGCACAGGGCCAGGAAGAGTAATCTCAGCAGCAGATGGCCATACAACGCTCTTCAAAATGCTGGAGGGCAAATTCGGTAATGAAAAGACCCTGGAACCATATGAAAAATGGCCGACTTTTCCATCTCTTATCTTTGTCTCTCTCGGGGTAAAACGCACTTTCGGAGAAATACCCAAGACTGTTTCCGGAATCACTTACTATCTGAAGGAGAAGGTTGAGATCGGAGATAAATTCAGATCTAAACTTTCCGTGCATTTTTACAACCATGATCCTTCAATGTCACCGGAAGGCTGTACCGCTATGACTGTGATGATGGCTTCAGATCCTGAATACTGGAGGGAACTTGCAAAGGACAGAAAAGTTTATCTCAGTAAGAAAGAGGAGATCGGCAATAAGGTTATTGAACTGCTCAATGAACGATTTCCGGGAATTTCTTCTCAGGTGGAAGCCATAGACGTGGCAACACCACTCACATTTGAGAGATATACAGGGAACCGGAACGGATGCTTTGAAGGCTGGCTGATAACTCCGGAAAATTCAGGGGTTATGATGAAGCCTATGGAGCAATCAGTACCCGGATTGAAGAATTTCTATATGTGCGGACAGTGGGTTGAACCCGGAGGCGGATTGCCTACAGCTGTCATGTCAGGAAAAAGAGTTGTAAAAAGCCTATGTAAGGAGGATAAAAGGAAATTTAGAACAGGTTAATAAACCACTCTGATCCGGACCATCCTGCAATTGCACTTACTTAAGGGAAACAATTTTCGGGTCAGCCATAAACTCAGGTCCGTTAAGGTTTCCTATTACATTAAAATACCCGTCATCGCTCCAGAAAACAAATCCGGCCAGTTCCGGAAAGTTCGATTCAAGCTTCCTGAGCACTCCGAAGCAATCCACCGGTTTGTCAGATTGATCGCGTATGCCCAGTTCCGCCCACCAGATTACCTTTCCCTGCTCCTTTTTCTTTTTAACTGCCCAGTCATATTCCGAAAAAATCAATCCGGTGCCATATGCTGATTTCCCTATCACATCAACATAATCATCTCCCGGATAATACTCTTCAAGGGCACCGTTTCCCTGGGTCGTATGATATGCCCAGATAATATTGTCAAGTCCTTTGGCTTTAAAATAATCGTGTACAAGCCTGTAGAGCCTGATTGCATTTTTACTGCCTTCCCTGGCGTGCCATTTATTCTTGTCATTAAGCTCAACAAACGGGGTGTATACAACCGCAATTCCCTGCCCCTTAAGCCAGAGCAGATTGGCAGCCATCCTGTCCATCTGTTTATAGAAATTTGCTTTTACAGGATTATTCTCATTTGCAAATATCGGATCAATAACCACCTTATCCTTCCATGAACCGCCGCACGGATTTGCAAAAAAATTGTAAACACCCACTATCAGTCCCTTGTTCCACATTTTTTTAACTCCTTCATTCCATTGCGAATCTGTAAACGGATCATCATCAAAGTCATATGTTATGCATCCGTAGCGAGGCATCTTACCTGTATGATCTGATACCTTTTTCAGCCAGTTCCCCGGATTATCCATGTCGGGATTCTCATTATGCACCCATGTTGCCACCTGTCCGAACATCCACGATCCGTTACCCAGACTTTTAAGATAACTGTATACCTCATCGCGCGACTGGGCATTTATTCTGAATGAAATCAGAAAGGAGAAAAAAAGTCAGTGCAGCATATTCAGAATCCGCGAAAAACATAACTCATCAATTGACTGAATATCAGTCTCTTTGTTCAGTTTTTTCATATAGTGATATTTATTAATATTTATCTCGTCTGGTTTATCTATAGCCAAGGTACTAATTATTCGTTGAATATATTTCCTCCGGGATTTAATCCGGTTAATCATCATAGTGGGGCGGAACCTGACCCGTCGTTTCACGTCCGTGTAACATTGCAGCAATATGCATTGCAATATGAGGAAGAATAGCTGCCAGCGGATTCATGGTCAGAAGGTATGCCAGGGTGAGTACCCCATTGCCTATATTGGGCCACAGAACCTTCCTGCTTCTGAATTCCGGATAGCCCAGATGATAAACCGTTGTTGCAAAGAAGCTTGACAGAAGGCCGGCAAGTAAAAATAATAACTTTCCTGAAAGCGTCCCTGAATCGAGGCTATCTGCAAAAGCCATTCTGACTGCCAGAACAGGAAGCACAGAGAGCAATAGGGCGTCAATCATTCCATAGGCAAAACCCGGCCAGAGAATATCAGACAGGAGTGCAAAGCCTTTTTGCCTTTCAGAAGATGGCTGAGACAGAACGTTCTTTATGACAAACCCTGCTGCAAGAATTGCTCCAAGCAACCCCCAGTACCAGTTATGTATAAGGAGCTCCCTGACATTAAATTTATTTGAAAGAATGAACAGGAGGAAAAGGGCAGAAACAAGCGGAATGTAAAACAGCAGATAAAGATTCCGCTGCAGCCTAAGCCAGCCGGCAAATGTTGAGGCAGTAGCAAATCCTGTTAAGGAAGCCACCAGGATCCATAGAAGCCCTGAAGTCATGATCAATTAATTTTAAGTTCTGTACTTATTCAAAATTAAAAAATGATGACTTTATTTTCAGCTTTTAAATGAATTTTATTTAAAAAAGAGAGGTCAGACCCTTCAAACAGAACAGTGAATGAAGCTGAATATGCTCAAAAGACAATTGAAGGAGCCCTGAAGGTATTGGGATCATTATTAAGACCATGTTTATAATTGATCACATCAAGGGTTTTAGGAACAATTTTAATGAGAACAAAGATATCCTGCCAGTTTGGTATGCCATTCCAGTAATCACGCTTCATCTTTGTCAGCAATTCTTTATCGTCGATGACTTCAGCTAGTTCCGGTAATACTCACATAGCCCTTGGCAGAAACATGGTCTGCCCAGTATACGCATACCTTTGGATTATTTTTTATTTCAGCCACTTTCCTGCTTGTCCTGGAAGTTGCGAACCAGGTGATTAATTCATCATTTGCGGGGAAGGGATTCATCGTGCGGATCTGTGGCTGCCCCTCCGAATCGATAGTTGCAAGTGCACAGTAGTGAGTTGACTCCATTATTTCCCTGTGCTGCAATTAGGAAAGTATCCCTGTTAACAACAGATTGAGCATTGATTTTAAGTGGAATGAGCTGCAAAAAATAAAATTACACACGGAGATCAGAATAATTGTTGTCTTTGTTTTCATAAGGGTCAGGTTTTAATTGAACAGCCAATGGATATTAATCATTGATACAGAACAGAGGATTTAATAATATATATGATCGTTGAAAAAGGTTTTACCCTATCTGATTATCTCACCAGACAATATAAATTTCCATTTGTACTGAGAACAATATATTGTCACTTATTATGAAGAGGTGTTGAAAAAACAGCACCAAGTTCGATTTCCACTTCGAGGAACTGTTCATTCGATTTAATTATAGAATAAATATCATCCCTGTATGAATCATCAGCTTTGAAGTATCCGGAGCGTTTTTCCCTGTAAGTCTCAGTTTCAAAACTCCAGATCTTTTCCCCTGAGTGCTAAGCTGATCCCATGAAGCTTTCCGATTGTAGTTCCGAGATAAAGCATATTCTCACTGTAGGCATTATTACCGAAAACAAGAAATTCCATTCCCTGCTTCCATAATTCTTTACCCGATTCAGGTTCAGCCGCAATAAGGACACGCTCATCTGCAGAGCCGATGTAGAGTATTGAATCGTGTATATTATTACTAAGCCCCCACCCTCTTGTGAAAGACTTGTTCCAGTGACAATAGCCTCTTTCCTGGTCAAGAGCATAAACATTATAATCCCTCGCTCCTATAAAAACAAGGTTTTTATAAACAGAGGGCGACCCCTGAACCTCGCCCTTTGGAAAGTAACGATGCCCCACCGTTTTAAATTTCCATAGTAATTCGCCGCTTTTCAGATCAAGAGAATAGACATATCCGTCAAATGATCCAAAGAAAATTTTGTTACCAGATATTGCAGGTGTCGTATGAATAATATTCCCTGTTTTGAAAACCCAGACCAGCTTGCCGGTTTCAGAGTTAACCGCATAAAAGCTGCCATCTCCCGGATCCGAAATAGATAATTTTGTTCTCAAATACAGGTGTTGAATGAAAGTAATCGGCAAAATCATATTTACGCTCGCCACCAGTATCGAATCTCCATAAAAAAGCACCTGTATTTTTATTTATCGCATAAAGAGTTCCGTCTCCTCCATTCAGATATAACCTGTCACCTTGAATACAAGTATTCGACCGGATCTCACCCCTGGTATGAAATCTCCATTTCTCATTACCAGTATTTAAATCAATTGCATACAGAGTGCTGTCAAGACCACCTATATAAACCAGCCGGCCACTTGAGACCGGAGAGGAAAAGAAGGGCGCTTTTGTGCTGAATATCCATTTTACTTTTGGAATTTCTTTAAAGTCAGGAACTTGTCCTGACTCTTTTTCAGGTGCCGTTTGAGCAAAGGAATTTAACGCAGAAATCAAGAATAAAACAGTACACAGATTACATAATACAATCCGTCCGGAATGCATTGATAAAAGTTTCAGTTCATAGCAGATTCTCTTTTGCATAAACATATGTTTGAATGAATCCAGGTCATGCCATGGCACGACCTTACGATAATTAAATGATATTACTGTAGCGGGGCTGTAGCAAAGTCAAAATCCATTAACCGCTAAGCTCGCAAAGCAAATACGCAAAGCTCGCAAAGGTCTTTATATCAATATCATATCTTTGCGCACTTTGTGAAAACCTTAGCGTGCCAACGCTCCCTTCCGCTGAAGCTCAGAGGTCAAAGAAAGCTCGGCTGACAAAGCTTTGCGGTTAAAAAGACTTTTTCTACACCCCCTAAAGAAGTATTAACTCTCCTCGCTGAAATAGAGCTTGTAGAATTTCCGGCCGTCAGATTCAACTCCCTGTTCGATCAGTTCGCGATCACCGTGTATGTAGACATGAAAATTTTTATCAAGCTTCAGAACGCTTTTAAAAACCCTTGCCTGTTTTTTTACTGCCTGTTTTGAAATTTCAAAAGCTGTCTGCTAGTTCCAGATTCATTGTCCGCCCTGTATGACGAATCATAATTTCTGAAACGACTCCTTCATCTCACTGTTATGAAAATCTCATTTTCAAAATCATTCTTATCAAAAGCGTCATGCGATTTGAAATACTGAACAGAACGGTTTAAGGAGATCAATCTGATCTGCCTTGCTTACCTCAAAATTCTCAGGAAGGCTTTTTGTGACAAAATCCTTTGTAATTGATAAAAATGTCTTTGTAAACTGATAATTATCAGAAGCCGGTTTTATATTCAGAAAATCATTCTTCCAGTACTGGGTATCATTCGATCTGTTTGAATCAGTAATACATACCCTGTAACCACTTTCTTCATTCATATTGAATATCAAGGCAGCCCTTATCGAGCTTATTCACATTTATCCCGCTCTCGTGCCTGATCTTAAAGTTATTGCTCCTGGAATCAAACTTCAGAAAGACATCCTTATTTTCAGACTTGAAAAAGCCAATTGCATCAGTGGAAATGCCATCAAACAAACAATTACGGAAATAGCAGATACAGAGTTCTCCTCCTGATATTTTCGGATGGGTGGAATTTTCATAGAGATGCTTTGAGATATCAATCGATACCGGATATAGCAAACCCGGAGAGGCAAAGAGCCTTTTTACAAAAACATAGATCTCATTCAAGCGAGAGATCGGAGGTGTGAGAAAAATTATAGACCTCATTATCACTGAATGGTGACAGAAAATATTTCATGAGCCAGGTTTCTGTATCACCGTCGCCAAATGAAATTTCCTCATTTGAGATTTGCAATCCCTCATCTCTCAGCTTATTGCCAACCTGGTGTACAGAGATCCCCTCCAGTTTAATTTGTGTAAAGTCAAGCATTATCTGATTATGTATGGTTTTGTTTTAATCCTGCAAAGAAACACAAAGAGGGAACAGCATTCCAAAGATTTTTTCAACAAATATCTTTTTGATGGCTGTCGAAAATCTACTTGTTTCACCTTCGTGTGGCCCTTCGTGCCTTTGTGTTTAATTCAGACAAGACTAAATTTTAAGAGGCGGACCTACAATTTCCATTCCATGGCTGCTCCATAGCTCTTTAAGTTCATTTTCCTGATTTACAGGGATTGTTTTACCGTATTTGCTCATTTGCTTAAAGAAATCTTCCATCGTTCCGGCCGGTTGAAACATTACGAGCATCTGAGCCTCACCTTCATTTATCTTCGCAAAGGCATGCGGAATTTTTCTGGGTGCAAAAAGAGAGTCGCCCTCTTTGAGATTGAACTTCTCCTCTCCTACCTGTACAATGAATTCACCCCTGATATTATAAAACCATTCATCCTGGCTATGATGAAAATGAAATGCCGGGCCACCTCTTTCATCCCTGACAGTATCATAGACACAAAACTCACCATTTGTGTCTTTTGAAGAGACAATGCAGTTGAAACGGCCCCCCATTATATGAAGCTCCTCCTGAAATCTGTCTTTTCCTGCCTCTACTTTAAATCCCCTTGAAGGTCTCTCTTGCGTAGAATTGCCAGCTTTTGCAATCAATGTTGAAGCAAATGCTGCAAGCGGTATCTGTACAAATAGTCTGCGATTCATCTGATGGATTTGTATATCGTTATCTTTGAGTGACATGATTGTTTTGAAAACAATGTCCGTTAACAATTGTTCAAACAATCAGTCATCAGATGATACAATTACCGCATATCGCTTTGATTTAATTTATATCAGCAAGTTTATTCCCTCCTGCCATTACATCCTCCTGTAAAATATGTCTCATTTTTTCAGGTTCTTCAAATAACGGACTATGGGCAGACTGTTCAAATGTGTAGAATCCTTTCAATGGAGCCTTCAGCTTATCAAAATATGATTTTGCCTCATTGTAGGAACAGGTGTAGTCGTATATGCCTTCAAGAAAATAGACAGGAATCTTCAGTTCCGGTGTTTGAACTGACAGATCAGTGCCCATAATCTCAGTCCAGAGGATGCTTATGCCTGAGTTCGATTTTCCCATCCACATATTGAATTTCTCCTTAAGTGAGTACTCGGGGCAGGCTAACGAAGGCAGGAAGATGCCGGTGATCACCGAGCTCATATCATGGGTTGTGCCAATGCCAAGGCTGTGCATTGCCGGGTCACGCAATCTGTTGTATGCGTCTGAGGTTCCATTCTCTGTTACCGGTGCTGCTTCGAGCTTTCGGACCATTTTTGTGTTGCCATTCTCCCTGTATTGGTTGAGCATATACTCATGTGCGAGTCTTTCGGATTCGAGCTGATCTGATATCTGGGCTACTCCGATGTATGCATAGTATAGTTCCGGCGTTTGTGCAGCCGCCTGAATACCGATAAATGTTCCCCCTGAATGTCCCATGAGGTAGATCTTCTCCTTGCCAAAACGGTCGCGAAGCCAGTTTGTCAGTTCCCTGGTGTCTGACAGCATTTGGTCGAGTGTCATGGCAGAGGCAGGAATATCAGCATGATATGAGAGTCCTGAGCCGCGCTGTTCCCACCAGACAACTGTGAAATAATCATCCAGACCTGTAGGATATTTCCGTGTAAGGAAGTAATCGGGCATGCCGCCATGGAGGTAAAGCAATACCGGGTTTGATGTATCCCTGCCTTTTATAAACATGCCCTGTTCCACCCCATTGATATTTACAAAAACTTTCTGCGATATGCTTTGCCGGATAGGCTTTCCCTTATCATCAAGGTAAGGTTTAGTCTTGCCAGGGCTTAATATCCACAGTGTTCCGGCAACAAGAAGTATGCATCCAAAAAGGGATGAAAGTAATATAAACATAACTTTTCCGGCTTTTTGTATAATTGTCTGAATTGAAAATCTCTTCATATACTTATCTGATATTTTTGTCTCCGCTGCTTTTATTATTCACTGAAGCTAAAAAGCAGCAGATGACCTGCATTCGACGTTATGATGCCTTCTTCCCTGTTTTCCCGAAGAGCACCCCGATGTAGCACGAAAAACCCCTGATATTCCCATTCGATATGTAATCTAAATCAGGGTTGAAAACATATCTGTAGCTGATGCCTGCATGCAGCCACATGAACCTGTTCAGCGGGAGTTCGCCGTAAAGTGACGGCTCCAGTACCGGAAAGATGCTGAAGTCATCATCGATTAATTTCTCATCGTCGCTTTTTGGTTTGTTTTGCCAGAATGCCGCTCCGGCTGCAATCAGCAAAGATCCTCCGATATTTACTCTTTTCCCCGGGAAAAAGATGTACCCCAGTTCAAGACCACCGTATCCCATTTTGAAATTGCGGACTGTGTCATCACCAGCAGTATTCAAAAGGATTGAGTTTGCTATTCCGTATCCGCCGCCACCTATAGTGTACCTGTTATTGATCGTGCAGGCACCCCTTCCCCCGGTCATGAATGCAAACTGATCATTGAAACCGGAAAATTTAAAGATGATTCCACCATAACCAGTGTTGGTAATCGTTGCGCCGGAGAATTTTGAAATTGAATCTGTGGGTGTTGTTATGATCACGGAATCAGATAAATCAGGATTACGGGCATTGGATTGCCTCACATTAATCATCATAAGAAACAGGATAAACAGAGCTAATACCTTAAGATTCTGCTGTCTGAAAATCGATTTAAACGGGGTCTGCTTTTTTTTCATATCAAGCGTTATGGTTACACAATGTAAAAGGTCGTAGTTATTCGGCTTTTTTGAATGTGTCAAAAGTAAAAATGAAGATTGAGCCAATAATGAATAACACTAACAGGACAATCCACATTAATGGAGTCATCCCAAACCGGTTTTTTAAGAAGGTTATCAGCAGGGAGAGTAAAACATAAAGGCCTCCAAAACATAAGGCCACTTTTACTCTTCGGCTAAAATCAAAGGTTAATTTTTTCATGCAGACCGGGCAATCCCATTCCGAAAAAACCAGTTTGAATACAATTTTTTTTACGTATTCACTGACCGGATACTTGTAACCGCAGTGGGGACATGTTCTTATTTTCATGATAGGGGTGGTATTTGTCAGTTAAAGTTGATCCTGCCATAAAAAGTTGTATTGCAATTAAACTCCCTGTATCTTCCGAAGTTCTGTTATCACTTCATTGCCAGTGAGGAAAAGATCTACCCAGATCGAGGAATGGTTGCTTATGTTATCCAGATCCTCCTCAATAGAGTAGATCCCTTTATTTGTAATCATATAAAAAATAACATTATTATCCCCCGGAAGAGGTGTAAGATTTGTTTTGGATGTTTTGTCTATCAGCAGCTGCGCCTTTTCGACAAACTCCATGGCTTTTGCTTTTACATTATCATGTGTTCCTCCACCAGTAATTTCTGCCGCCGGAACTGAAGTAGATGCTTGCATCTCCGGTTATGAATGAGATCACAGAAGCTGTTCCGTTTTGTACATGCCAGTCCATGACGATTCCAAACACAGTTTTCTTTGACGATTGAAATGACAATCCCAGATCTTTCGGTTTTGTCTGCAGCGCCAGATTACGTAATTCCCTGTATTGGTTTTCTTTTGGTTTCAGGTTCCTGGCTCATTGATTTTGTCGGAATTATAGATATTGGTATTACGAAAATATAATAAACCAGGGACAAGAATATGTTTTTCAGTTACAAGTTTTTTTCAGGCCTCAACCGGCATAATCAAATCCTGAAGTTTTTTATCCCGTCTGCGTCAAAGGTGCAATTCAGCCACTCGGCATCAATCACAGCACCGCTTTTATTATACATCTGAATGGCAGGCTGGTTCCAGTTCAGAACCTGCCATCTCACTCTTTTGCATTCTTCGGCATTTGCAACTTCAAATACCTTTCTTAAGAGTGCAGATCCAATCTTATGCTTTCTGAAAGGTTCCTTAACGTATATATCTTCAAGATACAGCGATTTTCCTACCCAGGTGTAATAGGCAAAGAACCAGATTGCCATACCCACAATTTCTTTTGTCTCCGTTTCAGCAACAAAGCAGTCAAACAGTTGCTTTTCCTGCTTCATCAGTTCCACTGTATTGGTTACTTTGTCGGGCGATTTCTCGTATGCAGCGAGCTCTTTGATCAGTAAAAGTATTTCAGGGAAATCTGTTTCTGTTGCTTTTCTGATAGTTATTCTCATCAGGATTTTGGGTTTAAGTTTGAGTCCTAATGTATAAAAATAATAGTGAATCCGGATGGCATAAACTAATTTTAGGTACACAAAGGCCTGTATGTAGAATTTACTTAATAATCTGTTTTGCAATTTCAGCTGCAAAATCATCAAGGCTTACTGTACCTGTATTGCTCAGAATAATTATTGTTGAATTGTCCTCAAGTATATGAAAAATCATTGACTGTGCTCCCATGATTGAACCCGGTCTTTTTATGACAGTAAACATTTTATGATTGATCTCATAATCATTATATACCCAGACGCCATATCCGTATTCTCCCAGTCCCGATTTGAACATTTTGTTTAAAGTCTCCTGCTTCAGCAGCTTTCTTCCGAATAATGCATCTGAAAATTTCAAAATATCACCGGCAGTTGAGTACATAGCTCCTGCAGCATACCAGTTTTCAATATAAACTGGCAAATCATTTACAAGAGTATTCAAATCGTCCCTGAAGAAATAGGTATCAGCCAGATTATCAATGATCTTATGTTGTGATAACAGACCTGAATTTTGCATTTGCAATGGTGTAAGTATTTTTTCCTGCAAATTCTGTTCGAACGATTTACCGCTGATCTTTTCAATAATCTTGCCAAGAATAATAAAATCAGCATTGTTATAATCAAATTCTGTACCTGGCTCTTTCACCAGGGTATCACTGCAATATTTAAGCAGCATCTCATCAGTTGAATATGGTTTCTGGTATTGAGGGATACCATTCTTCAGAACGTATTCCAGGGTTGTCCCTTCATCCATATTGTGCATTCCCGAAGTCATGTTCAGCAGATTGCTTATTGTTACCCTGGGGCCAGCCATCACCCGTATAATCAGGTAAATATGTATTTATTGTTTTTTCAAGGTCTAGTTTTCCATCCTCATAAAGCTGAAGTATCAAAACTACTGTAAATGCTTTTGTTATTGAAGCAACTTTATATTTTGTATCGACTTTATTCGGGACCTTAAATGGAATATTGGCAAGTCCAAAACTTTTCTGAAAACTTATTTTTGAGTTGTCTGCTTATTAAAATTGTTCCATTGAAATTATGGTCTTTCACATACGAATCAATAAAATTGTCGATGGATGCTGACTGGCCAAACGAATTAATCGTAATACCAATCAGTATTAAAAGGGAAATCAGGCTTTTCAATTTTTAGAATTTATTTATTATTTGGATTAGACGCTTATGCAGGATGAAATGTTACACACAGGAAAGGAACTTCTTTGCGCACCATTCGTGCAATACTTTGTGCACTTTGTGTTTAAGTAATGAAATTAAACACGAAGGAACACAAAGGGTTTCACAAAGTAACACGAAGTGAGGCCCTACAGATAGATAACCGGCTTTCAGCTAATTTTTGGTTTCTTTCGGAATAACGTCATGTGTCCCGCCTTCAACAATGCTTGTTGATGACACCATTGTAATCTTGGCTTTGGATTTTAATTCAGATATGGTTAATGCACCGCAGCTGCACATCGTTGATTTTACCTTTCCAAGTGTTATTTCAAGATTATCCTTCAGCTTGCCGGCATATGGAACATAGCTATCTACTCCTTCTTCAAATGTAAGACTGTTGTTATCTCCCATATCGTATCTCTGCCAGTTTCTTGCACGATTGGATCCTTCTCCCCAGTATTCCTTCACATAATTTCCACCAACCATAATTTTTTTTGTTGGGCTCTCATCAAAACGTGCAAAATATCTGCCCATCATTATAAAATCCGATCCCATCGCCAGTGCAAGAACCATATGATAATCCTGTACTATCCCACCGTCAGAACAGATCGGAATATAAATACCTGTTTTCTCAAAATATTCGTCCCTTGCCTGAGCTACCTCAATAAGTGCAGTAGCCTGACCTCTTCCAATACCTTTTTGTTCTCTTGTAATACAGATTGAACCTCCGCCAATGCCTACCTTTACAAAATCAGCTCCCGCTTCTGTCAGATAGAGGAATCCTTCCTTATCAACCACATTTCCGGCACCAATTTTTATTTTGTCACCATAGTTCTCCCTTATATACTCAATAGTTTCTTTCTGCCATTCGGAAAAACCATCGGATGAGTCAATGCACAGAACATCCGCCCCTGCTTCAACAAGCATTGGAACCCTTTCCTTATAATCCCTTGTGTTGATACCGGCCCCGACAACCAATTGCTTATTGGCATCAGACAATTCAAATGGATTTTCTTTATGATTATCGTAATCTTTTCTGAAGACAATGTATCTTAATCTCTGCTCTTCATCAATAATCGGCAAGGAAGTTTAGTTTATTGTCCCAGATTATGTCATTTGCTTCATATAAGGTTATTCCAAGATTTCCGGTAATCAGTTGAGAGAAAGGAGTCATGAAATCCTTAACCTTTCTGTCGAGGCTATCCTTGTTCGGACGATAGTCCCTTCCTGTAACAATTCCAAGTAATTTTCCGTTTGATGATCCGTCATCAGTTATGCCGATAGTTGAAAAACTTGTTTTTGCCTTAAGATCAACTACATCCCTCAGGGTATGTTCAGGTGTGAGGTTCGCATTGCTTACAACAAATCCGGCTTTATACTTTTTGACCTTTTTTACCATTTCGACCTGTTGTTCTATTGGCTGTGAACCAAAGATGAATGACAGCCCACCGTTTTTAGCAAGTGCAATCGCCATATTGCTGTCAGATACTGATTGCATAATGGCAGAAACAAATGGGATATTAAGTTCTATCTCAGGTGTGCTCCCTTTACGGAATTTTACAAGCGGTGTCTTCAGACTGACTTTAGCAGGTGAGCAATCCTTTGTCGTCAGGCCCGGAATTAACAAATACTCGCTGAATGTCCTTGATATATCATCAATAATATGTGGCATAGGTTTTATTTTAAGAATTTGCCAAAATTACAGAAATCTGACAAATAACCATGCCTAAAACCAGAGGCAAAATTGATAATCTTACTCACCAATTATACTTAGTTCATGCCAGAAAAAGAATCCAGAGGGTAATTGAAACTGTACAATATTACTTCCTGATTCACCAATGTGAGTTACAAGTTTTAGTCCCTGGCAATTGATTTGCCTGGTCTCTTTCTCAATTATCATAAACTTTCCGGCCTTTATAAGGTCGTACCCGATATACCATACCTCGGGCATTACAATATGGTCAAAAGTTCCGTAATCAAATATAAACAGAGCCTGTTTTTCGTTATCAGAATATTCGGCGAACCAATCATTAAAATCAAATCTTTTTTTCTTTGCATGAAGAATTGCATTTGTAAGAATGAATTTTTCAGCTGATGGCAGTCCGAATTTATCCTTATTTGCAATATACTCCTGAATATCAGATTGTTTAAAAAATATAGAAGCATATCTTTTATGAATAACAAGGATATTCTCATTTAATGTATCAATATATACCGTGTGCAGTTGGGAATAACTTTCCTCTTCAACCGGACTCTTTGCAAATACTGCTGAGCTTAATGCAAGAACCATGCATATCGTTGAATAGCAGCGTGTCATATTAATCATGAATTAACTGATTCCAGCCTTCAAATTTTTTATCTCCCGTTTCTGAACAACTTATTGATGTTTTACTATTGCAATACCAATACCATTGCTATTATTCTTCTGAATTACAATGTATTGAATGTTATCAACTGTTAATTTATATACCTCTCCGCTATAAGTATCAATACCCTTTACCAATTCCATTGAATTTGGTATTTGTGAGAGTTGTTGTGGGACTTCTGATTTGCCTTTAAAAATCAGCATTAGAGATATTCCAAGGAGAACTCCTAATAATAAGACTGGAACGAATTTGAAATTTTTCATAGGATTGGCATTTTGAGTTAGTGAAATTAGAAAACATCAATGAAGTATGCTGTAATAATCCAGTTATTACAATAATTAAGAGCTAATCTACAAAATTTAGTGATACGATCTGCATGGTCATGCCATGGCGTGGCCAAAACAGAGATTGGAAAGTGCACTATGTATATCTCGAGACGAGTGCATCACCACAGCAACAGAAGAACGAACAGCGTTTTGTCACTCTTGACATTGACGCTACCGTTCCATTTGTAGTTGTGGAGGAAAAGCTTATTTAGTTTTGTGTGTTATTGTAATACAAGGATGGTGTTATCATTTCATGATGAAATTTTCACTAATAGTCCTTCATAGCTTCTGATCATCAGGCAGTGTACCTATCATCCTTATCCTTACATTTTTCTGATGAACGATAATGGCGTCATAGTCATTTTCCTTCTCCCCGAATTTGTTTACAAGCACAAACAACTCTATCGCCAGGAAGAAGACAAAAAAGAGTATCCACATTGCAAGCGCTATTCCTGAGGATAGTAGAATCTCGAAAAGCAGTTTAAGTTCATCCAGAAAACCGGTTTTGGACCTTAATTCTTTTTCAAGATCCTCCCTTATATTGATTTTACTGTTTTCCTTCAATGATTTCTGCTCATGAAGCAGGCTGATCTGTTTTTCAATATCCGGAAGTAATTTTACTTTTGGGTTTGTTACATCTGTCAGGGTATAATCGGTTCTTCTTAACAAGGTATCTCTTTTTTCGCCATCCTTTCCGGTGACCTTTACAGGAATATGTTTTGTTTCCGAGGTCGTGCTTCTTACAAAAGGTATTTTTGTGATCTCATTTATAATAGAAGTCCGCTCGGTTTCTTTAAGGAAAATTGCCGAATCAATCTGCCTTATCTGATTATCCAGCTCAAGGGTTTTTTGTGGGAGAATCAGATTTGCTTCTGTCTGTACATGGCTGATCTTATATTTTTCCACATCCTCCCTGAACATAATCTGGTCCATTATCACTGAACCAAGGATAGCCATAATCAGACCGATTATGATCCTGAAAACCACAACCCATGTATTTTTACCCATTGATAAAATTATCTGACGCTCAATCTGGATAATCATTATAATCATAATACCAGCTGCGATCAGAGAACCACCTAATCCGGTATGAAGGTATCTCTGGGAAAAGTTATAGCCTACAAATCCCCAGATAAAGCTTATTATAAGCAGAGCTGAAAGATACTTTTTTACAGTTTTTGCGCTTGCCTCACTTGAATTGTGCAGGATGAGATAATTATAACCCGTCAGGTAGCACCCTATTTTTAGCCACAGATTCCTCATCACAGTTTTTTATTAAGAACATTACTTAATGTAAGTGCAGCTAAGCCTCTCATAAAGCCCCTCTGATATGACAAAATAATACGCTCAGTTAGTCCGGAAGTTTGTTCCGCTTCAATCGAAATTGATTTTATTTTTTCGAGATATCCGGTAACGACTTCCTTTCTCATTTTAAGCTCTTCGACAAGATCTATTAAGCCAGCCCTGCCTCTCGTACTTATATGAAAATCCAACTCCTTCATAATCACTTCATAGTAAGTATTAGCTTTCTGAATTTGTATCAATAAATCCTGTTTCAGCAATCTTATATTATCTGTTTTATAGCTATCATCAGGGTTCGTTAAAGCATCATTATATCCCCTGGTTTCATAGTCACCCTGCAGAAATTCATAGATAGCTGTTATCCCTGTAGACATTCCGGCTGCCACATGCGCTTCAATTGAATTGGGATCTTTTTCTTCAAGGAATAAATCTTTTGGAACCAGGTTCTCATTTAATGCGAGACTGGTATCTTCCTGTTGCTTTTTTTCTGAAAAAATCAAATAGACTCATGATTTTGGATATAAAGTTTTATCAGCTTATTGTTTTTCAGGTTCATTATACATTCAAATCCCTTGCGCGTACCATTATTTTCGTCAGTTGTCCATTAACTAGAAACATGTCTGATTTGGAAATGTTCTATTTGTCAGGCATGTACTAAATGCCAGGTAATAAATGTGAATTAATGCAAAGACATCCTTTTTGCGTCAATGTTGCATAAAACCCGTGCTAGCGGTAGATTAAAGTGGTCAATTGAATAATCCGGGTCCTTGAACAAATGAGTTGAACAATGATATCCATGGATAGTTTGCCTTAGTTCATTTATTTTAAAGCATTTAAACACAAAGGATCACAAAGTACCGCACAAAGGAACACTAAGGAAAAAATCATGTTTGACTATTTCATTAACTGATATCGAAATAGTGAACTATATGAGGCGATGGTTTGAAAAAGTCCTTTGAGTACCTTTGTGTAATCCTTTGTGTACTTCGTGTTTAATTTTAAAGCATTTAAACACAAAGGATCACAAAGCAATCAATTTCAAAAAAATACATCAGACAAAATCGAAAAACATCAAATAAAGCAGCAGCGCTGCGAAATATTTGTAGCAATCAATGCCAGGAAAAATCAGCAGGTGCAGAGCACCGTAATATTAAATCCCCGCAACGGAGATCCGGGCGGAATATGGAGATAAGCTGGGGAATCATAAATCAATTTATAGCTGGTGGTTTGAAAAATATTCCGGTGCGCTGCACCTTATAATTCTTATTGTCAATATTATTCTGATGATTGACTTGAGCAGGCCGCTCTATACTACAAATTATCAAATATTTGTGACAGTAGTCTTTCCAGTGACTCTTCATTTTCTTTTGAGTAACCGCCAAACCGATCAATGAATCTTTCCATTTTTGTCGATCAGCAATTGCTCTGGGATTGCCCGGTAATAATAGTTTTGAAAAATATCATCATTTGTGTAGGGACCGGTAGGCCATTTTTCTGCAATCAGAATATTATGCCATTCGTCAAGACTGTCTTGTTTAACAGCCTCAATCCAGGCATTTCGGTTTTCGTCAACTGAAACAGCGATTACTTCAAAACCTTTCGGAATGGTATTTTTTATAAATTGTTTTAACATATGGTAAACTTTGACGACATGGAACACACCAACTGGCCCAAAAATCAAGTAGTACCACGCTATTCCCTTTAAATTGCGAAAGTGTTACAGTTTGTTTAGTAAGAGTCTGTTGCTTTAAAATCAGGAGCCTGATTGCCTGTACGCATATTCTCATTTTTCCTGATATACTCACTGCAATACTTGCCACGCCGGCTTTCCCTGACTCTATTATCCAATCCATTATAGATAGACTTCAGGGAGTCAAGTGATATAATTTCACTTGATCCCACCATAGTTAAATTATCCAATGTTACGAATGAATTTGGATTTTCCAATATGAATTTTAGCTCAATCGGATATAGTTCCTCCCTGGTCTTATACCATAGACTATCTATTTCTTCCGATTTTTTCTCAAGTAATAGTTTAGCAGTACCATCATCTGAGTTTTTGATGCTGTCATTGATATTGATGCTTTGTTGTCTCAGTGTTGAGAGCCTTTCATAAACCGGTTCTTGCATTTTGCATAATAAATCAAATTCTGTCTGCGTTTTGGAACCACTCATTTGGGATCCTAAAGATTTACCCCTGATGATTGATATTTTCATCTTTCGGGGTTCCAGATAAACCACAGCTAATTCCATATCATTCCCATCTCTGAGAGTGGCTTGTGTTGGCTCAGAAGTATTGCCGGTAAAAATAAATTTACCGTTTTTTATTTCAGCTGTATCAGAAACAAGGGCAGTATCGGAAAAATATGATAAAACTATTTTCCCGGAATCTTGTCCGGGAATTTCTCCTTGTAAGGAAAATTTCCCGGAATTTTTGTGCGCGTAAGTACATGAAATTAGTGCAACCAGGATAAACAGAAAGACAGAAACAGCTGTTTTCATTTGATTATGGATTAGTTATGTTAATATTAAATACTGGCTTGTGATTTAAACTTCCTTATAATCGGGATGGACAGGGTTATCACAGAATTGTTTGTGTAACTGGTCAGCTGTAAAGCGATAATATTTAATTAATTGTCACTGTATGTCTTATAACAGTATTGTCCCTGTTTATGAACCTGAATTCATATATTCCGCTCATCGTTGGAACAAAATAAAAAATGGAGCTCCTCTCAACTGCCTGGGCAGTACAAATCATATCAGCCGTATGACCATAGGCTTTTATAGAAAAAATTCTGTCCTGACCCGTCTGTTCAAATCTGTCAAAAATATCACAACCACTTGCGGTCTGATAATATGCTTTCAGGGAGATATTCTCATTTAAGGTCCCGGATGAAGCGCCCTCGACTTTTGTAATATTCCATTGAATTGAATTAATTTCTTCCGGGTCATTTCTATCGCAAGAAAGGGAAAAGATGAAGGAGAACAGGATCAGGAAGAGAGTGGGTTTCATAATTATTTCAATTATGTACTATAAAGCACTTTACAAAAATTGTACCGGATTTTAAGCTTTGAAAAAGTCCTTTGCGTACCTTTGTGTAATCCTTTGAGCCCTTCGTGTTTAATTTTAAAGCACCGTTTAAGGCATATCGGAAGCAGTAAAGCTTGAAAACCCATAATCGCCGTTGTATGCTTGCTCATTGAAGCCCATGCCAGGATTCCCTGATGTAAATGTTTTATCAGTAGCCTGCCCCATCAGTACTCCATTTTTATATGCTGAGATAAGGTCTCCCACAATTGTTGCTTTGATAACATCGCCTGTTTTTACCTGATACTGAGGGCCTGATTGGTTTAACAGATAAGTGAAGTCCGCCAAAGGTCCGTTCCACCGTACAATAATCAGGTAGGCCCCTGCCATCGTGTTTTAGTGAAAAAGCGACTTCATATCCGTTGCACACATGAGCTGATAATGTGGAACGCAACCGAAGTTCCACTTCAGGATAACATTTGTCGATATAACAAGCATTGTCGATTTTCCCGACAGTAGCCTGTGCCATTTGATCAGCTCCCCATATTCCTGTCAATAAAGCTGTTGCATCAGCATAGCTCGCCGTTCCCGGATGCGTATGGGTTTGTCCCGCAGTCGTGGAGACATAACCCCAGTCCAGACCCGTTGTGCTGCCATTGATCCAGTTCCCCCCTTCAGAAATTGGACTTTCAGTCATGGGAAAATTAGTCGAATACGTCTCGGGATGAGACAACATCTGAATGATAAAAAAAAGTAATTAAAACAGGTAACAGGAGAATGTTCGTCATATCTTTTTATATAATAGATTATACGGAGTATTAAATCTTTTTGCTTCAAAGAATACGTTTTTAAACCGGTGAATTCGGAAGTCAATCTGATAACTTCTGATTTTCGGAGCGCCCCGGACCATAGGTCACAGGGCGCTTCAGAAACCAATCATTATGAAGAATTGTTGCTATGCTCAACAGAGTGTTTTCGAACAAAAATGCATTGCAGACGAAAGATAGGAAATTAAAATATATTGGGAATACATGGGGGAAAATTAGTTATTAACAGGATGAGGAGTGAGGAGGAGTTGGAAGGCGAGGGAGCGAAAGGGCGAGGGAGCGAAGAGGCAATGGAGCGATTGAACCCAGGTGGAAGATAAAGGGTATCCAGCCTCCGACGAAGACGGCTTGCGAAGTCGGTAAAACTCCGTGAAACTCCGTGCGAACTCCGTGTAACTCCGTGGTTAAAAAGTTCATGGAGCAACTCAAAATCCATTAACCGCAAAGCGCGCAAAGTCATAGCGCAAAGGACGCTAAGAAATTTTAGGACAGAAAGCTTTTTTATCCTGCACCAACAGCTTCGTGTTTTGCGATGAATTCAGGATCGATATCAACCCCCAGAACCCGGACCTGTCGGAACTTTTACAAGACCACCCTCACTCTTCAGCGGTGAGGTTTTGCATTCAAAAACAGTATCTGTCTTAAAGCCCTTGAACTCATGATAATGAAGTGCATTCGGCAGCGCCGATACAAAATGCATCATATAAAGAAATCCCATATCTCCACCCGACATATGGGGTGTGCATTTCTTACCCATTGCCTCAGCCATCAGAGCCACTCTCATCGAACGGATCATCCCTCCGAAATAAAAGGTATCGGGCTGCACTATCTGAAGACCATCATTGGCAATCAGCCACCGGAATCCATGAAGACTGTACTCCTGCTCCCCTCCTGCTACCGGAATAGTAAGATTATCCGCAACTTTTTTTGTCTCTTCATACCAGTCAAACAGTACCGGTTCTTCAAAAAACTGATAATTATATTCTTCCAGAAGCTTGCCAACACGAATAGCCTCATCCACTGAATAGAATCCGTTTGAATCCGCATAAAGAACCATATCATCACCAAAGGTCTTTCTTACAAGTGGGATCATCGTTTCAGTCCTGCCTGCCGGACCGACTGCATTCATATCATCTGTCATGAACATCAGTCCGCCTACCTTTATCTTGAGGGCTTTTGCATTATACTCCGCAACATCCCGCTTTATAAGTTCCATCGACTCCTCAACCGGTTTCTCACGGTATTCGGTAGCCTGGTAAACAGCCACTTCAGGATGATGGATCTCCCCGATCAGCTGACCCATGCTTTTCTGTGCTATTTGGCCCATCATATCAAGAATGGCAAATTCAATTGTGGCAAGAGGAACACCCAGCGCCATGCCCGAAAGCCTGAAATTGAGATTGTAGATATAAACCTTTTCAACCAGCAGATCAAGATCACGGGCATCCTTGCCGATAAAAAACGGCTGCAGAAGATTTGTAAAAACAGGATATAGTGACCTCAGCTGTCCGCTGTGACCGACTGAAAATCCTTCAGCACCGTCTTTTGATCTGACCCGGCATAAAAAACTGTTTTGATACTTCAGTAATTCAAGCGTTTCAATTATTACCGGCGATGTAAAAAGCTCTCTTTTAAAGACCGGTTTTTTAAGGATCTCATCGAGTTTTGAATAGTCAGTAGCAGGTGATGGCGGAGGCACTGCCCGAGACTGATGTCGAACAGCCTGAAAATGGAATTGATGCGGCTATGCTGCCTGCTACTGAGGTTGAAATGAATTTTCGTCTGGTGGTTTTCATTGATAATAATTTTTTTAAACACGAAGGTTCACAAAGGTTATGCTCAAAGGTCTCAAAGGATTTAATTATAATGCTTCTCTTCGTGCCCTTTGTGCAAATCCTTTAGTGCCCTTCGTGTTTGATTAAAATGAATGTAAATTTTTAATTTCATGAAATTACGATTACCTCATGATCGGTAATTGAATTTATTACAAATTCCGCCCATCCGTTCTTTACTGTTAAGCCAATTTTCTGTTCGGAGACCAGTGGCCGAAGATTCCCTGCTTTAACACCCTGCTGGCAATCTGACCTTTACCTTTACCGGTCCCACCGGAATATATTCATCAACCGGCTGCCGCCATGTACCGGCGCTTGTAAGATTTACAATGTGCAGTATCAGAGTATCATTCTTACTGTAAAGGTTGCAGTCTATCAGTCCTGCACACTCAACTGAAAGAGGAATATTGTCCTTTGCTGCCCACCTGATGAGGTTTGCCAGAAGATTTCCATGATCAGGAAGATTATACCGCCCAAACTGCCTGTCAAGATCTGCAGGCATAAAGGCTATATTGCCGCCTCCCTGAATTTTATTCAGGATCAGTCCGGGAATATCTGTCTTTGGCTCCCTCATCCAGGCTGTCTCCGGAGGATAGATCGGGAACTGCGGAATGAATGTCATCAGTACTTCTGCTGCTGAGTCAGTTTTCAGAGGCTCAAGAAATCCTCCGAAGGCGATTATATCAGTTTCATCAAAGCCTTTAAAAACAGGATGTCTTACACCTTTGGGCTACAGGTTCATTTGTTCCGGCCGGACCATCTGCATTTTTCCGGAGCTCAGGAGTCAGCCGCAGATATGTATGTGCTGTATCAGACAATTTTTTCCTCCTTGAATTTCCTGAATCAGATTGAGCGTTATCGATAATATGGGCACCAAAAAGATCAGCCAGTCCATAGTCAGGTCGCCTGCTCTCCCCATTCGTTGAAGAGGCTGCTTTCACCGGTTGCAAGAAGGCTTCCTCCCTTTTTTACAAATGTTCTCACTCCTGCCAGCTGGGCATCAGTCATCACTCCGAGAGCAGGAAGAATAAGCACTGACAGACCGGCTGCCTCACGGTCAATATGGTCGGCATGAACCGGAATGTATGGGATCCTGGCACGTATCAGTGACTGTACAATCCCTCGCCATGGCAGCTCAACCATCACTTCGGCTTCGTCCCTGCCATAGAAGTCCATGTTCAGCTGCGACCATACCACACCTACTGTTGCAACCGGTTTTCTGTTCACAAGAAATTCTTCATTTTTCTTATGCCACCGGAAGAGCGGTCCCGGTGTATGGTAGATCCGGCGATCCTCATGTGAAGCGCCCACATAGTGCCACCATGGCTGGATCCCGCCTGCAATGCCTTCGATCATCCACATCCTGGCCTCTGTGACAGGTTTTGCAGCCATCCTGAAGGTTGGCCTGCCTGCCTGGTACATCGCCATGCTCTCAGGAACAAGCTTATCCCATCCCAGAACACCATGAATAAGCTTTCCTGTATCTGAATTCTGCTGAAAACCGCCCTGATCGCTTCTTGCCTGACTGTCGAGCATGATTATCTCCGCCCGCTCACAGATCTCCTTATAGTCACGAAAACTCTCCGATTGCCAGTTGAGTGAGCCGCTGTTCATTCCCGACCAGATGCATGACTCTCCTCCGGCTTTTTTTGTCGTTCTGTTGTTCAGATCCCAGACCTCAAGCCTGCGCTTATAATTCCAGCGGATCCACTCCCGGTAAACCTGGTCATCCCAGTCAGCCTTTAAGGGTATTTCATGACCTGTTTTGGCCAAAAAATCCTTTTTGCAATTCTCACAATAGCATATTGAATCACGACCCAGTCCGCTCCAGCTGTTGTCGGTGAAGCCTTCGGGCTTATAGAAATTCGATATTTCGGTGAGTATCGAGGGAATATGTTCATTATAATACGGACTGTTTATACATGTTATAAAAAGCTCACCTGCTTTGTAAGGATCTCCGTTCCCATCGATCGCAAACCAGTCGGGATGAGCCTTGTAGAATTCCTCATGTGCACGGTTTGAATCCATGCGGGCGAAGACTGCCAGGCCATCCTCATGGGCAGCATGGCACAGATCTCCGAACAGATCGCGGCCTGCAAGGTATTGAGCCTGACGATGCAGGGGCACAGAGCTTGGATAATAAGCCACAATTCCTCCGGCATTTATTATGACTCCCTGGGTTGCTGTCTCTTTCCAGTGTTTGCGCCACCATGCAATATCATAATGGGCCGGATCTTTTTCAGTGATATTGGTCTGGCCCCACCGTGTAACCCTTCTGTACCAGGGAATATCTGGAGCGGCATCTTTATTTGTGTTTAAAACTCGGATCCGTCAGATTTAATAATACCGGTGCAAGTGTCAGTGTTGCTGCTGCAGATGTTGTTTTTATGAAATCCCTTCGGTCCATGGCGGTATTTGATTATAGAATTTGCAAAAGATTAGTGGAAAAATATTGAACTTACAGGTGGCACAGAGTCCAGGCAAGATCTATCACTCGGCCACTCCATCGCTCTACCTCGCTTCGCTCAACTCCATCTTCCACATTAACATTGCATTAACCCTCACATTAACTAAATTTTTTTCAAGAATCTTGTCACATTTGTCTTCAGATAGACGTCTTTACTGAGTAATTAACCTAAAACTTTCAAGCTATGGATCATGTTGTCTGTCTCGATGCCGGTGCAGAGTGAACTGGAGAACCTGTTCAACGGTAATAAGTCTATGATTCTCAGGGGAGCCGATGTAAGGGATCTTCCCTATGGAAGCGTAAATAAAGGTGATACTCTCTACTTTATCAACAGCACATGCGATGGAGAGGTAAAAGCCAGATGCATTGTTTCATCTGTATTTAAGTCCGAAAAGCTTACTGTGGAGGAATCTTTTGAAACCATAATAAGAAACCAGGACAAGCTCCAGCTGCCGGATAAGCAGTTTGAAAGATGGGCCGGTAAGAGATACCTTGTCCTCATAGGCATCAATAATATTGAAGAAGTTGAACCTTTCAGAATAGACAAATCAAGATTTTCATGTCCGGATGACTGGCTTCCGGTAGGAGATATAGATATGGTCGCAATTAATCATAGTTAGAACTCGAGATATTGATATTAAGAATATATTACTCCTGATCCTCTGTGATACTTCTGTGATACCCTTAGTGTAAACTTTATGTTTAAAACCTCAAAGTAAGTAAAGTTCTACGCAAAGTACACAAAGAGTTACCACAAAGGTTGAACAAAGCGACTTTAGATCGAACACCCCTGCATCTGCGATCAATCCCGAATATTTGGATATATTTTTTCTATTTTTAAGAAGATATTTTACGGATTACAATTAATTAAACTCTTTTGAAATAGAAAAACCATGAAAAAACTGTTTATCCTTTCTTTATTCCTGCTCCCCGGATTGTTCCGTGCCGCAGTAGCCCAGGATTATGACAAAGCTGCACTGGCAAAGGGAATGAATTTTATCGGGACAAAGACCTATACTGCAGAGGAAGATGCCAGGATCCTCGCTCTCTACAAAGACCTGCGTGTTGCTGATGTCTCCGACGGACTTGATATGGTCGGACTACCGGGTACCGGACTTGTCGATCCTGCTATACATCCCGACTGGGTCGATCTGAAGGATTTTTCCCATATAATAAGAGGCATTGCAGTAACAGTACGGTTTGTTCCCACTCAGAAGCCTGCTCTTCCGCGCTCCGGGAGTTGAATTTCCAGAAGTGGGAAGGAAATTTCTACAGCACCTATTCTCATGAGGCATATGCCCAGGTTCTCAGGAAGGGTTCCGTTGTTGTAATTGACGATGTGGAAGATATGGATATCGGGTCGATTGGTTCGAATAATATCCTTAATTATGTTAAGGCCGGAGCGGTGGGTGTAATTACTGACGCCGGCGCCAGGGATACTGATGAGATAGGTCTCGAGAGAGTGCCTATCTACCTCAGACATAAGGGACGTGGAATACGTCCGGGCAGAAACGAGATTGAATCTGTAAACCGTCCGATCTGTATCGGAGGAGTACTTGTATGTCCGGGTGATGTTGTTGTTGCCGATGGCGACGGAGTTGTTGTTGTTCCAAGGGCTGTTGCAGAGCAGGTTGCGAAGTTCGCAAATGCAATTCTTACAAATGACAAAGCCGGAAGGAAGGGATTGTATGAGGATCTTGGACGGCCGCTGGACAGGACGGTGAAATAGCGGTGAGGGCGGAGAGCGGAGAGGTATTCGGTAATCGGTAATTAATTCGGTAGGACTTAGGACTTCAGACTCTCGGGTACTCATCTCTCGAGAGCGTTACGGACGTTTCATGATCGGCAGATATGCTCAAAGTTTAGAGACCTCGCTGAACCTTATCAGCATCTGTCTCTTCTCATCCCAGAGCCTTAAAAAAAGCGACTCAAAGGCAGTGAAGAATGTGATTGGCTTCACCTGCTGGAAGATAGCATTTTCATTATGACAGCGCTTAAGATTATAATTTGGAATAAGCGGGCTGAGGTGATGAATATGATGGTAGCCAATGCTTCCGGTGAACCAGTTAAGCAGACCCGGAAGCTTGAAAAGGGAACTGCCGTTAAGAGCTATTGTCATATAATCCCATTCTTCTGCTGCAGTCCATTTGACGTGCCTGTACTGATGCTGGACATAAAAGAGCCACACACCATGAACAGTCGCGATATAAAGCACCGGCAGCTGTATCATCAGGAAGGTCTTCCAGCCGATTGCAAGTATCAGCAATGTTACCCCAACGACAAGAGCAAGGCTTGTAAGATGAACATAGAGTTTTTCTTTCACAGACATCTCCTTATTTGTGAAACGGTGAAGAATTGTAAAAAGCAATATGGGTGCGATGCCGAAGAGGAAAAACGGATTCCTGTAGAACCTGTAGCCAAATTTCTGCCAGCGTGTAAGCTTTGAATATTCCTCCACAGTGAGGGTCGTGACATCTCCTGTGCCGCGTTTATCAAGGTTGCCAACTGTCTGATGATGGATCTTGTGAGACTGGGTCCATTTTTGATATGGAGTGAAGACCAACAGTCCTGTTATAACACCGACGACCCTGTTTAATTTCTTTGATTTAAAAAAGGAGCCATGGCCGCAATCGTGGAAGATGATGAATGTCCTTACAAGAAAACCGGCAGCAAAAACCGATAAAAACAATGTAAGGAAATATGAAATATGGATTGTCTTAACCATAATTACCCAGAGGATGATATATGAACCAACTGAATTGATTATCTGCCACCAGCTTTTAACAGGGTCAGATATATTATACCGCGAGATAATCTCCATCCATTCAGGTCTGCCACTTTTCTTTGATGTTTCGTTATTCTTCATAAATCACTATAAATAATTCACTTATGTCCTTTAGTCAATACTTTGATAATCAAAGTACAAAGATATGACAAAATGGTCAGATTGTCAATAATGTTGTATATAACACACTGTCAGGGATATCAATATCTGATTATACACAGTGACTATTCTACTCTGTTTTCCTGATAGCTTCCCTGATTGTTTCCGAATCCCATGAATGGTCATTTTCGCCTGTTTCATGGGTAAGGTCTCTTGCCAGCAGCTCTTCCTGGAGCTTGAATGTTTCCCTGGCCTTGAGGACATACTGCTTCATGTCGTGCCGGTGTACAGCCATCTCCCTGATAGCTTCTTCATCGTATTGCATGAATTTCTGTCCCTGGCGGGTAGCTGTATAGGATCGTTGTCCGAGCTTCCCGAGAACATCAACCGCAAGTTTTACGGAGGTGTGGAGGCTCTCCCTGTAGATATCATTTATTCCCATATCAATCAGATCATAGGCATCCATTCTGTTTTTTGCCCTGGCCATAATCTGAATATTCGGGAAATTTCGCCGGGCTGTGGCTATCAGCACCTGGTTTATTTCAGGCGGATCGATTGCTGCAATTAGTATCCTGGCTGTATCGGCTCCTGCTGCCTGAAGAAGATCGAGTCTTGTTGCATCACCGTAATAGACCCTGAATCCCATCTTTCTCAGAAGGGCTACCCTGTCGGAATCGTGATCGAGGATCACAGCCTCTACACCGTTTGCCCGAAGGAATCTGCCAATGGTGCTTCCAAAATGTCCGAAACCGGCAATAATTACTGGATGATGACTTTCAATTTCTGAATCTTCCTTTTTATCGGAGTCAGATTTCTCTTTTACACCAAATCTCGGGTCAATCACTCTTTCATTCAGAAGAAGCAAGAAGCGGTGTTATTGTCATTGTTATTGCGGTTACAGCCATCATTATTTCCATCCATTCACGATCAATTATATTGAGCTGATTTGAAAAGGACAGCAGCACAAAGGCAAATTCGCCGACCTGCGAAAGTGCAAAGGCAAAAAGTATATTCTGATCTGAAGCCACGTTGAAAAGCTTACCTGTGGCAATCAGAATTCCAAATTTTATTATCATTACACCGGCTACCAATCCCAGGATCAATAATGGCTTTGATGCTATCAGAGCAAAATTTATTGAAGCTCCCACACCAATAAAAAATAGTCCAAGCAGCAAGCCCTTGAAGGGGTCAAGGTCGCTTTCAAGTTCATGCCTGTATTCGCTGCTTGCAAGAACAACTCCTGCCAGAAATGTGCCAAGGGCAGGACTCATCCCGATGGCTTGCATCAGCAGAGCCACAGATACCACTAGCAGCAGAGAAGAGGCAGTGAAAAGTTCCCTGAGCCTTGTTCTGGCGACAACCCTGAGAAGCGGTACGAAAAGATACCTTCCGCCAAAGAATTATTACTGCAACTGCTCCAAAAAAGACAAGCCCTGCATCCATCCCGGCAAATTGCCTATCAGAGACGATTCGAGATGGCGGCTCTCCATAAGCCCCTGAACTGCAAGCAGTGGCAGAACTGCAAGAACAGGAATCACCATTATATCCTGAAAGAGCAATACCGAAAAAGAAGCCTGACCTGAAGCAGTGAGAGAGCAAGACCCTTCTCCTTTATTGTCTGAAGCACAATGGCTGTTGATGACATGGCAAAGGCCAGTGAAACAGCCAGCGATACCTGCCATGACAGTCCGGTTATCATCATAAGAGCGAAGATAAGGAGTGATGTGAATACCATCTGTATCGACCCCATTCCCAGAATCGACTTTCTCATTTTCCAGAACTGTGATGGTTCAAGCTCGAGTCCGATCAGGAAAAGCATCATCACAACACCAAATTCGGCAAAGTGCATAATGTCCTGACCCTCCCTGCCAATGTATCCAAGAACAAAAGGACCGATTAGCATTCCGGCCAGCAGGTATCCAAGAACAGAACCCATACCCAGCTTTTTTGCCAGGGGCACACAGATAACTGCAGCCGCCAGATAAATAAGTGCCTGCAGAAGAAAATTCATTGTGTTGAAATTTTAGCTTTTATACCTGTTAACCAGTCATTCATATATTCATACTTCAGAATTTCATTCACTGAAAAATTACCATTTACTAACCTTTCCAGCAAAATCCCGTACTGACCGGCTGAACTGGTCTTCTCTTCCTCTGAGATCCGGTGAGTTCCATGCATTGTAAAAGGAGGCAGCCAGATCATTTTACACAGATTGGCTGTCTGCTCCAGAGGGGTCAGTAAGTTCCCTTACAGTAAACCTGTTATACCCGGCTCTTTTGTATGCCGAACGCGGACCTCCAAGTGTAATGCTGTTAAAGATAATCTTGCCTTCAAGTGCATCTCCTCCAGGACCATAAGCCCATCCGAATTCAAGAACAAGATCGATCCATTGCTTAAGAAGCGGAGGAGCACTGTACCAGTAGAAAGGATGATGCCAGATTATTATCTGATGTTCAGTGCAGCAGTCTCTTTCTCCTTTTCAAGGTCAATATTAAAATCAGGATACTTCTCATACAAATCGTGAAACGTGATCTCAGGAATAGACGGGTATCTGACTTAACCAACATCAAATTATTGGCTGACCTTTCAAACCTTGGATGTGCAAAAAGGATTAGTATTTTATTGGCCATTCTGAAACCGGTTTGAGGTTAACAATAAAGAGAGTGTAAGAGTTCAGAATTGGGGAGATCGGCGAAAAGAATTAAGAACTTACACAGAGTTGCACAGAGAAGCACAGAGAGCACGGAGAGGTAATCGGTAATCAGCTTTAAGCCCCCCTGGGGGTTGGGGGGTGTAAACAAGTGGCAGAGTATTCGGTAATCAGTAATCAGTATTCGGTATGGCGACGTGTAACTCCGTGGTTAAAAAAAGATTACGAATAACAGAAATCCTTTAACCGCAAAGAACGCAAAGGTATGGCGCAAAGGACGCAAAGCAGCAAATGACAATCAATGACGCGAAGCAAATGACAATCGAATGACAGCGCAGCGTAATGACAATAATAAAAAAACTCAGCCCTTTTCATTTCAGAAGAAGTTATATGCTAATTTTGAAAGCCGACATAAGTATCATACCTGAATCCAATCTTAGTTCCTGAACAGAAAATTAACCTGATAATAAATGACTAGTCAAATTGCACTTGTACTGGCCCTCACATTTCTGATAAACCTGATAACTACCCTTTCCTATTCGGTCAGGATTGTCGGAATAAGGACGGGGAGAATAGCTGTCTCATTTGCCCTTTTTAATATCCTTGTGCTTGTATCAAGAACCGCAAACGGATTCCAGGCTCCCATTGCTGGCCAGTACAATTGAAAAAAATATAAATTCAGGATCAGGACCCAATCTTCTGGATTTCAGACTTATAATTCTGTCATGCACAATATCCACCATATTCGGAGGATTTGCTGATCCCTACCTTTCAGAGACTCCTGTCTGTTGCTGTTGACAAATTCAGCATCTATAAATCTGTTGCCAGAGGTATTACTATACAGTCTCAGCAAATCAGGCAGTGTCTTCAATCAGGGAAAACATTGTCATGCCAAGTGCAAAAAATATCACAGGTGTTGATCTGGGGCATGATTTCCCATGGAAGGTATTTATAATGAATGTTGTGGCTGTGGCAATAATAACAATCGGGGTTTTGTCTTCACTTTATGCAGGGTATTTCAATCCCGACTTCCGTACAACCGCGAGCAGTCTCTCTGCAATAATCAATGGCTTTTCGACCATCCTTATGTTTGTCTTCATCGATCCTTTCCTCTCGGTGATGACTGATGATGTTGTACTTGGAAAGACAAAGGAAAGCCTCTTCAGAAAATATATTGTTTATATGGTATTTGCAAGGGTTGCAGGAACAATTATTGCCCAGATAATTCTGATCCCTTCTGCAAGGCTGATTGCTTTTGTGGCAGGAAAGATCTGACCCTTAAAAGATCATTAATCGCTGAAGATTTACAAGGAAGACCGTTACCACAAAGGACACAAAGGATAATCAGCCTCCTGGAATATATTCGCAGCATTTGGAAGGTTATTAAATTTCGGTATATTTCAGTTCTGAATTCAAAAAGTTAATCAAATCTTAAGATAACCATGAAAAAGTACTGTATCAGCCTGCAATTCCTGTTTCTTCTTATATTTCTTTCTTGTTCTTCATCCCTTCTGTCTCAGTCCAAAGGATTAAAGACAATCACTGAAAAAGAGCTGAGGTATCATCTTGAATTTCTGGGAGCCAGAGAGTTCAGGGGCAGGGAAACACCCTCACCAGAGCTCGACATAGCAACCTTATATGTTGCAAACTGGGCAAGGAATGCCGGACTTAAGCCAATCATGCCTGATGGTTCATTCTACCAGAGTGTCCCTGTAACTGTCACAAAAACTTTTCCAGCCGGGTACCAGGATAACTGTCACGGGAGGCAAAGGTGAGCGTACATATTATTATCGGAGAGTCCTTCGGAGGAAATTTTTCTGCCAGCGGATCATATTATGGGGATGTTGTCTTTGCCGGACTGGGTATCTCCGATCCCGATAAGGGCTGGGATGACCTCAAGGATCTGGATGTGAAAGGGAAAGTAGTTCTTATCCTTGATGCGCTCCGGCCCGGGTATAAATATGCCCCAGGTCGCTTATTATTTCAACAGATTGAATACAATTATTTCAGCCCTGCGTGAAAAGGGAGCAGCGGCAGTGCTTTCAATAGTGAATCCCGGAAAGAGCAACAAAAAATGAATTCAGGATTCAATATTTTCGATGATATCCCATCCGGAAAACTGGAGATTCTTTATGATTCACAGAAAGACAGATTTTGATGCAGTTTCATCGGCTACAAAAGCAGAAGACAGGCAGACCATGGCTGCCATTTGAACAGGCAGAGATTTCACATTCACTGGCAGCTGATATTCTTGGAACAGACATCGCTGAGATTGAAGGGATGTTTGAGAGGATAAGCCAGGGACAACAGGTTGCGCCTCGGGAGATAAGCGGTTCGAGGGTCAGGCTTGATGTTTCAGTGGAACTTATAAAGTCCTCATCGCGCAATGTTATAGCGGTTGTTGAAGGTTCAGATCCCATTCTCCGGAATGAATATGTTGTTGTATGCGGTCATCCTGACGGACTGGGCCTGCGCGAAGGGGAAGTACTTCCGGGAGCTGACGACAATGCTACAGCAACGGTTGCACTTATTGAGATCGGACAGGCATTGCTTACGGAACGGCCAAAGAGGTCAGTCATCTTAGCATGGTTTACAGGCGAAGAGAAGGTGATGAACGGATCTCAGTACTTCATTAACAACTGTCCTGTGCCTGCCGAAAAGATAACAACATGCCTGAATATGGACATGCTGGGACGAAATAATACTGACAGTCTCTTCCTTGTATGCTCAGATCTGCTCAGTTCTGAACTGGATGCATCGTTAAACAGGATGAACAAAAAATCCGGAATCAACTTCGGGTTTGATTACAGATATTCGGATATCAATAATCCTGAACAGGTCTATTTCAGAAGCGATCATTATCCCTTTGTCCGTTTCGGCATACCTTCGGTCTGGATATTTTCAGGCTTCACAACCGATTATCATACCTCCAAGGGATGCAACCGAATTCATAAATTATGAAAAGTTTTTTAAGATAACAAAGCTGGTCTACCTTACCGCATTTGATATCGGGAACATGCAAGGACTGCTGAAACTTGATGTCAATCCCAGTGTCACTTCGCGAGGAAAACAAAACCTGAAGGAAAGCAGCCTGTTTAAATAGAATGGAGATTTTATAATTTGATATATAAAGCCGGAATGAAAAAATATATTTTTACTATTCCTGAAACATGAAGATCTCTGTAAGATTTATATTCATTTTAATTCTCCTGCCGTACATAACATTACGGAGTTCCGCCATTACAGATAAATCCTTAAGTGATAATGATGTCCGTCAGCTATGGCATGACTGCAAGATTGACAAAAACCTCTCATTTGATATCTTCAGGACTGCTATAAATGGCTACTCACTTACAGAAGGAAAAAGGAAGAAGAATATAATTACTATTATCGATTTTTCGAAACCATCAACAGATAAGCGCTGTTTTGTAATTGACATGAATAAGAGGAAACTGCTGTTTTTCTGTCTTGTCGCACATGGAAAAAACTCAGGTGAGAATATTCCGGACCACTTCTCAAACAAGCCGGAATCTCTGGAAAGCTCACTGGGATTTTACCTGACAGCTGAGACATATTCAGGTAAGCATGGCTACTCACTGAGGCTTGACGGACTCGAGAAGAGTATCAACGATAACGCAAGAATGAGGGAGATCGTTATCCATGGGGCAGATTATGTGAGTCAGAAGTTTATTGACAGCCATGCCAGGCTGGGAAGAAGCTGGGGATGCCCTGCGCTTCCGGTTGAGATTTCAACGGCAGTGATCGATAGTATATGCAATGGCAGCTGTATTTTCATCTATGGAAAGGATGAAAGCTATTTTCAGAATTCGACATATATTAACAATAATAAATAACCAATAAAACCGGAAGAGATGTTTATAAAACTTTTTCTGATTGCATTGCCTGCATTTTTTGTCATCGACATGATCTGGCTGGTCCTGGTTGCAAAAAATTTCTACAGAAAACATTTAGGTTTTCTTATGAGACCTGATATCGGATGGGCTTCAGCACTTCTTTTCTACCTTCTTTTCGTAGCCGCCCTTGTCACTTTTGTCATCACTCCCGCCAGTTGAAAAACAGTCATGGATACATGCGCTTCTTTACGGCGCCTTCTTCGGACTTGTCACCTATGCGACTTACGACCTTACAAATCTTGCAACCCTGAAAGACTGGCCGCTGATAGTTACTGTTGCAGATCTGATCTGGGGATCAGTTCTTGGAGCATCGATCTCGGTGGTTACTTACTTTGTCTATACGAATATCTGTGGTTAAAATCAGCAATTGAGTGATGGTTAGTGAGACCCTGAGAGACTGACTGGCGATTTGATCTTCCGTTCCCCTGGTACAATATGACAAAAAAAATTGACTTGAGTTGTTTATTGGCATAACTTTGTTAGAGACATAGACCTCCAACATAAATTTTACTGCCATGAAAAACATAATTTCAATTTTTGTTGTTCTAGCGGTGGTTTTGATTTCGACTCAGGCTCAGCCAGTATCGAGCTACGTCTACAAGCTCAATAATGGCATCACCGTTAAGAATGAACGCTGCTGGAACCAGGTATGGGTACAGCAGAGCTATGCTCCTATGAATGAAGGCGATAAGACATCTCCTTTAAATGTAAATATCAGGGCACTTGGCGATCTGATCTCCGGTTCGGAATTCAAACTTCTGAGTTCCGGCAAAGAGGTCAAGATGCAGGGTGCAGCACCTGGTAACTACGATCTTCAAGTTGAATTTCAAGCTTTCAGGCAAGCCAGGCACTCTCGGATTTGTTGTCGGAAATATTGTAATCAAGCCAAAGACGAGAACAACTGTCTCCGTTACTCTTTATGATTACCAGATCAACATTGAGGAAACAGCGACAGCCACTTAGCGGATTGTCTCAGTATGAGTCACTTGTAAACAGATGCAAGTCACATACAATACAGGATGCATATTTCGGGATCCCTTCCTTCTATGAAAAAGCGAAACATGACAATGCGATTGCCCCTGACCAGCCTTCGGGTAAAACAAAAGGAAAAATCAAGCCTGGTACTTATGATGTGCTGATCTCAATCGGAATATCAAACCAGACTCATAAGGTATGGCTTGAAAACTTCCAGCTGAAACCGGATATGCATTATAAGGTTGCAATAAACCTGAATGCAGGCGGAATCGTTTATACCGGAGGAAATCAGGATGTAAAGGCTATGCTTCTTTACCCGGCAGGAACGGCCAACAAAACAGACAGGGAATCCGGCACCAATTAAGAACCTGGAGACTATAAGCTACGAGAATGTCACAGTGGCAAATTGCTGTTCTCCCGGCACATACGATGTGCTTCTGCGGTTTTGCAAAGGATTCAAAATATGAATGGAGAAAAAATATTGCTATAACAACAGGGGTTAGGACGGAGGTTAAGTAGTGAGGAGTGAGGAGTGAGCGAGGAGGAGTGAGGAGTGACGAGACAGGGGACAGGAGCGATTTCTTACTCCGTGAAACTACGTGATAACTCCGTGGAACTCCGTGGTTAACAAAAGGTATTCGGTAACCAGCCTCCGCCTAAGGCTACTGCTGGCAATGTCGGTATTCGGTATGGCATTTCTGATTACTGATTTCTGATTTCTGAGTCTCTGATCTCTGATTCTGATCTCTGATTACCCAATTATCATTTAATCTAAAATTAGTGCCGGTATAAAAACTATCCCTCATTTTTACTAAATTGCATTCTCATTATTCAATCAGGGAAATAATAAAACTTGAACAATATGATCAGACTTGGATTTGTAAGTGCAATATTAGGCGATCTGTCATTCGATGAGGTCATTGATTTTGCTGCTGAGAATGGTTTTTCATGCGTGGAACTGATGTGCTGGCCATCCGGCAAGGCTGACAGGAAATACGCCGGGGTTACACATGTTGATGTTGCCTCCCTTGATGATCACGAACTCGGCAGGATAAGGAACAAGCTTATAAGCAGGAACGTCACAATTTCAGGACTTGGTTATTATCCAAATCCGCTTCATGCCGATAAGTATAAATCGGATTTCTATATCGCCCACATTAAAAAAGTAATTGATGCTGCCGTTAAGCTGGATCTTGGGGTTATAAATACCTTCATAGGAGCAGATCCCGTGAGACATGAGGATGAGAACTTTGAAAAGTTTCTTGAGATATGGCCATCGATTATAAGGTATGCTGAGGAGAGAAATATAAAAATAGGGATCGAAAACTGCCCTATGTTCTTTACAAGGGATGAATGGCCCTCAGGAAATAATCTTGCCCATTCTCCTGCAATCTGGCGAAGGATGTTTGAGGCAATTCCTTCAAAACATTTCGGACTGAATTATGATCCATCACACCTTGTCTGGCAGATGATGGATTATGTAAAACCCATTTATGAATTCCATGACCGCATATTCCATGTTCATTTGAAAGATGCAAGAATAATGTGGGAAAGGATAAATGATGTAGGAATACTTACAACTCCGCTCAACCTTCACATCCCGAAAATCCCCGGTCTGGGTGATATAGAATGGGGAAAATTCTTCTCTGCATTATATGAGGTCGGATACAATGGTCCGGCATGTATTGAAGTTGAGGATAAATCATTCGAAGGATCATCTGAAAACAGAAAAACAGGTCTCATCCAGAGTAAAAACTACCTCAGGCAATTCGTAATTCACTAATATTTAATCAACTAAATAATAACAAATTAATAAAATCAATAACTCATGAAAAAAATTTATCTGTCAATTATTGTATTGGTCATTCTTTCAGCCTTTACTCTGCCCGCAAAAAAACAGTCGCTCTTTAACGGGAAAGATCTTACTGGCTGGAAAATATATGGCACCGAAAAATGGTTTGTAGAAAAAGGTTTGCTGGTTTGCGAAAGCGGCCCGGATAAACAATATGGCTATCTGGCCACTGAAAAATTCTATAAAAATTTCGATCTGACTCTTGAATTTCTCCAGGAAGCCGACGGTAACAGTGGTGTCTTCTTCCGTTCCACAATTGATGGAACAAAAATCTCAGGATGGCAGTGTGAAGTAGCTCCCAAGGGGCACGATACAGGTGGGATATACGAATCATACGGCAGAGGCTGGCTGAAACAGATCGATGAGGATAAAGAGAACATCCTCAAGCCGGGTGAATGGAATACAATGAGAATCAAGGTGGTGGGCGACAAGGTTCAGACCTGGCTCAATGGTCAGCCAATGGTTGATTTCTCCGATGAGAAGATCGGACAGGGCAACGGTTCAATAGCCCTTCAGATTCACGATGGAGGAGGTATAAGGGTTAAATGGCGTAATCTTGTTATTGAGGAGCTATAACTAAAATTCCCACGCTCGAAAATCAATTTATTTACCCCATCCCCAACCTTGCTTCGCCGTAGCGGCTACGCGAAGGCAAAGGGGGAGTAAATTGATTTTCTTCGCTCCCCTCTTCGCTTTCGCGTAGCTTCAGCGAAGCAAAGTGGGGTCGGGGTAAACGAAGAAAATCAATTTCCGACTGTGAATGAAAGAGTTATGAAGTAATTAAAGGGTATAGAATTCATAATGGATCGTCCACTTGAACTCTTTTCCGGGTTCAACCTTAACCTTTATGTATGGCTCGGGGCACAGAGTTGTATAGCAGCACCAGAAGTTAAGCTTCTGTATGGGCTGATCGCATGTAATTCTTACACCCGCGCCTGCAATCTTGTTTTCAATCCTGAAGTCGTAATCTTCTGAGGTGTCATTGAATCCTGAAAGCGGACTGCAGAAGACATTTTCACCATTGTTTACAGTGCGCAGGAACAGAATCTGGCTTCCTTTTATCTCAGCAAGTTCACCAATACCCTGACCTGTTCCCCCGATAGCCCATGGAACTGTAATTGAATAACCAGGACCAACAGGCTGGTTATCCATGACAAAGAAATTATGGCAATAAACGCTCGTTTCAATTGTTTTGGTCCCGGTGTTTTTTATTGAATGTACAAGCTCAAGCTCTGGTTTATCCTTTACAAGCTGGACACATTTTTCATATTTATATGAATAATGCTTATCCTTCAGTTCATGAGTAAAAAGTACCTGATCGCTCTTTGAATTCACTGTCCATTTTCCCTGATCCACAACCGTATAGTACCTGGCGAATGCATAAGGCTTGTCATCAGGCTTTGTAAGTAATCCTACTCCGATCTTCACAAAGTTTTCTCCCTTGTTTGTTTCATCATAGTCCAGAGCGGTAAACTCCTCAACCGGCCCCATAATAACATCATGAATTTCAGGTCTGTATGTAGAGAACCATTGTCCGAAAAATTCATGACCGGCAAATTTCAGGCTTGGCATATTGCCAGACCAGTCAAATCGTGTACCCTGATAGTATCCCTCTTTGGAATCAGGGAGATAGATCTTTGCCTGGATTAATCCGTTGGAGATCTCTGTCTGAGGAAAGTTCGTTAATGGCATAGCTGCAATTGTTAGTCCTGATAATAAATACAATATTTTTCTCATCATTTTTGTGTTTTGAGTTAAAAGGAACGATGTGTGAAAGTATATCCATCATTCGAAAAGCCGGAAAAAGTATTCTTTAACCGTTTTTGGCAACCGCTTCAATCAGTCCCCTGATATAACCTGCAGCATACAGGCTTCCAAGAGCGCTGTATCCCGGATGATCATTACTGTCGCCTGCCATTGTGGGAACGTGATCGGGTCTCAGAGGTCCCCTGAAGCCAATGTCGATATATGCCTTCATAGCAGCATACATATCTATCTGTCCTTCATCGTGAAAGGTCTCGACGAAGTTCATCTTGCCGCCCCGTACATTCCTGAAATGTACAAAGTGAATAAGTTCCTTTGCTCCAAATTCCCTGACAAGTGCAGGAATATCCTCTCCCATCAGTGAAAAATTTCCCTGGCACATTGTAATTCCGTTGTATGGACTCGGATATATTGCTGCCATCCGCCGGAAAGCATCAGCAGTTGTCATTATCCTCGAAATACCCCTTATGCTGTCTACCTGGGGATCATCGGGGTGCATAGCCAGCCTTAATGCCATTCTTCTCAGCTTCAGGAACGACAGCCTTAAGAAAATATTCAAGGTTTTTCCAGAGACTCTCCTTTGAGACCTCCCCGTATTTGGTAGGAGAAAGATCCTTTATATCCTCGTAATCAAAAGCTGTAACAAGGGCCCCGCCCCTGCCCTGGCCTGTCGGTGGTTGTACGTGCCCAGCTGATCACAGGCATCCAGTTATAGCATATTGTATCAATGCCTGCCTTTGAAAGCGATTTCATGAAAATAATAAAGTTTGAGATCTCTTCGTCCCTGCCTTCGAGACCCAGCTTGGTCTTTTCAGAAAGCGAAGGCGGTCCTTCGATAACCTCAAGCTTCAGTCCGGCCTTAGCCCAGGCATTCTTTACAGCCGATACCGCTTCATAATCCCATGGTTTGGCATTTGGCAATCCTGCCATTTGTGTATCTATTCCGCCAACAGCTCCGAGGACATTCAGCTGTTTTCCGAATTCCACCTTCCGTTTTTCTGCTTCAAGGCCTGCGAAATATGCAAAACACATTTTTATACCCGCATCCTGAATATAGTCTTTTGGCCTGGCGACGTTGTCTCCTGCTTTGGGTTCACTCAAAGGCTGGCTCATCAGTCCGGAGGTCACAGAGCTCAGTCCGGCTACTGAAAGAGCTGCTACTGCAGTGCTCTTCCTGATAAATTCCCTTCTGTTATTATTCATGAATATTCAATTATTAAGGTCTTATAACAGTTCCGTCATTTTTTCTTACCTGCCATCTTGATTTTGTACCGATCGGATATTTTGCAGCCTCTTTTTCATTGATATCGACTCCTAGTCCCGGAACTTCATTTACAGACATATAATCCCTGTGCATTGTCGGGCAGCCTGTAAATATAGTCTGAAGTTTTTCAGAAAAGCGTACTGCCTCCTGAATACCAAAATTCCATACTGCGAGATCTATATGGCAGTTGGCAGCATGACCAACAGGTGATACATCTCCGGGTCCGTGCCATGCAGTCCTTATATTGAACCATTCTCCAAGCCTGGCAACCTTCATCGCAGGTGTGATTCCACCGATCTGTGAGATATGAATTCTTATAAAATCGAACCACTGGTTAACCATTGGCATTTTAAACTCGTTTATATTGTTGAACAGCTCTCCCATGGCAATAGGAACCGAGGTGGTCATCCTGAGCTGCTTAAACCACTCCGGATTCTCGGGTGAGAACGGATCTTCAATAAAGAACGGATTATACTCCTCAAGCCTTTTGATCAGGTTTATTGCATCAATCGGCTCTACCCGCTCATGAATATCATGCAGAAGTTCCACCTTGTCGCCGCAGGCTTTGCGAACAGCTTCGAACATTTTGGGGACTGAATTCAGATATGCTCTCTGATCCATAAAATCGTCAGTTTCCACACCAAAGCCGGCTTCCCTGAATGCAGGTCCTGTTCCGAGTGTTCCGACACCGCCATAAGCTCCCAGCTGGATCCTTATATGCTGATAACCCATGAGCCATATATTTCTGAACATCAGCTATCACCTCCTCATTCGACCGTCCGCTTGCATGTGTATAGCACTGTACAGCAAATCTTGATTTACCTCCAAGCAACTGGTATACAGGCATACCTGCACGTTTTCCCTTTATATCCCATAAAGCCTCATCGAGTCCGCTTAAAGCATTATTCAAAACACCACTGTTGCGCCAGTAAGAACTGACATAGGCATTTTGCCACATATCTTCAATATTGTCAACATCCTTCCCTGCACAAAAATCATTCAGATATTTGTCAATTGCAGTTACTACAACCTCTGCCCTTTGAGTGAATGTGGCACAACCAAGACCATATAGACCGGGTTCTGTCGTTTCAACCTTGACAACAATCAGGTTGATGCCTTCCGGTGCTGTTGCAATAGCCTTTACACTTTTTATTTTTACAGGAGCCATTCCCTTGGCATAGGCAGGTGTTTCATATCTTTCTGCCCTTGCAAGCGGGCTTCCAAAAAGGCCGAGAAGTCCGGCTGATCCGCCTGCAGCAAGAAGTTTCATAGCTTCACGACGGCTTGTCATGATTTTATCTTCTGAGTTTTTCATGTTACAGGTAAGTTGAGGAGTAATTTTTTCTGATAAGATGTATTTAACAAATATAACTATAAGTTTTCTTTTTACCTGTTTACTGATAACCAGGGCTATATGCAGCAGGGGTATGTTTACCTGTTCTTTACAAGAGTGTCAGGGACCGATACCAGCTCAATGCCCTTACCTGAATCCAAGATTCCTTGAATATTGTTTCGATTGTGCATTATTCCAGTGTTCATGCACCCCAAGACTTGGCAATGGTTTACCGCTGTTATCCGGATCATAAACAATGCCTTCCGGCCAGTTGGAGGAATCAGCAGCCTGATGAAGATAATCATCCACACCCCTGATACTTGGAACATAGTCAGGCTGACCATTGGCAGGATTATGCTGGTTTATTCCATTCCATTCCGTCCTCAGAAAATCATAGCATACCGATTCAAGTGCAACCTGATCCTGTGAGACAAAAACAGAGCTGCTCCAGTCATTATTGAACGGAGACATAAAATATTTAACGGGAACTTTGGTCTCAATGCCACCTCCTCCAAATAATCCGTCAACCAGATACAGAGACAGTATTTCTTCCAAGATATTTGCTTCCCATAAGATCAACCTGCACCCTGTACTTATGATATCCTCCGTTGGAACCAAGAGTGCCCCTGGGAGTTATGAGTGAATTATGAAGATGCTGAGCCGTACTTCTTGCCTGTGAGCCAAAATGATTCTTGGCAGTCAGTGATATTCCTGCTGCATAATGAGGCTTAAGATTGGCAACATTTATCAGGTAATCAGCATTTTCAATAACATCATAAACTTTATCCTTCTGGTTCTTGTTTGCATAAAAGATAAGGTCTTCCTTCGAAGGAACAGTCATTGTCCTTCCAAACTTTGTGCTGAATTTATCGAGGTAGACTATCCCCGGAAATTCTGCAACCCAGACCTGGTAATTATGACCGTAAATATCTGTCATCGGATCACCAACTGCTATATCTGCCTGATCTATTCCCATTTCATTCACAAGTTCCTTTAAAAGCTCCAGCACCACATATGGATTTGTTTCGGTAGTTCCGTAATTGTTGGCGCCCCTGAGAGCTGTAGGCTTGAAGGTCTGCGGATAAAAATATCCGTTATCCTTATCTTCCTGTGTAAGCAGCCAGCGTGACGTACCCTGATTGATCTTTATAAAGATCTTCTCTCCCTTGGCATATCCTTTATTGCTCCTGATTCTTTAATCTGATTATGATAACGAAAAAGCAGATCCCATGTTTCCGGAATAGTATTTCTTACCGCTGAGCTTTGTAAGGGCATTCCTTATCATTCCGGCAACTATCTCCTTGTTTGTATTTTCAGGTTTAAAATAATAATCCTTGCTTTCGAAAGTATTCAGACAATTCTCATTTGTAGCCTTCGGATTCCATACCCATACCACTCTGCCCGGGTTTATACCCATGGCTGTACCAAAAGGCTGATTTGGCAAATCTTCAGGTCCTCTTTCAGACAGTTCATCTCCCAGAGTATTCTGGCTGCCGTGTTGTAAGCGTAAAAATCAATCCTCCGACAGCGAAAAGCAAAAACAGACCTGTTGCAATATATCTTCCCTTCAGAATATTCTGCTTTGCCTTCCTGAAAGCAAATGTAATGCCTCCGAGAGAAAGAAGATAAACAACAAATCCCGACATAAGCGGAGCAGCCACCTGCATGCAGGGATAAGTGGCCCTTGAAGGTTTTGGAATAACCCTTACAAGAAACCATACTGTTGATAATATTCCCATGACAATCAGCAAAAGCCGGGGAGGAAACCTGTGCTCTTTCATCCAGTCAACCATTCTGTTTATTCCTGCCTTAAACCTATCCTTCTCAGATCTTTTCATTTTTTGGTTTTCTGTTTTTAGCATAATACTTACAAATATAAAATAATTAAGCTGCTGCCGATGTTAAGAATTGCATCGAAAAAAACATTTTGAAATGGCTTTAGGATTATTTAACGTTTCATGAGTTCTGAAAACCTTTGTGATCTTCCTTATGATCGTAGGCTATCAAATGGCTCAATGCAATATACTTAATTCAAGGACTCCAGGTTCAAAATTCATCATGATTTAATTATATTATCTTTCAGTTTTTGTACATTTGAGATGATACAGCATATCCGAAAGTGAACTTTCAATACATATTCCAATAACCGAATTTCTTAACATAAACCTACTCTTCAAAATGACTACCTCAAAAAAGATTAACCGTCGTGAATTCCTCGGATCAGCAGCTGCTGCTTCCGTGGCATTTACAGTTGTTCCAAGACAGGTACTTGGCGGACCAGGCTTTGTAGCACCAAGCGATAAGCTTACCCTTGGTTATATTGGCTGCGGCACCCAGGGTTTAAGGGAGATGACTGAACTCATTCAGAATCCTGCACTTCAGATAGTCGCTGTTTGTGATCCCAATAAATTCACAACAGATTATGTCGACTGGTCCTTAAATGGAATCCGTGATGATATCCGTGAGGCTCTGGGCGATAAGTCATGGGGAGAGGGAATAAAGGGAATTCCCGGGGGAAGGGATATCGGACAGGAGTTTGTTCAGAAATATTATGGCAAAACAACAACCTTCAGGAACTTACAAGGGCTGCAAATCGTATGAAGATTTCCGTGAATTACTTGAAAAGGAGACAGGAATAGATGCTATCAAGATCATGACACCTGATCACCTTCATGCAACAGTTGCCCTTGCATCCATGAAAAAAGGCAAGCATGTGGTTACTCATAAGCCGATTGCCAACAGGATGTATGAGGCAAAACTTACAATAGATACTGCAAAGAAATCAGGACTGAGCACACATCTTCTGGCATGGAGCAAAAGACCCGAATATGATATAATCAAAAAATGGATAGACGAAGGACAGATAGGAACCCTGAAGGAGATTCATAACTGGTCGAACAGACCTGTCTGGCAGCAATGGCAGGCCAATCCGACTGAGACCCCTCCGGTTCCAAAAGATTTCAACTGGGATTTATGGCTTGGTCCTGTACCTGCACGGCCATACCATCCGAATTATACCCATGCAGTATTTCGCGGCTGGTATGATTTTGGTGCAGGAAGTATAGCTGATATGGGCCATTACAGCCTCTTTCCGCTGTTCCTGACACTCGGGATCAATACCCCTGCAAAAAGTGCTGAGGCTTATGCCACAAAAACATGTGCCACTATAAATAATGTATCTATCGGTGTTAAGAATGATGTTGCATTTCCTCTCTCATGCATTGTAAGGTTTAAATTTCCAGCTCAGAAGGAGCTCGGACCATTTGAACTGTTCTGGTATGACGGCGGAATGAAACCGATGAATCCCGATGAATTAGCTGCGGAAGACAAGGCGCTGGCACCCGAAGGACTGATGTTCGTTGGCGACAAGGGAAGGATAATAGGCGATTTCAGGGGTGAAAAACCGGTTCTTTACACAGGCGGTAAAAAGATCACAGCTGAAGAACCTGCTGCAGGAACACCACGTCAGGAGAGAAATGATACCTGGATAAATTCATTCAAAAACAAGACCCAGTCAGAGGGCAGCTTTATTTATGCAGGACCTGTGACCGAGACAATACTTCTTGGCGGAGTGGCATTGCGTGCAGGCAAAAGAGTGGATTATGACAGCGCTCAGATGAAAATCACCAATATTCCTGATGCCAATAAGTATCTTGTAAGGGAATACCGGAAAGGATGGGAGCTATAGTTTCATCAGGACATTAATCAGGGAACCAAAACAAATATCAAGAAAAAATCAGCCGGATGAATAATATTACACGAAGGAATTTTCTCGAAAAATCAATGGCAGCAGGCGCTGCAGGTATAATTGCACCGTCAGTTATCGGATCAGCCCTTGCCGGACCGCTGCCACGTCCGATCAGGGATGATATTTCGCTTGCCCAATGGGCTCTTGTTGATGAGGTTAAGTCAGGCAAATGGAAAACGCTTGATTTTGCCAAAATAGCACGAAATGATTTCGGTCTTAACGGGATTGAATTTGTCAATACACTCTTTGAAGTGACGACTGAAGGTTATCTGAAACAGTTAAAGAAAAATGCAGCAGATAACGGGGTAACAATGGTATTGATAATGGTTGACGACGAAGGGGACGGATGTTCTGCCACAAAGGAAGAACGCCGTCAGTTTGAGGTCAATCACCGCAAATGGATCGATGCCGCACATTACCTGGGGTGCCATGCCATCAGGACAAATTGCCGCGGACCAGAAAATGTTTCAAAGGAAGAAGCACTCAAATGGGCAGCAGAAACTTACCAGATGATGATGGAGTATGCCGTTCCTGCAAAGATCAGGGTGCTTGATTGAAAATCATGGAGGTGTTTCAAATGATGCCGACTGGATGGTATCGCTTATGAAAGAGGTGGATAATCTCTATTTCGGAAGCTATCCTGACTGGCGTAAGCCTTCAGACAATTTCGATAATTACGATTACCTTCTGAAAATGCTTCCATATGCCGGAGGAATGTCGTACAGAAATCAGCCGACCGAGGAACTGACAGCAAAAATGATAAAACTGGCAAAAGATTCCGGTTACCGTGGATGGTACGGGATAGAATCCTCAGGGAGAGAAGAGATAAAAAAAGGAATTCAGCTTCTGAAAAAATACTCTTTAATAAATACTCTGTGTTCTCTGTGACCCTCTGTGTTCCTCTGTGTAAGTTCTTAAAAAGTTACACAGAGAGCACAGAGAAGGGCACAGAGGTACACAGAGAAATATATGTAATCAGACTTTCTTCAATTGCCTCCAGCACTCTTTCAGGAGTGAACGGCATACGGTAAAGTCTTGCACCGGTGGCATTGAATATTGCATTGCCAACAACAGCTCCCACAGTGATGATAGCAGGTTCACCTCCACCCTGAGGCTTCTCATTCATCCTTTCAAAAATAAAAGTTTCGATCTTTGGCAGCCATGAAAAATGAGGGATCTCATAAGAGTCAAATCCCCTGTTAATTATGTTGCCACCCTCATAGATCAACTCCTCTGTAAGTGTATAACCAAGTCCCATTGTCATACATCCCTCCATCTGGAGTGTTGCTCCCAGGGGATTCACACAGAGCCCCATGTCCTGGGCACAAACAATACGCAGAACCTTTACTTTTCCGGTTTTTTTATCAACTTCAATTTCAGCCATTTGAGCTACCAAGGCACCAACATCGGTACCTATTGCCATACCTACTCCTCTTCCACCCTTACCTTTGCCCGGCTTATACCCAAACATATCAGCAACTTTTTTCAGAACCTCAATCATCTTCTCATCCTTAAGATTTTTAAGACGGAACTCAAGAGGATCGATCCCTGCAGCTGCAGCCATAATATCTATCTGCATCTCTCTTGCAAAAGTATTCGTATTATTATTCGGTGCACGCCATGGACCTGTTGCAAAAGGATGAACCGACGGAGAATTTTCCTTATCTCCATGGTCAGTGATTGTAAGATTGGGAACATCATACAGAATCTCGGTTCCCCTTGTACCGCAAAAATATGCATGATAATCCCAGAATTTGATCAATCCTGCCTTGTCAATACCTGATTTAATTGTTATTACTCCTGCAGAATGAAAATTATCATAGAAGAACTCTTCATCACGTGTGCATGCCACCATAACAGGCTTTCCGCTGAGCTTTGCAAGTCTTGCAGCTTCAACTCCCTGATGATTTGCGCTTTTACCGCCAAATCCACCACCAACGAAAGGAACTATCACCCTTACCTTTTCAAGGGGAAGTCCAAGGGTTGCTGAAATTTCATCCTGCAGGGGATACGGAGTCTGTGTTGATGCCCAGACAGTCATTTTACCACCCTCAAACTGAGCCAGAGCTGTATGAGGTTCAATAGGCGCATGTGCAAGATACGGATCATGAATGACAGATTCGAAGGTTTTGTCACACAGTTTTTTTCCTGCTTCAATATCACCGCTTGTAGTATCAACATTTGCATAGGAATCAGCCTTCAGCATATATTCGAAGACTGTTTTGTCATTTACCGGCAACTCATTAAAAGAATATTCTGCTTTTATCTTTGTCAGGGCTTCGTCAGCTTTGTCACGCTTTTCATGAAGAACTGCAACAAGGTCTCCATCACGGACCACTTTAATACCTTCAATTTTTTCTGCTCCGGATGTATCAACTGTCGTCAGTTTTGCACCGTGTGAAGGCGGTCTGAGGATGCGGGCAAAAACCATTCCAGGCAATTTCATGTCGCCTGTATATTTTGCTTCACCGGTCACTTTCAGTCTGGCATCCAGCCTGTTGAATGATTTTCCAACAAAGGTGTATTTCGTATAATCTTCAACGGATGGCTTGGTGTCGAGATGTTTCTCAATTTTCTTACCCTTTGCAAGCTGTGCATATGTTACTGAATTTGATGGGTTTGAGGTATCTGAAATGACTCCATCGTTTACAGCTAGCTGGCTTACCGGAACCTTCAGCTTTTCGGATGCAAGCTGCAGCAGTACTCCTTTTGCCTCAGCGAGAGCAGCCAGCATGGATGGACCAAAATGCCTTGTTGTCATTGAACCCCAGGTACCTCCATCCCATGGGACAAAGATCGGTGTCTCCCATTACCAGCTTTATTTTTTCCATCGGAACATTAAGTTCGTCAGCCATCATCTGCACAAGCGAGGTAATAATTCCCTGACCCATTTCTATCTTTCCGCTGTAACAGCTTATCGTTCCATCTTCTCCAACCAGAAGGAAAGCATTATAATCTTTTGGAAGTTCTCTTTCCAGCGGAACAGCTGCAGGACTTCCATCATTGGCACATCGTGGCATGAAGAAATACTATAATCCCGCTTCCAAGGAGTTTGAAAAAGTCACGTCTTGGCATTCCACCGCGTTTTGCAGCCTTGCCTGAAGCCTGGATTTAAAGTTTCTTCTTTTTTCATGATTACTTCCCTCCTTTCATTTCTTCGGCAGCAGTCTGAACAGCTTCAACAATACGAACATGAGCACCACAACGGCATAAATTGTCTTCCATACCGGTTTTAATCTGTTCTGTTGTAGGCGATGGATTTTTCAACAACAGTCCGGTGGCATTCATTATCATGCCCGGAGTACAATAACCACACTGCAGAGCATCGTGCTCAACAAATGCCTTCTGAACAGGATGCAACTCACCATTTACTGCAAGACCTTCAATTGTAACAACATTTTTGCCCTTTACATCTCCTACCGGAATTGTGCAGGATCTTACAGGCTTCATTGTCGATAAGAACAGTGCATGATCCGCAGAAGCCCATTCCGCAGCCATACTTGGTTCCGGTAAGCCCGAAATGATTCCTCAGCACCCACAGGAGTGTTTCGGTGGGATCAATCAGGGCATCTGTCTTTTTCCCGTTTAACTGAAAACTAATTGTTTCTTCCATAGCTATTTTGTTTGATTAAATTCCCTCTATATAATCTTCATAAGTATCAAAATCCCTCAGTATGCCAGGATCATCTGTTTCAACCTCCAGAACATCATCGGAATGAATGACGGTGATTGAACGTAAACCCTCATTCGGGATCAAGACTGTCTATTTCATCCCTGTACTTTCTGTCAAGAAGAAGAGGATGTCCCCTTTTTCCATTATGAACCGGAATAACGATCCCCTTCTCTGATGACCTGTATGCTTTTATCACTATGTCAATAACAGAGGGTGAAATAAATGGCTGATCACCCTGAAACACCATAACTGCTTCTGCATCCGAAGGCAGATTTTTAAAACCGCACTGCACAGAAGAAAGCATTCCTTCCCTGTAATTTTCGTTATAACAATATCTTACATCAAATTTTCTGACCAGGTCAACAAGATCATCACTCCCTGCTCCAAGAACTACTAATATACCATCTGTATCCGATTCTGCAACATGTTCAATAACATTTTCAATCATTGTTTTTCCATTAAATTTCAGAAGCATTTTCGGAAAGCCCATGCGCTTCGATTCTCCTGCTGCAAGTATTATGCTCCAGATCCCTCCCATTTAATTCCTCATTTAATAAACCTCTAACCTAAAACTTTAAGGATAACATAAACTGTTTTTACTTCTATCTTTCGTCTCTCATCTCCTGCTGTTTCTAACCAAAATCAGTTCCGCTGCAATGCTGACCGCAATTTCTTCTACTGTCTGCGATTTTATTGCAACCCCTATCGGGGCATGGATCCTGTCCCACTGAGCATATGTTGCCCATCCGTTTTCTATGAAATTGATACGCATTGCAGAAATCTTGTTTTTGCTTCCAATCATTCCTGTATAAGCCAGATTTTTGCCAATGCAGGGCTTCAGTGCAGAGGCATCATCCTTATGACCCCGGGTGACAATTACAATATAAGTGTTCTCTCCTTTCTGCAATCTCATCCATAGCCTCACCAATATCCTTAACAATGATATGGTCAGCATCCGGAATATTTATGAAGTTTGCAAATTCCGGACGGTCATCAATTACTGTAATTTCAAAGTCGAGAAGGCTTCCAAGATGGGCGAGGGCCCTTCCTATATGTCCGGCTCCGGCAATTATAAGCTGATCAGGAGGAAAGAATGGTTGCAGGAAAAAGCCTGATGAATCTTTTTCATCAGAGGTATCAACCGGCAATTCACTGAAACCCGCGGGGTTCTTTTCAGCCATAAGCTTATAGGCTTCAGCCGCAACCCTCGCTGAAAATGATCCGGTAAAGGCAGGTTTTTCGGTTTCACTGATCCAGTACCTGCTTATCTCAACAGCAGATTCAGTTTTATTTGTCAGTCTTGTAATAAGTACCCCGGCAATCCTTTTTTCAAGTGAAACTTTCAGCTGCTCAAAGACTGATGCGGATCCGGCTGGATCAGCATCCACTATGACGCTTATCTGTCCACCGCATATAGCCTCTTCCTTTTTTGAAATATCATTTGCAAGATTGAAATTGTATAAACCAGATACCCCTGAGACAATCGCATCTGCAGCTATCTTCTGTATTTTTCCTTCAACTATTCCGCCGCCAATGGTGCCTGCGATAAGACCTTTACTGCCAAACAGGGCAGAACTACCGGGTTTCTGCGGAGTGGATCCATTCGTTCTGATTACTGTTGCAAGTACCAGGCGGGTGTCTGAAGGATTATGATTGGTGATCTGCAGATAGATGTTTTTCATTTTTCCCCGAAATCTTTAAGAATCCATTTACGATAACAGCACCGGAAATTTTCAGTCAATTCCCCTGAACTTTAACAAATATATTCAAATTTTTGAGTCGGATCAAATAATTTGTCAGCTCTTTATTTCCTTCTGAACTAACTCACTCTGACCAAAGTTTATGGAAGAGAATCATAATTAATTCCGACGTAAATGTTGCATCGTTTTTTATTATCTTCAAAAACTGTTTAAAACTCTACGACTATGAAAACCCACTTCTCCAGATTTTTAATATTATTCGCATCGGTGTTGATCTTTATGATTACATGCAAATCGCCTTCAAACAAGACTTCATCTGCTGCAACTGACACCGGATGGATTGAAGAGCTGACAATTCCCGGGTTACAGCAGGGATACAAGGATGGTAAGTTCACAATCACTGATGTGGTTAAGATCTATCTGGAAAGGATTAATGAAATTGACAAAAACGGACCCGGTCTGAATTCAATCATCCAGGTTAATCCTGATGCGATTCAGATAGCTCAGGAGCTCGATAAGGAACTGGCCGCCGGAAAATCAAGAGGTCCCTTGCATGGTGTGCCTGTAATCCTGAAAGATAATATTGACACCCATGACAAAATGCCCAACAGTGCAGGGGCGACTGCGCTTCGCAACTCATATCCTGTGAAAGACAGTTATATTGTTAAAAAGCTTAGAGAAGCGGGTGCTGTGATAATCGGGAAGTCAAATCTGAGTGAGTGGGCAAATTTCCGTGCCTCAATGTCATCGAGCGGTTGGAGCGGCGTTGGCGGTCAAACAAGGAATCCATATGTACTCGACCGTAACCCGTGCGGATCAAGCTCCGGGTCAGGAGTAGCCGTTTCTGCCAACCTGTGCATGTTTGCTATCGGTACCGAAACTAACGGATCAATAGTCTGCCCCTCGAACAACAATGGAATTGTCGGAATCAAACCCACAGTCGGTCTGCTTAGCAGGACAGGTATCATCCCGATATCATTCTCGCAGGATACACCCGGCCCAATGGCAAGAACTGTCACAGATGCGGCCATTGCTCTTGGGGCAATGACCGGAATCGATTCGTCCGACACAAAGACACTCGCATCAGAAGGACAATATATTACTGATTACTCAAAATATCTTTTAGCTGACGGTGTAAAAGGCAAACGCATCGGACTACAGAAAAAAGCAATGGGATTCTCAGATAAAGTAGACACCCTGATGGTTAAAGCGGTGGAGTGGCTTAAGGCCAATGGAGCCGAAGTCATTGACATTGACTTCCCTGAAGGCGCTGATTACGAAAAAGCCTCATTTGATGTCATGGTGTATGAGTTCAAGGATGGACTCAACAGATATCTCGCGGGGCTTGACGGCAAGGCACCTGTTCAAAACATAAGCGGTCTGATTGAGTTCAATAAATCAGACAGTGTTGAACTCAGGTATTTTGATCAGAAGACACTTGAGATGGCAGACAAAAAAGGTGATCTGGAATCGGATGAATACAAAAAGGCCCTTGCACTGATGCATAAGGCTACCCGGGAGGATGGGATTGATAAGATCATGAACATGGAAAAACTTGACGCTATAATGGCGCCAACAGGATCACCTGCATGGAAAACAGATTTAATTCTTGGTGATCACTTTGTCGGAGGAAGCTCCTCTCTTGCAGCAATATCAGGATATCCTGCAATTACAGTTCCCATGGGATTCATAGATAATTTGCCTGTGGGAGTAACTTTCTTTGGCAGAGCATGGAGTGAACCATTGCTGATACAGATAGCTTACAGTTACGAGCAGGGTACAAGACACCGGAAAGCACCAAAATATTTAATCACAGACTGATCTGCAATATTCTAATAAAGAAAGAATAACCTCAGATTTACACTGAGGGGGCAATTATTTTTTCTCTTCGTTTTTTGGCTCAGCACTCATTTTGTCTGAATCATCATCAAGCTTGGAGGCCTTTTTGAATTCCTTCATCCCCTGTCCGATACCTTTCATCAGTTCCGGAATTTTTCTTCCTCCAAATAATAAAACAACAACTAGTAAAATTAATATGATCTCAGTAGCTCCAAGATTTCCCATCATTTTAAGTTTTAAATAAGGTTCAAAGTTATTAATAGTAAAATTCAATAGCAAATGAAAAAAGTTAATGTTTATTAATAGATACCGGCTAGAATGAAGAAATGATTCCGATAATTTATAATTGCAGTATGCCCCATGCAAACAGAATAAGTGCTCCAACAACAAGCCAGCTTAAAAGGAAACCGAAAATGTCTTCACGATAGCGGGTGAAGAAGTTTGTCCATCTTTTCCTTCGAAGCCATCCTGGAAGGTCGAGAAGCAGCAGGTCATCTCCTGTTTCAGAAGCCAGCGGCTTTTTGCCGTCACTGCCCATCTTTTTTGCATCAGACTTTCTTCTCATGTTATCAAAAAAAGCTTCTATCTTCTCCTCCTTCTCGGGTTTTGTAAGAATGCTCACAAGCCAGAACACGAAGAAGCCTGAAAGCATCGCAAGGCCAAAAGGAGCAGGTTTCCATTTATAGACAAGCATCAGTTGACCTGTTGCAAAATAATTAAAGATAAAATATGTGAGAAGGGATGCAGCTATAGAAGCAATTGCGCCGTACCTGTTTGCCCGCTTCCAGATTATTCCGCCAAGGAAGATGATACCCATAAAGGCAGCAAGCGTCTCGGTGAACAGGAAGGCGTGCAGCACATTTTTAATGCTCATTGCAAAAAATACTGCAAGTACAGCCAAGCCCAGCCCTGAATATTTGCCCATCATCATAAGCATCCGATCCTCTGCGGCAGGATTAATATATTTCTTATAAAAGTTCTGAGTGAAGAGGGCGCCGGTATTCACCATGAAATTTGAACAGGCCGACATATTCGCGGCAACAATAGCAGCCAGCATCAACCCTACAAGGCCGGGGACAAGAAGCACACTGCAGGCATAACCAAAAGCCATCTCGGGATCAGGAAGCGTCACACCTTTCTTTATTACAAGAGCCGCCACAACCAAACCTGTCAAAGCCCATCCGATTGTAACAAGACGTTTTACCATAGAACCAAATGTCTGACCAATTCGTCCGGCCCTTTCAGTATCGCCCGTGGCACACATAGATATCATATGCGGCTGTGCCGTTATACCAACAATGCCATTGATGGCGAGCATTGCTATTGTAAAGGCGTCAATGCCGCTGGCAGCATTAAAAAGATCAAAGAAATGGTCAGGAAGTACAGCCCTCATGCCTGAAAATCCTCCAATCTGTGTCAGACCAAGAGGTATCAGCAGAATCGATAAGGTAATTATAAGAAATGACTGGATAAAATCAGTATAAGCTGCTGCAATGAGTCCTCCGGCATAACTGTAAATAATAAAGGCAATTGTCATTGTGAACACAACCATGTCAGGCGAAATCAGGTTTCCTGATGCCACAGATATTACCTTGGCTGCTCCCTGCAACATAACACCCATATTGAATACGAAATAGGAAACAGCAAATATTGAATAGATAAGCCCCATCTTGCTCCCATAACGGTCCTCGATAATCTCACCAATAGTCGTTCGTTCACTGCGTCTGTAGAAAGGTGCAATGAGCCAATAGAACGGCGTTATAAGCATGTTCTTCCACTGATACCAGATTGTGGCAAAACCCTGGCTGAATGTTGCTCCGGTCTGAGCTACCGGCATTTCAGCATGTGTTCCGACACCAAAGGCCTGACCTATCATTATATACCATTTGAACTTTCGCTCGCCTCTGAAATAAGCATCGCTTGTTCTTGTCTTACGGGCCATCCACAGGCCAAAAGCCGTAATGGATATGAAATAACCGAACAGAACAACATAATCTATAGTACTCATAGGGATTTCGGATTGAGGATTTGAGATTTCGGATTGCTTTGCCGGGCGAGAGACCTCAGTTAATTACAATTAAAGTTAAAGTCTAAATAAAAAAATTCACTCAAAAAAGATAAATATAATAAAATATCATTCAGTTCTTATTCAGCATAGACAAGTTCTCCATTAAGGTAGGTATTTCTGATTCTCAGCTGCTCCCCATCCATATCAAACAAAACCAGATCTGCTCTTGTACCCAATGAAAGACTTCCTCTGTCGGTCAGTTTGTAAGCACGTGCAACATTCCCTGATGCCATATTGATTGCATCTGCCATCGAGCATCCTGTGAATTTCATCATGTTGCCAACGCCCGTTTTAAGAGGGAATGATGCTCCGGCAAGACAGTTCATTTCAATATTTTTCAGCATTCCTTCCTCCGTCAGTAGAACTTCGCTTTCAAGAAAAGTATATTTACCCGGGGCCATACCAGCCAGATAAATGACATCCGAAGTAAGAATCACGCCGTCGGGGCCTTTTACTTTATAAAATACTTTCAGTTCTTCAGGAAGAAGATGAAATCCGTCAGCAATTATTGTAGCAGTAAGATTATCATTTGCGAGCTGGGGCCAGATCGGATTATTATGTCTGTGAATAAAATTTGCACAACCGTTCCCAAGGTGTGTAGATAACGTAGCGCCTGCTTCCACAGCCCTGTCTATATCTACGCCCGTTGAATTTGTATGCCCGACAGCAATTACAATGCCGTTAAGCTTACATAATCTGATAAACTCAATAGCTCCTTCAAGCTCGGGAGCAAGTGTAACCTGGACAATTTTACCTCCGGCAGCTTTCTGATAGGCTTTGAATTCATCCCATGAAGGTTTCCGTATATGCTTTACAGGATGGCATCCCCTGAATCCTTCATCGGGTGAAATATAGGGTCCTTCAAGATGAAATCCCGGGTACCGACGCTGCCAGTCTTTCATCACTTTCAAGCGCCTTTTTAAGAGTAGAGAAGTTTTTTAAGAGACTCTCATGACTTCCGGTTATAAGCGTGGGGATGAATGTTGTCACCCCGCTGCTCCAGATTGACCTGGCCGCATCAATCACACCCGACAACTGTAAGGTCTGTACCTGAAAAATCCACATTTGCATAACCGTTGATCTGGTTATCAATGAGTCCGGGAGCAGATTATCAACTTATTCTCCTCTTTTGAAAGTATGTCAGCTTCAGTAATTTCAACAATTCTGCCATCTGCAATTTTTATTGTTACAGGCTCTGCTGTGGCATAATGAATTCCGCTTATTGAAAATTGTGTGTGTGTTTCATGTGTCATCATCCAAATTATTAAATGTGGGCTGCCAGGCCATTAATGTCTCTGTGAATCACTTTGAGTCCTCCTGCTGATTTAAAACTCAGGCAGAAAGAAACACTTAATAACAATTCAACATGTTTTTAAAACATTGGTTCAAATGTAGCGATTTAACAATAAATTTTCCGGGTCAGATGTAATTCATTCGCTTAAGTTTCTTTAACATTTGGGAATTCCCGGCTTGTACTATTTTTCCTATATTGTGCCAAAATTGAAAATTTAAGATGTTCAAAAACGGATTATTCCTGCTTACCCTCATCCCCCTGTTTTATACTTCATTACTATTTGGCGAATCAAAAGGCCTGAACCGGGAAAAATACCGGATAGGCATTTCAAAAACTTCCAGTACGATTAATATTGATGGAGTCCTTGACGAGCCTATATGGTCGTCAACCGAAACAGCAACACATTTTCAGAGGGTTCAGCCAACCGATACCGGTTTTGCAAGTTCACAGACAGAAGTAAGGCTTACATATACCGAATCAACGCTTTACATGGCAATTACATGTTTTGACTCTACTGCAGGCAAACGGCCGGTTGAGTCATTAAGACGTGACTTCAATTTTGGGAAAAATGATAATTTCCTTGTTTTCATTGACACATATAACGATCAGACAAACGGATTTTCATTTGGTGTGTCTGCAGCAGGTGCACAATGGGACGGTGTTCAGGCAAACGGCGGAACTGTAAATCTTGACTGGGACATAAAATGGAAATCCGCCGTTAAAAATTATCCTGACCGCTGGGTTGCTGAATTTGCAATACCATTTCGCAGCATAAGGTACCATGGAGGAGAGCCGGAATGGGGAATAAACTTCAGCAGGCTTGACCTTAAAGACAAACGAAAAATCGAGCTGGGCTCCCATGCCAAGACAGTTTGCCACTGCTACCCTGGCATTTACTGGTTCACTTGTGTGGGATAAGCCGCTCCCCTCATCAAGCGGTCCTGGGTTTTCCCTTATTCCATATGTCTCGGGAAAGGCAACACAGGATGTGGAATCCGGGGGAGATATCCAGCCAAAAGCAAACGCCGGTGTTGATGCCAAAATTATACTCTCAACATCGATGAATCTGGATCTCACCGTCAATCCCGATTATTCACAGGTTGAGGTTGACAGGCAGGTTACAAACCTTGACAGGTTTGAATTGTTTTTTCCTGAGAAGAGGCAGTTCTACCTGGAGAACAGTGACCTCTTCGCAAATCTTGGGACAGATAATCTCAGACCTTTTTTCTCAAGACGGATTGGGCTTAATACTCCCGTGGTGGCAGGGGCAAGACTAAGCGGTAAGATTGGCAATAACTGGAGAATTGGACTGATGGATATGCAGACAAGGGAGAAGGATGATATACCGGCTTCAAACTTCACAGTTGCCGCGATACAGCGAAAGGTTTTCAGAAGGTCGAATATTTCTGCCTTCCTCGTCAATAAAGAGGTTATGAATCAGAAGAGCGACTCGGTATACCCTGGTCTGGATTATAACAGGGTTGCCGGTATGGAATTTAATCTTGCAAGCGCTGACAACAGGTGGACAGGCAAGACTTTTTATCATCAGGCATTTTATTCCGGAGCAAACAGGGATGCTGCTGCTGCTGCCGCCAACATAACTTTTTCAACCCAGTATCTGACAGCTACTCTTAACCAGTCATGGGTAGGTGCCGATTATATTGCTGAGGTAGGATATATCAGAAGAAAAGGTTACTATGAAATAGCGCCAGCAGTTCAGTACAAATTCTTCCCATCCGGAAGCAAAATTGCAAATCACGGACCGGGTGTTAAGGTCGATCTGCTGACTGATCCCTCTTTCAAGCTCACTGACAGGGATGCAATAATATTTTACCAGGCTGAATGGATGAACAAGAGCATTGCACAGGTAAATGTAAAATCAACCTATGTATTGCTTCAGGCTCCGTTTGATCCAACCAATTCAGGAGGTGTTCCGCTGCCGGCAGGAGAGGAATTCAACTGGATGGATGCAGGTGCATCTTTTACTTCTGATATAAGAAGGACATTCAACTTCATGCTTGGGGGACGCTATGGCGGATATTATAACGGAACCGGATGGATGATCAATGGCGAACTAAACTACCGTGTACAACCTTATGGAAGCATTGGCATCATATCGTCATATAATAATATACAGCTTCCATCTCCGTACAGCAGTGCAAAATTCCTGCTGATAGGTCCCAGACTCGATTTCACATTCACAGATAAGTTATTCTTCACCAGTCTCGTTCAGTACAATGAACAGGCAGATAATATCAACCTGAACCTTCGCTTCCAGTGGCGATTCGCTCCCGTATCCGATCTCTTTATTGTCTACACCGAAAATTCATACCCGGTCGATCACAATATAAAGAACCGGGGATTGGTGGTGAAATTGTCGTACTGGTTTAATTAAGAGAGATTTATCCTACATGTTAGCGCCGATTTGCAATCGGTGCTCCGCCAGAGCCGTCCCAATGACCATCAAGATGAAATCGGTTCTTAAAATTATATCTATTTTACATTCAGAATTTTTATGGCACTGATTACAAATCAGCGCCAACGGGGATATTTATGGCTTGGATTATAAATCCAACAAATCCAGTAATGAAAAGCAAGCGAAGTCTGGAGACTTCGCTTAGCATTTACTATCAATCTACTTTATCATGAAATCCAGCAGTGGTTTATCACCAAGAAAAGCCACAAGGTGATCGTTTTTATTAAGCTGCCCCACGCCGGAGGGCGTGCCGGTGAAGATAAGGTCTCCTGTTTTAAGGGTGAAAAACCTTGAAACATATTCAATTATCTCATTGATATTAAATATCATATCGGAGGTATTGCTCTGCTGCACGATTTTCCCGTTTATCTCAAGCCTGAAATCAAGATCTCCGACATCACCTACTGAGCTTACAGGAACAAAACTACCCAACGGAGCTGCCCCGTCAAAACATTTTGATATCTCCCAGGGGTATCCTGCCGCAGACTGACTGCTTTGCAGATCACGGGCAGTAATATCTATTCCAAGGGTCAGCTCATCGAAATATCTGGGAGCAAATTTTGAGGCGATGCTTTTCCCTAATTTGCTGATCTTGACCACAACCTCCACTTCATAATGGATATTCTCAGAAAATCCCGGAAGAAAGAAGGGTTTATTGTTTTTAAGCAGGGCTGAATCGGGTTTCATGAAAACAACAGGTTCGGACGGGAGCTTCCATCCCATCTCCTGAGCATGCTTTCTGTAATTCAGTCCGATGCAGATGATCTTCATATCAGTTAACCCTGAATTTTTCCGAACGATCTGAGCTTTATTTCTGTCAGGACTTTTTTTGTATACAGAGGAAAATCGCCATTCATCATCCAGGAATAATAGGAGGGTTCCTCCTTGAATACCTGTTCAACAGGTTTTCCCTTATGCTTTCCGAAATTGAAGATTTCAATTCCTTTTTCATCGAGAATAATCCTTCCCGCGAAATCAACAATACTGTTATAAGAGCTGAAATCAGCCAGTTTTTCTACATCATTTTCAAGATCCTTGTACTTGTCGAGCTGCGATTTAAGCACCTCATAGGTGGCTGCAGTGTCGGCTTTCGAACCATGAGCTCCAACAAGATCCTTTCTGCAATAGAACTGGTAGGCGGCAGAAAGTGTACGCTGTTCCTTTTTATGAAAGATAACCTGTACATCAACATACCTGCGCTTTCTGAAATTAAAATCAATATTTACCCTCAGAAATTCTTCTGCCAGCACCGGGATATCAAATTTTACTGCATTATACCCGGCAAGGTCGCAGCCTTCAAGAAAGGCAGCCAGATTCTTGCCAATCTCTCTGAATGCCGGAGATTTAGCCACATCTTCATCCCTGATGCCATGTATAGCTGTTGATTTCGGAGGTATCGGCATTTCAGGATTTACCCTGGTGCTCAGCCACTCCTCTTTACCATTAGGAGTTATTTTCAGGACTGAAATTTCAACAATTCGGTCAACGGCAACATTGATCCCTGTTGTTTCAAGATCGAGAAAAGCAATCGGACGTTTAAGGTTCAGATCCAAGGGTTACGCATTTATCATCATTGGCATAAGCAGCATAAGCAGATCTTCCGAATCATTATCGGAGACTGCCGGAAGGAACAGGCCGGCTCTGGTCGGATCAGCAAGTTCGATCATAACATCCTGTGATGCAATGTTAGCCAGAATCTCAAGCAGGAAGACTGATTTGAAACCAATCTCGATTTCATCTCCTTCATACTGACACTTGATCCTTTCATATGCAGATATTGAAAAATCGATATCCTGGGCAGATACCATAACCTGATTGCCCTTCATCTGCAACTTCACAAGATTGCTCGCCTGGTTTGAGAATACAGAAACCCTTTTTAGCGTATTATAGAATTCCACTCTGTCAATTGTGATCTTTCGCGGATTGTTTTTAGGAATAACTGAATTATAGTTTGGATAATTTCCTTCAACAAGACGGCACACTACTTTATAATTGCTCAGATTAAAAAACGCATTTTTGTCATCGAACTCAACAGTCACGGCTCCCTCTTCCCTTGGAAGTATATTCTTCAGAAGCGAGGCCGGTTTCTTTGGGAGAATAAATGAGGAATTATCATCAGCATGAGCATCAGTACGCTGATAACGTACCAGTTTATGAGCATCTGATGCAACAAAAGTAATCTTATCGGTCGAAGCCTCAATAAATATGCCTCCCATTACAGGTCTCAATTCATCATCAGCAGTTGCAAAAAGGGTCCTTGTGATCCCTGCAAGCATCACATCAGCATTTATTGAAAAAGAAAATTTCTTGTCTTTTTTAATTGCCGGAAGGGCAGGAAAATCAATGCCATTCTGACCGACAACATTGAATTTACCATTCTCAGAACTGATAACAACAGCCATCGTCGACATGTTGATATCGAAGGTGAGCGGCTGTACCGAGAATTCCTTAAGCGTATCAAGCAGAATCCTTGCAGGCAGTGCTATAGTACCGTCTCCTTCGGTATTTTCAAGCTTCATCCTTGTTATCAGGGTCGATTCAAGATCAGATGCTGTTATTTCAAGATCGTTTCCGGAAAGATTAAAAAGAAAATTATCAAGTATTGGTAATGTATTCTTTGAACTGATAACCCTGCTTATGGCCTGCAGGTGACCAAGAAGTTCCGAACTGGATACTACAAATTTCATATCGGTACCGTTTTAAATTTATTTTTGGATTTATGTATTTTACTATTTAGGTCTAAATGAATAAATTGAATCCTCTTATTGATTCAATTCCCATTTATCAATATTACAAAAAAAAACTATACCGAAAAAAAAAGAATGCTTATCGTTTATCAAAATAAAACCAACATGGATATCAGTTTTTTCATCCAAATCTGAAATCTGAGATGGAGATCACCCCGCTGCTTATGATTGCAACAACTCCGGATGACATGATCCGGGATTTATTCCGGAAAGAAATAAGACTTTTTCTTCAGCAATAGGGTCTATGTCGAAATACCGCATAACAAAAAACTCATCACTGGCTTGTGTTCGTGCCCAGCAGCCTGTCACTATCCCTTGTCACCGACCCCTCTTCCTCCTTTAATTTTTCCCAAAGGTGAGACTCAGCTTTTTCCCTGCTGAGGTAGATACTGTAATCCGGTAAAGAGGCTGACGTGATCCGACCATTTTCTTTTCCTGATCAGTCATTTCAAGAGCCCATTTTTCAAACGGGATCCATGCAAAATATGAAAGATATCTTGTCACAAGTGTCGAATCCCATCCTGAAAGATCTTTACCACCCGATGAAAGAGCAAAATGATGCTCCTGTGAGGTAATAACAAATGATGCTGAAGGATCACCAATGATTTTCAAGGTCTACTGACTCTATTTCGGAAGGAAGCAGGTTAAATACAGTATAGGACTGCCAGAATAGTTCATTGATAGTGAATGCAGAACCTATATCGCCATCAAATCCGGGAACGCAGACAATAAATGGTTTTGACCTCTCCCTGTATTTTCATAATATTACCATACCTGTTCGACCTGGTCTTATACACAAGCAAGCTCTTTAAAAGTTTCCTTTCACCGTAGACCCTGATCTTGACAGGTTCTATTCCCTTTTCGGTAATCTCAGACCTGAAAAGATCAGGAGATACCGGGGATTTTATTTCCATTTCCCTCAGTACCCTTATAATAAACAGATGCCACTTTTTCTTGCCTCTGTCCTGCCATTTACAATCCAGTTCTCACCATGTTTCTCAAGTGACAACTTTTCTCCCGGACTCTGAAAATTCAATCCTTGTAATCTCCTTTTGGGGATCAGAGCCAAAAGAGCTGTTCTTTCCTCCAAAAGGCAGCCTGTTCCTGAATAACAGGAGAAGTATTAAAATAAAGGCAAGTGCAATAAGCAGGCCTCTGAATACTATTTTATACATTATCAGACCTTTGTATATTTTCGTTTTCTGAGATAATTATAGATCAGTCCTGCCAGAACGACAAGCACTACCGGTCCAAGTACATTTATAAGCTGCCATTCTGTTTTTTGTGACCTGATCATTGACTTGTTCAGAAGCCTGAGTTTTAGTTCTCTCGATCTGAGTTCCATTATTCCATGATCGTCAACAAGATAGTTCAGGCAGTTTATAAGAAAATCACGATTACCGAACATCTGTCCTGTATATTTATCCTGACCAAGGGGCAGAGGTGTCTCTTCCAGTCCCGACCTTCTCACTTCATTTCTTATTATATCAGCATCTGCGATTACAATCAGCTTTGTTTTCCTGCTTTCGGTTTTGATCCTGAGATTTCTGTCGTCAGTAAGGTTGCCTGTTACCCTGTTTCTGAATACTGACGGGAAAATCCCTTCGAGCAAGTACTGCCACAGGGAGACCGGATTTATTATAATCCTTCTCATCGGGAGTCAGTTCGGCTTCCTTTAAGCTTACAATCAGCGGAGGTGAAAGAGTCCTGCTGTATTTTGAGGTCGAAAGGAGAATTGTCTTTTTAATTGCAGGATCGAGTCCGACAGTATCTATATAATTTACAAATTCCCCCTTCACCCTGTTCAGGTTCCTTGTAACCGGATGATTTCAGAGAAGGAATGAGCAGAGGGATAATATACCCACGGAGCGGGAACAATCTGCTGGTTTGTATTTCCGCTCCCGACTTTCAGCCTTATTGTCATGCATTCAAGATCCTGGACAATTTCAGGATTGACTCTTGCACCATACATGAAGATCTGGTCCTCAATATTCAAGGGGCCGGTAGAGACCTACTGTCTCCCCGAATACAAGGCTGTCAGCTATTGACCGCCACCTCATCAAAAAGCCAGATCACCTTGCCCCCGTTCATTATATACTGATCAAGAACCAGCTTGTCAGATTCATTGAACTCCTTTTCGGGACCGGCAATTATTACAGCTGCATATTTGTCGAGAATGCCTGCTTTTCCACCGATAATGCCTCTGTCAATTGTAAAGAACCTGGCAAGGTTAAGCGTCAGATCCGCTGTTTCAATCTCTGGAAGTTCACCATGACCTTCAATGAATGCGACTTTATAAATTGTATCCGAGCTCAGGGTGGCAATATTCTGGATCAATTCATATTCAAGACCTTCAGTGGAATGAAGAAGATTCTGTTCATAAGATATTGAAGGATTATTCTCCAGAAAATTAACGGGCACTTCAACCCCATTGCAGTTTATAAGCATCCCGGGAAAGATTATCTTCTGTGTTGATCCCCCTTCCTGATCGGTTGACTGGATGTTTATAGGATTCAATCCTTTTTTGATAAGAGACTGATATTCTGCCTGTCTCTTCTTAGCATCCTTTGTCTCTGACGGATTGATGAATTCATAGTCAATCCTTTTCCCTGAAGCAATCCTGAATTCATCGAGCATCTCCCTGACCGATCGCTTAAGCTTTTTTAAAGGAATCGGCATTTCACCGTCGAGGTACACCTGGACATAAATATCATTTTTTACATCGGAAAGAACCTTTTTTGCAGGATCTGAAAGTGTATATCTTTTATCCTCTGTAAGATCGAGTCTCAGTCTCAGAAAAGAGCAGACTGTTGCCAGCAATATTACTACCGGCCACTGCACTCAGGAACTGCAGCCAGCTTTGTAATCTTATATTGGTTGTATTTGCTGTGTCTGTCATGGCTTATCTTATTTTTCTCCATTTGCGCGATAACAGTACAAGCCTGGTTGCCTCATTGAAAATGAGTGCAACCGATATAAAATAGACAGCATCCTTAATATCAATCACTCCCCTGCTCAACGACTTATAATGCTCATTTATGCCAAGCATTATAACAAATTCATCTATTTTCTTCAACCCGGGCAGATATGCAAGCGAATCAAAACCCATGAAAAGAAAGAAGCATATCAGAACTGACAGGATAAATGCAACAACCTGATTATCTGTAACAGAAGATGCAAAAATGCCGGCTGATGCATAAACAGATGCAAGAAAGAAAAGGCCAATAAAGGCGCCCAATTGTCCCGCCTCTGTCAAGATTGCCGGGAGACTCTCCGAGCATATAGACTGAAATATAATAGACAACGCCCGGAAGAAGTGCAAGAAGGACAAGCAATACAGATGCAAGGTATTTACCCCAGATGATCCCTCTCTCTGTTATCGGTCTGGAGTAAATAAGCTCAATAGTGCCAAGACGCCTTTCCTCTGCTATCATTTTCATTGTGACTGCAGGAACGAGGAAAAGGAAGACCCATGGTGACAGAAAAAACAGTGTATCAAGTCCGGCATAGCCGGTATCGAAGATGTTCCACTCTCCCGGAAAAACCCACATGAAGAGGCTGTTGATCAGCAGGAATACAAGAATTACTATGTAACCGGTGAGGCTGCTGAAAAATCCGCTTATCTCCTTTCTGAATATTGCAAACATAAATTATAGTTTAACTATCCTTTCCTTAAAAAATTAATCACTCACGGTTATTGAATAAGTCATTCAGATACGAATCAATCCTTCTGTGTCCCTTTGTGAAGCCTTTGTGATACTTTGTGTTTAAATATTTAAAAATTAAACACGAGAGAACACTAAGGTATGCACAGAGTTCCAAGGAATCGATAAAGCCTGCATTACAGTATTAGTTACAATGAGTACTGGACTTTGCCTGTCCAAAATTACTGCATTTTTTATATCGGTTATTATAACATCCGAATAATAAAAACCTATAATCTGTTTGCAGGTATGACCCTCCTCAGCCATTGTCATGGCTCCCTCCTGGCATAAACCAACTCCATGTCCATAACCCCTCCCTTTCAGAATTATTGAATCGCCCTCAGCAATCACTGAAAAGAAGGTTGACCTGAGGTTCAGCTCGGTCCTGATTGTATTTAACGGAACAGAAAATGAACCAACCCGGTAATTTGTCTGACGAGTCTTTTGAGAAAAGGTAAAGACAGCAGGATTATCTGTTTCTCCATTCATATCCGGACCTGCTTCATTAATGAGATCCAGTCTTTTATGGCAAGGCTCTTTTTCCATGATGCATTCCTTGAGGACAGACAATAAGGATCTGCAACTTTTTTCAGATAGGGCTGACTTGTGAGCCATACATCCTGAGGTGGAGATGTCTCCCCGCCGCAATTTGAATGGAAGGCTGAAATAATCAGGGTGCTGTCATGCAGCAAGTATTACCTGGCCTCTGGTCTCCCTGACCGCCCTGTTAATCAGGGAATCGGTTGATAATCCGTTGAAAGCCTGGCAGTGTATATCGTCACAGACATTATACCTGTCAGACAGATGCTTATCGAAATATTTGTACATGTATGTCCTTGCAAGTATGGCCTGGGTTTTGATATATTCCTTATTCCTTCCGCTTCCGCCCTCCGCTCTGACAACTCCTGCAATATAGCTCTCAACATCTGAGTTATTTATCATAACAAGTGTCCCCAGATCAGGATAACACTGAAAATCTCCTGAATAAAACTGTCTGACAGGAGTACCGTCATTTATCCTCACGGAGAAAAAATCATTTCCTGTTTTTCCAAGCAGCTGAAGGGAATCGCATGTAAAACCTTTTCCATGAGTTGTTTTTACGGCCAGCTGTCCATTGAACCTGGTTATCAGTACAGGTTCGTACCTGTTTATTATAATGCTTTCGCCGTTAAATGTCCTTAATTCATAACTGCCTCCTGTAACTGAAAAAAGTGCCGATTCGGGCGATCTGGGTTGAAAAAATCCTGATCCTCACCTGCCCGTATGCAAACACGGCAAAAAGAATATTGACAAGAAAAATAAGGATCAGCTTTCTATACATTAATAAACAAATGTTTCTTATAAATATTATCGCGCCGCTAGGCTTTCACTTTTCTCAGTTCCTCAACCATTTCCGCTGCTATCCTTTCCGAAGCTCCGGCAGGCCCGAGCCTGTCCTTCAGCTGTTCATAACCGGAGATGATTTTATCTCTTCTCTCTCCTCCCGGCAAGTATCGCTTTCAATTCCGAAATAAGTCTTTTCTCTGTCAGATCATACTGAACCAGTTCCCTTATAACTTCAGATTCCATTATCAGATTTACAAGGGATATATATTTTACCTTTATAACAGCCCATGCAATCAGTGCAGAGAAGAAATCCGCCTTATAGCATACAACCTGCGGCAAACCAAGAAGAGCTGCCTCCAGGGTGGCTGTACCTGATGTAACAAGTCCTGCCTGTGCAATATGCAGAATCTCATAAGTCTTTCCTTTACAAGTATATACAGGGGCATTACCAATGATTCTTTTGTAGAATTCATCGGGTATATTCTTAACTCCTGCAAGTATAAACCTGTAATCGGGAAAATGACTTGATCATCTTTAACATCACCGGCAGGATAGTATTCGATTTCATGCTTCCTGCTTCCGGCAAGCAATGCTATCACAGGTTGTTCTTCCGATACCAACGGATCTGAAGATTTCATCCTTTGAAGGAAAGGATGATATGCGCTTTTCAGTCTCATCGACAAGAGGATTACCATAATATTTAACAGCGATCCCATGTTTTTTATAGAAAGGCTCCTCAAATGGAAATATGATAAACATTCTGTCGATATATTTCCTTACCTTCTTTCACTCTTCCTTCGTTCCAGGCCCAGAACTTGGGTGAGATGTAATAGAAGGTCCTGAATCCGGCTTTTTTTGCAAATTCAGCAATCCTAAGATTGAATCCCGGATAATCGATGAAAATTATCACATCCGGATTCATTTCAAGGATCTGCTTTTTACAGAGAGTCAAGATTCTTTTTTATGGTCCCGATATTTTTCAGCACTGCCAGAAATCCCATGAAAGCCGTATTCCTGTAATGGACAAGCAGTTTTGCACCTGCCTCTTCCATCAGATCGCCTCCCCAGCAGAGAATTTCAGCATCAGTAGTCAGTCCGGAGTATGCCCCTGACAAGGTTCGAGCCATGAAGGTCTCCCGATTGCTCTCCGGCAATAATGAAATACCTCATGTTGAAAACTTTACAGCGAAAACGATAATTGCCCAGACAATTGTAACAGCGAGTGTGCCTCGTGTGGCACGCAACATGTCGAACCTGTTGAATAACAGAAAAATAAAAATATTCGGAAAGACACAGAGAGTGATAGAATGGGTTATGATATTTGAATCCTTCAGTCTGGATAGATATGATCCGAGCGACATTTCACCTGAAGAAAACATGAAAGATAACTATTCCGATTATAAAAGGGAAAAGTAATCCGCTGATCAAGACCGGTAACAAACGTGTCATATTTTTCCGGCAGTATCATTTTTTAAACCTGAGCTTGAGATTATCGATATACCCATGAGCAGTCATATCGACAGTAACGGGGACCACCGATACAAAATTGTTGGCAAGCGCCCATTCATCAGTGTCTGTTGCATCGGGTTCATGATTGAGAAAAACACCTGTAAGCCAGTAATATGTTTTTCCCATGGGGTCTTTTCTCTTCTCAAATTCCTCCTTCCAGTTACCCTTTGCCTGTCGGCATATTTTAATTCCTTTGATTTCCTTTCTTTCCGCAGCAGGAATGTTGACATTGAGACAGACTCCTGGAGGAAGCGGCTTCTGCTGCAACTTTCCTCATTACAAGCCTTATATATTTTTTGCATGCTGAAAAATCGGCTGTGGGGGAGAAATTATTTAAGAGAAAAACCGACTGAGTTTATTCCATAAAGACAGCCTTCAATTGCAGCGGCCATTGTGCCTGAATAAAGAACGCTTACAGATGCATTGGCTCCATGATTTATTCCTGAAACAACCCAGTCAGGATGTCTTTCGATCAACTGATTTATTGCCAGCTTAATGCTATCCGTAGGAGTTCCGTTACATGCATAGATCCGTGCTTCTCATTCTCTTCAAGAAGCTTTACGCGCAATGGTGTCTTTACTGTGAGAGCCTGCGACATTCCCGACATACTCTCAGTTGTGGAAATGAGAATCACCTTGCCGAACTCCTCCATCACCTCAAGAAGCGTTCTCAGATCCTGCAGCATAAAGTCCGTCATCATTTGTCAGCAAAATCAGTCTGTCATCTTTTTCGATTACCATTGATTACTTGTTTGAACTACAAATATAGATATTTTCGGAGACTCCTAAGCAGCATGAAGTTTAGAATTCCTTCATGTCACGTGTCTGGTAAATGTGTTTGAAAATCTCATCAATTTCGCTTGAATCAGGTAGTACTGCACGTATTTTTTCAAGATATCTGTGCTTTTTTATGTAGGCAAGAGTAGGTCCGAAATTGATATCAAAAATCCAACCTGTCTGAAGCAGTTTCAGATCGTTAAGGTTTCTTACACTCTTTATATTTACTATCCTGTTATTCATCAGATCCTTGTAAACTTCTTCTGATATCCCTGAAGTATCAGGCAGATCGAGTGTAAGTGAATTGTTCCTCTTTCCGTTTTTCTTGTAATAATATCCGATAAGAGTTCTCCAGATATCGAGTTTGTCAGCATCGCGCAACAGTTTGGTGAAATAGAGACAGGTGCCAGTATTGCCAGCCGGCAGACCTGGCTTATTATGTGACCTTATTGCACATTTTATCAGCCCCTCTTGTTTCAGCATCAAGTTTATCAAGAACTCCGTGCCGCTCAAGGATTTTGATTCCGAGTTCAGCATGATCCTCAGATAAATTGTCTGAGAATGTTTTGTAACGGAAATACTGTTCAAAACGACCTACATCATGAAAAAGAGCGATTGTCTCAGCCAGGTTCATCTCCTCAGGATTTAGCTCTAACTGAGCACCAATCTTAAGAATCTCATTATATACTCTTTTTGTATGACCCTTCTTTAATTCAATGTTCTGATGTATCTCATGATTGTCAGATCTGAATGTCTCCACATATTCAGCAAACCATTCTTTCAGACCATTTACTTCCTGCTTGTCAAGTACTATTCTAACCACTTTTATAAATATTATCCCTTTATAACAATCCCGGGCATGTTTCGGGCACAAAGATATTTTTATTTACATTCAGGTATATTGAAATTTGATTCTGTTTTATCAAAGCCATAGCCAACTCATATTTCAAAAATCCTTACTTTTGCAACTATTATGCATTTTTTAAGAGTAACTGAAATATGAAGATTTCATATAACTGGATCAAGGATTATTTAAAGATCGACATCGAACCTGAAAAGGTTGCCGGAATATTAACCGGTATAGGACTTGAAATTGAAGGAATGGATGAATGGGTTTCTGTGAAGGGAGGTCTTGAAGGTGTTGTAATTGGCGAAGTTCTCACCTGTAAAAAACATCCTGATGCCGATAAACTATCAGTTACTACAGTCGATATCGGAGCTCAGCAGCCTCTTCAGATAGTATGCGGAGCACCCAATGTTGCAGCCGGACAGAAGGTGCCTGTCGCCACAATCGGAACTATATTGTACAAGGGAGAAGAAAAGTTTGAGATAAAAAAATCCAAAATCAGGGGAGAACTCTCCGAAGGAATGATCTGCGCTGAGGATGAGCTTGGATTGGGGACATCGCACGAAGGTATCATGGTACTCAGCCCGGATACAAAACCCGGGACCCTGGCCAGGAATTATTTTAATGTAGCAAAGGATGTTGTATTTGAAATTGGTCTTACTCCAAACAGAATCGACAGCGGCTCACACTTTGGTGTTGCGCGGGATCTTGCAGCCTATCTCAACCTGAATGAAAATTTCTCAGGAAATGCGGTTCTCCCTTCGCTTGAAGGATTTAAGCCCGACAATAATGATAATCCATATGAGGTTATTATTGAAAACACTACTGATTGCCCCAGGTACAGCGGAATAACTATCTCAGGTATAACAGTCGGGGAATCTCCTGAATGGCTTAAGAACAAACTCAGGGCTGTTGGTCTGAATCCAATTAACAATGTTGTAGATATTACAAATTTTGTCCAGCATGAGATAGGTCAGCCTCTTCATGCATTCGATGCCGACAAAATTGCAGGGAAGAAGAGTAATTATCAGGAATCTGCCTGAAAAAAGCAAGTTCATAACCCTTGACAATGCAGAAAGAAGTCTCTCATCGAAGGATCTTATGATCTGTAATCCGGAAGAGGGAATGTGCATTGCAGGTGTATTCGGAGGAATTAAATCAGGTGTCACTGCAAATACAAAAAATATATTTCTTGAAAGCGCCTATTTTAATCCGGTTGCCATCCGAAAAACATCCAAAAGGCATGGTCTTAAAACTGATGCTTCCTTCCGGTTTGAAAGAGGCGCCGATCCGAATATGACAACCTGGGCCTTAAAAAGAGCCATTATGCTGATCAGGGAGATTGCCGGCGGAAAAATTTCTTCGGATATAATTGATGTATATCCGAATCCGATCAGGAATGCCGTTGTTGAAGTCACTTATCCTAATATCAACAGGCTGATCGGAAAAAAAATTGAACCTCTGACAGTAAAAAAAATTCTCAGGCTGCTCGATATTGAAATTTTAACTGAAGAAGGAGATCATCTGAATCTTGAAATACCCTCATACAGGGTGGATGTAAAAAAGGAAGCTGATGTTATAGAGGAGATTCTGAGGATTTACGGCTACAATAATGTTGAAATAACAAGCCATGTAAATTCAACACTCTCATATCCGGAGAAGCCAAACAGGGAAAAGGTTGTAAATATTATTTCTGACCTTCTTGCAGCAAACGGATTTTCTGAGATTATGTGCAATTCGCTCAATCCTTCAGCATGGTATGAGAAGAACAGCGATTTTGACAAGGACAAGCTCGTGATGCTTGCAAATCCTTTGAGTTCCGATCTGAATGCAATGAGACAATCTCTTCTTTACGGAGGACTCAGTTCTGTAATCTGGAATATCAACAGACAGCATCTCGACCTGAAATTTTATGAATTCGGTCATTGCTATTTTCATGAAAAAAATCAGAAAATGCTATATCCGGTCGCAGATGATTACACTGAAAAAGAATCTCTTGATCTTTTAATAACCGGCAATACCAACCAGGTTAAGCTGGAACAGCAAAATCAATCCTACCGACTTTTTCAACATAAAATCAGCTGTTGAAATGGTACTTTCGAGACTTGGAATAAATTCAGACAACCTGGCAAGCGGCGAAAGCGATAAAAAATATTTTGCAGAATCAGTTAACATATCTGTTTAAAAATAATATCGTTGCCGAAGTCGGACGCATTTCAAAGAAATACCTGGCCCAGTTTGATATTAGATCAGGATGTTTATTATGGACATATTGAGTGGGATCAGGTTCTGAAAATGATTAAAAATCATGCGATTTCTTTCCATGAACTTCCGAAATATCCTTCCGTGAGGCGCGATCTTGCACTTCTTCTTGACCGCGGAATAAAATTCTCACAGATAAGGGAAATTGCACTGAAGACCGAAAGAAATATTCTTCACGACATAAATCTTTTCGATGTTTATGAAAGCGACAGCCTTGGCAACAACAAAAAATCATATGCTGTAAGCTTTATTCTCAGGGACGACCTGAAGACCCTGACAGACAAGAATATTGACAAGGTAATGAATAATCTGATCAGGGCTTTTGAGAAAGAACTTAATGCCCAGATAAGGTAATGAAGGAAAAAGCCGTTGAGCTTATAAAGGGCGACATTACGACCTTGATGTTGATGCAATCGTCAATGCGGCAAAAAACTCACTTCTCGGAGGCGGAGGTGTTGATGGCGCCATTCACAGGGCTGCAGGCCCCGGATTGCTCGATGAATGCAGGAGTCTCAACGGATGCGAAACAGGCAAGGCAAAAATTACATCCGGTCATAAGCTTAAGGCCAGACATGTAATACATACAGTCGGACCTGTATGGACCGGGGGAGATCAGCGATGAACAGCTTACTTCTTGCTTCATGTTACAGAATCATGTCTTGATTTGGCTGTCAGGAACAAAATCAGATCAATAGCATTTCCAGGTATTTCAACCGGAGCCTATGGATTCCCGAAAGAACTTGCAGCAACAATTGCAGTTAATGAAACAAGCAGATTTCTGAAAGATAACAGCTATCCTGAAAAGGTTATTTTTGTTACCTTCTCTGACGCCGATTACGAAATCTACAGAAAGCTACTTGATCTATGATCAGTATTTTTACAACAATAAAAAACTATTTCTCGCTGGTTAAGTTCAGCCATACTGTCTTTGCAATGCCCTTTGCACTTATAGGCTATTCACTTGCAGTATCTGAACCTGAATATAACTTCAGTCTGAAGCTGCTGCTGCTGATTATACTCTGCATGGTATTTGCACGAAATGCAGCAATGGGATTCAACAGACTGGCTGACAGAAAATTTGATGCCCTGAATCCCAGAACAAAAAACCGTGAGATCCCTTCAGGGATCATTGGCAGCAGGGCTGCAGCACTGTTCGTAATTCTGAATGCCGTTCTTTTTATTATAACCACATCATTTATTAACCGGCTGACCTTGTATCTTTCACCTGTTGCCCTTCTGATAATACTGGGATACAGCCTCACAAAAAGATTTACATTTCTGTGCCATTTTATACTCGGTCTGGGTCTGAGCCTGGCCCCCATTGGCGCATATATCTCACTTACAGGCAGGTTCAGCATTGTCCCGCTGATCTATTCATTTATTGTGCTCACATGGGTAAGCGGGTTTGATATTATTTATGCTCTTCAGGATGATGAATTTGACAAATCAAATAATCTGCATTCCGTTCCCTCAGTTGCCGGCATAAAAAATGCCATTTTAATTTCTGTAGCTGGTTCATCTGATCACTTTCATACTTGTAATTACGGCAGGATTTGCTGGAAACGGCGGCTTGCTTTACTGGACGGGAGCCCTTGTCTTTTCACTCTTCCTTCTATATCAGCATCTGATAGTTAAACATAATGATCTCAGCAGGGTTAACCTTGCATTCGGAACAACCAATGGTATTGCAAGTATCCTATTTGCAATTTTCGTAATACTCGACCTGTTTTTCAGATATTAATAATTTATATTATATTTCATCCCAAAATAATTTTCAGTGAGTTTTAGAATTTAGCTATCATAACAAAAAGAATATGGGGGAAATAATTATTAAAGAGGTCCTTACTAAAAAAGACCGTCGGGATTTCATATATCTTCCTGAAAAAGTTCATAAGGATGAACCTGACTGGCTCCCACCTATTTACATGGATGAATGGGAATTGTATGACAAGAAGAAGAACAAATCATACCAGTATGCTGATGCACTTCTTGCTGCTGGCTTACAGGGATAACAAACCTGTAGGAAGGATAATGGGTATCATTAACAAAAGATATAATTCGATTCATGATGAACAGCATGGCCGGTTCTGTTTCATGGAATGCTATAATGACAGGGAGGTTTTTCATGCTCTTATTTCAAAGGTTGAAGAGTGGCTACGGAAGAATGGGATGGTAAAAATGATAGGTCCTCTCGGATTCTCTGATAAGGATCCGCAGGGATTTCAGATTGAGGGATTTGAGTACCCCCAGTTCATGACAAGCCCGAACAATTCACCCTATATGCCTGTACTTCTCGAATCAGAAGGCTTTATAAAAAAGGTTGATCTTGTAAACTATCTTGGAAAGATCCCTGAAAAATTCCCCGAGATCTATGATAAAATACTCTCCAGGGTTGAAAAGATGGATGAGTACAAAATCATTGAATTCAAGTCAAAAAGAGAACTGAAACCATATATTATCGAAGTTCTGGAACTGATGAATCAGACTTTTGAAGAGATCTACGGATTTGTGCCTCTTAATGATAAGGAAAAGAAGGATTTTGCTGCACGCTATCTTCCGATTCTCGATCTAAAATTCATCAAGCTGATTGTTGTAAACGGTGTACTTGCAGGATTTGCCATTGGCATGCCCGATTTCAGCAAAGGGATAAGAGATGCAAAAGGGAAACTGTTTCCATTTGGAATTTTTAAAATCCTGAGTGATTCAAAAAAATCAAAAAAGTTACTCATGATGCTTGGCGGAGTGAAGAAGGAATACAGGGGCAAAGGTCTTGAAGTTCTTATGGGAGTCAAAATTCTGCAGTCAGGCATAAACCATAAAATGGATACACTCGACAGTCATCTTGTGCTCGAGGATAATATGAAGATGAGAGCCGAATATGAAAGAGTCGGCTGTAAGGTAGTCAAAAAATTCCGGATCTACCAGAAAGACCTTTAACTATCCTCCGGCTTAAAACCTGAAGACAACAGATAATCCAAGCATCTCCTTGAACTGAGCCCTTGCATTTTTCTTCGGAGTCCCATCAGGATTCAATGACCGGCACACCTCCTTCAATCACCTGGGTTTTGGTATCATCATCATAAATAAGATGAGTGTTAAACCTTACATCAGTGAACCAGTTCAGGTTTGCTGTCGCTATCATTTCCCAGTCAACATCTATATTCTGCGGATTATGAATATAATTGGTAAATAACTGCAACCTGTTTGTTATCGTAACAGATTTTGTACCGGTTTGAATTCATTTGTGACCATGAAGACTTACACCAGGCTCATGCAATGACTTTTTATCTTTCGGAATACCATATAGAGTCTGATCGTAATTAACGGTATCTGTCATATAAGTACCTTTATATGAGAAAGGTGAAAAGTTAATTGAAGTGTTTTTATTTGGTTTGTAATCAAGACCAAAACCAACTGTAAGAATAGCAGGATTAAAGAATTTTGACACTTGGTAGGCTATCGTTCAGTGGATAATTATAACCTGGAGCTATCTGAGTTTTAAACAATAAAATACCACTGAAGTCAAACTTACCGAATGCCTTGTGATTCAGTTTTGAGTTTGTCTCAATCAGGTCAAGATTTTTTCTGACAGGATTGCTTCCCGATTTAAGAAATCCGAGCTTTATCCTGACAAAATTATACGATGAAAGATTTAGTGGCTTATTTTCATAATTGGCATACTCGGTAATATCCATTGTATGTTGAAAGGCTGTTCTCCCCTCCTTTTACCCAGTTGGACAAGAGCAGACTGACTCATGATAAAATTGGCTTCAAGCCTGTCCTTCCAGTAATGTGGCTTAATGTAAACCTTCTGAACTTCAAGCAGTTTAGATTTATCAACCTCCTTCACATTGATCCTTGCATCTGAATAATTTCCCTGCTTAAGAGGTCTTTTAAATGTAACTTCCTTTTCAAGGTACAGGCCGAATGTGTCTCTTGCCGGATTGCCGATCCAGACAGTTACAGAGTCATTCATATCATTTTTAAGCCAGTATCGGACATATTTGTCTGATTTTGAGTTCAGCCATACCCTTGTAACCTGGTTATCAATACCTGTAAAGTAGATAATAGATGAATCACGCTCCACAAGATACTTCATCAGCTGCATCCACAGCTACCTTTATTGAATCGGACTGATAGGGATAATTAAGATAACGGAAAGGAAACCCGGCATGAGGTGCTGCTACTTCATGCAAGGTATCAATAACAACCATGAGAGTCGTATCCTTCTGTACTGTAACCGATCTGTAGGTATACTCTGCCTGAGGCTCCTTATCATACTCGATCCTAAGTGAATCGGAAGATATTTGTGCCGTATCCCTATCTTTCAGCAGCTTCGTTATGCAGCGGAATCTTCTGTATTGTCGTAACAGGGATTTTAACCCTCATCGGTTCCCAGATATAAAATTTATCCCAGGGAATATTCAGCGAATCATAAGGAAACTTTTTAAGGAGAGACAGCGTTGAATCAAGAGGCGGATTTGATGCATTGAATATCAATTGCCCCATCGCAAGCCTGAAGGGATCTGATGGATTATTCCAGAATTGAGTCTGATATCTTTGCTGTAAAAATTTCACCGCCTGACTCATCGTCAGCACAATTTCCGGTTTTTTCTGATACTCACCAAAGATGACTCCCTTACGTTTCAATGAATCCAGTACCGGGTTGATGGCTGGGTTTCCTGCTGACACTTGCTGTGAAAAAACAGATAGACAGGAACTTAGTAAAATGGCAAATAAAAATAGCAGGATTTTCTTTCCTCTCATGATCAAAAGTTTAATAGATAACAGTATCCGGTTGAATATATTATAAAATAGATATAATTTTGCAAATATAATTTTCAAACTTAATCTCTCCGGATTGATAACGGCAAATATCATGATTGATATATATAAAAATATCAAAAACAGGGATTTCTTTTCAGATCACAGGTAAAATCTGCCCGTAAAACTCCTTTCAAGTTTCAATTTTTACACTGCGAATCCTTATAAATTCCTTTGAGTACCTTAGAGCCTCCCTTTGTGTCCTTCGTGTTTTTTTTAACACAAAGGATCACGAAGGATCTCACAAAGGAAGCAAAAGGCAAAAATTATAAAAGTGAAACATCTCAGATAAAATTCTAAAATATTATAGGTTCATTAACATATTGATACAATGGAATTACCATTCACAGAACCATTTAAGATAAAAATGGTTGAAAACATATACAGAAGCACAAGAGAACAACGTGAGAAATGGATTGAGGAAGCTTCATTCAATCTTTTTAATCTGAAGTCAGAGCAGGTTTTTATTGACCTTCTTACAGATTCAGGTACAGGCGCGATGAGCGATAAACAGTGGTCCGCAATGATGACAGGAGACGAAAGTTATGCAGGAGCCTCTTCATATTATTATTTAAAGGATGCTGTAAAGGAGATTACCGGGTTCAGTTATTTCCTCCCAACTCATCAGGGCAGAGCCGCTGAGAATGTCCTCTTTTCAGTACTTGTAAAGGAGGGAGACGTTGTCCCTGGAAACTCTCATTTTGACACTACCAAGGGCCATATAGAATTCAGAAAGGCGACTGCAGTTGATTGTACTGCTGATATTGCATCTGATCCCACTGCATGGCACCCTTTCAAAGGAAATGCAGATACTGAGAAGCTTGAAAATGTACTGAAAAGCACACCGGCCGGGAAGATTTCATGTATAATAATTACAGTAACAAACAATACTGCCGGGGGACAACCTGTTAGCATGGAAAACCTCAGGGAAGTAGGAAAGCTGGCCAGAAAATACAAAGTTAAGTTTATAATTGACGGAGCCCGCTTTGCAGAAAATGCCTGTTTTATAAAGCTCAGGGAGCCCGGGTATGCAGATAAGGACATAAGGGAAATAGTGCGGGAAATGTTCTCATATGCTGATGGGATGACAATGAGTTCAAAGAAGGATGCGATTGTGAATATGGGTGGTTTTATAGGCTTCAGGGAAGAAGAACTTTTCATACAAGCTTCAACATATAACATTATATATGAAGGATTTATAACCTATGGAGGCATGTCAGGAAGGGATATGAACGCCCTTGCCCAGGGGACTTTATGAAGGCACAGATTTCGCATATCTTGAATCACGTATCAGCCAGGTGGCTCTCCTGGGCAAAAAGATAAAAGAGTATGGCATTACGGTTGTTGAGCCTTTCGGCGGTCATGCAATATTTGTGGATGCAAAGAAATTCCTGCCACAAATACCCAAAGAGGAGTTTCCTGCCCAGACTCTTGCAATTGAATTATATATTGAAGCGGGGGTCAGAGGCGTTGAGATTGGTGCATTAATGGCCGATCGCGATCCGGTCTCAAGAGAAAACAGATACCCTTCACTTGAGATGCTGAGACTGGCCGTGCCTAGACGGGTATATACAAATAATCATATTGAATATGTCGCTGCTGCACTGAAAAATGTATTTGACAGAAGAGATAAAATAAACAGGGGAGTCAGTATCAGATGGGAAGCGCCGATAATGAGACATTTTACAGTCAGGCTTGACAGGCTTTGAATACCATGTAAATTACATGTTTAACACCGCCATTTGTAAGACTAAAAATATCAGGATGTTGGAGGCCTCAGAGAGTTTTGAGATATGATGATAATTTGTAACTTTCAGCCATTAATTTTCTGACGCCAAAACTAACAAGGAATAGATGATAAAATCAATGACCGGCTATGGTAAAGCTATAGCTGAGACACCACAGAAAAAAATAACAATTGAAATAAAATCGCTCAACTCCAAACAGCTGGATCTGAATATCAAGTTGCCATGGCTGTACAAGGAAAAGGAACCTGAGATCAGAAATCTTGTCAGTCAGAAACTTGACAGGGGCAAGATTGATCTGACATATCTTCTGCGATATGCTTGATGAGGAGGTATCAACTGTAATAAACAAATCAGTTGTAAAGAGTTATTATGAGCAGTTTAAAGAAATTGCCGCTGATCTTAAGATAAATCTTGATGATCAGATATTCACTGCAATAATGAAACTGCCTGACACTCTCAAAACTGATAAACAGGAAATTCCGGAGGAGGAATGGCTACTTGTAAAAAGCAAGATCATCGAATCTATAGATATGCTTGACCAGTACAGGATTGAAGAAGGCCTTTCAATAATGACAGATCTGAATAAATGTATTGGAAAGATTTTGTCGATGCTCTCGAATGTAGAGACTTTTGAACATGGAAGAATATTAAAGATCAGGGAAAAGCTTCTGAATATTCTTGAGGAAAACCTGGGAAGCGACAAGGTAGATAAGAACAGATTCGAGCAGGAGCTCATCTTCTTCCTTGAGAAATATGATATAAATGAAGAAAAAGTGAGACTCAGAACTCATTGTGACTACTTCCTTGAAACTATGAACACTCCATCACCAAATGGAAAGATACTAAACTTCATTACCCAGGAGATCGGCCGTGAGATAAATACAATCGGATCGAAAGCCAATGATGCCTCAATACAGAAACTTGTTGTGATGATGAAGGATGATCTTGAAAAGATCAAGGAACAGACTATGAATATACTTGTAGGGCGCAGGGCGAGATGGCAAAGAGCATAGTGTGAATCGGTATAAAGAGGCAATAAATTGAAATGGAAGGAAAACTGGTAATAATATCAGCACCATCAGGTGCAGGAAAAACTACAATAGTAAAACATCTGCTTGAGAGCGGATTGAATCTTGCCTTTTCAATATCTGCAACAACAAGGGCACCAAGGGGTAAAGAAAAAGATGGGGTGGATTACTTCTTTCTTTCAGTACCCGAATTCAGGAAAAGGATCGAAAATAGATGAATTTGTTGAATGGGAGGAGGTCTATAAGGATCTTCTTTACGGAACACTGAAGTCAGAGATTGAAAGAATATGGGAAAACGGCAATCATGTAATTTTTGATGTTGATGTAAAAGGTGGAATGAATCTGAAAAAGATATTCGGGCAAGAAATCAATTGCAATATTTATAATGCCCCCGTCAGTCAAAGAGCTTGAAAAACGATTAAAAGGCAGGGGAACCGACAGTCCTGAAAAAATAAAAATGAGGGTTGATAAAGCGCACGAGGAACTTAAGCTGGCAGATCAGTTTGATTACATAATCATAAATGACAATCTGGATAAGGCAAAGGAAGAGGCTGTCAGGATCATTACCGCATTTCTAAGAAGTTAATAATAAAAATATGCCAAAAATCGGCCTCTACTTCGGATCATTTAATCCCGATTCATATCGGGCATATTGCCATTGCCGGATACATGACAGAATTTGCAGGACTCAAGCAGGTCTGGTTTGTTGTCAGTCCGCAGAATCCGTTAAAAAAGAAAGAGACACTTCTTGCCGATCATCACCGTCTTTATATGACACAGCTTGCCATCGGAGACAGCGACAGGCTGAAAGCTTCAGATATTGAATTCAGGATGGCTGTTCCTTCATATACTATCGATACACTCACCTTTCTGCAGGAAAAATATCCGAAAAATGAATTTTGTCTTGTAATGGGTGAAGACAATCTGTATACACTCCATAAATGGAAGAATGCAGAAGAACTTATAAAGAAATATCCGATTTATTATTATCCGAGGCCTGATACCGTAAAACCATCATCAGCTGTTCTCGAACATATGCTTTCGATAGCAAAAATTCATCGTGTCGGATGCTCCGCAGATGGATATTTCAGGCACCTTCATCAGGAATGGAATAAAACACGGCAAAGATATGTCATACTTCCTTCCTGCCCCTGTCTGGAAGTATATCAGGGAGATGCATTTCTATGAGAAAATGAGCCAGTTTCTCGATCGCGAATTATTTCAGAGTTCCTGAACGCATGCATCTTAGAGACATGCATTGCGCAGCCTTAACTTGCCTTCTGAACCTCTTCTATTATCTCTTCACCCCGGATAAGAGCTTTCTCATTAAGAGGGATCAGGCTGTGATTTCGTTCAGGAAGGGATTTCTTCAATCCCTTAATAACATTCTCAATTTTAATTATTGGTTTTACCTTAATAAAGCCACCCATTACTATCATATTGAAAATCTTGATATTATTCATTTTTACAGCCGCTTCGGTTGCATTGACCCGGTAGATAGTAATATCTTTCCTTTCAGGATGACGTGTTATGCCGTTGCTGTCATAGATCAGAACCCCGCCCGGCTTGATTGAACTTTCAAATTTATCGAGCGACTGCTGGTTAAGAATAATTGCAGTATCGAAATTTCTGACAATGGGAGAACTTATCCTCTCATCGCTTATTATCACAGTAACATTTGCGGTTCCTCCTCTCATCTCAGGGCCATATGATGGCATCCAGCTTACCTCCATATCCTGCATCACCGCAGAATATGCCATAATTTTACCCATCGACAGAACACCCTGTCCTCCAAAGCCGGCTATAATAATTTCTTCTGTCATTTTCTGATGATTTCATTATTATTAAAAATACTATTCTTCCGGAGTCTTCAGATCTCCGAGCGGGTAATATGGAAACATTGTCTCCTCCATCCATTTATTTGACTGTACCGGGGTCATCTTCCAGCCTGACGGGCAGTTTGATACAATCTCAATAAAGCAGGTACCCCTGTCAAGCTTCTGATACTGAACGGCTTTTCTGATTGCCTTTTTTGTTTTCCTCACATTTGCCGGTGTGTGTACACTCTGTCTTGTAACATAATAAGTTCCCGGAAGAGTAGCAACTATATCAGTCATCTTCAGAGGATTACCCATAGTTTTTGCTATCCCGTCCAAGCGGTGATGTGGATGATTTCATACCCACAAGAGTTGTCGGAGCCATCTGACCGCCTGTCATTCCATATATCCCGTTATTGATAAAGATCATCAGTATATTTTCCCCCCTGTTGCATGCATGAATAGTCTCTGCAGTTCCAATGGCAGCCAGATCACCGTCACCCTGGTATGTAAAGACAAATTTGTCGGGCAAAAGCCTCTTTATGGCTGTGGCAACAGCCGGAGCACGTCCGTGAGCAGCCTGTTGTATATCAACATCAATATAATTATACATAAGAACAGAACATCCTACAGGGGATACACCTATTGTCTCCGATTGAAGACCCAGCTCATCTATAACCTCTGCCAGTATCCTGTGAACTGTTCCGTGTCCGCATCCGGGGCAATATGACATCACATTTTCCGTCAGTAAGCCTGATTTCCTGTAAGCCAGATTTTCCGGCTTCACAATTTCCCTTATTCCTGCAATTTCAAACATAGCTTAAACTTCGATAAATATTGATTTCAGATTTTCAACCACCTCTTCAGGTGTTGTAATAATGCCTCCGTTTCGGCCAAAATGCCTGACAGGCACCTTCCCGTTAACTGAAAGAAGAACATCCTCAACCATCTGTCCGGCGCTCATTTCAACTGATAATAATGCCTTTCATATGATCAGCAAGTTCATTAATCCGTTTTGAAGGAAATGGGAAGAGAGTTATTGGCCTGAGCAATCCGACCTTTAATTCCCTGTGCCCTGGCAATCTGTACTGACTTCTGGCAGACCCTTGCACTTGTGCCATATGCTACAAGAAGGTATTCAGCATCTTCAGTCTGATACTCCTCATACCGTACCTCTTTTTCCTTTATCACGTTATACTTATCCTGGAGCTTCTGGATAAAGATCTCCTGTCCATGAGATTCAAGATCAAGAGATGTAATTATATTCCTGTGGCCTTGTGGCAGGCTTTCCTGTTGTTGCCCATTCCGGAAAAGTTTTCATCCTTTCTTTCTGCGGACTCAGATAAACCTTTTCCATCATCTGTCCTATTGCTCCGTCGGTAAGCATCATAACGGGAGTGCGGTATTTGAAATGCAAGTTCAAAACCAAGATCGACAAAATCGGCCATTTCCTGAACAGAAGCCGGTGCCAGGACTATCATTTTATAATCACCATGTCCGCCTCCCTTAACAGCCTGGAAATAATCTGACTGTGCCGGCTGAATAGTTCCAAGTCCGGGTCCTCCCCTCACAACGTTAACAATGAGACAGGGAAGTCCTGCTCCGGCTATATATGAGATCCCCTCCTGCTTAAGGCTTATGCCCGGAGATGATGAGGATGTCATTACCTTTTTACCGCATGCTGCACCTCCATAAACCATGTTTATTGCTGCAACCTCACTTTCTGCCTGCAGAACAACCATACCTGTGGTTTCAACAGGATTTGCCTCCATAAGATACTCAAGTATCTCACTCTGGGGGGTAATAGGGTAGCCAAAATAACCATCGGCACCAGCACGGATGGCAGCTTCGGCTACTGCCTCGTTGCCCTTCATCAATCTTAATTCCTTTTCCATCGGATGCCTAAATTTTTGTTTTATAAACGGTTATCACACCATCCGGACAAACCATCGCGCAGCTTGCGCAGCCGATACACAGATCAGGATTTGCCGGATAAGCATAATTATAACCCTTCCCATTCACCTCCTTGGCCATTGCTATCGTACCTGTCGGACATGAAACCATGCAGACTTCACATCCTTTGCATCTTTCAACATTGACAACTATGCTGCCCCTTATCTTTGCCATACATTTTTATTTTAGTTCATTTTAACAGGATGATCCTCATTGAACATTTTTAAACGAGTCTCAAGATCACCAAATTGTTTTCTTGCCACATGTGAGACGCATGCCCTTAATCCGTCATTCCTCTTGCTTCCTGTAATCTCAAGTGATATTGCACTGATCCCGTAACAGAGAAGTTCCTCCAGCAATTCAGCGCTTGTCATTCCGGGATATGATATTGTAAAATAGAAACCATCGGCAAGAGGCTCATCAAGATCCATATCATATGTAATTTTAAAGCCGTTTGCTTTAAAAAGTGATTTCATAATGCCTGCCTTCTCACCATATTCCTTTACATCTTCAATAAATTTATAGCTGCCGTCATTTACTGCCTTCAGCAATGCTGCCAGCCCATACTGTGTTGAATGGGTCACCCCGGCAGATAAACCATACAAGGCTCCGAAAACCATTGAATGCCCAAACTTATCGGTGGAATAATATCTTAAAAGGTCGGGATACTGCCTGTCATATAAGTGATCAGATATTGCCATCATCCCAATTCTTTGTCCGGCATAACTGAATATTTTCGAACTGGATATCAAGAATGATATAATCATCTGTATATTTTCCTATCGTCGGCTGAAAAGGAGCAACTCCGGGAACTGAATAGTCTTTTCTGAAATCCATTCCAAAATAAGCCAGATCTTCAATTACGATAACATCATATTTTCTTGAAAGTTCACCAATAATGCCAAGTTCTTCCTCATTGAGACACATCCATGTCGGATTATTTGGATTTGAATAGAGAATTGAAGAGATCTTTCCGGTCTCAAGAAATGATTCAAGTTTTTTCCCAAGTTTTGATCCCCTGTGTTCATAAATATCAAATGAATAATAATCATGTCCAAGCATCTTAACCTGCTGTTTCTGTACAGGAAAACCCGGATCAAGGAAAAGAGTTCCTTCCTTGGTCCTGTCATTCCTGTTAGCCACAAGAAAACTTACCATCGAGCCCATCATCGATCCGACGGTTGGAATACAACCGCGGGGATCAATATCAAGATCGAGGAAAAGCTTTACAAACCTTGAAGTCTCATCTTTCAGAGGCGCTATTCCTTCAATATTCGGATAATCAGCTGAGACACCTCTTTCTAAGTGCTTCAATTTCAGCATCAATTGCAATCTGAGGCGATGGCAGTCCGGGTACTCCCATCTCCATCCTCACATACTTTACACCTGATTCCTTCTCAATCTGACCAACAAGCTTCAGTATCTCCCTTATTGTTGCGGTGCCAAGGTTTGTCAGCCCGCTTTCAGCAACTTTCCTCCTGATAATGTCAGAATCAACCGGAGTATTTCTCATTTTAATATCAGTAAGCCTAATTAGTTTGAAAAAAAATGTAAAAATAGTAAATCTATCAGAATTTCCTTTTATCAATAACCCGTTTTGCCTTTCCTTCGCTTCTTTCTATCATCTTTGGCTCAACAAGAGTCACCTTAATGCCAAGACCCAGAGCATTTTCAAGATTTGTCTGCAGTTTCTGGCGAAGTGCTTCAAGCTGGCTTATTTTATCCTGGAAGAAAGCCTCATCCACCTCTACCTTCAATTCAAGGGTATCAAGGTTGTTTATTCTGTCAACAATCAGAAGGTAATGAGGTTTTATCTCACTCATTTCAAGAAGAACGCTTTCAACCTGTGACGGAAAGAGGTTCACTCCCCTGATAATCAGCATATCATCGCTGCGTCCGAGACATTTCTCCATTCTCACCATTGTCCTTCCGCATTTGCATTTTTCATAATTCAGTCGGGTAAGATCGCGTGTCCGGTAACGTATCAGCGGCAAACCCTGCTTTGTAAGTGAGGTAAAAACCAGTTCACCTGTACTTCCCTGGGGAAGAACCTGTAATGTCACAGGATCAATGATCTCGGGATAAAAATGATCCTCATTGATATGAAGCCCTTCCTGTACAAGGCATTCACTTGCAACACCGGGTCCGATAACCTCACTAAGTCCGTAAATATCAATAGCCTTTATACAGAGCTTTTCCTCTATCTCCCGTCTCATGTTTTCAGTCCATGGCTCAGCTCCGAAAACACCTACCCTTAATTTCAGATCTTCTCTCCTGATGTTGCTTTCGAGAATAGCCTCGGAAAGGAATAGTGCATATGATGGGGTACATGCGAGGACAGTGCTTCCGAAATCGTGCATCAGCTGGATCTGTCTTGCGGTATTGCCTCCTGATATCGGGATTACCGAAGCGCCGATCTTTTCACCTCCATAATGAAGACCCAGACCCCCGGTGAAAAGTCCGTATCCATATGCAATCTGAATAAAATCGTGACGGTTTGCACCGGCAGCTGTAAGTGTCCGGGCCATTACCTCCGACCATACTGCAATATCACTCCTTGTATAGCCAACCACTGTGGGCTTGCCTGTAGTTCCGGATGAGGCATGAACACGGACAATCTCACTCATAGGGACTGCAAATAGTCCAAATGGATAGTTATCCCTCAGGTCTGTTTTTGTAGTAAATGGCAATTTGGCAAGATCATCAATCGTCTGAACACTCTCAGGCCCAATGCCTGCCTCCTGCATCATAGCCCTGTAATACGGCACATTAAAATAGACTCTTTCAACTGTCTCCCTGAGTCTTTCACTCTGGACATGCCTGAGTTCATCGCGGCTCATGCATTCGAAATGACGGTTCCAAATTTCCATCTCAAAACTATTAATCCTCAAAATTTGTATTGCTTAAATTCATCCTGACAACAGGAATTATACTTATATTTTGTACAGATCGCTGGCCCGAAGCAACTCCAGCTCATGGCTTTTGAGAGCCTTTATGGCTTCATCCGTATTGCTGCATCTTAAAATTATAACTGACTTGTCGCCAACAGAAAATGCATATGTATATTCAACACTTATATCACGGTCGGACAAAATCCTCAATACTTTGGCGTAATACCTGGCTTCATTGGGAGCCATTACTGAAATAACCTCAGTCAGATTGACTGTGAAATTGTTCTTTTTTAAAAGCTCCCTTGCTTTTTCAGGATCGGATACAATAAGACGCAAAATACCAAATTCAGAAGTATCTGCAACACTTAAGGCAGTTATCCTGATATTCTCCTCACCAAGAGCTTCAAGAGCTTCGGTAATCCTGCCAGACTTATTTTCAAGAAAAACTGATAACTGATGGGTAATCATGACATTAAATATTTTTTATTATAAACGGCATTGTAATATAAAATTAAAATCTTTCTTCAAATTAAAAACTTGTAACGATCATTTTTCAATTCTTATCCTTGCATCAACAACTGTTATGCTCTCCTCGCTTCCTATAAGCGGGTTAAGATCCATCTCCTTTATTTCTGTAGCATATCGCAATAAGCTTGAAAGCCTGACAATTATCTCTGCAAATTTGGCCTCATTAATACCCGGTCTGCCACGGGTTCCGGTAATAATCCTGTAGCTTTTTATACTCCTTATCATCGATTCGGCTTCATTGAATGTAAGCGGAGCAAGCCCTGAAGAGACATCACCAAGGATTTCGACGAATATTCCTCCAAGGCCGCAGAGGATAACATGGCCAAACCTGGGCTCATATTTTGCACCAATAAACAGTTCTGTACCCGAAAGCATTTGCTGTACAAGCACAGCATTTACACCTTCAATTTTCATCATCCTGGCAAATTCAGCCTCAAGATGTTTATCCGATCGTATATTTAATGTAACCCCTCCGATATCAGATTTATGAACAGGTCCTACAACCTTCAGTGCCAGAGGATAGCCTGTTCTTTTTGCTACTGCAAGCAGCTCTCTTTCCGTTGTCACAACATCTTCCCTTACAACAGGAATGCTGACCGCGCTGAGAAGCTGATGAATAATACAGGGTTCAAGATATCCGTCGCTGTGCATTTTCTATAATCTGCCTGACACGCGGCACATCCACATCATCAAGAAAGATCTTATCCTCTGCAGGAGAAGGAGTATTGAAGATTTTTGTAAGCGCCCGTCCGAGAACCACCTCATCAGGGAAATTTATATGTCCCTTGTTTAGAAAATTCTCCAGCTTCTTATGATGAACTTGATATTGATGGAAGTATTGGATAGAGAGGCTTATTGCATTCCCTTATTTTTTTATGAAGAAGATTATAGATCTCCCCCATATCATTCAGCCCGTTATCACCGAAGATAACGCTCATTCCATCGATAAGCGGAAGTTCCTTGTCTACATATTCAATAACATTGTCAAGCTGATCATTTGTTGCAGTGGCAATCAGGTCGATCGGATTATCGGCTGATGCTCCGGGATTCATCATTGAAAGAAGCTTTTCGCGATGAGCACCTGTAATTTTCGGAATATTCATCCCTCCTGATGAGAGTGCATCGGTAAGCATCACTGCAGGCCCTCCTGCATGTGTAATGATTGCTATATTTTTACCTTTCAGCTGTTTATGAAAGAAGACTGATGCCACTGTTGTAAGTTCTTCACGTCCGGAACACCTTACTATTCCTGCTTTTCTGAACAAGCGCTTCCACAGCCAGATCGGATGATGCCATTGCACCAGTATGAGAAGAGGCAGCCCTGCTTCCTGCTTCAGTCGTTCCTGCTTTTATTGCCGCTATCCTGCATCCTTTTCTTATAAGCGATGAGGCATGATGCAGCAGTTTGTCCGGATCACGTATGCTCTCCACATAAACAAGCTTGACAGGCGAACTTGTGGTCTTGTCATAAGTATTATCCCAATACTCAAGGACCTCTTCAACACCTGTCTGAGCACTGTTCCCGACAGAATAAACACTTGAAAAATTAAGCCCTTTCGGCATTGCAGATTCAAAAATAAAAACTGCTGTTGCTCCTGATCCTGAAACAAAATCACAACCCCTCTTATCGAGCTTCGGAACCGGAGAGGTAAATACACCACTGTATGTCTGTGTTATCACTCCGATGCAATTAGGACCTATCAGACATCCTCCTGCATTGCTGATCATGTCAGCAATATCCTTTTCAAGTTTTTTGCCCTCCTCACCCGATTCACTGAAACCGGCAGATACAATAATAAATGCCCCTGTATTCTTTTTCTTTATCAGCACTTCAACTGCCGGCAGACATAACTGCCTGAACAGCCAGTATTGCCAGATCAACAGAAGGAATATCATTAATATCCCTGTATGACTTTACACCCTGAATCAGATCCTGTTTTGGATTCACCACAAAAAGGTCACCCTGAAAATTCCCGTCGATAATGTTTGTAAGGATTTTGCCTCCGGGTTTAAGAAGATCATCAGATCCTCCGATAACAACAATGCTTCCGGGATTTATTAGCTTTTCATTTATCATGACTCCACAATATAGTGCTGGATTTATATTCTTGACATACAATAACTTAAAAACATCCCACGATCCTGATTTGCAAGAGGCAAGATAATAAAAATATAAAGTACAATACATGATAACTTTTTCCAGCTATTGTTTCGCCTCATCGCCCGGCCACATCTCATTAATTGGCCGCCTCATCCCCCTGCCCAATCTCATTAATTGGCTGCCTCATCCCCCTGGCCTCCTTCATTTATTGTCCGCCTCATCCCCCTACCCCCTTCTCCCGGGGGAGAAGGGGGTAAAGACAAGAGACAGCGTTTTAGCCCCTCTCCCTCGGGAGAGGGGTTGGGGTGAGGCGGATTAACGAGAGGGGTTGGGGTGATGCAGGATTAAAGAGAGGGGTTGGGGTGAGGCAGAGATTCAAGAGAGGGGTTGGGGTGAGGAGGGATATTGTAGTATCATCTGAGTATGACTGCCTTTTATTATCTTTGCAGTCCGAATTATAATTCAATGGACCAAACTATCAAAGCTATATTAGACAAAGAAGATTTTTCACAGGAGGAAATTAAAAAACTTCTGAATTCTGAGGGAGATGACAGAACAGCTTCTGTTCAGAAAATCCGCAGAAGTAAAAGAGAAATATATCGGAAACAAGGTATGGTTCAGGGGATTGATTGAATTTTCAAATGTTTGCGGTAAAGATTGCCTCTACTGCGGAATAAGGAAAGGAAATAAAAACCTTGAGAGATACAGCCTTGGTGATGATGAGATCATTGCAGCTGCAAAGTTTGCATATGATAAACAGGTATGGTTCAATTGCACTTCAATCGGGTGAGCTCGAGAGCAGTTTTGTAACAGGCAGAATAGAAAATCTGCTTCACAGGATAAGGGAGATATCAAACGGGGAACTGGGTGTGACCCTTTCAGTCGGAGAACAGGAGCCTGAGGTTTACAAAAGATGGTTTGATGCCGGCGCTCATCGTTACCTGCTTCGTGTCGAGTCAACAAATCCCTCTCTGTATGGCAGGATCCATCCCGGAGATTCAAAACACAGCTTCAGCCGCAGGCTGGAATGCCTGAAAAGCCTCCAGGATATCGGATACCAGACAGGCACAGGTGTAATGATCGGTCTGCCGTTTCAGACTATGGATGATCTTGCCGGCGACCTTCTGTTTATGAAGGAATTTGACATCGACATGTGCGGGATGGGCCCATATATTGAACATGCCGATACCCCGCTGATAATTCATTCCGAAGGACTCATGCCACTTAAGGAGAGATTTGACCTTACACTTAAAATGATCGCGATAATCAGGATAATGATGAAGGATATAAATATTGTTGCCGCTACAGCACTTCAGGCCATTGACCCAATCGGCCGTGAAAAAGCTGTCAAAATCGGAGCAAATATCCTGATGCCGAATATCACCCCAGGAAAATACAGGGACAGCTATAAGCTATATGACAATAAGCCCTGTACCGACGACTCTGCCGAGGATTGCCAGAGCTGTCTTGAAGCAAGGGTTAGCCTTGCCGATGCCGAAGTTGTTTATGGTGAATGGGGCGATTCAAAGCATTACAGTAAAAGAAGATCACGTCTTCCAAAAAAGTGATAATAAAATATTTTTAAACTTTTATCCTCCCTTTTTTGATAATTAATAAAAAAAAGGTAGGTTTGAAGTCAGACGTTAACCAATGGGCATATTAAAATTAAATATTAGCATTTATTATTACTTCTATTATACAGGATAAATGTAAGTCCTGAATAATTTGATGCTGACAACACAGAGTTCAAAATATGAGGCTTACCGGAGAAAAGGTAAGCTTTTTTTTTAACCATTTAAACCAACTGACAGGAATCATGGAAAAAACTAAAAAAGAAGGAAAAGTAAAATTTTTCAACGGAAAAGAGATACCACTTGAGATGCATAAGGTACGTATAGTGCAAGCAATCAAGCTTGTACCTATTGAACGGCGTCTCGATGCAATCAGGGAGGCAGGTTTCAATACATTCTTACTTGGGACAAAGGATATCTTTCTGGATATGCTTACCGACAGCGGAACAAATGCAATGAGCGATGAACAGCTTTCAAAAATGTTCGTTGCTGATGATGCATATGCAGGTTCACAGAGCTTTGTGAAATTTCAGAAGAGCGTAGTTGATGTTTTCGGAAAGAATATGATACTGCCGGTTCATCAGGGTCGTGCTGCTGAGAATATTATCTCACAGACCTTCGTCAAAAAAGGATCAGTTATCCCGATGAACTACCATTTTACAACAACCCTGGCTCATATCCAGCTTAACGGGGGAACAGTAGTGGAACTTTATACTCCTGAAGCTATGGTAATTAAAAGCACTCATCCCTTCAAGGGAAATATTGATATTGCAAGGCTCGAAGAACTGATAATTAAAAATGGGGCTGAAAATGTACCTTTCATCAGAATGGAAGCTTCAACAAACCTCATCGGAGGACAGCCATTCTCAATGGAAAATCTTAAGGATGTCAGAAAAGTAGCAGATAAATATAAGATAATCATTGTTCTTGATGCCAGCCTCATCGGCGAAAATGCATATTTCATCAGAAAAAGGGAAGCAGCTTATAAGAATTCATCAATCGGTGATATCCTGAAAGAGATGTGCAGTCTGTCTGATATTGTATATTTCTCAGGACGAAAAGTAAGTTCATCACGAGGTGGAGCTATCTGCACCAACAGCAAGGATCTGTACAATAAAATGAAGGACCTGGTTCCATTGTATGAAGGATTCCTTACATATGGAGGTATTTCTATCCGTGAAATTGAGGCGATGACAGTCGGATTGTATGAGACACTGTGAAGAGGATGTTGTGGGTCAGTCTCCTTCATTCATCAACTATGCAGTTCAGGAACTCGACAAACTGGGATTACCTGTAATAATGCCTGGCGGAGCTCTGGGCTGTCATGTTGAGGCACAGACATTCTTACCACAGATTCCTCAGAGTGAATATCCTGCCGGAGCACTTGTTGCAGCATTCTATCTTATATCAGGGGTCCGCGGAATGGAACGTGGAACACTCAGCAGCATAAGGGATGAGCAGGGAAATGATATTTATGCCGAGCTTGAGCTGATGCGGCTTGCATTTCCACGACGGGTATTTACTCTTTCACAGGTTGAATATCTTATTGACCGTCTGAACTGGTTATATCAAAACAGGGAACTTGTCGGAGGACTCAAATTTGTTGAAGAACCGCCGGTACTCAGATTCTTCACCGGAAGACTCGACTCTACAAGCCCATGGCCTGAAAAGCTTATGGCGAAGTTCAGGGCTGATTTCGGGGATAGCCTGTAAACTGATCCGTGGATTGGTTCAGAGCGCATGGTGCTCAAGCTTCCCATTATTGTTGAAAGGGAGGAACCTGGCACGGGCCTTAAGATATTAAAATACCATTGTCCTCACATGGACATGTTCAAGCGATTTCAGGGCTTTTTCAAGAAGCAGTCTCTGGCTTGACATCGCCTTTTAATTCAAGGATAATCAGGCCGGCCGGCTCGCCGAAAAAGACCTCATTAACACCAAGACGGGTGCGGATATTACAGCCATATGATGTAAGGATTTTCTGTACTTTGTCAATTACAGGCTTATTTCTTTCAGCAAGGATACCAAGTATTTCAACAGATGCACTCTGACTGATTCAGTATTCAGGAATTCCTTATCAGTGTTAAAGGTCATTTCACGGATCTCAATCCCGCCCAGTGCTTCAAGTTCAGATCTCAGATTTTCGGAATCAGCAGGATCACCATTAAGGTGAAGAATAATATAAGCCTCCCGGCTGCAGATCTCATCAGTCACTTCATGAAATCCAAGCCGTGTTGTTATAACATTTGCATGCCGTGATAAAACGCTCTGAGTCAGACCAGCTTCCTTTATCCTGTCGATGATTTTTATTCCGAGAACCTTTATCATATAATTTGATTTAAAGTTGAGAATCGATATATTTAAGGCAGAAGTATCTGTTACTTTAATTTAACCACAGAGTAACACGGAGTTTTGCACAGAGTTACACTGCTTCTTAAATACGCTCCAGTCCTCTGGTCGCTACTGCCTCTCAGTCGCTCAGTCGCTCAGCCTCTGCCACGCCCTCGCTCTGCGTCTAATAATAAAGATCCCTCTCCCCTGCCTTGATTCTTTCAATTTTCACCCTGGTACCTTCAGCTACAGCAGGTTCAAGTTTTTCGATATTTTTTTCAATTACTTTCCATCCTTTTTCAATTGTTTCACCCTGTGCATAATCGCAGATATATTCAGAAAGTGTGAGAATTGCATTTGGGGTACAGAATCTCTTTATGAAACCAGGAACTGAAAATTCCATAAAATGTTCGCCTGTTCGTCCCATTCTGTAGCATGATGTACAGAACGACGGAAGGTAATCGTTTGTCAGAAGTTCGTCAATTACTTCGGCAAGCGATCTGGCATCATTTATTTTAAACTGTTCACGGTTCAGGTTCTGCTCTTCATTTTTTGAATCTGAATAGGATCCGAGTTCAAGCTTTGTGCCTCCGTCAATCTGTGAAACTCCATATTGCAGCACTTCCCTCCGTACTGCAGGAGCCTCACGGGCAGTGAGTATCAATCCGGTATATGGAACTGCCAGCCTCAGAATTGCAACAAGCTTTTTAAAATCATCATCACTTGTTTCATATTTCTTGTCGATATTCAGGCTCACTGCATCCTTTATTCGCGGGAATGAAATTGTATGCGGACCTACATTATAACAAGCCTCAAGATGGTTTGTATGACGAACAAGTCCCAGTACCTCAAACCTCCAGTCGTAAAGACCAAACAGGGCGCCGATTCCCACATCATCTATACCTGCTTCCTGTGCCCTGTCAAGAGCAGTCAGACGCCATTCATAATCTCTTTTTTTGCCGCCAAGATGGTACCATTTATATGCCTCCGGATGGTAGGTCTCCTGAAAGATCTGGTATGTTCCTATACCCGATTCTCCTACTGTTCTGAAGCCCTCAATATCGAGAGGAGCAGCATTGATATTGACTCTTCTTATCTCACCATGACCTTTCTTGACACCATAAACAAGTTTTACAGTATGTGCAATATATTCAGGTGAATAGTCGGGATGTTCGCCATAAACAAGAATCAGTCTTTTCTGTCCGTTATCCTCCAGGGCTTCAACCTCGCTGACTGATTTCCCTGTCATCTAGTGTTTTTCTTATTGCATCGGCATTTGATGCCCTGAAGCCGCAATATTTGCAATTATTGATACATCTGTTCCCAACATACAGCGGTGCAAAAAGGACAATCCTGTTTCCATATACTTTCTCTTTCAGCTCGCGTGCACCGTCCTTGATCTCATCAGCCAGATCTGTCCCGACTGAATTTATAAGGACAGCCGTCTCTTCCATTGTAAGCCTCTGTTTGTCGAGCGATTTTGCAATTACTTCCCTTACTCTCTGCTTATCCGGTTTTGTATTGTGTATAAGATTCCATATCTCTTCAGTATCAATGAATGGTTTCATTCGTTGATCAGGAATGCTTAATTTTTCAGGTGAAAACCTCATTAATTAATAATATTAAATTTCGATGCAAAGTTAATGAATAATAGGCCACCCGGAAAGATTATTCTCAGTAAATAAGCTCAAGGATCTCTTCCTTTGCCGAGTTGATCCTTTGTGCTGATTTACTGTCAGCAAGATTTACAGCCCCATGGATTTTCTTATGGAAGAAGCTTGAGATTTTCTCATCAGGAGCCAGTGTGAGGTCATCGAAAATATCGATCAGAACCTCATTTATGCATTCCTCTCTTTTAATTATAATTACCATTCCTTTCGAAACAGTGGATCCTGCTTCCACTGAAACAGCATATATTCCTGGTGAGGGAAGAAGCTTACACTCCTCTGTTAGTGAAATTCTTGCAAGTGACGAAGGCATCTTCTGAATTTTCATTTCTGCAATCCTCCGTTGTTCCCATTATCATATAATAGTGATCAAGATAGGCATTTGCTCTCTGAATATATCCCTCACTTATAGCTTTACGGATCTTTGTTGAGCTTACAGTTTCATTCTGAACCTCCTGTTCAGGTATCTCTTCCGCTTCAAAATTATATTTCTCCTGCCACCCCCAGAGCTGTCTGTAATCACCTTCCTTGTTGAATCCAAAATGATGGTTGAATCCTGCAACCACAACTTTTGCATTCAGTATCCCATGTAATATATCACGTACAAACTCTTCGCTTGTGATCCTTGAAAACTCCCTTGTGAATTCAATTATTATTACATTGTCAAGCCCGGCTTTTTCAAGAAGCTTCAGCTTTTCCTCCTGTGAATTTATAAGCCTGAGCTCTTTTCCTGCAGTTTCAGGATAAAGAACTTTTCGGGGATGAGGATCAAAGGTTATAAGTACCGATTCTCCGTCGTATTTTTCAGCCAGTACTTTAAGCCTGTTAAGGATGGTTTTATGTCCTATATGGACCCCGTCGAATGATCCGGTTGTTACTAACAGGATTTCTGATATTTTTTGCTTCTTCAAAGCTTCTGAAAATCTTCATAGTCACGGGAAGCTTCCTAGATCTTATTCTCTTTTACAAAATATGCTACTTTCTCTATTGAGGTGATCATATCATATTCTTCAAGGTAGACTCCTGAAGGGACATTCAGCGGAATTGTTGTAAAATTCAGAATGCCTTTTATCCCAAAACGAACAGCCTCTTCTGCAATTTCAACTGCAAAATCCGGCGGAACAGTAAGTATTGCTATCCGGATATCCAGATCCCTTATAATCTTTTCACTGTCTGAATACGGATAGCATTTAACTCCGGAGATCACCTTGTTGACCTTCTGAGGATCATTGTCGAATGAAGCCACCAGGTTAAGCTTCGACCTTTTCCCCTTAAAATATCCGGCAACAGCCCTTCCAAGGTTTCCGATACCTATTACCGCAACATTAACACTCTCTTCCGAATCGATTATCTTTCCGATTGTATCAATAAGCTCTCTCACATCATAACCTTTCCTGAGAACACTTGAATAACCAATCAGCATCAGGTCGCGTCTGACCTGTACAGCAGTAATATGAAGACGGGCAGCAAGATCATGGGAAAAAATGAAATTTCTTTTTTCGTTAAGACATTCCAGAAGTGTTCTTCTGTATTCGCTGAGCCTTTCGACTGTTTTTCCTGGTAGTTTCATTTTGAATATTTAATGTAGTATACATGTTTTCAACTGCTTCAGGGATGCACTTCATTTTCAGGCAATAGTTATTCGTTTTTTTGGTAATCTGATTGTAAATACTGTTCCTACATCAGGTGTACTATCAACATTTATTGTCCCATGATAAAGTTCAACCACTTTCTTGACAATTGATAATCCAAGTCCGCTGCCGGAAATATTTCTTGTCTTTTCGTTCTTTATCCTTACAAACTCCGTAAAGAGGTTTTCAGTGTCATTCTTAGTAATGCCGATACCTGTATCAGAGAAGATCAGAATTGCTTCACTGTCGGATGAATCGATTGTAATTTCTGCTTTTCCTCCAACTTTGTTGTATTTCACGGCATTTGAGATCAGGTTATTGAAAACAATCTCCATATCATCAGGATCAGCCATTATAACAACATCAGATCTGACATCAAGATTTATACTTACATCCATCTGTATTGCATAGGGCTGAACAGTTACTATCGCCTCGGAAGCCACTTCTGCCAGATTGACCTCCTGTATCTTTTCTTCTTTTCTTTCGAGCCTTATTTTTGTGAAATCAAGAAGGTCCATTATAAGGCTGCGCATTCCCTGTATCCTCTGAAGTGACCTTTCAATAGGAGTGGCATAATCCTCAATCCTGTCGCCTGCCTGTTTCTCCTGCATCATCCTCAGATATCCTTCAAGTGCATTCAGCGGCGCTTTAAGTTCATGGGAAAGTACAGAAAGGAACTGATATCTGATCTTTTTCCCTTCCTGCTTCATCTTATGAGTTATCCTCTTCAGATACTGCTGTTTGGTAATATTTTCGATGCTCGATTTAAGCTCCTGGGGAGTAAAGGGTTTCGGAATGAAGTCAATTGCACCGTCGCGTGTGGCCCTGATTGCAACATCGAGCGAAGCATATGATGTTATCATTGCAACTACAATATCGTAGTTTCTTTTCCTTATAAATTCAAGCACATCAACACCCTGGATTCCGGGCAGCTTATTATCAAGCAACAAGTATATCGGGCATCTCCCGTTCAAGTATTGCCAGTCCATCCTCACCTGTTGCAGCTTCAGTAACTTCAAATGTATAGTCCTCATCCATAAACGGATAGGTAACATGAAAATTATTAAGTATCCTGGAAACTCCTGAACGTATCCCGGGCTCATCATCAATTACAAGTACTTTTAAAACAGCCATTTTAAAGTTTTAATAGTTTCATTACTTCCTGATCAAGCTGTTCTGGCCTGATCCCTTTTTCAAGATACCTGTCAGCCCTTATCCAATCCTTTTCCTGTTCCGAATCAATACTGAAAGACATGCCTGTTTCATGCGATACAGCTGTTGCAAGGATCACAGGCACATCCGGATATTTTCTTTTCATTTTGTAACAGAGAATAAATCCGCTGTCGTCATTTTCCATCATCAGATCAAATATTGCCAGATTCGGTTTGTATTTTGCTATTACCGATTCAGCCTCGGCCTGGCTTTCTACTGCCATTGTCTTGTATCCGGCCTTTTCAAGGTTGAATACTGTCTGAAAAAGATAATCAGGATCATCATCCGCCACCAGTATCGTAATTTCACTCTTCTTCATCTTTATGCAAATTTCTAAAAATTCTTTAAATCAAACAGTTGATATGATAAATATAACTAATGTTATTTTATTAACATGAATTTCCTATCCACGTTAACTCATTGCCTTTTGCACCTGATGCTACTCTGACCTTCGCCCTTTGCCCTTAGCTCTGAGCCCTGCCGCCTTCCTGCCTACTCTTTCCTTCGTGGCAAAACAATCTTAAAGCTTGTCCCTGTAGGCCCTTTTGCCGGGTCGTTATTTGATTCTGCAGTTATCTGTCCCTTGTGCATCTTTACAATTCCATAAGCTGTTGCAAGCCCAAGACCTGTACCATGACCAATACCCTTTGTTGTAAAGAAAGGTTCGAATATTTTTGCCCTGTCCTCCTCCCTTATTCCTGTACCTGTATCGCTTATTGTCATTATGACATCACTCAGGGTATCTTCAAGCCTGATATTTATTAGTACCTTCAGCGGTATTGCATCGAAAGCATTCTTGATGAGGTTTGTAAGAACCTGCATCATCTGCTCCGGATCAAGCATTGCTTCAGGATTTGTGCATTGATCATTTATGTTAATTTTAATCTTTTCAGGTATAATAAGGCTCTCAAGACTATGATTTACAAGTTCCTTTATGCTTACCATCTGGTGGTTAACCTGGTTCTTACGGGCAAAATTCAGCAAACCTCCAACTATCTTCTTGCATCTGGCTGCCTGTTCAACTATCAGTTTAAGATCTTCACTGAAAGGTTCTCCCGGTTTTGATTCTTCAAGAAGGATATTGCTGTACATTATCACAACTCCAAGCGGATTATTCAGTTCATGCGCGATCCCTGCCGAGAGCTGTCCCATATGTGCAAGCTTCTCAGATTGTTTCAGAGCCTGCTTCATTGATGAGAGCTTCTCATTTGAGAGAGCAAGATCCTTAACCGATTTATGCAGTTTTTCGATAGTGTATGGCAGGCACATCTCGACTTCTGCAAGTCCTTTTTTTATTGCTATGGCATGTTCAATACAGCTCTCATAGCCGCAGGCTCCACAGTCGAGCTGATCCTTTTTTGTCTTCTTTCCCATCTTCACAAGCACCTCATTGACCTCCTTCTCGTCGAGCTCCTCAATCCGGTGATCATCGGGTTTGAAATGGACACTCAGGTCAAGATCTGCAAATTCCTCAAATGCCTGTTTCCATATTTCAGAATCAATATAATCTCTTTTACTGCTGGCATATGAACTTACAAGTGAACGTCTGTTATACTGTTTGCCGTTTTTTGATAAACCCGGGCCCATAATGCAACCCTCGCAGCAGAGGAGTTCCATATGCTGATTTTTAATCAATCCTGCTTCAAATTCCTTCAGTGCGCCCTGGAAATCTATTCTGCCTTCTGCTGCAATTATATCGCCGGTTATTGCATTATCGCTTATCCTTGCTGTCTGAAGCAATCCGCGGGCCACCGGGAAAATGGCACCTCGTCCACCGACAGGCGGATCGAAATCGATTCTTGCACTGTTTTCCGGACTGATTCCTTTCTCGGTCAGCATTTCACGCAATTCAGTATATGTTATTGCCTCATCAATTTCAGAACTCTCAGCTTTTTTGGCGACGCAGGGACCAATAAACACTATCCGGGTATCCTTTCCATATTTTTCCCTTATTACCCTGCCCATTGCAACCATAGGTGAGACAACCGGTGCAAGATTATCAACAAGCCCGGGATGATAGAACTTCACATAATTAACAATTGAAGGACAATCGGAGGATATATAGAAATTCTTCTTCTCTGAAACAAGCTTTTTATATCTGTCTGCCACAAGGTCGGCACCAAAAGAGACTTCAGCCACATATTCAAATCCAAGGGCTTTTATCATGCCTGCCAGAACAGTATGATCTGCAAGCTCAGAAAATTCTGCAGGGAAACTTGGAGCTACTATCGCTGCTACACTCTCTCCGCTTTCGAGCAAGCGCTCAACCCTGTCGGTTGTATTCAGGAATACCTTTGCACCCTGACTGCATACCTTTGTACAGTTACCGCAGGCTATGCACCTGTCATCAATAACCTCGGCCTGTCCTCCCACTATACGAATTGCCTTTGGCAGGACATTCCCTTACGCATGTATAACATGTGCGGCAAAGTTCCTTTATTGTATAAACAAGCATAATTCAGATTATATAGGAATTCAACCAAATAATGTATCTATAACAGTACATTTCTTTTCTCAAAATGAGTATAAAAAATCTTTTTATCCGATATCTCACTGTCAGCCTTCAAGAAGGTTGTCGCATAAGTTCATCATTGCAGGTGATTTACACGGAAGATTTATTGCTTCACTTTCATCAATCTGGTATACAAGTTTTGCCCTGCTCTTTATTTCATCCCTTGAAGCATTGAATGACAAACCGGCACCATGTACACAGCCTCCGGGACAAGTCATCACTTCAACCAGATCAAATTTCTTCCCTGAAGCAATTGCATGCCTTAGTTTCTCCAAGTCCCGTCAGACCATCAACTATTGCAACATTTACTTCAATGTCGCCAACTGCAATACGAGACCTCGCGGAAGGAACCTGCTGAACGCATTTTTTTAAAATATTGTTTATCCGCCTCTTTTTTGAGTTTTGTATAATAGAACAGTCTTAAAACCCCTTCAGCCATTCCGCCTGAAACCTCTGCGAGAACTGCAGATGAACTCCTGCCTGATAATGGTTCATCTGCGGGTTCATGTTCAACATTTGTTATATCTATGCCATACAACCGGATGAGCCTTGCCAGCTCGCGAACAGTAAGGACTGTATCAACATCGCTGATCCCTTTGCGCATCATTCCATCGCGTCTGGCTTCAAATTTCATTGCCATACAGGGAGTTGCAGAAACAGAAAATATCTGTTCCGGCTTTGCACCAAGCTGATCGGCAACAATTGTCTTGATCAGCACCCCTGTTATCTGCTGAGGCGACTTGATAGTTGAGAGCTGAGGTATAAGCGATGGCAGGAACTGCTCAGCATATTTAACCCAGGCGGGGCATGCAGATATATAGAGAGGAGTATCTGCTTTCTGATCTATCCTGGCAGCCAGCTGACCTGCTATTTCAGTTATACAAAGATCGGTACCAATTCCGGTTGTAAAAACCTTGTCAAATCCTATCCTTCGCAGCACTGCATTAAGTATCCTGTCGAACTCCCTTGTATATCTCATTCCCAGCTCTTCAGCAATGCCAGCAGTTACAAGCGGAGAATACTGGATAACCTTTATGATATCGGGTTTATTAAGATATTCCTGGACTTCTGTTATATTATGCTTTTCATGAAGAGCACCTGTTGGACATACGAGTACACACTGTCCGCAATGGATGCAGCTTGAGAAGTTAAAATCCCTGTCCATTGCTGCTCCCACATGAGTTGCTCTTCCCTTGTTTATAAAATCGAGTGATGTTGCTGTGATTACCTCTTCGCATACCCTGACGCATCTTCCGCAGAGGATGCATTTTGAAAGTTCCCTCACAATTGCAGGGCTTGACTGGTCGAGACGAGGCTTTATTTTCCTCCCCCTGATTCTCCGTCTCCCTTATATTGAGTTCTTCGGAAAGACGCTGCAGTTCACAGTTAAGATTCCTGTCACAATAGAGGCAGTCGTCCGGATGATTTGACAACAGGAGCTCTACGATTGTTTTCCTGGCCTGGATGACCCTTGGTGAATGGGTTTTTATTTTCATCCACTCCTCAACCGGCTGGGAACAGGCTGTTACAAGCCTCTCGCGTCCTTCAACCTCAACCACGCACATCCGGCATGCTCCTGTCGGAGTGAACTCCTTCATCCTGCAAAGGGTAGGAATAATAATACCATTACGGTTCAATGCCGAAAGAATTGTCTCTCCCTTCTCTGCCTTTATACTTTTATTATTTACCTGAATCGTAAAGAGCATATAGCTTATTTAACGTTTATAGCACTGAACTTACATATATCAAAACAGATACCGCAGCCAATACATTTATCCTCGACAATGAAGAATGGCTGAAGCCTGGTACCGTAGATCGCGTTTACAGGACATTTGGCAGCACAGGCGGTACAGCCGGTGCATTTTTCAACATCGATCGAGAATGATCTTAATCCACGGCAGATATTTGCCCTGCACTTCCTGTCAAAAATATGTTCCTCGAATTCATCCCTGAAATTCCTGAAGTGCGCTTATGAAAGGATTCGGAGCAGTCTGTCCCAGTCCGCAAAGCGATGTATCCTTCATTACTGATGCTATTGTCTCAAGCTGCATTACGCCTTTGAATCGTTCAAGTGTAGTTCCTGATTCCTCATTCATCGGCTTTCTTATCACGCTCTCAAGTATCTCAAGCATTCTTCCTGTTCCCTCACGGCATGGGATGCATTTTCCGCAGCTTTCATTCCGGATGAATTCCATGTAATACCTCACAAGGTCAACCATGCAGGTGTTCTCATCAATTATCACGAACCCTCCTGCTCCCATGCCAATACCCTTTTCCTTCAGGCTTTCAAAATCGATTGGAGTATCAAGGTTTTCTCCTGTAATGAATGATCCTGAAGCTCCGCCAAGCTGAATAGCCTTGAACTCCTTTCCTTCCTTTATACCGTCTGCAATTTCCTCGAGGATTTTTCTTATTGTTGTTCCCATCTCAACCTCCACAACACCTGACATCCGTCCTTTTCCGGCAACTGCGAATACTTTTGTGCCCGGACTTTCTGGCAGTACCCAGCGAACGGAACCATTCCGGCCCGTTCTGCATTATAAGAGGCACATTCATCAGAGTCTCCACATTGTTGATAACTGTCGGCTTACCAAAGAGTCCCGATGTCGTCGGATATGGCGGTTTGAGCTGAGGCATACCTCTTTTTCCCTCAAGAGTGTTTATAAGAGCTGTCTCCTCACCGCAGACAAATGCACCCGGCTCTTTACGTATTACAATATCGAGGCTGTAACCACTTGAAAAAATATTATTTCCGATAATACCATAGTCGCGTGCCATGTCTATTGCCTTCTGGAGCTTTTTCCTTGCATGGTCAGATCCTGACCTTATGAACACAATGGCATTTGATGAGCCGATGGCGTATGATGCTATTGCAATGCCTTCAATGAGACGATGCGGATCACTTTCAAGTATTGTTCTGTCGGTAAAAGCCCCCGGGTCGCTTTCCTTTGCATTGCAGATAAGATACCGTGCACTGGATGATGTGTTCAGAGCATGTTTCCATTTAAGTCCTGTCAGATACCCGCCTCCGCTTCTGCCTCTGAGCCCGCTCCTCTCTATTATGTCGCAGACTTCCTCAAATGTATAGTTCCGTATTGCCTTTATATATGTGCGATACCCTCCCCTGGCAATGTATTCTTCAATGCTTTCAGGATCATAGCATCCGCAGTTTGACAGGATAATCCTTTTCTGGCGTGAAAAAAACGGCAGCTCTTCCATGAAGGGTATCCCGGGCCAGTATTCAAATCCCCTTGAACCTGTCTGCCCTGCAAGATCTTCCTCATTAATATCGTTATGAAATACCCCATTCAGAAGCGGCTCAACCTTTTCTTCAGTCACATTTCTGAAAAAGAGCTTGTTCTTTCCAGGCAGATGTATACAAAGAAGCGGTTCAAAATTGGCCGGACCATTACAGCCGACCCTCACAAGCGCGGATTTCAGTGAGTTTTCACTTATGTATTCTGCTAATGCGGAATGGGTCTTTTCTGATCCTGCAATAAGGCTGCTTGTTCCTGAAGAAACATAAATTACCGGATTATCGGGCTTCTCCCGTCTCACCTGCCTTAAAATTTTTTCCGTTTCAGGATGCAGTGTATCTGATCCCAGTAACAGAACCTTCTCAATAAGGAAAGTTTTTAAATCCTCCATCTCGGCTTTTAAAATTATTAGTCATTCTCAATGACATACTTAAGTTTTCTGATCAGCTCCGGCAACTGTTCAGCTTTAATATGAGTGTGATATATCACCGTTTACGTTGATTACAGGTCCGTTGTGACATCCTCCCATACAGGAAACTATCTCATAGCTGAAAATTCCATTCCTTGTAGTCTGTCCGGGGAGAATACCGGTCTCTTCCCTGACTTTGTCAATTATTGATTTTGATCCGTTCAGAAAACAGGAGGTTCCGTTGCAAATCCTTATCTGGATCTTTCCTGCAGGAAAAAACCTGAATCTGTCATAAAATGTTGCGAGTCCATATATTTTTGTTGTGCTCAGCCCAAGAAAACCGCCCAACCTTTATAATCGCCTCTTCGGAAAGATATCCAAGATCTTCCTGTATCTCCTGAAGCAGCGGAATCAGATCTTCCCTTTTTCCGCTTTTATATTTTTTAAGAATTATATCAAGATCGGCACTCATAAAAGTTAAATATTGTAAACATTTATCTTTACAAATATAGATTATTTTATTGTTAATAAATAAACAATGTTATTTTATTAACAATAATAAATATCACTTTATGTATTTTATTTAAAACAGTATATTATCTGTATTATATGGTCATTTATAAAAATATTTTATTGAGTGGGAAAATCCTGGTATGTGGTTTGGTTCCTGCAATCAGGAGCTAGTCAGGAGGGCCGTAGCTACAATTTATAGATTGAGAATGTTATGCAGTCTGCTGTCAAAAAATTACTACTTTTGATGCTGGTGTTTATTTATGAACAGTAAATATGGCTCAGAGAATTGAAATGCAGATTTGTCTAGGCAGTTCCTGTTTTTCCAGGGGGAACAAGGATGTAGTGATGTTCATAAAGGAGTATCTCAAGAAGAACCATCTCGACGACAAAATAGTTTTCAAAGGGGCCAGGTGTATGGGGCGTTGCAGCAACGGGCCAAATCTGAACATAAATGGAGTGATTATAGAGGATGTCACTGTTGCCAAGATAGAGAGCATCCTTGAAAAAGAATTTGCAGGATTAGTTTAAACCTGAAAGTAATCATTATGACAGAAAGAAAACCGGTTCTATATATAAATGACGATAAATGCAGAAATTCATATTCCTGTGTACGTGTCTGCCCAGTCAATGCAATCGAGGTAAAGCCTCACAAGGCGCATCCATATATTCTTCCTGAGCGTTGTATCGGGTGCGGATTATGCTTCGTATCGTGCACACCGAAGGCAATAAGCATTCCGCGACTCAAAAGAGGAGGTGAAAATGCTTCTTTCCTCCGGAAGAAAGACTGTAGCTCTCATTGAACCAAGCATTGCTTCAGAGTTTGATGATATTACTGATTACAGGAAGTTTGTTGCAATGATCCGTTCGCTCGGATTTGATTATGTACATGAGGTTTCATTCGGAGTCGATCTTGTTGCTGCAGCTTATGCAAAGCTTTTTTCAAGGGCTGAGGGCAAATACTTTATAACTGCCAACTGTCCTTCAATTGTTAAAATGATAGAAAAATTCTATCCTGAGCTTGTGCCAAACCTTGCACCACTGGTCTCTCCAATGATTGCCACTGCAATGGTTGTGAAGGAGTTATACGGACCAGAAGCTGCTACGGTGCAGATAGGTCCCTGTCTCGATGCAAAGGATGAAGCTCTTGTCTACGAATCAGGAAACCTTGTTGAAGGTGTTCTTACCTTTATTGAGCTCAGACAGCTTTTTGATGAGATGAAGATTCAGGAAAGGCTTGTGAAGATGTCAGATTTTGATCCGCCTCATGGGAACTGGGGAGCCCTCTATCCTCTTCCTGCAGGTATTATCCAGGCAGGTGGAATAAAGCGCGATATGGTTTCAAGCAGTGTAATTACAGCTTCAGGAAAAGAGGATATAATGGAGGCTGTAAATGATTTTGATAAATATATCGATACAATAAAGCATCATTTCAATCTGTTTCTTCTGCCATGGCTGCCTTCTCGGACCTGCAATGGAACATCACAACGAAAGGTTCAGAAGACGTGCACTTGTAAGAAAATATGCCGAGAAGAGAGTCGGCAAACTTGATAAGGAACAGTGGCAGAATGATATGGAAAGATGGTCAAGACTTGACTTTTACAAGGAGCTTTTCTCCAAATGACCAGAGAATTCCGGACCCTCCTGTTGAGGCAATAAATGAGGTGCTGAAGATTGTAGGAAAAGAAAATCCGGATGAGGAGATAAACTGCGGAGCATGCGGCTACCTTTCATGCCGGGAATTTGCATCCACGGTAGCCAAAGGGCTTGCAATACCCGAGATGTGCCATACATTCAATCTCAGGAATAAACAGGAGTATATCGAAACACTCAGGCAGACAAACAGGAAGCTGGCTGAAACAAAAAAAGCGCTGAAGGAATCAGAAGAGCTGGCCCGCAGGGAAAAAGAGATTGCCCAGAATACTTCCGACATGATGAATAACATGCTCGAAAAGCTTCCCACCGGAGTTGTGATTGTTGACAATTACCTTAAAATACTCCATTCCAACCAGAGCTTTATCAATATTATCGGCGAAGATGCAAAAGCTATTTCCGACGTAATACCCGGACTGGCAGGCGCTGACATTAAAGACTCTTATTCCTTTCAATGTATATAACATGTTTACTTTTGTTATCAAGGAAGATGAACCTGTTGTAAGCAAGGATGTCCATTTTGAGGATAAGATGCTCAATATCTCAATATTTCCCATCAAGAAGAACAAGATGTGCGGTGCAATTATCCGCGATCTCTACTCTCCTGAAGTACAGGGTGAAGAGGTGATCATCAGGGTCAGCGAAGTGATCGATAAAAATCTTGAAATGGTTCAGCAGATTGGATTCCTCCTTGGAGAAGGAGCCTCTGAAACAGAACAGATGCTCAACTCAATAATCGAGTCATACAAATCGAAAAAAGTCAGTCTCAAAAACACCCTGAAAAAATAGAAGGTGAACAGGAATTTTTTCATAGAGGTCAACAGTCAGCAGAGGAATCATGACGGTGAACGAATTTGCGGCGACGTATTCCTGTACCGTTCAATAAAGGAAGAAAACAGGGTGATAGCTGTTCTGTCCGATGGCATGGGACATGGTGTAAAGGCAAATATCCTGGCTACCCTTACTGCAACTATGGCCCTTAATTTCACACGTGAACATAAGGAGGTTGAGCGGATTGCCGAGATAATCATGAATACACTGCCTGTCTGCAGTGAGCGAAAAATCAGTTATTCCACATTCACAATAGTGGATATCGAGAGCAGCGGAAGGGTAAACATTCTTGAGTATGACAATCCGTCAACAGTTGTATTGCGAGGAAATCAGATCTTTGATCCAACCTGGAAAAAAGTTGTTCTTGACAAAGGGAAAAATGCCGGAAAAGTCCTGAAAACCTGCACTTTTTATCCTGAAAAGGAAGACCGAATCATATTCTGTTCCGATGGCGTATCTCAAAGCGGAATGGGAAGTGAAGCTTTCCCGTTCGGCTGGGAAAGAGAAAACATTGCCTACTTATGCTTCTTCGCTTGTTACAAGCGAAGCATCAATTTCGGCGACAATGCTTGCAGGAAAAATCGTTACAATGGCACATAAGAATGACAGCTACAAAGCCCGCGATGATATCAGCTGTGCAATAATATATTTCAGGGAGCCGCGCAAACTGCTTATATGCACCGGTCCTCCCTACGAAAAGGAAAAAGATAAGGATCTTGCAGCAAAGGTGCTTGGATACAAGGGAAAGGTGATCCTCTGCGGAGGCACAACAGCAGATATCCTGGCAAGGGAACTGAACAGGACAATTGTGGATGAACTGATCTTTGAAGATCCGGAGCTTCCTCCTGAAAGTTTTCTTGAGGGAATCGATCTTGTTACTGAAGGAATCCTTACACTTCAGAAGGTCAATGAATTGCTGAAAACATATAACAACAGTGTAAGGCTTGGAAAAGGGCCGGCTGATAAAATTGTCAGACTGATAATGGAAAGTGATGAGATCCACTTCATTATCGGGACCAGGATAAATATCGCCCACCAGGACCCAAACCTGCCGGTCGATCTCGAAATCAGAAGGACTGTCGTTAAAAGAATTGCAAGGCTGCTTGAAGAAAAGTGGCTCAAGAAAGTCACATTTGAATATATATAAGTAGTGAAGATTCTATCTCTTGCTGTCATATTTACTGCGCTTTCATTTCAGGCTTATACCCAGGATACTATTAATCGCCCGAAGATCGGGCTGGTTCTCTCAGGAGGAGGAGCCAAAGGGTTTGCACATGTGGGTGCGCTTAAAGTCATTGAAGAGGCCGGCCTTCCGGTAGACTTTATTACAGGAACAAGCATAGGGAGCATTGTCGGAGGCTTGTATTCACTGGGATATGATGCTGAAACACTTGAAAAGGTTATCGGAAGTCAGAACTGGGAAGCACTTTTGAGCAATGAATCAAGAAGAGCCTTCATCCCTGCCATCACAAAAGAAGAACAATCGAGATATCTTCTCTCCCTTCCTATAAAAGCAAAAAAAATCTCTATTCCGGAGGGAGTTCTGAACGGACAAAAGGCAATGGATCTGTTCACATATCTCTCCTATGGGTATCATGATGTCGATGATTTTTCACATCTGCCTATTCCATTCAAATGCATAGCTGCCGACATCGCCACAGGAGAGGAAGTCGTGCTTGACAAAGGATTTCTTCCAAGGGCTATGAGGGCCAGCATGTCTGTACCTGCAGTATTTGCCGCATGTGAAATCGATAACCGGATGCTTGTCGACGGAGGTATAATAAATAATTTTCCTGTCGACCGTTGCCGTGAAATGGGTGCCGATATAATTATTGGCATCGACATTGGTGATGAATTGATGAGACAAGGAGAAAATCCAGTCGATTCCGGATATGATCTCCCAGCTCACAACACTTGCTCGGCTTCGAAAGGAGCAAAAGGAACAGTAAGGATGCAGATATCCTTATAAAGCCTGATATTTCAGGCTATTCGGCATCCAGTTTTAATACTGAGGCTGCAAAGGTGCTGATGAAGCGCGGGGAGGATGCGGCCCGAAAAGTACTGCCGGAACTAATCAGGTTGCGCGACTCCCTTGGACTGCAGCCGCAGATCAAAATACCTCATCAGCTGCCGGATATTAACACACCTGTTCATGTGGAAAGGATTGATGTTGAAGGAACCGATAAATCCAATATTGAATCGCTGCTTGGCAAGCTTGGTATCGGCAAGGATAAAAAAACAACCCTTTTTGAAATCAGGGAAGGCATAGCAAGAATTTATGCAACAGGTAATTATCAGAATATTGATTATAAAATATCAGGTGATGACAAAAAGGTTGTGACGATCATGGTAAAAGAGAATTCAACTGACCGTCTGAATATTGGCTTAAACTACAATACTGATCTCAATGCAGCCGCCCTTATAAACATGACTTTCTTCAGCAACCGTGTAAGCGGTTCCAATTTATCACTCGACGCAAAATTATCTATGTCGCCTTACTTCGCTGCAAGGTATTCTCTTGACAGGGGACCGAAACCCGGATTTATAACAGCTGCTTCATATGTATCGGACAAAATACTCGGCTATGAGCAGGGTCATAAAACATCCGAGATCAATGTACAGAAGACCGGAGTGGAGGTTGGAACACAGTCAGTCGTTTCAGATGTCCTGAGAATTTCCCTTGGAAGCTCACTTGAATATTTCCATTTTGGCTCAGCCTTCGGAGCTATCGACAGTTCAAATATTAAGGATGATGCTTTTATTAATTACTTTCTCAAAGGAACACTTGACCAGTTTGATAATCCCTATTTTCCGCATTCCGGATGGACAATGAACGGGATTGTTAAACTTGTTACCGATAATGGATGGACATACAACGGCCAATCACCATTTGTAATGGCCGGATTCAATATAAAACTTGCAGCACAGCTCTCTGACAGGGTTGTCCTCCTCCCCGCCCTCAACTCCCAGCTGACACTTTCATCCTCAGGCCCTGTTTTCTACAGATCATATATCGGCGGCTTTCAGAAGACAAATTATTTCGGAAATTATCTGCCGTTTGCAGGATTGAAGCGAATGGAGATCAGTGCAGACAATGTTGCATTTATCTGTCTCGATCTGCGTGTACAGGATGTGGGAAAAGATCTATACGACTCTTATTTCAAATATAGGTGCCTACAATGATAAAAACTCACCTCAAACAGGAGGAAATTTCCTTATAGGCGGAGGAATTTCTATAGCATACGACAGTGTAGTAGGACCGGTGGAACTCATCCTGAGCACATCAAATCTCAGCAGTAACTTCACACCATATTTCTCTCTGGGATACTACTTTTAGCAGATCGGATCAGGTCTTCCATTGTTCATATACTCAATTGACTTCCAGAAAAGAAATGGTTGAATATCAGGATAGGTAAGATTTTCCGGAAGTGTGTCAAGCAAAACAATCTCCGCGATTTCAGTTACATCAGGTATGCTGCCCAGCTTTGCAATCTCGGCAAGATAAAGGCGTCCATATCCGGCTTCCCCATCGTTAGTCACTGAATAGGTAGCAACACATTCCAGGTTAAACCTTAATGCTCCGGTCTCCTCCATCAGCTCCCTGCGTGCTGCTTCATGCGATGTTTCACCAGACTCAATATGGCCTCCTGCAATTTCCCATGTCGACAGATCCTGATGCCTGACAAATATCCATTTGTTTTCGTACCTTGCAGATATAACAGCATAAGCAACCGTTCCATCAGGTTCATATAAAGCATCATAGAATTTAACTTCAGTCATAATATGTTGTCAGTTTAATGTACGAATTAAATTAAAAATACCTATATCTGACTATTAAGTAATTTTAGAGGCAAATTGTTCAAAAATGATAATTTTCATTATTCTGTTCAATCATTGAAATTCTTACAGTGCTCACGCTGAAAGATATTCTGCTTAAAAGATCAAAAGTGATCTTTACAATATCTCTGATTGTAAACTTCATTTTCAGCTTCCTGCTGTGGTGGCTTCTTTTTGCAAACATGACCTATAAAAGTTTTTATGACAACCCCGATCACATAAGTTTGATGATGAATTTTGCGGGCACCATATGTGCTGTCGTATTGCCAAGGATTATTTTAATCATTTTCCATTTCACCGGCAAAGCTTTTCCGGATCAGAAAAGGAGGATATGTAAGGTGGCTTACAAATAGCGGTCTCACGATATCAATTGCTGATGTTTTCAGTTCTTGCCTTCAGTGATTTTTACAGCAGGTCGAATTTCATTACTGAGAAGGTTGAGATAAAAATCAAAGGGCTGAATAATGATCTTGACGGACTCAGGATTGTTCAGCTTTCGGATATGCATCTCTCGTCGTTTTATAATCAGGAAAAGTCTCTGTGCAAGAGCCATGGAGAAGGTCAACGAATTACAACCTGACCTTATTCTGAACACAGGTGATTTTGTAACTTTTGGATGGCGCGAATTTGACTCAAATGACACTATCCTTGCAAAAGCAAAGAGCCGTTATGGAAATTATGCCGTTATGGGGAATCATGATTTCGGAAATTATCATCCGTTTTATACTGAGGCTGACAGAGAAAATAATGTTCTGATAATCAACAATAAAGATAAAGTCCTCAGGCTATACGGTCCTGAATGATACAAATGTGACTGTGAAAATCAAAGGGGCAAAAATCGGGCTGATTGGAATAATCACAAAAGGCAGGCATCCCGTTATCATACATGGTGATCTGAAAAAGGCACTAACAGGGCTCGACAGTGTGGACCTGAAGATCCTTCTAAGCCATGACCCAAATCAATGGGAAACAGATGTTGTTTCAAAAAGTGATATTGATCTTACACTTTCCGGCCACACTCACGGTATGCAAATTGGCATTACATCAAAAAAATTCAGGTGGAGCCCTGCAAAATTTATTTATCCTCACTGGAACGGTATCTACACCGAGGGCAGGCAGGTGCAATATGTAAACAGAGGGCTTGGTGAACTCTCCATTCCCTTCAGGATCTGGATGCCGCCTGAAATAACTCTTATTACCCTGAAACGCGGAATAAAATTGTTATCCCGCTTTGTGTTCCTTTGTGATGCACTTCATGATCCTTTGTGTTTAAATTATTAAATTGCGGCAAAACTGTAACCCTGATAAAAATGAAGAATCTCTCGCTTATTACTCATAACCTGCACATTAATTCTGATACATTCATGCAACACAGGCAAAGAGGAATGGATCAGGATTAACCAACTGGGCTACAGAACACATGACATCAAGGTAGCTGTCTTTCTAAGCAAAAACAGACTGACGCTAAAATCATTCGAACTGATTGATGCAAGTTCAGGGAAAACAGTAATGACTTTTGAGAATTCAGTAAAAACTGATCAATATGACCCGTTTGTGACATGCTATCGTCTTCCCTTCACCCGGTTTACAACACCCGGAACCTACAGGCTCGCTGCAGGTGATGTCGTATCACCTGACTTCCGGATCGGTGACGATGTCTATGATAAGACTGCCGATTTTCTCCTGAATTATATGAGACAGCAGAGGTGTGGTTTTAATCCTTACATAAAAGATTCCTGCCATATGGACGACGGCTACGAGATTTATGGAAAGAACAATGATTCAGCACATGTGGATGTTACGGGTGGCTGGCACGATGCGGCTGATTATCTGCAGTATGTCGCCACTTCGGCAAACGCTACATACCAGATGCTCTTTGCCTATTCAGAAAATCCCGGATCCTTTACTGATGAATATCTCGCAAATGGTCTTCCCGGATCTGACGGATTGCCTGATGTTCTGAACGAAAGCCAGTGGGGCCTGGACTGGCTTCTGAAAATGAATCCTGAACCCGGAAGAATGTATAATCAGATTGCAGACGACCGCGATCATGTGGGCTTCAGATTTCCGAATAATGATTCTGCAAATTATGGAAAAGGCCATGAAAGACCAGTTTATTTATGCACCGGAAAGCCACAGGGCCTTTTTAAACACAAGAACAGGGCAACAGGCATAGCTTCAACAGCCGGTAAATTTTCATCGGCATTTGCCATTGGATCAGAAGTTTATAAAAATATAAATCCGGGATTCTCACTGCTGCTTGAAAAGAAAGCCATTGAAGCTTTCGATTACGGACTGAAGAATCCGGGAGTTTGCCAGACTGCACCAGGGACTGCACCCTATTTCTATGAGGAGGATAACTGGGTTGATGATATGGAACTTGCTGCGGCGGAATTATATAATCTTACAAAGGATGCGAAATACATGAACTATGCAGCTGAATTCGGACGACAGGAAATCACTACTCCATGGATGGGACAGGATACCGCCCGGCATTATCAGTGGTACCCGTTTGTCAATATGGGACATCCCGGAATTGCAAGAAACCAGGAAAGCACGAACCAGGGAGAGTTTGCCGGATTTATGAGAAAAGGTCTGGAGCTTACTTTTACAAAAGCCCGGAAGAATCCATTTCTGATAGGAGTTCCTTTCATCTGGTGTTCAAATAACCTTGTAGCTGCAGTACTTAACCAGGCACATCTCTATGCTGAAATAACCGGTGACACCACATTTGCTGAAATGGAAGCTGCACACAGGGACTGGCTGTTCGGGTGTAATCCGTGGGGCACAAGCATGATAGTGGGACTTCCTGAAAATGGCGATTACCCTATGTATACCCATTCATCGTATGTATCAAAAGGAGGACAGGTAAATGGCGGCCTTGTCGATGGTCCGGTCTACTCTACAATCTTCAGATCTCACAGCAAATACATAACAATGGTCAATAAGGATGTGTATGCTGATGTCCAGCCTGCAATAGCCAGCTATCACGATGATATAACCGATTATACAAGCAATGAATGCACAATGGACGGCACTGCCTGCCTCGTTTATTATCTTTCAGCCTGCAGAAAAGATCACAGAATACTGATGGCAATCCGAATATTACAATGCTGAAGGGAGCAGTTGTAAGGATGGATACAACTGAAAAAAATATCTTATCTCTGTTTCACAGCCCATGAATTCACTGATGGATTCGATTTCATTACAAAAACACTCAGAGATCATAAAATTAAAGCCTCATTTTTCTTAACCGGAGATTTTTGCAGAACTCCGGCCAACAGTAAAATAATTGAAAGCCTTAAAGCTGATGGCCATTATATCGGTGCACATTCAGATAAACATCTTTTATACTGTCCATGGGAAAACAGGGATTCACTTCTTGTCACAAAGAACGAATTTCTAACTGATCTCCGAAACAACTACAGGGAACTCGATAAACTTGGTATTACAAAAAGCAAAGCACGGATCTTTTTACCAGCTTACGAATGGTACAATGACAGCATAGCCAGTTGGACAAGCCAGGAAGGCCTTAAACTGGTCAACAACTCATCCGGTACAATAACAAATCAGGACTGGACATTCCCCGATAAGGGAAAAAGTTATTTCTCAAGCGATTCACTTATGAAAAACTTCCTTGCATATGAGAAAAGCAAAGGGATGAATGGCTACATAATGTTAATACACCCGGGTACTGATCCAAGAAGAAAGGATAAGTTTTATCTTCATCTCGATTCGGTTTTAAACTATCTTGAATCAAAAAAATACAGATTTCATTCATTTTCTGAGGTAAATTAAACGGGACTAAAAGTATTTAATGCATAACGAGCAGCAAACCTACCAGTTTTATAATATTGAATTCAGGATAGTCTATTCCAGACGAAGAACACTTGGAATAAGCGTGCTTCCTGATTCTTCAGTGATAATCAGGGCCCCATACCGTGCGTCTCTTAAAACCATAAACAGGATTGTGCAGGAAAAAGCTGCATGGATAATAAAACACAGGGACAGTTACAGGTTAAAGGATAATACAAGGCTGAACGGATCGCTGACCACCGGCGAAAAACAACTTTTCCGGGGAACGGAATGCATCCTTCAGATTGCACAATCGAAAAAGCCATTTATCCGCTTCAACGGGGGTACAATTGATCTGGGGCTGGATAATACAGATGATAAGGAGGCTGTCAGGAGACTTTTGTACAAAGGTTACAAGGCTGAAGCATCAAAAATCTTTCCCGAGATGCTTGGACTGGCCCTGAAAAAACATGAAGATCAAATGTTTAAACCAACTGGACTAACAATCCGTTCAATGAAGAGCAGGTGGGGAAGTTGTTCAAGAAAAGGTATGATAACTCTGAGCACCGAGCTCGTAAAGCTTTCTGACACTTTTATTGAATATGTGATAACACATGAGTTGTGTCACCTCAAGCATCACAATCATGGGAAGGACTACTATAAACTGCTTTCGGAATTATTCCCCGAGTGGAAGCAGGTCAGGAAAGATCTCAGGGCATATATTCATTAAGTGACATGAAATGACATGTCCCGCAATCATGCTATATTTGTATAAACAGCCTGAACATCATCATCGTCTTCGAGCCTGTCAATAAGCTTTTCAATATCTGTCAGCTGTTCTTCAGTAAACTCAACCTGGTTAAGCGGCAATCTTTTCAGAATGGCCTTGTTAACCTCTATTCCCATCGATTCAAGAGCCACTGTAAGAGATCCGAAATTTGTATAATCGCCATATGCATAGATCCTGCCGTCAACATTTTCAATCTCTTCAAGACCGAATTCAATGAGCTCCAGTTCAATCTCCTCTATGTTTCTGTCATCCGGAAGGTCAAATTCAAAAACAGCCTTTCTTGAAAACATGAATTCAAGCGATCCTGTAGGGACCAGGCACCCACCTGATTTTCCGAAGTATGCCTTTACGTTTGCCACGGTTCGGGTGTTATTATCAGTGGCACATTCCACAAAGACCAGAACCCCGTGAGGTCCTTTGCCCTCATAGCAGATCTCGGCAAAGTTTTCAGAATCTTTTCCGGAGGCACGTTTTATTGCCGCATCAATGTTATCCTTCGGCATATTCTGTGCCTTGGCGTTCATAATGGCAGTCCGGAGCTTCGCATTGAGATCAGGATCACCTCCGCCCTCCTTGGCCGCAATAGTTATGTTCTTTGCAAGCCGAGGGAACAATTTCGACATCTTATCCCATCTCTTTTCTTTGGTTGCCCTTCTGTACTCAAATGCTCTTCCCATAGTATATAATTTTAAACCGGTCGGCAAAAATAACAAGCTTAAATTGTTTTTTGAACGGTTAGCATAAAAAAATTTCAGATTTCATACTCCTGCCCCCTGGAAGGAATTTCGACATTCTTAAAGCCTTCACCGGCAAGAGTCTCAACATATTTTTTCTGCGTTTCATATTCGCCATGGACAATAAATGTCTTTTGAAGGAGATTTTTGTCCTGACAGCCCAGGAATCCTATCATCTCGCGGTAATCGCCGTGACCACTGTACGATTCAATTTTCTTAACCTCAGCCTTTACCTCATAAACAGTTCCGTGTATTGATACCTCCCTGTCACCTCTGACAATCCTGGCACCCAGTGTCATCGGTGCGCAATATCCAACGACAAGGATTGTATTTTTCGGATCTGTAATATTATTTGCAAGGTGGTGTTTTACCCGGCCGGCTTCCATCATCCCGGATGCTGAAATTATAACGCAGGGTTTTTTGTGTTCATTCAGCTTCTTGGAGTCTTCTGTCCTTGTAATATAGAAAAGGTTTTCAAAACCAAACGGATCGGAATCTGTTTCGAGAACCGAAGCAAAATCCTTGTTAAAGCATTCAGGATGCATTCTGAATACTGTTGTGGCATTTACTGCAAGAGGACTGTCGACAAAAACATCAATTTTTGGCAGTCTTCTCTGGTTGAAAAAATTATTCAGCGCATATACTACCTCCTGGGTACGTCCGACGCTGAAGGCAGGAATAATAAGCTTGCCTCCCTTATTGACACAGGTATCTACAACAACATCAAGGAGTTCCTCTTCAGCTGACTGAACATCCTGGTGCAGCCTGTCGCCATATGTTGATTCGGTTATCAGTATATCTGCCTGCGGAAATGGCTGCGGCGCTGCCAGTATAGGATCAGCCGGCCTGCCGATATCACCTGTATAGGCTATATTCCGTATCTGGCCGTTTTCGTTTATCTGGAGATTGGCCACCCCGCTTCCGAGCATGTGACCTGTGTTTGTGAATGTGACCTTAATATTGTCATCGATCCTGAACTTCATATTATTTGGCACCCCGATAAAAAGAGCCATGCAGGCAGTCGCATCCTGCTGAGTATAGATCGGTGTAACAAGTGGCAGCCCTTTCTTTGCCCTTCTTTTGTTGAAGGTGATTGTATCATGTTCCTGTATGAAGGCTGAATCTGCAAGCATAATGGCGCACAGATCCCTTGTTGCATTTGTACAGATAACAGATCCCCTGAATCCCAGTTTGTACATGTAGGGTATAAGTCCGGCATGGTCAATATGAGCATGAGTGAGAATAATGTGATCTATCATTGAGGGATCAAACATCAGATCGCGGTTCATGCTGTCAGTCTCAAGACCTTTACCCTGAAACATTCCGCAATCAAGGAGAAGTCTCTTACCCTGATTGGTCGTAATCAAATGTTTACTCCCCGTTACTTCCCTGGCAGCACCAATAAATTTTATTTTCATCTTATATTATATTATTTTATTTTACAAAAAGACTAAGAATCATTACACCCGCCAACCCACTGACACCAATAGATGTTTCCATTATTGTCCATGTCTTAAGGGTATCCTTAATGCTGAGACTGAAATACTCTTTAAACAGCCAGAAGCCGGTATCGTTCACATGGCTGCAGATAAGGCTGCCAGAGCCAACGGCAAGAACCATAAGCTCAGGACTGACCCCTGTTCCTGTAACAAGTGGCAGCACTATGCCGGCAGCAGTCAGCCCTGACACTGTTGCAGAACCGATGCATATCCTGAGTACAGCTGCAATAAGCCATCCCAGAAATAATGGTGAAAGCGAGGACTGGCTCAGAAGTCCGCCTATATAATCGCTCACTCCCCCGTCGACAAGAATCTGTTTCAGAGAACCGGCACCGGAGATCAGAAGCATAATCATCGCTATGCTGGCCACTGAATGAGCCAGTGATTTCATAATATCCGTCATCTTCTTTCCCCTTGCAATACCCAGAAAATAAATGGCTGACAGAACAGATAAAAGCATCGCAACAACAGGATTGCCAATGGCTCCGAGAATTTTTCTTACAATATTATCGTCAGCCAGGATGAACCCGGCAATAGTTGAGGAAGTGATCAGTATAACCGGCAGCAAGGGCTGAGAATAAACTTGTCCGGAAACCCGGCATCTCATCATCCGACAAAACTTTCTGATTCACAAACTCACTGAGTGGCTTTGCATCCACCCTGCTCAGCAATCTTGCCAGAAATGGTCCCGAGATACGAGTATTGATGGTACAGCAATTGTCAATCCATAAAAGCAATGTTGTTCCCAGATCAGCATTGAACATAGCAGTCAGAGCAGTAGGTGCAGGATGCGGAGGAAGGAAACCATGAGTGACTGAAAGAGATGCAAGCATTGGCAAACCTACATATAGCAAAGGCAGACCTGTCGAAGCAGCTATTGTAAAGACCAGCGGGATCATTATGAAAAAGCCAATTTCGTAAAAGAGCGCCATCCCAATAATAAATCCGGCGAGCATTAATGATGTCTGAATATTTCTTGTACCTAATTTACCCACAAGCCTTGATGTTATTCGCTGTGCGGCACCACTCTCGGAGACCAGCTTGCCAAGCATAGCACCAAAACCCAGTACCGGTACGATAACACCCATTGTACTGCCAATTCCCTTCTGTATCGAAGCCACTGCCTTTTCGACAGACATACCTACTGCAATTGCAACTGAAAGTGAAACAATCATAAATGCCAGAAATGGATTCAGCTTAAATACAAGAATAAGCAGAAGGAAAATAGATATTCCGCAAATGACGATTATTAATGGCATATATGATCATAAAATAGTGAATAGCAAATATAAGAAAAACATTATGGTGCAATGCTTACTGTAAGGATTGGAATATGATTTTAAGCTGCATCCTTTATGTTACATACTTAATGCAGCAAAGATAATATTACATAAATTTCAGAATCAAAGTTGTACTTTTAACTTAGCATTTAAAGAAAATGATATTAAATGATTGCCTGATTATGAATAAAAATGTAAAATACTATGCTGTTTTTCTTGTGATCTCAATGCAATTATCCGCACAACAGGGGATTGACTCCTGATTACTCTTCCCGCAATCAATCATTTGATGTCTTACCGGGCTTCATTAATCCGCCAAAAGGTTATGGAGAGGTGCCATTCTACTGGTGGCAGGGCGATACGCTTACCCGCGAACGAATATTGTGGCAGCTCGATCAGCTGACAAATAAGGGAATTTCGAGTCTTCAGATAAATTACTCGCACCGCGATTCCGGCGGACTGACATACGGATTGTCAAATCCGAGCAAACCTCCGCTGTTCTCTGAGGCATGGTGGGATCTTTTCAAATGGTTTGCTGCCGAAGCCGGCAAGCGTGACATGACTGTGAGTCTCAGCGATTATACGCTTGGTGTTGGGCAGGGATTTTCAATGGACGAAGCAATAAAAGAGATTCCTGCATTGAACGGTTCACTGCTGAACTGCTCAAAATATGTTTTTTACCGGCAGGGTAAACACGGAAAATGCCTGAAAACCTGCTGACACTCAATGCTTATAGGATAAGGTCCGACAGCTCAATAATTATTGAGAGCAGGAAAGACCTGCTTCCAATTGTAAAAGGAGGAAATCTGGACTGGAACTTCGGCAAAACTGTCATGGAAAGTCATTTGTGTGTTTTCTGAAAAAGTGATTCCATCATATGATCCCATGAACCCTTTAAGCGGGAAAGCATATAATAACTATTTCTTCGACAAGTTCGAAAAGGCACTTCCGGATAAGGATTCAGGAAGGCTCAATTTCTTCTTTTCTGATGAACTGAATTTCAGATTGAGCGGCAACCTTTGGAACAACATATTTGCGGAAGAATTCAAAAAAAGAAAAGGCTATGATATAATTCCGTTCACTGGATGCCCTATTTGAAAGTTCTGATCCAAAAGCCCCTAAAATAAAGCTTGATTACAATGATGTGATTGTGAGCCTCAGCGAGGAGAATTTTTTCGAACCTGTTTTCAGATGGCATGAGGACAGGGGGCTTGTATTCGGTTGTGATCATGGAGGCAGGGGAAGAGATCTGACAGAATTCGGAGACTATTTCAGGACTCAGAAATGGAACCAGGGTCCGGGATCAGATCAGCCCAGGCTCTCAAAGGATATTATCAAGGCAAAAGTTGCATCATCAATAGCACATCTGTATAAACGGCCAAGAGTGTGGCTTGAAGGATTTCACAGCAGCGGATGGGGTACCTCTTCGGCTGATGTAACTGATGCTGTTCTTGCCAACTATGTCGCCGGTTATAATCTTCTGTCATTTCACGGACTTTACTATTCCACAATGGGTGGCTGGTGGGAATGGGCTCCGCCGGATAATCATTTCAGGATGCCATACTGGAACCAGATCGATCCTCTTATGAACGGTATTCAGCGTCTCTCCTACCTGTTATCACAGGGCTATCATAATTGCGATGTTGCAATAATGTACCCGACTGAACCGGTAGTGACTGAAATGGATGGTGAGAAATCAGTTGATATTGCTTTCAGTACTGGTGAGCTTTTATATGACAGAGGGTATCGATTTTGATTTTATCGATTTTGAATCATTGGGCAGGTCGGAGGTAAAAAACATGGAACTTAATGTTTCTGATGAGAAATACAAAGTGCTTATAGTTCCTTCAATGAAAGCAATCCGTTATGCTTCACTTAAAAAAATAGAAGAATTCAGGAATGCGGGCGGTATTATTGTAAACATAGGTGATATTCCGGAAGCCACTGAAAAAAACGGAATGAATGATCCTGAAACTGCAGAGCTGGTTAAAAGAACCTTTTCAAAAAGCAGGAATATGATCCTGTGTGCATAGTCCGGAAGAGGTGCCTTCAGCAATTGAAGGAAAGTATGATGCAGGTTTCAAAATTCTTTCAGCAATAGAAGAGCGGCCCTATGTCATGCACCGTATTATCGGAAAAAGAGATGTCTATGCACTTTACAATTTCCCGGAAGGAAGCCGTTGCTTTTTCAGGTCAAAAGGGGCTGTTCAACTCTGGAACCCATGGAACGGAGAGGTTTTGTCACTGTCAGATAATGCATTACAGACTAATGATGGAACAGAAATAACTCTTACCTCTCACGTCAAGTGAGATTCAGATTATTGTCTTTGATCCTGAAAATGGAGTAACAGGAAACAAGATCCACCGCAAAGAAGTTATTAAAGAGTATGATCCCGGCAACACATGGACATTTGAACTGAAACCATCACTTGATAACCAGTGGGGCGATTTCAAACTGCCTGCAACAAAGGAAATTCTCGGAGCAGAAGTTCGGGAGATGTATTTATATGAGAATAAAGAATATAATGGAGAAAAACTAACCTTCGATGAATCCTGGACAAAGAACGACCTGCGGATATGGACCACAGTTTTTAAAAGTGGGCCCCCTGCCCCGCTGCCTTCAGATGATGAAATTCAGAAAATACTGGCTTCCGGTGAACAACGGAAGCGGTATCAGTTTCAGGGAAAAAATACAATTGGGAAGATTACTCATTTTCATGGCAATCAGGGGTGGAAGGTGATTACGGGCACCAGGGATATCATGGGCTGAAGGGTGAGATGTATGATAACTTTATACGTCTGGGAGCTTTGAAGGATGTCAGCATGTCATTAAAGAGAGTCCCGGAGGAAGGTGGCAATTACTATGTACTTCTGTACCTCGGTAATCGCTCCGAAGGACGGGGATTACGAGCTTCTCACCGGGGATATTAAACCGGTAACTCTCTTTATAAATAATAATAAGAACTGATGCCGGCAGCAAGAGTGTTCATCTGACAAAAGGACCAAATTCTGTACTCATGATCTATGACAGGGCCTGTGAAACATATCTGGTTTTCAGGGATGGTACCAGGCCGGTACCTGTCAAGGCAAGCTGTTACAATGAAATGGTACAGGGATTTCGGAGTGCTGCCTTTCAGCTTCCGGGGTAACGAGGATAAAAAGCGGACTTTTTGCATTTGAATCAGCTCCGGGATTAAAATCACTTGCCTTTTCAGCATATGGGAAAGTATCGGCTGGATCAATGGAGTAAAGACAGAAGTGGTGGCAGGCAAATCGGATGAAGACGGATTGACTGAATATACTCGTTCAATCAAAAAATCCGAAGAGCGGCGCTTCACAGGTAGTTCTTGATATTGAATATAGACCCGGCTATTATGGCGGTGCAGCTATTCCTCAATATTTAAAGCAAACCTGTGGCAAGGGTGAGATAAGCCTGGGTGACTGGTCGGAAACTGATGGCTTAAAATCATACTCAGGAGGCGCATGGTATGGTAAGAGTATTAAAATTGAAGAGGAGGATCTGAAAAATAATACGATAATTGATCTTGGCGATCTGGTATCATCTGCTGAGCTGTTCGTGAATGGGAAAAGTGCAGGAATAAGGCTCTCTCCGCCATGGACATTTGATATATCCGAACTTGTAATGAAGGGAGAAAACCAGGTTGAGGTTCTGATTTACAATACTCTTGCCAATAATTATGTAGCTGTTCCGACAAGGTACAGGGGCAGTATAAAATCAGGGCTGATAGGACCTGTAAAACTGCAGACTGTGAGACGTGAATGATGAACTTAACAAGGAGTGCTGCTGCCTGTCTTAAAGTATGCTGGAGCTACCTCCTGAAAGATGGAACATGAAAGCTGGAATGACCAATTAGGATAACCCGATGCGACATGAAACTTCATAGAAAGTTACTGATCAGGTCTTGCATAGAGAAGAGAATCGCTAAGCTAAAGTATCGCGCCCCTACGGGGCTTTGAGGAGGTAAAGCAGGTCCACAGACAGGGCTGCGCCCTGTCCTATAATATGCAAGGCCTACGGCCTGTAAGATGGACTCTGCATGCCGGGATGACACCATAGGAAATAGCCTATGACCACATGAAACCTCATGCAAGTATCTGACTATAGAGAAGTAAAAAGTCTCGTCAGAAACCTCATGCGATGGCGCCGATCTTTGCCCGTCAGGGGCATCATACTATAAAACCGGGCAGGCCTGTGATGTCATTAAAACTCACAAATGGGTATCAGTTATAGCCCCGTCAGGGGCGTTATATTATAAAACCGGGCAGCGCCCGGTTTAAGTCGCCGTGTACTTCGGGAGCCCCGTAGGGGCGTAATCAAATGACTAACGGACTGAAAGATGGAATGACATCTCAGGTTATCACACTGTGACATGAAGCCTCATACAAGTTTACAGATCAGAGTCTTGCAGGAAGAAAAGAATCGCTAAGCTAAAGTATCGCGCCCCTACGGGGCTTTGAGGAGGTAAAGCAGGTCCACAGACAGGGCTGCGCCCTGTCCTATAATATGCAAGGCCTACGGCCTGTAAGATAGACCATACATGCCGGAATGACACCATAGGAAATACCCTATGACCACATGAAACCTCATGCAATGGCACCGATCTTAGCCCCGTCAGGGGCATCATACTATAAAACCCGGGCAGGCCTGTGTTATTATTAAAACTCACGAATGGGTATCGGCTATAGCCCCGTCAGGGGCGCTATATTATAGAACCGGGCAGCGCCCGGTTTAAGTCGCCGTGTATTTAGGGAGCCCCGTAGGGGCGTAATCAAATGACTAACGGACTGAAAGATGGAATGACATCTCAGGTTATCACACTGTGACATGAAGCCTCATACAAGTTTACAGATCAGAGTCTTGCAGGAAGAAAAGAATCGTTAAGCGAAAGTATAGCGCCCCTACGGGGCTTTGAGGAGGTAAAGCAGGTCCACAGACAGGGCTGCGCCCTGTCCTATAATATGCAAGGCCTACGGCCTGTAAGATAGACCCTGCATGCCGGGATGACACCAGAGGAAATAGCCTATGACCACATAAAACCTCATGCAAGTATCTGACTATTGAGAAGTAAAAAGTCTCGTCAGAAACCTCATGCGATGGCGCCGATCTTAGCCCGTCAGGGGCGTCATACTATAAAACCGGGCAGGCCTGTGATGTCATTAAAACTCACACTTGGGTAACAGTTTTTGCCCCGTTAGTGGCATCATACTATAAAACCAGGCAGGCCTGTGTTGTCATTAAATCTCACAAATGGGTATCAGTTATGGCCCCGTTAGTGGCATCATACTATAAAACCAGGCAGACCTGTGTTGTCATTAAATCTCACAAATGGGTATCGGCTATAGCCCCGTCAGGGCATAGCCGTCAACCTAAGACATGATTTGTAAAAAGCATACTTGATACATTTTCCCCTGCTATGCTCCATGCCCCCTCTTAACCCACACGAACTCACCCCCTTATCCCCCTCTCTGCTCTCGCAAAGAGGGGGAGGTACCATACGTCAATTTTTCTTTTGCCCCTCTTTGCATTAGTAGAGAGGGCGACAGTGGGCATATTTATTAACGCGGTAAGAATTGACCATGCCAGGCTATTTTTAACGCTCGGCCCTCTGAAGGACTAAGGGAAGGGGCAAAAGACGTTACTACCAGATTGTTAGCTCTTAGGGGGTGTAGAAAATTCAGACCCACATTGTTATTAACTAGTTAAAAAAGGGGATAAAATACCTATTTTCCTCCCTTTCTGGTTCTCTAATATGTTATATATTAGTGAAATAACAATACACTCATGGGCAAGGTAGTATTCAAAAAAGACAAGCACAATCAGCTTATGCTTCTTCCTCCAGACCTTGGAAGCTTTATTCCAGATAATCATATAGTTAGGACGGTAGACACAGTTATTAACGAACTAAATGTCCCTGCTTTTTGTTAAGGGGGAGGAGAAAACCTGGCTACAATGTTCAGATCGCAACTGAGAACCAGTACATATTGGGCTACGGAATCTATCAAAAGGCAGCAGATACATCCGTATTTATACCTTTCATGGACAGGATCAAAGATCAATTACATATCCCTTCTAAGAATGTTATAACGGATGCGGGATACGGAAGTGAAGAAAACTATGACTATGTAGTCCGCAATAATATTGGTAACTACATAAAATACAACAACTTTGATTATGAGAAGACGAATGAATACAAGAAAAAGAACTTTGTATCGGACCGTTTCATCTATAATCAGGAAAAGGATCAGTATGAATGCCCCTCAGGCCAGATATTAGATTTTGCATATATCAAGAAGACTAAAACAGAAAATGGGTACAAATCAGAAAGGATAGTCTATAAATCAAGATGTTGTGAAGGGTGCCAATACAAAGAAAGATGCTGTAAGAGCTTAAATAACAGAACCATAGAGGTAAGTCCTAAGCTAATAGAGTACAAGAATACGGCCCGACAAAATCTGGAATCAGAAAATGGGACAGGGAGGGGTTAAAACTCACAGGGAAAAATGTATCCAGCCTCTTTTTACAATTCAATCCTTAGGTTGACGGCTATGCCCGTCAGGGGCGTTATACTATAAAACCGGGCAACGCCCGGTTTAAGTCGCCGTGTACTTCGGGAGCCCCGTAGGGGCGTAATAATATGGCCTGTTGCTTAAACGATGGAATGAAAAGTCAGTCTTTCACAAGATCAGTGCACCAGATGAATTTCACTCAGAGATTTAATTGCCCTGTCAGAGAAAAAATCTGATGCTGCAAAAACCCGGTACATACCGCCGTCCTCCTGAGGTTTGGTTGTGATGAGCAGAAATTCCTGCTGGTCATTCCTGTTGAAGACTTCAGAATATGAAACGGCACATCTGTACCCATCCATGCCCGCACAGACAGAGAAGTCCAGTCTGCAGATTATCCCTGCCGATCGGATAATAAGGAAGGAGAAGATCCTTTAAAAGTATACCTGTAGAATGGCGTAGTGCTGTGAATACCCCTTCCCCTGCCATAAAATATTGTATTGAAGGTCTGAGGATTAAGCCCTGCCGGAAGTTTTTTAATAATATCCGCCTGTTCTGCAGACCTGAAGATTTTTATCTCTGATGCATACATAGGATTCATATCCCTGTTTACCTTAAATGAGAAAGGAATTGACCTGACAGTAATTCTGACAGGTGATGATATGTTTCTTTCAGTTATCAGATCACTCCCTGCAACTATCTTGCTTTCAGAAGGAAGCGGCCACAAATCCTTTGGTTTTTGACGGAACAATTCTTGATACGCCTGAAGCAATGATTATCTTATGCAGGTTGTTTGGATAATAGATCTCACCCCAGCTGAAGATAACCTTCTGACCTTTATCATTCTCTATTTCAATATAGAGATCGATGATGGGTTTAAACTCCTCACTGTTGGCCTTGCTTAAAATTCTGTCATTCAGAATATCGAAAAGCGAATAACCATCATACCTGTATGCTCCGACAAACCTGTCAGATCCGGCACTGTCAAGGAAAGTCTCCTTAACAATGACCGAATGTTTGGTCAAGCTTTGAAAAATCTACTTTCCCGGGATTGGCAATCTCACCTTCAACAACCAGATCCTTCACAGGAAGCGCATGTGTCTCAGTATTATCATAAAAATTGTTCGTCATGTCAGCAGTGTCAATACTTTGAACGCCGGATCCGGTTAATGATTTTTCGTTTTTTACAGTCATCCTCCCGGCATGAAATCAAACTTACAAAAATAAAGATGAATAAAGATGTCTGCTTCATGTTGTTTCAGATTAATTATCAGGTAAATCTTTGTGTATTTGGGTCTTTACACAAAAATAACACATATTGCCGGGTGAAGAGTGATAATTGTCAGTCTTCATAACATTATTAACAGATCACGATTTGAAATAAAATTCTAATTTTATCTATTGCTTTGTCAAACCAGATTGATATTTGCATTATGAAAGTTTATTTTTCCAGCATTAATCATTTTAACGCTATCCTCGTTTTTAAGGGCGGAGAGCGGCAGACCTGTTCTGAAGCTGTGGTACAAACAACCCGCCGCCGAATGGATGCAGGCTACTCCTGTCGGAAATGGCCGGCTGGGTGCAATGATTTTCGGAGGTATAAACAGTGACAGGATCGCTTTGAATGAAATAACAATGTGGGCTGGTCAGCCCGATCCTGACCAGGAACTGCCCTGCGGGAAAGAAAAACTGCTGAAATCAGGAAATTATTCTTTGACGGGAAAATAAAGGAAGGCAATGATTCAGCTTTAAAGTACCTGTCAGGAAAACCAAATACATATGGAACGCATCTGCCGGTTGGAGATCTGAATCTTAAATTCGTCTTCGATGAGAAGAAGGATTTCAGAATATCATCGTGAGCTTGAATCTCGAAAATGCAATCACGACAGTTTCCTTTAAATCAGGTGATGTGACATATAAAAGGGAATATTTTTGTTCAAATCCGGATAGTATTCTGGTTATAAGATTAAGTGCAGACAAAAGTAAATCAATTAGTTGTACTGTTTCGACAGATCTACCGGGTAAATCCTGATAATTCAATCTGCAAAAAATCAGCTTGTATTCACCGGAAAGGCAACATCAACTTTAAAAGTCAAGGGATTTCCGGATTTCAGCAAAGGAGGTGTGGATTTTAGAGGAATAGTCAATGCATCAGTCTCAGGCGGTTCTGTTGATAATACAGGTAAGGAATTAGTTATCAAGGAGGCTGATGAAGTAATCATTAATTGTAGATATCAGAACAAGTTACAATAATCCTGGGTTCACGGAGACCTGCAAAAAAACGATCGAAGCCGCCTCATCAAAAAAATACAGCGATTTAAAAGATGCCCATATAAAGATTACTGCAACTTGTTTAACCGTTTTGAGATTTCCCTTGGCGCTGCAGAAAATGAAGATCTTCCTACTGATGTCCGGTTTGAAAAGTATAACAAGGGAACGTCATGATCCGGATCTGTGTGCACTCTTTCTACAGTATAACAGGTATCTGCTTATCTCATGTTCAAGGGAAAACTCACCTCTTCCAGCCAATCTGCAGGGGCTCTGGAATGATAACCTGGCTGCGAATATGCCATGGACCTGTGACTACCATCTCGATATCAATACCCAGCAAAACTACTGGGCAACAAATGTCACAAATCTGGCGGAATGCAATACTCCGCTGTTCAATTACATAGAATACCTTTCAAAAGCCGGGGAAAAAACTGCTGAAAAAGTTTATGGAAGTCCGGGATGGGTTGCCCACACGGTCACAAATGTCTGGGGATATACGGCACCTGGAGAGTGGCCCGGGTGGGGATTATTTCCTGCTGCCGGAACATGGATAGCTCTTCATTTATGGGAACATTTTAATTATACAGGGGACAGTGACTTCCTGAGAAAAAGAGCATATCCTATCCTTAAAAAAAACGCGGAATTTTTCCTGGATTATATGGTTACTGACCCGGTCAGCGGTTATTTAATGACAGGTCCATGCACCTCTCCTGAAAATTCATTCAGTTATAATGGAGATGTTTTGTCACTTTCAATGATGCCAACATGCGACAGAGTATTTGTTTATGAATTGTTCACATCATGCATATCTGCCTCTGAAATTCTCGATACGGATGTTGATTTCAGGAAACTCACTGAAAACGGCAATCGGATAAGCTTCCTCCACTGAAAATTGGAAAAACAGGCGAAATCCAGGAATGGTTCTATGACTATGAAAAAGCTATACCAAATCATCGCCACACAACACATCTGACTTCATTATATCCATTTTCCCAGATCTCACTTGTAAAGACACCTGAGCTTGCAGAAGCTGCTGCAAAAACAATACAATACAGGCTCGATGCACCAGGCTGGGAAGATGTCGAATGGAGCAGGGCAAATATGATAAATTTCTTTGCCCGGCTTAAAGAACCTGAAAAAGCATATAACAGCATAAATATCCTGTTGAAGAATCTTACAAGAGAAAACCTGCTTACAATATCAGTGGCCGGAATTGCAGGCGCCAGCTTGACATCTTCGTACTCGATGGCAATGAGGCAGCAGCCTCAGGTATTGCAGAGATGCTGATCCAGAGCCATGAGGAATATATCGAATTTCTTCCTGCCCTGCCTGTTGAATGGGAAACAGGATATTATAAGGGACTTTGTGTCAGGGGTGGTGCAATCAGTGAGCGCTGACTGGAAGAATATGAAACTCAGAAGTGCATCCTTGAAGGCTCATATCAATAATTTCTACAGCATTAAAATACCGGATCCGGCAACATGCAACGTTTCTTAAAAATGGCAAACCCCTAAAACCGGAATTAACTGACAGAGATATTTTGAAGATAGATCTTGAGAAAGATGATCTGCTTGAGATTAATGTATTAACTTATAATCCATGATATTGTGAATTCAAAAGAAAGAATGATTTGTGCCATAAATGGTGAGAAAGCCCGACAGGCTGCCTGTCACCGTTCATCAATGGCAGGGTTATCATCTCGACACCTATATGAATGGAATGACTCCTCTGGAAGCATTTAAAGCAGTCGGAATGGATGCAGCGATACAATATTTCGCTGACATGGGACAATTCTGGCTTGTCGATGCTGATTTTGCCAAATTCTCGACTCCTGAATGGAAGGATGAAGTTGAATTGATAAATCGCCGATCCGGAAAACAGAATAAATCATCACCGGATCATCACTCCCGGAGGCGAACTTACATATAAAACGGCAGGAAACAGGAAAACCACCTGGATAACGGAATATCTTATAAAAAGGGATGATGATCTGGAACTTATCAGAAAATATATGCCTGTTCCAATGCTCGATAAACAACCGCTCGAAAAAGTGTACAATGAGGTAGGCGACAGCGGCATTGTCCGGGGCTTTGTCTGGGGCGACCAGGCCGGATGCTGGCAGCATGCCGCCTGTCTGATGGATATAAATGAATTGATCATAAAAGCGATGACTGATCCTGACTGGGTACATACTCTTATGAAGATCCTTCTGGAGAAAAAGCTTGATTTTATTACTTCAATGAAAGGAGCAAAATTCGATCTTATTGAAACAGGCGGCGGCTCCGCCTCCTCTACCCTTGTCTCTCCCGACATGCATAGGGAATTCTGCCTGCCTTACGACAAACAGATGCACGATGCTCTCCATTCTCTCGGATTTAAAATAACCTATCACACATGCGGCGGGACATATGGAATCGAGGAATATATAATAGCAAACGGAACCGATTGTTCAGAAACCCTTGCACCGAAAAGCATAGGCGGTAACCAGGAACCATGGGAGCTGAAGGAAAAAGTCGGAAAAAGGATTTCACTTATTGGCGGTATAGATCAATACAGTGTTCTGACAGACGGATCTCCGGATAAAATAAAAAACGCGGTACATACACTTTTTGAAAAAGTCGGATATGACGGAGGTTATATCTGTGCCTGCTCTGATCATTTCTTCGACACTCCTGTCGAAAACATAAAAATCATGGCTGACGCTGCAAAGGATTGCATTTACTGATTACTATCCTGACCGGTAAATCTTTCAGAAGATATGCCCTAAACTGAAAACTAATTAATCCAACAAAACACCAGAGCTATGAAATTAAGTGCATTACTGCTTATTTCAATCAGTCTTATTGTGATCTCAGGCTTTTCAGGAGAAAAGGAAAAAGATTATTTAAAAAAAGTTGACAATCAGGTTCGCGCCAGAGAGATAAGCGATCTGAGGTTTGGTATGTTCATCTGCTGGAGCTTCAGCACTTTTTCGGGTCAGGAATGGACACCAACAGAGGATAAGGATGCCGGTTTTTTCAGAGCAACAGGATGTGATACCGACCAGTGGTGCAGGGTTGCCAAAAAAGCCGGAATGCACTATATTCTGTTTCTGACAAAACATCACGACGGTTTCTGTCTATGGGATACCAAAACAACACAGAAGAAGGTGACAAACAGTCCTCTGGGAATTGATGTCCTTGCAAAGCTCAGAAAATCTTGCGACAAGTACGGAATAAAGCTTGCGCTCTATTTCTCTGAAGGCGACTGGACTTTTCCAGGGGCAAGTTATTCAAAAAGCGGTGGTATAAATCCTGATATAAAGAAAGAACAGCTTAAGGAACTTCTCACCAATTACGGACCAATTGAATATATCTGGTTTGACCATGCTCAGGGCGACGGCGGATTGAGTCATGAGGAGACCGATAAATGGGTTGAAAAGTTTCAGCCAAATTGTTTGCCTGGTTATAATCATGGAACACCTGCTGGTCGCATTCGTTTGGGTGAACTGGGAAGTCCCTCAGCTCTTGATGATATCTCCGGGGCAGGTTTCAATAAACATGCAGCTGATTACAAGGGTTATATAGCAGCGGAATTCACTTATCCGATCCTGCCAGCGCATGAAGGAGGAGCAATGTGGTTCTATTCACTTCCAAAACATGATACATTATGCCTCTCAGCGGAAAAAATATATGAGGATTATCTGGGAGCGGTTAAGTTCGGAAATATATTTTCGCTTGATGTTGGTCCGGATTATGCCGGACGAATAAGAGAGATTGATGCTGCAACACTAAAAAAAGTCGGCAGATACATCAAAGGGAAAGATAAGATTCCTGAAAAAACAGTCAATAAAGCTAAAGAAGGACAATGAGTTAAGAAACCATTTTAGCCCGCCGGAAAAAAGAACTTAAATTTTCAATCACAAAAGCATGAAAGCAACAAAAAGCCAGAATTCTGAATTCATACTGCCAGGATATCTTCTGCCATTCATACTTGTGACAATACTTTTTTTCATGTGGGGCATTCCAAATAATTTGAATGGAGTACTGATCAAACAGTTTATGAAATCTATGGAAATTTCGCGTTTCCAGGCAGGGCTAATTCAGTCGGCTTTTTATATGGGGTACTTTGTTCTTGCAGTTCCGGCCGGCATACTGATGCGCCGGTACAGCTACAAAACTGGTATCATTTGCGGTCTGCTTCTCTACTCAATGGGATGCATGCTTTTCTGGCCAGCGGCTCTAATCGGAAAATATGGATTCTTTCTGCTCGCGCTTTTTGTAATCGCTTCGGGACTTGCATTTCTTGAGACTGGAGCCAATCCGTTTATTGCCCGCATGGGAAATCCTCAATCTGCCGAACAACGCCTGAACTTTTCTCAGGCTTTCAACCCGATAGGTTCCGTCACAGGCGTTTTGCTTGGCACAATATTTATTTTCTCAGGCATAGAACCCGGACAGAAGGAAATTGCTTCGATGAAACTTGCAGGTGAATATGGCACTTTCCTGCAGCATGAAACAATGCGGGTTGTCAAACCATACATCGGACTGGCGCTTTTCGCCTTAACCTGGGCCATTCTTATGATGAAAGTGCGGTTTCCGAAGTTTGATACTGAATTAAAATCAGGCAAGGAATCAAAAGGCAGCTTCTCAGATCTTACCCGTTTTCCAAATTTCTGGAAAGGCGTACTGGCTCAGTTTTTCTATGTTGGTGCACAGGTGGGAACATGGAGCTATTTTATACCATATGTGCAGGATTATACCGGTCAGCCGGAAAAAGTGGCAGGCTATTTTTTAACAGGAACCCTTGTCGCTTTTGGCATTGGCAGATTCTCTGCCACATGGTTTATGCGATTCATACCCGCGAACCGTCTGATGGGACTTGTACAGTATCATAAATGTTCTCCTTGTAGGATTCAGTATTCTGATTCCGGGATGGATTGGAATGTGGGCTATCTTCCTTACAAGCTTCTTCATGTCTCTCATGTATCCGACTATTTTTGCCATCAGCATAAGGGATCTTGGCGAAAATACAAAGATTGGGGGTTCCAGTTCTTGTAATGGCAATAATCGGAGGAGCTCTCTGCACACCTCTGATGGGATATATCGCTGAAATTACCGGCAGTATGGCAATTGCCATGACTGTGCCGCTGATTGCATATCTCTATGTTGCCTGGTATTCTTTCAGAGGAGCAATGTCAGCTTAACTCAAACATACCGGGAAATTCTATTTTAATTTAACATTTCCCAGCAATTCTCACTATAATGCTTCATCAGGCCATGGAACAGGTTTGCCTGTCGCTTTGTAAGACGGTCTCTGTGCTTTGGTTTCACGCAGATATTTACCCAGCTTCAGAGCCAGATCCTTAACCTTTGCCGGTTGCTGACACAGCCAGATTGTGCAGTTCACCTATATCGTTCTTTATATCATACAGTTCAAAATGGCGGTCTTCATAAAAGTAGATCAGCTTCCAGTCACCGCTGCGGATTGTGCATGTAGCTCCTATGCCTGGCCCTGTCGGACCCCAGTTGTTGGGAAAGTTCCAGTAAAAGTTCCCTGTTCGTTGAAGTGTTTCCGCTCTGAAGAAGCATAGGCACAAAACTTTTGCCGTCTACTGTCTGAACTGTGGTATAATGTTTAATGCCTGCCATTTCAAGGATAGTAGGGAAAAAATCTTCGATTATAAGATAATCACTGCATTTAGTCCCGGGATGAACTTTACCCGGCCATTTCACGATCATCGGTTCGCGTATCCCTCCTTCATATGCCGATCCTTTTCCGCTGTTAAGAGGTTTATTATGAGTATGCAGCTCGCCGGCTCTGGGACGCAGACTAAAACCTCCGTTATCTGACATAAAGAGAATAATTGTGTTCTCTGAAAGTCCATTTCTGTCAAGATACTCCATAATATCACCAAGACTTTTATCCATGCCTTCTATCATGGATGCATATCTGGCTTCATAATCTTCAAGACCCATTTCAATATATTTGTCATAAAATCTCTGATCGGCATAGAGCGGAATATGAACAGCATAATGAGCCATGTACAGGTAAAAAGGCTTCCCGGTCGCCCTGGCCCGGTCAAGGCTCTTCAGCGCCTCAAGGGTGAGGGCTTCTGTAAGAAAAATAGAATCGCCATGATATTTCTCAAGTCCCGGTACACCCCATGGCGATGTATAACCTCCCTTTTCCTTATTTCCAAAATTTTCAGTTCCAAGATAACTTCCCGGTCCTCCGGCTGCATGACCCGCAATATTAACATCAAAACCACAGTTCAGAGGATCGGCTGATGGAGTCCCGATAGCTCCGTAATGAGCTTTTCCGCAATGTATTGTGAAATAGCCATTTCTTTCTGAGCAACTCCGGCAGCATCGTTGCATAAGCTGAATGGCCAATTGTATCAACAGGCTGAACACCGTTTACATTCCAGTCAGGGTACGACAATATATCGCTTTTCGCCATCGACAGGCTTGTCTCTCTCCAGTGTCCAGTTCGTTACACGGTGCCTGGCAGCATTCATGCCCGACATCAGGCTTACCCTGGTTGGCGAGCAGACACTCGAGGCATAAGCCTGTGTGAACATCATGCCTTCGCTGGCCAGCCTCTCCATTGCCGGAGTGTGGTATCTCTCATTAAATGGAGTTTTCTGTATCCAGAAAGGGACTGAAGTATCCTGCCAGCCCATATCATCGACAAGAAACATTATTATATTTGGTCGTTTTGATGGCTCCGCACCTGCACCTGAAGCAGTATAGCAAAAAGAAGCATACATAATACAAAGAATGATGCTTTAATATGATGTTGTAATATTAAAACCTATCTCATAAAATATGTAGTTACACTGTATTTTCATCAATTCACAATTACAACAATTATATCCATAACATTAGTCATAGTCGGTCCTGTAATGATATGTCCTCCTGCTTTTTCAAAGAAATTGAATGAATCAAACTCCCTGAGATAATCTTCACGGGTCGGATATTCAAAGCTACTGCATCATCATAAGTATTGCAATCGACAACAGCTCCGGCCGCCGATGTCGGCCCGTCATTTCCATCAGTTCCTGCCGACAGTATCGTTATGCCTTCTATGATTCTTCAGAAGCTCTGCACAAGTCAGCGCCAGATGCTGATTTCTTCCGCCAAGGCCTTTTCCTGTCACTTTTACTGTTGGCTCACCCCCAAAGAGAAGACAAACAGGCTTTGACACATATGCATCACTCCGGTATCTTAGTGCCGCTGCCAATAATATATTCTGAAACTGATGGCTATATCTCCATCCATTCTGTCAGTAATTATTTCAGCGTTGATGTTCAGCTCAATTGACTTCTTTCTGGCTGCCTCAAGTGCAATCTTGTTATTACCAATCAGGATGTTACAGGTCTTTTCAAAGAGAGGATCTTCCGGTTTGGGTGTTTCCGGCCTTTTTCCCGCGGCACCATCATTCAGAATATTAAGGATCCTCCGCGGGACTGATCCGGCTATTCTGTATTTTTGAATAATCTCAAGGGCCTGCTTAAATGTAGTCGGGTCAGGAACTGTTGGTCCGGAAGCAATTACATCCAGCGGATCGCCAATCACATCAGACAGAATAAGAGTGACCAGAGAAGCCGGATAGACTGCCTTTGCAAGCCTTCCTCCTTTTACATCCGAAAGATGCTTACGAACAGTATTGATCTCATTTATTGATGAACCGCACTTCACAAGCAGATTAGTGACGATCATTATCTCTTCGGGAGATGATCCTTCGGGAAAATCAGCAAGAAGTGCCGATCCGCCACCTGATAAAAGACATATTACCAGGTCATTGCTCTCTGCTTTCAAAGCAATCTCAAGTATTGATCTTGTGGCAGCGAATCCGTTTGAATCAGGTACCGGATGACCGGCTTCAGTAACTTTAATTTTTTTGAGGGTGCATGAATGACCATACTTGACAACAATATGCCCTTCAGTTATCCTGTCCCCAAGAATTCTTTCAACCTCTGCTCCCATCAGAGCGCTTGCTTTGCCTGCACCAATTACATAGATATTTTTTACCTGACCAAGATTGAAACTGAAATCGTTTATATACAGATAATTATCCCGCACTGACATTGAATTGCTAATCAGCCTGTCAGGGAGAACACGATCGACACCTGCAAGAAATATCTGCTCTGCAATCTTCTTTTCGTATTCATTAATTGTTTCTATAGTCCCCAGAAACAAAAAGTGATGTTAACCAGACACAGCCAAAGACTACCAATGCCCATAACAAGTGTTGAGGATGAATATACTTTCAGTGCGGAATCCGGATCAATTTCTGAAAAATTGGCAACAACCCAGAAGTATGAATCATTTGCATGTGAGACAACCATTGAACCTGCACCCATTGAAAGAATTGCAAGCAGCCTTCCCCATTCTGAATCGAGACCAAGCATCGACAGCATCGGAGCAACAAATGAGGCTGTTGTAATTATTGCAACAGTTGATGAACCCTGGGCTGTTTTCATAACGACGGCAATAAGGAAAGGAACAACTATCCCTATGCTGGTTCCTGCAAGTAATCTGCCCATTGCTTCTCCTGTTCCTGTTGCCTGGATTACCATTCCGAACATTCCTCCTGCAGCAGTAACTATCAGTATCGGACCTGCTTTTACAATAGCTTCCGAAAAGACCGAATTCACCGATGCAATTGTCTTTTCCTTAATTAAAAGCAAAGCCAGTATAACACCAATTGATAAGGCAAATATTGGTTCACCCGGAATAATGAATATTTTTGAAATCATGCTCTCTCCTCCTTTGTCGATCAAAAAAATGAGAGCCTTCAGTGATATAAGTAACAGAGGAACCACTATCGGCAGGAATGAAAGGAAGGCTGACGGCAGATTCTCGTTGTGTCATCCGCTCCTCTCCCTCTATAGCCTTTGCAGGCAGATATTTCTTGCCCTTTGTCATCCATTTGCTCCACAGATAAGCTGCTATTGATCCCGGAATTGCGAAAATTGTTCCAATAACTATCAGATATCCTATATTTACTTTTATCAGTCCGGTGGCAGCCAATACTCCCGGGTGAGGAGGAATCAGGCAATGAACCGAATAAAGCGAACATCCCAGAACTGTGGCCATAAAAGGCATCGGCAGTTTTGATTTTGAACTTAATGACTTTGAAAGCCCGCTTAATACAATAAATCCCGCATTACAGAAAATCGGCAATCCGGTAATAAAACCTGTTATTCCCAGGGCCCTGGCGCTCCTCTGTTCTCCTGTTTTTGAAAGGATAAATCTGGCAATGCTCAGTGTTCCTCCTGTCCTGTCGAGTGAAATCCCTATTATTGCACCAAGTATGATCAGAAATCCTATTGAAGCCATTGTATTTCCAAAACCCTGCTGAATTGTTGATACAATTGTCTTTGAAGGAAGTACTGCAAATGCAAGAAAAACAGAAACAAGAAAGAGAGCAATAAAGGCATCCAGTTTTAATCTGGATGTAAGGATTATTATTGCAATAATACTTAGTCCGACAAGAAGTGAAATTAGATAGAGTACTCATATAGTTGTTCAGGTAAAGAAAAGGTAAGCAACAAATATTGCGGTAGTGAATCCGGCAAGATCAGCCAGCAAGCCGCATCCTATCGAATATCTTGTATTTTTTATCCCGACAGAACCGAAATAGACTGCCACAATATAAAATGTTGTATCGGTTGTCCCCTGCATTGTGCATGCCAGCCTGCCAATAAATGAATCAGGTCCGTTTGTCGTCATTGCATCTATCATCAATCCCCTTGCCCCGCTGCCGGATAATGGCTTCATGAATGCAACAGGCAGAGCTCCTGTAAATTGTGTGTCGATGCCCAGCCATTCAAAAAATTTCGCAATACCTGATATTATGAAATCCATTGAACCTGATGCCCTGAAAATTCCGATTGCAACCAGAATTGCAATCAAGAAAGGGTATAATCCTGATAGCAGTATTAAATCCCTCTTTTGCACCTTCAATAAATGCATCATAAACATTTACCTTCTTTATCATCGCCAGCACAATGAATGTAACTATTATTGAAAGCAGTATGAAGTTGGCGGAAAAGGTTGAAATTGCTGATATCTGCTCCTTTGGCATTCCGCTGAAATAAATCATTATTCCTGCTACAATAGCTACCAGTCCTCCAAGGTATGCAAGGATAACCTTGTCAAACAGATTAATCTTCTGAATAATTGCTACACTTATCATACCTGTCAGCGAGGCTGCAAAGGTTGAAATCAGTATCGGAATAAATATATCGGCAGGATTTGCAGCACCAAGCTGAGTACGGTATACAATTATGCTAACAGGAATGATAGTTAGTCCTGCAGCATTTAGCACAAGGAACATTATCTGTGCATTGGAGGCAGTTTCCTTATCAGGATTGGCTTCATGCATCTCTTTCATTGCCTTCAGCCCAACAGGTGTGGCTGCATTATCAAGACCAAGCATATTAGCAGAAATATTCAGCATTATTGATCCATATGCAGGATGACCCTTTGGCAAGCCCGGGAAACAGTTTCTCAAACAGCGGACCGATGAGTCTGCCAAGAATTGCAACAACACCTCCCTTCTCTCCCACTTTCAGAAGCCCCATCCATAGTGTAAGTGCACCTGTCAAGTCCAAGTGAAATCTCGAAACCTGTTTTGGCATTTGAAAATGCAGCATTAACCATATCATTGAATATCTGAATATTTCCTGTGAATATTAATTTACCCAGAGCAACTGCGAAACCTACAAGGAAGAAAGCAATCCAGATATAGTTTAATGCCATAAAAAGAGTTTGAGTTGCTAAGATAATTATTAAAGAAGATAAAAGACAAAAGTCACAAGACAAAAGAGCGGAGAGTCCGGGATGAGGAGTGATGGATGAGGAGCTGAGGAAAGGAAATGGTATTCAGTAATCGGTAGAGAAGTTCAGAGAGTTCAGAGAGTTCAAGAGTTCAAAGTAAAAAATCCAATGCGATAAACAGACAAATCATCTCACATAGGCACCCCTCTTTGCGTGAGCAGAGAGGGGGCCGAGCGTTAAGAAATAGCCCGGTGGGCTATTTTAGCGCAGTGAGCTAGCCTGTGGCTAAAAGTGAGTTCAAGATATCGCATTAAGAAAAAAATAAGTCGAAAGAAATAATCAATTTTTTTGAATAAATTTGTTACAAATGAATGAAATCCCCAAAATCATTTCCGATATGAAAAAACATATTTTTACTCTTCTGGCCATCCTGTTTCTGAATGGCACTCTGATACCCCTGATTGCACAGGACATAATGTTGCCTCCTCCTGACAAAACAGGAGGTAAACCGCTTATGCAGGCTTTGAATGAAAGACAGACCACAAGGTCATTCACAACCGACAGCCTTACCCGGCAGCAGCTCTCCGATCTGTTATGGGCAGGATTTGGCATCAACAGGCCTGATCAGGGAAAAAGGACCGCACCCTCAGCAATGAACTGGCAGGAAATTGAAATTTATGTTACAATGCCAGGAGGCAGCTATGTGTATGTAGCCGAATCCCATTCACTGAAGTTTATCAACAATAAAGACCTCAGGAAAGCGACAGGCGGACAGCCTTTCGTTGCCGATGCAGCATTGAATATTGTCTATGTGGCAGATATGAGCAAACGAGGAAAGAAAGAGGGAGACGAGATAAAAGACTCCGATCTCTTTATGACCTACTCGGATGCAGCCTTTATTGCACAGAATATTTACCTCTATTGTGCCTCGGCAAATCTTGGTTGCGTTGTAAGAGGATCAGTTCCGCAAGGTGGTACTCTTGCAGCAGATCTGGGACTGAGAAGCAATCAGATAATAACACTTGCGCAGACTGTCGGTGTTCCAAAAAAATAAAAGTCATGAGTCTCTCAGTCTCTCAGTCTCTTAGTCTCTAGTCTATATCCCTACTCCCCGGCGCCCTGTAAAGTTCAATATTTGAGATTGCAGGGCAGGCTTTGGCATCATCAATTGAAATCCTGATATCAGTTGTTAAGACAACCGGAAACTTACGGATAACTTTATGTCCTATTGTTGTCCCATCGGCTACCTTAACCCACTCATCATCCACCATTGCATAGACTGAGTATTTAGATACCCTTTGTCCAAGTTTTATATATTCCTGGATCAGTACCCTGTTCACTTCAGTACGCTCTCCGAGGTTGATTGTTATGTTGGCTGATTTTACATTATCGGATGTCGCCCAGTAAGTCTCAGGATCGCCGTCATTCACAAATGATGCTATAAATTTCTTTCCCCTGTATTCGGAAGACTGGGCAGATATTCCCCTTGCCAGATCCGTTGCAAATTCCTTTTCACGCAATTCTCCTGAAAGCAAGAAGCGATTTCACATCATTTTCATGCAGCAGCCCTCTCCTGTCAGGTGGAACATTAAGAAGAAGATTGCTGTTTCTTCCCACTGATGAATAATAAAGCTCCATCAGGTTTTCAGGCGACCTCACAAGAGAATCCTGTGACTGATGGTAAAACCATCCCGGACGGATTGATACATCAACTTCAGCAGGAACCCAGTAATTTCCATCTGCATGACCTTCTCCGAGGATCTTCGCGAAATCTCCGCCGGGATACATCTCATCCTTTTTCAGGAGGCACCAGTTGGTCAGGCTGCCCATACCGCTTTCATTGCCGACCCACCTTATATCAGGTCCTGCATCACTGAACATCACGGCTGATGGCTGCAGTTCCCTCACAATTTTATGAGTATTCGGCCAGTCGTAATATGTTTTGTTGTCAATTTTCCTTGTCTCACGTGCACCTCCATAGTACCCGTCGCCACCATTGGCCCCGTCAAACCATACTTCAAAAATATCTCCGTAATTTGTAAGAAGCTCATGCAACTGGTTACGATAGTAGGTCAGGTATTCAGGAGTACCATAAACCGCACTGTTCCTGTCCCACGGGGAGAGGTAAACACCCAGCTTAAGTCCAAATTCATCACAGGCCTGACGCAATTCCCTTACTACATCTGCCTTTCCATCTTTCAAAGGAGAGTTTTTAACCGAGTGCTCTGTGTATTGTGATGGCCATAGGCAAAACCCATCGTGATGCTTGGCAGTAATTATTATGCCCTTCATGCCTGCATCCCTGGCAACTTTAGCCCATTGCCTGCAATCAATCTCAGAGGGATTGAAAACAGACTCTTTTTCATCACCATAACCCCACTCCTTATCGGTGAATGTATTTACGGTGAAATGGACAAACATATAATATTCCATCTGGTGCCAGGCAAGCTGACGTTCGGATGGAACTGGTCCAAAGGGTTCAGGAGGGTTAACTTTTTTACAGGCTGCAAGTAAAAAAAGGAGAATGAAGAGAATGGTCAGGTTTTTCATGACGGGTTGTATTGAAATATGTTTTTTTCTCTGTGAATCTCTGTGCATCCTCTGTGAACCTCTGTGTAATTTTTTCAAGAACTTACACAGAGACACACAGAGGTGACACAGAGGGCACAGAGTTTTTTATTTAGACAGATCTTTGATTCTGAGATTCCTGAATGAAAGTTCTGATCCATGACCAAGAAAGCCAATATGCCCTGTTTTATTTTTCAGTCCCGGATGATCATTATGGTCAAGGGTTCCGTTATCACGCGGACCTGCTATATCACCATCGACAATAACAGTACCATTCAGTACAACCTTTATTTTAGTACCGATAGCGGTAATCTCTTCATAATTCCACTCTCCAAGAGGCTTTTGATATCCTTTTTTGGCAGGAATCACACCATATACTGATCCATGATACTGATAAGGCTTCAGATCAGCATATACGGGAGCAGTGTCATCAAGTACCTGTATTTCCATTGCAACATAAGCTGCATCGCCCTGCAGGGGAGCCCTGATCCCGATTCCGTTGTTTGCAGCAGGTGTAAGCAGAAATTCAAATCTGAAAACAAAGTCAGAGTATTCCTTTTCAGTATATAGATTGCCGCCTGAACCATCTCCTGGCTTAACTTCAATGGTTTCATTTTCAACAACGTATGAAGTTTTATTTCCGACCCAGTTATCAAGGTTCCTGCCGTTGAAGAGGGCAACAAATCCATCAGCTTTTTCCTGTGCTGTAAGATTAAAGTCGCTCTCACTGATTTCCCTTACATAGATATCCCTGAATGCCAGATCGGTACCATGAGCCTGCAGTTCAATTGATCCCCTGGGGAATATAGGAATTGAACGATCCCAGTAATTTTCAAGAGTAACATTATCCACAACAAGCTCACCGTTCAGCCAGACAGAGACCTTCTCTCCTATCATGAGGATCCTGAACGAGTTCCAGTCACCGACAGGATTATCAGCAACCTTCGATGGTTTGGACGGATTCTTCTGGTTATTGTACAGCCCACCTGATCCGACCTGAGCCCCGACATCGACTCTTGATGTATCCCAGATCTGTACCTGTGGCGATCCCCTGAGATAGATCCCGCTGTCACCTGCCTTTGTAATCTTCCAGTCAGCAAGCAGTTCAAAATCACCATATTCCTTTACAGAACAGAGATTATCTCCGCTTCCGGTAAACCAGATACATCCATCCTTCACACTCCAGTTCAGTAAAACTTTCTTATCGGCTTCAGCCTGTTTTTTTGCAAGTTCAGCAGGCTTCAGTCCTGGACGTACAATTGGATTTTCAACAAGCCCATGCCATCCGGAAAGATCCTTTCCATTGAACATCGGTTTAAATCCTTCGCCTGATGGCATTCCGGCTATATATTTATTTATCCGTCTCCCTTTCATATTCACTTTCCGATCCTTTAAGCAAACCTGCAGTTTTGACAAGTATCTCCTTCACCATGTCGCCTGACATTCCTGTGACAGCTCCGCCTGAAGGGAGAGCGCTATTGAGATTACAGACCTGGCAGCTTCAACTGAGGTTGCCGGATCATCAAGGTATTTTGAAACAAAGAATAGTGACTGGTAGATTTTAAGACTTCCTGCTTCTTCGAGTATTTTGTTCTTCCTTTCAGCGCTCAGCGCATATGGCATTATCTTCCTGTAAGAGCAACAGTTTCTGTTCATCGGGCAAGTTCTGAAGTACTTATTTGCCTGAGATAACCGTCAAAAGCAGGAGCCTCAAAGGTCTTATTGCCTGAGGCACATATTTCGTAAAGTGCTGATGAAGCAGAATAATCACTCCAGTTCATTAGAGTATTGAAACAGATATCACGCATATCAGAATTTCCATTCTCAAATTCCTTTAATACAACAGCAAGAGCTTCATGTCCTCCGGTCTTTGCCAGGACTGGAATTATCTTTTCCTTTTTTACTTTGCCTGACATTGCCTGAAGCAATTTTGCTGAACGTCTTTCAGGATCGGAAATTTTACCTGCAGCGGCTGCCAGTGCTGCCTGGATATCGGCAATATATACCTCATTTTCTGTAACAGCAAGAAGATCAATCAGCTTATCCTGATTATCAGGTTCTGACAGGCTTGCAAGCGCTTTGAAGGCAGCTGATCTTACAGCTTCGTCAGTTGAAGAGGTGTATGGAAGTATCTCTGAAAAATACTGATTCCCCTTACTCCAGGCCAGTAGCTCAATTGCAGTTTTTCTGGCAGCCTGATTACCATCTTTCAAAACAGGAACAAGAAGTGACATCTGAAGATTTCCTGCTGCAGTTTTGAAAGCAGATTTTGCAGCCTCCTGGTCCTGAGTGCTGCTGAATAAAAGCATATAATTTATAAGAGAATTTACAGTCTCATCACCTCCGAGCCTGACAACAGCCTCAGCAGCCTCTGTTCTCACATTCTGATTCTGATCTGACAATGATTTTGTAACCAGAGGCAGTGCAGCTTCATCCTTTCGTATTCCGAACATCGTTATAATAACAGCTTTTGCTTCAGGTGAAGCTTTCGGAAAGAAAGCAATCCATTTTTGTGTTACCTCTTTTCCTGGTATTCCGAGGGTCATCATTATTGCAGCGCTTCTGTATTCTGCAAGCGGACTTGCTGCTGCCTGGAAAACGGATCCCATGGCTTCTATTCCCTGGAACGAGACAATTGTATTGAAGAGCATCAGTTTTGTACTGTACAGTAAGATCATCATTGCATTTTGACATAACCAGCCTGCATATCTTCTCCATCGTTTTAACATCACCTTTTTTCCCAACAGCAGTTTGCATAAGTAAGCAAGTGAAGCTGTTGACTCCTGTCTGTTCCCATTTGTAGGATACTCGCTTTTGCAGCATCTGACAGGACCGGATATGGCAAGTGCGTTTCCGCTTCTTGCCATTGCGTTATATGCTGATGTCTTTATATTTACATCTGAATTCTGGCTCCAGGATATATATTCATTGACAGCCAGATCTGAGCCCATGGAGGCAAGAGTATTCATAACCGAGGCTGCACATGGCAGCTCCTTGCTTCTTCAGTGATTCGGCCAAGTATTTTCTCAGAGGCGGGACCACCAACTGCGGTAATAACACCAAGGGCAGGGTCGCACAGCTCCCTGTTGCCAAGGTATGCCTTCACAGCTTCAGCGGATTCAGCTCCTCCGATAAGCTGAAGTTGTTTCATAAAGAAATCCTTAACTCCCGGATCTTGTTTGCCTGTTGCATATCCGATACATACTTTCTCCCACATAGCCCTTTCCTGTTTCTTTACCTTTTGCTGAAAGGAAACGTGAAAAGCTCTCGACTGCATATCTGCGGACTTGTATCGTCACCTGTTCCGGCCGGAATAATCTGATCGCAGATCTGTTTCAGTCCTGATTCTCCCAGAAGCAAGCATATCGCCCATCAGCTTATCTGTGAACTGAAAGTCGTTTGCAGGAAGCCTGGCAAGCAGGTCTGCTACTTTTGTTTCGGTTGTTCTCTTGTCCTGCGTATAGGATGGTAGCGATAACATCAACAGCGCAAGCAGAGAGATTAATATTTTCTGCATTTTTATCATGGTATAAGGTCTTTTTAATATTAAAACTGTCAGATTTTCCACGGGCCTCTCATTGGAGGATTGATGAGTCTGTTAGCTCCATCATCGTCAATGACCTGCTGTTTGACCGGGTCGTATTTCAGGTTCCTTCCAAGACGCAAAGCAATAACTCCAAGGTTTACAATTGAGCACGACCTGTGACCATTGGACTCATTAAGTGCAAACTTTTTCCTTGTCTTCACAGATTCGGTGAAAGTACCTATCTGAGGTTCAGGATCAGGAAGTGAGTCAATCAGCTTTTCAATATTTGGAATGTCCGATTTAAATCCTTTAAATACCTTTCCGTTCGGCCCTTCAATGTATGCGGCATTTTTATCGCGGTTTTCACCATCAAGGATGATCTGACAACCATCTGCATATGTGTATGTTATCCGACGCCACGAACCAACTGCATCGTAATGTTGCTGGGGAGCATCTACTTCAATTGAGACAGGACCTGTATCATCTTTCCCGAGAAGGTACTGTACAGGGTCGAGATAATGCTGACCCATATCTCCCAATCCTCCTCCGTCATAATCCCAGTAACCACGGAATTTCGAATGGACTCTCTCAACATTATAAGGTTTATATGGAGCCGGTCCGAGCCAGAAATCATAATCAAGTTCGGCAGGAACAGTCTGAGGCTGCAGATTATGCAGTCCGCTCCAGTAGAATTTCCAGTCGTAACCGGTTATTCCGCTGACAGTAACCTTGAGCGGCCATCCAAGAACACCGCTGTCAACAAGTTTTTTCAGTGGCTTTACTGTTGTGCCAAGACCATAAAACTGGTCCTTAAACCTGAACCATGTATTCAGCCGGAACATACGGCCATGCTTCTGGACTGCTTCAACAACCCTTATTCCTTCCCCTATTGTTCGGGTCATAGGCTTTTCACACCAGATATCCTTTCCCGCTTCGGCGGCTGTTTTTGAAATGATCCCATGCCAGTGAGGCGGTGTGGCAATATGTACAATATCAATATCATTCCGGGCTATCAGCTCACGAAAATCATGGTACCCGGTGATATTTCCACCGGCTTCTGCAATTGCCTGGTTCAGATGGTTTTTATCAACATCGCATACTGCAAGTAACCGTGTACCTTCATAACCAATATGGCCTCTGCCCATTCCTCCTACCCCGATTATACCTTTTGTAAGCTGGTCGCTTGGTGCTGTATACCCGATTCCACCAAAAACATGGCGCGGCACAATAGTAAAAGCAAGAGCGGCGGCGCCTGTTTTCCTGATAAAATCACGCCTGGCAAGATTGTTTTTTTTCATAATTTTTTGTTTTACAGGTAATAGCGTTGTGACTGAGATAAAATCTCCCGGCTGCATATACGCCTTCCGGAAAATATCTCTCTCATGAGTGCAATTTGCAAGTTTTATGATCAAAATACAAATAAGCTGCACTAATTCTGTCAGGGCGTGATTGAATTCCCGAACTCAAACCTGTAATCATCGGGTATAACAATTCTGACGCTGGTTCCGGCGGCAACTCCATTCGCTTCCATATCAATTATTTCGATTGTTGAATCAACGCTGTTATTGAGCGTTTGTTACATCAAACAGGCTCCTGATCATTTTCATCCCGTTTCCTGATCCTTCCGTTGTTTGCATGGATGCAGCAATTCTGCCTATACCATTGTCAGTTATTTTTATCTCAATTGAATCAGAAATTTTTTTGACAGATACTTCTACCCTGCCTCCTTCATCTCTGTTTTCAAATCCATGTTTTATAGCATTTTCAACAAAGAGCTGAATAGTCATCTTTGGTATGACCCTTCTCAGGTCGACATTTATGCCGATATCCAACAAAAATTCTATCCTGTCATTAAACCTCAGTTTCTGAAGTTCACAATAGCTTTTAACAAAGTCTATTTCATCCGAAAGAGGCTTGATGACAATTGAGCCTTCACCCAAAACAGTCCTGAGGAGTCTGCCAAGGATAGTTATGTAATCATAAGCATTCTCCTTGTCCCCTCTCATTATCAGCGATCCTATTGCAGAAATTACATTAAATGTGAAATGCGGATCAAACTGCCTGAGCACTGAGTTCATCTGAAGCCTTGAAAGTTCATTCCGGAGCCTGACCTCCTCCTCCTTCCTTCGCATTTGTATCCTTATGAAATAGAGAACCACAAAAACAAGAAAAACTGTGAATATTAAATAGAATCCGACCCTGAATATTCCTGACTGCCAGACAGCAGGGATCACTGTTATACCAAATGTCAGAGGGTGAGGTGTTTCAATACCATCAGCATTAAAGGCTCTGACCTGAAAAGTGAAATGACCGGGAGGGAGCATTTCATAGACAACAAATCGTTTGGCTGAAGGCAGCGACCATTTGTCATCATAACCCTCAAGACGGTATTGCATCATAACCTTTTCAGGATTAGTGGTTGAAATCCCGTTAAAGGATATCCTGATCTTATTCTGAAATCTTTTCAGCTTAATATTTGCCGGCAGACCATAGAAGAAATTGGTTTTGTCAACTGATTTCCATGTCAGGCTATCTGTTTCGATAATGAATTCCTGTAATATTCATTTTCGGTGGCTTCGGGTCCTTTTTCAGTTTATCGGGATCAAAAATTATAATATTATCGGAAGCCAGAATCCAGAACCTTCCATTTCTGTCTTTTATAATTCCGTTGTCAAGGCAATCGCTGCCCATGAATCCATCTGAGTAATTGTACAATTTGAAATAATCCTTCCCGGTTGAATAAAATTTTTTGAGATCTATCAGGCATATATCGTTAAGCCTTCCTACAAGTATATGATTGCTGTCCATCCTTATAATACTGTTTGCAGGAACATTAACCGATTCCGGCAGACCATGTATGAATCCGGAGGCAGAGTTTCTCCTGAAATAAAGTCCTGTCTCCGAAGTTACCCATAATCCTCCATGACAATCATTTTCAATTGTATAGGTAAATTCTTCAGGCAGTATCTCTTCCCTGACAGTGAACGGCCTTTGTCCGTCATATTTTACAAGACCCTTATGTCCTGACAACCAGTAAACTCCGGAATCATCCTTTGCAACTCCCTCAATAACACCCAAATCATTATCATTGAACTCTGTAAGCATTTCATCAGTATTATCCCTGATTACTGATAATCCTTTATCTGTGCCGATCAGAACAGTCTTATTATCCGGATCTTCATAGATATAGCAAACCTGGGTATTCAGCGTTGGCCCCTTCAATACGGAAAAATTGTACCCATCCCATATGAGTACACCTGTATTTGTTGAAAACCAGATATCTCCGTTTGACATCTTCCTGCTGCCTTTATAAAAGCAGACTTTGTTTTTAAAAAGTGACCTGAACTCCTTCCTTTCCCTGAAGCCCGTACCATCAAATTCCATAAGAGTGCCAGAAAGGGATCCAAAGAAAATATGACCATTTCTGTCTTCAGCCAGTGCCCATATATAGTCATCTTTCATCCCGTTATGATTAAAGATGCTGAAAGCAGGTGATAACAGCCGGTACATGTTACTCTCGGATGTGAACCACAGAACGTTTTCATTATCTATCGAGTAGTCCAAAAAATTAAAGGGCAGGTCAACATTATAACTTTCGCTGCCATTAAAGATCTTATATGCCCCCCGGTCTGCCGGTGAAGGATTTCTTAATAGCCCATACTTTCCGTCTATTTGTCATGAAATCAAAAATTCCAAATTTCCCGTCTGAAAATCTGTACAGAGTATCATTTGATATTGCCATTATACTGCTGTTCTTGATATAGAAATCGCTGAATTTCCGGGAAGACAGTTGTGACAGTCTGTTGTTTTTCCACAGCCAGATTGTCTGAAACTGATCGAGCAGCATCAGACCACCAGCAGATCTGTTAAATATGCACTCCTTTACCTTTAAAGTATCAAGCGAAGGGTAGCTCTTTGCAAAGTCAAGGTATTCACCCTCCCTGAATAAGATTATCCTGTTTAATTTATCCTTCTGTCTCTCCCCCAGTAAATAAATATTGTTTACACTATCCACAGTTGGAGGATGTGAAAACATCCATTCACCGAATTCCTTTGAGGGTTTAAAATAATCAAAACCATAGCCCTTGTATACAGAAAGTCCTGAATCAGACAGTGTCCATATCTTCAGATTATTATCCTCGAAAACATAAAGGCTCTGATTGTCAGGCAATCCGTTGGTCCTGAAATAATTCACAAACTCAATTCCATCAAATCGTGACAATCCGTTCAGTGTTGAAATCCAGATATAGCCCCTGCTGTCCTGAACAATATGCCGTACCTGGCTCTGAGGCAATCCGTCAAGTACGCTGTATTTGCGTATGGATGCAGTCTGCGCGGAAATATCTGGCAGGCAGAACATTAACTGGAAACAAATCTGCCAAGTCAGAAGCCAGATCAGATTCCTGATAAAATATGTATGGTTTGAATGAATAGGCAAATCGGATTGAATATTTAAAAATTGGTGACTTCGTGTAAATATAAGGAAATAAGTCGTCAGGCTGATTGCTGTGATGCTCCGGATTACATAAAAAGAGAACCCCCTTCAATGTCTGCGTTATTTCTGAATGAAATTTCACACATGTGAAGGGGGATATAATGTTCCGGAAGATTAGGGAAAATGGGGAATGGGGAACTCCGGAACAGAAGAAAGGTATTTTTTAATTATCCATTAAATGTCTATTTATCGTTTTAAAATTTCAGGACTACAAGGTAAGTGACAGACAAAACCGATGCAAAAAATCAGGTTAAATATAAGTGTAACTTCCCAGCATTAATACATTCAAATCTGCTGTTTTTACAGAGTGCCTCAGTTATTGTGTGAATCGACGAAATAAATGTACAGATTGTACTTAATTCAAGGATAGAATCCAATCAAATCTTGCGGAAAATCATACTCAAATGACCTGATTATGAAAATGAAAGTCATAAATTCAACTGAAATGGCTTAAAATCTGCCTGTGGATCAGGGGATATAAAACAAAAACGTCCCGGTTTTAAATGCCGGGCACGTTTTTTACTAAAAATGACTAATTCCTAGTGATGCGAGCCATGGCCAAAACCATGACAATGCTTTCTGAATTCCCCACCTTCCCTGAACATGTTGTTATGCAGATTTATCTCTTCAGTTATTCCGTTTGTAGTAATTGTGGCAACATCATCACAGGTACCATCGCCAAAATCAATTACAGAAATATTTCCTTTTCTGTTCAACTCAACAACACCGCTTTTAATATACTCGCATGAAGCATCGAACAGGAGCGGAGTAGTAATAGTCCTTGAATAGGATGCAGTATCATTCAGCACAATACTACCGGAACCTGAAAGATAATATAAGTTGTCTGACTTGTCAGCAGTCTCAAATCCGCTTACCCATTCAATCATCTCATTGGCTTTCCTAACGACAATTTCATCATTCTTATTTATTGTCTGTGTATATTTCTTTTCAATTACCCAGTTGCCCGATTCATTTTTCCCACGGTTCTCAAGCGATGCAGAAAGATCGACTTTGGTGGTATCGATGTAGAAATCCTGGTAGGTAATTGTCTGAAGGGCACCCTCGTTTGTAATAGTATCGGACAGGTTAATTATAATCTTCCCATGTTTATCGTGTCTGTGTACAGAACATCCTTCGAGATACTCAATAATAATTTCCCTTGGATAGGAACTGCTGCTGACAGTCACAGTTACACAACTGTCAATATGGGGCACTCCAAATTTAAGGGGACCGAACCAATGCATCTGCCAGCCGTGCATTCCAAATTCATAATGATTGCCATCGGCTCCTGATAAATATGCAGCAGAAGAGCCATCGAATTTCTCGGCTGCAAAACTCTGCTCATCGTGTTGTCAGATTCTTACTGATTTGTGTCCCGATTATTTCAGCTGATGCTGTATAAAGATTTGTACTTGTCGAAGATTCATTATTATTTCCCGATTTCTGACAAGAAAACAACCCTGCAATTACCAGCAACGCTGATCCAAATATCAACCTGTTTCTCATAATCTCTCTTTTTAAAATTAAACTAATTCGGATTTGTTACTTAAGTAATACAGTTAATCGTTTCTTTTCCCCACCGGAATGAAGAAAAATATTATTATTTCTGAATTGTTCAGAAAATAAAATGAATAAAAAGATTAACAGACAACGACTGGGACCTTATAAGAGTTGTTTCGGAAAAAGAATTATGCTCAAAGTCAAATTTACGATTGTTAATATCGAAGTAGTTTTGAGTGTTGAAGATATTATAAACCGTAACTCCAGTTTTGAACCGTGCTTTCAGGATTGAAAAATTATAATTTACTGAGACATCACTTCTGAAATAGTCAGGCAGCCTTTTATAGCTCCTCTCGATAGGATCTGTTGTTGAACCCCTTGTGAAATCAATATAGGGTTTTCCCGATGAGTACAGAGTTGTTGTGCCCAGATTCCATTTACCAAGGGTTACCATATTTGTCCAGCTGATCTGAAAAGGCTGATCTGCCATTGAAGGGATTACCTGATCATAGTTGATCTCAGGGAATTGCTGGAGACTCCTGCCTACAGACAAAGAAACCCAGCTTGTATAGACCCTGCTTTTATAGCGCAAAAGAAAATCAACACCATATGATTGACCTTTGCCTGTTATATAGTAACTGGGAGAAGCATATGAATCAGTTTCACCGTCGTTTTTCGGAAAGTAGGAAGGAAAGTCAGAATTTTTAAGATATTGTGATATAAAAACATACTCCTGCAGGCCTTTGAATGTTTTAAAATAAGCTTCTGCATCGAACAGGAATCTGCCACTTTCAAATGTTAGACCTGCAATAAAATGGTCAGATGAAATTGCCGGGTGAATGGAATCGTCAGCGAGTACCCAGAAATTTTTTGTATATCCTGTCTCCTGCTGAGCCAGTACCTGGCTTATAAACTGGAAATATCTTCCTGCTGCCATCCGAACAGAGACCTTTTTTGAAAATTTGTAATTTACGGATAACCTCGGTTCAATGAAAAATTTCTGCTGACCTGTATAGTAGCTGAACCTGAACCCCGGTTTAATTATCAGCTTATCAGAAAGAAGTATCCTGTCCTGGATATACATGGTTGAAGTGAGGGCAGATTGTTTTGTATTGTCATAAATATAGATCCTGTCTGCATCCTTATGATAATATATATTGTTGTTCCTTGCAAGAACGCCAAAATTCAGCTCATTCCTGTTTGAGAGCTTTAAGTTATTCCTTAATGAAATATAGATGTCTGACAGCTGATTCTGATTGTAAGTGTTGAAAGTATTCACCGTGTCAGGAAGAAATCTGTGATCATTATTACCGGACTCGGGATGATCAATTGATGTTGTATTTGCATAATCATTTGAATAACCTGAAGTCCCCATCTGAAGATTTGAATGAAAAGACTCATCCCATTGCTTTATCCAGGTGGCGCTTATTCCATAATTACTCCATGTATTGTTGTCTGTGGAACAGATATTGAATTTTCTTGATTCCTGTCCGTATGAGTTAAAGAAATAATCCTTTCCTCCATAAAGGCTTACCGAGAAATTTTCAAGATTGTTTATTCTGTATGTCAGTTTTGCATTATAATCATAGAAGCTGAAGGCGGGTTTGGACTGGTTCACTATGGATGATGAGTCTCTCCTCAGGGTACTTATATTTCTTGTGAAAAGGTCGTTTGAAAATTCAGTCGAATATATATCAGAATATGACCGTCGTACCGCAGCAATCATTGTAAACCTTTTTGTTACAGGTATCTCAGCCGTAATATTTGCGTCGAGAAGATTGAGGTCACCATAGACTGTCGGCTTTGACTGGTTACCTGATTTGCCTGTGATATCAATTATACCTGAGACCCTCTCTCCAAACCTTGAATCATAACCGCCTTTGTAGACCTGAAGGTCTTTTACAACATTAGGATTTATTGATGATATAACGCCATAGAAATGGCTCAGATTATAGAGAGTCTGTCCGTCAAAAAGGACAAGGTTCTGATCGCTGGTTCCACCTCTTATATTAAGGCCTGAAGAATTTTCAGAATAACTAATGCCAGGAAGCAACTGGAGAGACCTGAAAATATCAGTCTCTGCAAGAACAGGCAGATCTATCAGTCTTGATGGATCAATTGTGGTGGCAAAATCAACGTCATTTCTGAGATCGACCATTTCAATTGTATTTCCATTTACATAAATTGTATCGAGTAGTTTTGTTCTCCTCTGCAATTTTATCTCAATGTTGAGCAAGGGGCCATTCCATGCGACAGTAGTGTCAGCAGGCATATATCCTATATAGCTGACCATCAGATGAACAGGGTTTGAGGAAACATCCTTTATGCAAAAGGACCCGCTCTCTGATGCGGATGTAAGTAGATTGATGTTATAAAGTATTACTGTAGCATATGGAAGAAGTTCTCCGTTCTCTCCGTCTGATACCGAACCCACTATCTGGCATTTCTCAGGCATAATAGTTTTCACATCCTCTTTTTCAACAATAAGATACCTGTCGTGCCTGAATGTAAATTCGAATCCTGAACCGGCCAGAAGATCTTTCATTATTTCATCCGGAGAACTGCCTTTGACCTCACGGTCGATTGTCACCGAACTTAATTTTTCTGAGTCAAAGGCAACTTTTATATCATATTGCTTTGATACCTGGATCAGCGCAGTGGACAGGGAGGTTTGATGAAAGCTCAGAGTATAGGTCTGGGCAGTGGCTGAGCCAAGGAAGAATAAAGGGAATAATATAATAAGGTGAACTGTTCTATTGAGTCTTTTCCCGGATTTGTATCCTGCCATTTTTACCAATCTCATATTTCAAACCCATTGGTATACATACAATTTCTAACGCATTTTTCAGATCATTATTGGTAAAACTGCCTGTAAAATATTTCGACTCAATTTCACCTGTGACAAATTTAACATTAAATTGACGTTCCATTTCCTTAAATATGACACTCAGTGGCGAATTCTCAAAATAAAATTCTCCATCTATCCATCCTGCTGAAGTATTTGCGTTTTTATCCTTGTAGAATATAAGCTCCTTCCCATCGAGTGATGCGCTTTCTCCGGGCATTATTTCAACCGAATCATTTTTATCTGAAACACTTATTTTTCCTGTAAGACAGGTCACTTTGAATAAATCATCCCTGGAATAAACATTGAATGAGGTTCCGAGGACTTTTATATCCGCATTTTTTGTAGATATAATAAACGGTGTGCCCTTTTCAACATTGAAAAAAGCCTCTCCTTCGAGAATCAGAGTCCGCTTTCTGTTAAAATCCTTTTTATTAAAAACAATTTTGCTGTCAGCATTTATAATCACTTTTGAACCATCCGGCAAGCTGTAATCGATATGAGAGCCTTTGTCTGCAACTACTTGATTACTCCTGCCGCGTAATGCCATGTAGCCTAATCCCAGGACCAGCAGGCAGGCAGCAGCAATGGTGGAAATTTTTATTATCAGGCCTCTCAAAAGTGAATCTGAGCTGCCGGCTGTAAGGTTTTCTGACCAGATACGATGCTTCAGCAGGGATAACGCCTCTTCAGCAGATTTGCCGGATTGGACTCTGAAACCCGCTGAGCGGCTTAAAATCTTCTGTTCCGGGTCCAGGTCCTTAAACTTCCTGCCGTTTGAATATCGATTATTTACAATGTGGTCCATGGGTAATTTAATCTATATTTTAACGTCTAATTTTTCCCTCAGGAAAGCAATTGCCTTGCCCATTCTTTTCTCAACTGCTTTCTGGGACAGTCCAAGATTCTGTGCTATTTCTTTATAGGTAAGATCATCAATTCTGTTCATTAAGAAGACAATCCTGTTTTTTTCATCCAACTCCGAGATATATCTCTTAAGCTGTTCATCAAACTCCTTCATCTCGAGATCGAAATCCGGAGCTTCCGAATAGTCCTTATAACTGAAGTCTGAAGTAAATTTCAACAATACTTTCTGATGGTCGAGCCTGTTCAGAAAAAGGTTGTTCGCAATTTTATACAAAAGTGATTTTACAGTTTCGGTCCTTATAAAATCCTTTTTTTCCCAAATCTTCAGAAATGCATCCTGAACGATATCCTCAGCAACCTGAATATCCCCTGATTTATAATAAATATAATTCCTGAGCTGGTAATACCAATCCACAAACATTCTGTCGAACTCATCCTGACTAATTCCAGGCATCTCAGGAATAATTTTAAAGCTTTAAAACCGTAATGCTAATTCTGTTACTAATACAGTAGTAAACGCAATTACCCTAACGGATAATTGTATTATTCGCTTCTGCAGTAAGAAAAGAAGCTTTTTCCTCCGGAATACCTTATAAATTTACTTTTTCAGACAGTAAAGTGATACCGAGAACAGATAAATCATGCAGATTAACAGAACAGACATTCCGAAGGCTACATTACTGAGATCACTCACCCATCCTATAATCAAAGGGATAACCGCACCTCCGCAAATTGCCATCATCATGAGACCTGAGATTTCATTACTGCGTGCGGGATATTTTTCAACGGCAATTGAAAAGACCAGCGGCCAGATATTTGCAACAGCAAGTCCGATCATAAATACAAGTCCCCATGCCATTGCAGGAGAGGGGATCAAAAGTATTGCAATGAAGCAGATAATTCCCAGCACTGATGTCCACATGAAGAATTTCCTCGAACTGATCCTTGTCAGGAGCAATGCTCCGGCAAATGTACCAAGCATACGTCCGAAGAAATAGACGCTCCTGCCCGACTCTGCCGCCGTCTGATCGATGCCGAATTGTTTTATTAGAAACTGACCTGAGTTTGAATTGAACCCCACATCAATTCCAACTACAATAAATATTGAAAGCACCATTAAAAGAACAAATCCGGTACCGAGCAATTTGAATGAGGACCTGAAAGTAGCTTTAACTTCAGCCTCTCTGACTTCATCTATTTTAACTGAACCTAGCCAGATGGCTGATAATATCGAAATAATTCCGAATACAAGGAACAGGAGCTTCCAGTCGCCGAATTGTGCTGCAAGAACTGCTGCAAGAGGGGCCCCGATCATTGAGCCTATTGCCTTGATAAACTGTGAAAAGCTCAGAAAGCTGGAAGTCCGGTTGCCGGGAACCACAAACACAAGCAGCGGATTGGCAGAAACCTGCACGATTGTGTTGCCAATGCCAAGCAAAGCAAAACCTAACAGGACCATTTCAAAAGTATAAAAGAAATAGGGTACCAAAAGCCCGAGTGCTGTCACTCCCATACCTATATTGAGCATAAACCGCTTCCCCAGCCGTGACTGCAAAACACCTACAGGTACTGATAACAGAAGAAACCAGAGAAAGGCCGCCGAAGGGATTAGCTGTGCAAGGGTGGCGCTCAGGTTCATATCTTTGCTTACACGGTCGACACCTATTCCCACGAGGTCGACAAAACTCATAACAAAAAATGCCATGAGTACCGGAAGGATTTTGGAAATATTTACTTTTTGAGTGTTCATAGTCGGTTGGTTAGATGGGTTCAAGGTTCAAGGTTCAAGGTTCAAGGTTCAAGGTTCAAGGTTCAAGGTTCAAGGTTCAGGTTCAGGCTGACGTGCGAAGTCTACATTAATGGTAAAGCATGCTGGACTGATTTCCAGAAGTCATCATCAAGAAGGTAAGCGCTGCCCATAAGAGCAGCATCCTCTTTAAGCCTTGAAAGGGCCACACTACAGTTACAGTTTTCCTTCTTAAGGCTGTTTTCAAAGACTTCACCGAAAAGGTTGTAAGCATGTGAAATATTCCCACCTATTACAAGTATCTCAGCTTCAAATCCTGTAAGCCATGGAGCCAGGAACTGAGCCAGATTGTCTCCAAAATCGGTAAACAGGTCCATAACAATCTTTTCAGAGGATGCCAGGGCTGCCAGCTCTTTCACCCCTTTAAGCTCTCTCCCGGTGAGTTTCTTATACCTTCCCAAAAGTCCGCGGGTTGAAAAATAATCATCGGCAATACCGTCCCTGTAAGGAAGATGATAAACACATCCTAAATTAGGCACAAGGGGGCCATCCACAATTGGAATACGGTTGCTTATAAATGCCGAGCCAAATCCGGTTCCAAGAGTTATAGATAGTGATTTGGCTGCTGTTAGCGCACTGCCTGCCCATGCTTCGCCAACAGCGAATGATGAAGCATCATTCATGAATCTGATGAGAAAATCCTCAGGCACCTTTAATTCAGCAGCAATTGCTTCCTGTACGTTTATCCCGTAGAGATTCTCATATTTTGCTACACCTTTTATATAACATATTCCTTTTACATAATCGAAAGGCCCCGGCATGGCAAAGCCAATGCCTTTCACACTTCCGTAGGGGACTTTTTTCAATGCACCCGCAAGGGCATCGGCCCAGACGCCAATAATATCCTTTGCGGAAGCCTGGTTGTTCACTTCTCTTTCAGAGAGTGTATCCTTCAAAATATTTCCGGAAACAAGATCAATTGCAGCACAGGTTATATGGCTACCTCCTATATCAGCGCCAATAGCTAAGTTCTTCGTCATACTAAATTCAGATAATAAAATCGGGTTAAATCCTATTAAAACAGACGTTGAAAATATCTAATTTAGTTGGCAATGCAAAATATTAAATGAATTAATACTGCGATTTACAGACCTTCTGAGGAAAACTATCTCATCTTTAAAGGAATAACATGATTTTTTTCATGAAAATTATATTCTCTTAACCGTAACTTTGAATGATAATTTTAATAATTATCAGGCTATGCATAAAGTCACAAAGGAGGATGCGCTTATCTACCATAGTAGAGGCCGCCACGGTAAAATAGAAGTAATCCCTACAAAACCTTACGATAATCAGTTTGACCTCAGTCTGGCTTATACTCCCGGAGTAGCATTTCCTTGTCTTGAGATTGCAAAAACACCCGAAAGCGCCTATAACTTCACTGCAAAGGGGAACCTTGTAGCAGTAATATCAAATGGCACCGCTGTGCTTGGTCTTGGAGATATCGGAGCGCTTGCAGGCAAACCGGTAATGGAGGGGAAAGGTCTTTTATTCAAAATATTTGCCGATGTCGATGTATTCGATATTGAGATAAACGAAAAAGACCCTGATAAATTAATTCAGATTTGCGCAGCCATTGCACCCACCTTCGGAGGTATAAACCTTGAAGACATAAAGGCTCCGGAATGTTTTGAGGTTGAGACCAGGCTGAAGGCAATGCTGGATATTCCGGTCTTTCATGATGACCAGCACGGTACAGCAATCATCTCCGGAGCCGGACTTCTGAATGCAGTGGAGATAACCGGGAAAAAGCTGGAAGACATAAAAATGGTTGTCTGTGGAGCAGGAGCAGCAGCAATATCATGTTCCAGACTTTATATTTCGCTTGGTATAAGGAGGGAAAATATTGTGATGGTTGATTCAAAAGGTGTACTGAACCGTAAAAGACAGGATCTAAATAAATATAAGCAGGAGTTTATTACTGACAGGGATCTGGACACTCTTGCCCAGGCAGTGAAAGGTTCGGATCTTTTTCTCGGACTCTCTGCAGCCAACATGATGACAAAAGAAATGCTCGCATCGATGGCGAATGATCCGATTGTATTTGCAATGGCAAATCCTGATCCTGAAATCTCATTTGAAGATGCCACATCAACCAGGAAAGATGTGATTTTCGCAACAGGAAGATCAGATTATCCGAATCAGATAAACAATGTCCTGGGATTTCCTTTTATATTCCGTGGCGCACTCGATGTAAGAGCTTCAACTATAAATGAGGAGATGAAGATGGCAGCTTCAAAGGCGCTGGCTGAGCTGGCTAAAAAACCTGTTCCCGTCTGTGTGCTCAAAGCCTATGATGTTGACGAAATCGTATTTGGTCGCGAGTACATAATTCCAAAACCTCTCGATCCAAGGCTGATATCGTGTGTGGCTCCTGCAGTGGCAAAAGCAGCTATTGAAAGCGGAGTGGCTAAGTATCCAATAACCGACTGGGAAGCATATAAGAAAAGTCTTGACAACCGGCTGAGCGATCCATATCAAGAGAGTCAGTAAATGCAATGTTGACTGAGTGCGCAAACCGGGCGGAAATTGTATTGCCTGATAGTTAGAAAGCCCTGTTGACCTGTTTCCTCTCAGCCATCTGCCTGTTTACTTTCTTATCATACATCGACAGGATGAGGTCAGAGATCTCCTGAATTGTAAAGGAACTTCTGTTGATAGTCGCATCGAACAGATAATCAATGTTTAAGGGTTTCTTATCAAGAAATGTCTGGATAAGATGAAATCTTTTTTCATCGGTATCAACAATGTATTGTTCTGCTGCCCCCAGATCCATAATCTTCTTCTTCATCACATTCTCAACCCTCCAGTAAAATGGCGCAACAATCCTTATATGAAGGGAATCCTTTATATCATGAGCCAGAGATACGCCTCCCCGTCCCACAAGAACTATATGTCCCTCCTTGCAGATACTCAGGACCACTTCTTTTATGGCTTTTTTCACCCGGAGATCGCTCACAAAACCACCAGAGAATGCCATTATCATTTCAGAAATATTCGAGAGTTCAATACCCTTATAAAAATTTTCTACACGCTGATTGTCTGTATTAAGCTCTTTTGCAATAGCAGATATTATATCCTTATCAACCCACCTCCATTTTGATGTTCTGTACTTACGGTTCAGATCATCTACAAGTATTGATGCCACCTGGCGCGCGTCACAACCCGTCAGCCTGGATAATGTAATCACAGGGCCATCATCTGCTGGTGGTTTATTGAGTATTGATTCCCTGTACCTGTCGTCAAAATAATCAAAAAACTTTTCCATCTGATATCTTTCCTTTCATTCATTAAGAAATTAAAATTAAAATACTGAATCCCCGTGGCTTATTAATGAATTACTTCCCAAATAACATTCACCTTTGTTAATACAAAAGCGATACATTTCCCCTTAAAATATCATCGAAAATATACAAAAAAAAAACGACAAATGGAAATATTTTTTCAGTATTGAACCCGGATTGAGAAAGCAAAAATCATTAAAAGATTGACCAGGTTCTGACCGGAGTATGGTCCGATTTTTGTATATTCTAAATGCTTACCGGGATAAAATGAAATTCACAACAGGATACATATATGTAATTCTATTTCTTACCCTGACCGTCTCAGGATGTAAAAAGAATATTGCCCTAAGCAACAGGCAGGCAATACTTTTCGAGTATCAGTATATAAATTATGCCTTTAATTATCTGCATTATGGATTTATAATAGACAATGAAGGAAACGTACTTGAGTACAAAAATCCAGAAGCGTGGAATTTTCCTGACAGGGAACTGAGGATAAGTGAAAACCAGGTAGCTGATAACCTCACTTTCTGTACTCCTACAGGGGTCACTATCCCTAAAGCAGACCTTGAAAAATATTCAAATTATATAAAAAACCTGGCATTAAGCAAGGTATCTGCGATGAAAAATGCGGCGGATGATGCCGGCTCATCGCAATTTATCTGCTACCAGTATTCTGAGAACACAGGAATGTACAAGGGAACAATAATTAAAATGGAAGGTGATTTCACTTGCGAAAACCTCAATTTCTTCTCCAGAAAAGTTACCGACTGGATGAAAAATATAAAAAGCAGCATTCCGCTTAATTAATCCTGCATATTTTCCTCTTGCCTTTCAATATCTCATCGTAACGATAATGTCCATTCTATTTGAGTTTCTGTCTATTTTATTTTATCTTTACCTCAAACAAGCAATATTCCTGAAAACAATTAAAAATATTTGCCATGACTGAAACAATTTTATCAAAGCCGGAGATTTTCTGGTTTATCCTTGGTCTGGGCCTTTTTCTGCTTGAGCTTATAATCCCCGGATTCTTTATCTTCTTCTTTGGACTGGGTGCCTGGGTGACAGCTCTTATATGCCTGATCGGAAACCCGGGTATAAATCTGCAGATAATTATTTTTGCAATAGTATCTGTTCTTTCACTCATCGGACTAAGAAGGATTATTCAGAAGAAATTCTTCTACAGCAAGACCGACAGATCAGGGGAGGTTGAGGATGAGTTTACTGGAAAAGAGGCACTTGCAGTTTCAGATTTCGGAGGTCAGCAAACCGGGAAAGTGGAGTTTAAGGGAACAAGATGGACATCAGAATCTGCATCTGAAATAAAACAAGGCCAGAGAGTGATAATAATAAAAAAAGATAGTTTTAAATTAATAGTCGAACCAAAAACTAATTAAAATGGAAGGATCAAGCACTACTTTTATTCTCGTGGGGGTAATCTTTTTAGGATTTATCCTGATTGCATCCATGATCAAAATTGTTCCCCAGCGGACTGCAATAATCGTTGAGAGATTAGGGAAATACCGTGCCACATTCACTGCCGGCTTCCAGATTCTGATACCCTTTTTCGACAAGGTCCGTTACAGGCATACTCTGAAGGAACAGGCAATTGATGTCGCACCCCAGATATGCATAACGCGTGACAACATCGCTGTGGAGGTTGACGGAATCTTATACCTCCAGGTACTTGATCCCCAGAAAGCTTCATATGGCATTGACAATTACAGGTTCGCATCGATACAGATTGCTCAGACAACAATGCGTAGCGTTATCGGGAAACTTGAACTTGACAGAACATTTGAAGAACGTGAAACAATAAACGTCACAATTGTTGAAGCCGTGGATAAAGCCAGTGAACCCTGGGGTGTTAAGGTAACCCGTTATGAGGTCAAGAACATTTCTCCTCCTCAGAGCATTAAAGATGCTATGGAAAAACAGATGAGGGCAGAGCGGGAGAAAAGAGCTGTTATTGCCGAATCAGAAGGAACACGACAAGCCAAAATAAACAATGCAGATGGTGACAAACAGGAATATATCCTGAAATCGGAGGGTGAAAAGATGAGACGTATCAATGAAGCAGCCGGACGGGCTTCAGAAATTGAACAGGTAGCCATGGCTACTGCCAACGGGCTTCGGGCCATTGCAAGTGCAATTTCTGATGACAACGGGCTGAATGCCGTAAACCTTCGAATTGCAGAACAATACCTGAATGCATTCGGTAACCTGGCTAAAACAAATAACACCATGATCGTTCCTGCCAGCCTATCAGATATCGCAGGCATTGTTGCAACAGCCACCTCCGTTTTTAACGAAACAAAAGATAAATCGAAGAAATAAAGTATATTGAGGCTGTCTTATAAGTCCTCTGTGATCCTCTGTGGCAACTCCGTGATCTCTGTGTAAGTTCTTAATTATTTGTTACACAGAGTGACACAGAGATGACACAGAGCACACAGAGTTATTATCCCACATCGTGTTCGGTTCTTTTGATGATCTCATTCTGGAGCTCCTCCCCGAGATCATTAAAATAATCACTGTATCCTGCAACCCTTACAATAAGATCGCGGTATAGCTCAGGATGTTTCTGGGCATCTCTCAGAGTTTCAACATTTACAACATTGAACTGTATATGATGGCCATCCCTGATGAAGTAACTGCGGATCAGTGCTGTCAGGCAATCATAGCTGTTCTCATCCTCAAAAAACTGAGGTGTAAATTTCTGGTTTAAAAGCGTTCCTCCTGTCCGCAGATGATCAATCTTTGAAACAGAGTTTATTACCGAAGTAGGCCCCTCCTTATCAGCGCCCTGGCTGGGAGATATCCCTTCCGAAAGAGGCCTGCCGGCATTTCTTCCATCAGGTGTAGCTCCTGTAACACTTCCGAAGTAGACATGACATGTTGTCGGAAGCATATTAATCCTGTGCACTCCACCCCTCGTGACAGGTTTTCCATTGACCGCATCATAATAGATCTCAAACACGGCTACTGCCTGCTGATCAGCATAATCATCATCATTGCCAAACTTGGGAGTATTATACAATAGCTCATACTGAACCTGCTCCATGCCTTTGAAATCAACATCTGTGGCCTTCAGCAGCTCTTCCCAGGTAAATTTTTTATTATCGTAAATATTATAGCGTATTGAGGTTAGCATGTCAGTAATACTGCCAAGCCCTACTCCCTGAATATACGATGTATTATATCTGGCCCCGCCGCAGTTGTAATCTTTTCCGTTTGCAATGCAATCTTCAACAAGAATAGAAAGGAAGGGAACCGGCAGCCATGTTGAAAATGTCTTCTCAATAACATTATTTCCCCGGATCTTGATACCGGCAAAATAGTTAACCTGTCTCCTGAATGCTGTCATGAGATCTTCAAAACTTTTAAAATCTTTGGCATAGCCGGTTTCCAAACCCACAAGCCTGTCAGTCCGTTTGTCAAATCCGTTATTAAGTGTCAGTTCAAGTATTTTAGGCAGGTTGAAATAACCTGTCAGCCAGTATGCCTCTGTGCCGAATGCTCCCGTCTCAACACATCCGGATGCGCCCCCGTTGCGCGCATCAACTATGCTTTTACCCTGCCTGAGCAACTCCTGAATTATGGCATCTGTATTAAAGCATGAGGGCTGACCGAAGCCTGTCCTGATGATATCAAGCGCCTTGTGAATGAGCCTGTCAGGTCCCTTTTTGCTTATCTGGACCATTGAGCCGGGTTGAAGCAGTCTCATCTCCTTTATAACATCAAGCAGAATATATGACATCTCATTCACTGCATCGGCCCCGTCAGGTTTCACTCCTCCAATATTTATAAGACAAAAATCGGTATATGTACTGCTTTCACTTGCCGTTACACCCATTTTAGGAGGTGAAGGGTGATTGTTGAATTTAATCCAGAAACACCCTAGAAGATCATACAATTGAGAATCAGAGATCGACCCGTCACTCTTTTCTTTCTGATATACACGGTTTAAATGCTGATCTAGTCTTCCCGGGCTGAATGAATCCCAGGGATTTAGTTCGGTTATTACTCCGAGATGGATAAACCAGTAATGCTGGAGCATCTCATGAACAGTTTCTGGTTTATGGGCAGGCACTCTCCGGCAGACTGAAGCCATTGTTATCAGTTCATCGCGTCGCGACTGATTTTTCTCCGTGGCTGCCATTTTCTCAAGTTCGTCCGCATGACGGTTTGCATACATAATAATAGCATCGCATGAAATATCCATGGCTTTCAGTTCTTCAGACTTTTCATAAGCCTGAAAATCAGTGTTAAAGTCAAGGCTTGCAATTGTTTGTCTTATTTCATCCCTGAGCTCAAGAAAGCCTGTGTTGAACATCCTGTAACCCAACACAGTGTGGCCGGGGGCCCTCTGTTCCTGGAATTCGGTGAAAAGACCTGCATTATAGGCAGTGAGCCACTCCGGTGTCATCAGGCTCATTATCCTGTCGCGATTACTCTTTCCCTGCCAGAATGGAATTATCTCATCCCTGTAGAGATTTTTAACCTCCTCACTGACAACAAAAGAGACCTTCTCCCTCGAACTCAGAATCTCAAGATCCTGAAGAGAGTGAAGACTGATTTCCGGATATGTCGGAACCTCCTTGGGACCGGGTCCTCTCTCTCCCACTATGAGTTCACCATCATTTATGCAAATCTTCTTATTCTCAAGAAGATATTCAAATGCCCTGGCTCTCTTCACCGGAACAGATAATTCGCGTGATTCATCACTTTTACAGAACTGGGTGATTAAGAATGCCCTTTCACCGCTTATCGTTTCGATTGCATTAAGACTTTTGTCGCGTAGTTGCCTGACTCGTTCAGATAATTTCATATAAGCTATATTTTTCGTCTTTTACTTGTAAAGAGGTTCATCCCCCCGTTTTCACATAAATACCGGTTGCAAGAAACCTGTTTTTAAGTTCCTCCATCTCTGAGGCGGAAGGAGATTCAACACCTCCCATCCTGTCAGGAAGATTTAATCGCCTGTATTTTGACGATCCGGTCTTATGATATGGCAACAGATTGATCTGCCTGAGTGAATCTGTTTTGCCTGATTTTATAAATTGAATAAGCTTTTCAACATGACCGGGATCATCATTAAAACCCGGAATAACAGGTATCCTTAACGCTACTGCGGAAGCTTTTTCAAGGAGCAGATGAAAGTTCGCCAGTATCAGTGAATTTGAAACACCGGTTGCGTCAAAATGCTTCTTTTCGTCCAGATGCTTTAAGTCAAAAAGAAAGAGATCAGTATATGGGATCAGCGATTCAAAGTTTTCCGGTGGCGAATAGCCTGATGTATCTATCGCCGTTTGATATCCGTTTTCCTTACAGGCCCTGATCGTCCTGTAAAGAAAATCAAACTGGAGCATTGGCTCCCCTCCTGAAAATGTAACTCCTCCTTTTGACTGATCAAAAAATACCCTGTCGCGGTCAAGTACGGCAAGGATCTCCTCAGGGGAATAATATTTCCCTGCATCCTCATTTCTGCAAAACTCAAGTTCTCCCACTCTCTGGGTGGTTACAACACTTTCCTGTACGGGCGAAATACCTTCAGGGTTATGACACCATTTACATGTCAAAGGACAACCTTTCATGAAAATTGTTACCCTTATCCCCGGCCCGTCATGAATAGAATATCTTCTGATGCTGAATATAAGTCCCTTCATATAAGAGAGTGAAAAATTGAATTGAAATGATTAAAAGAAATGAATAAGCCCGGAATGATTCTTTTTCAGAGAATAGTGATTCCATTATAAAACATCAGGCAACAGTAAAGCCTCCGACCGAGGCGTTGCATCATAAACTGATATTTAAGCTTTAAGATCATAGTTTTCCAATGACCTCTGCAAGGTAAATAATTTTAAAAACTTTAACACAATATTAACACAAATCGGCGCAACAATTTTTCGTCTCAAGCGTCTATACATTTAACAGAGTAGATTTTTAAGTTAACAAATTATCTTATAGTTCTTTTTTTTTATAGATTCATTTTATAGGCCATACAGGAATTATAAAATGACAATTTAAAATTCTCAACTATCGCCATTCGGCGCTTTCTACGATCGGGTTTAGGTAAATCAAGGAAAGACATCTCCCAGGTGTCTTTCCTCTTTTTTTATAGGAGTGGTATTCAAAGGAGTCTGTCGGGTCAGAACAGAAACAAGAAGAGGGTGGTTATAATTATTGTATCTTTACCTGATAAACTTTTCATTTCATTAATGATATTAAGGCTCTTCATAATCCAGGTAATCCTCTGCGCACTAACGATAAACCTGAGTACTACAGCAGCTGCTCCAAAAGCTGTAAAAGGGGTGATTGACCTGAGACAAATTAATAATCCGGCAAAGTTTATAGTAAAATTAAATGGAGAATGGGAGTTCTACTGGGGAAAAATGCTACGCCCTGATGATTTCAAATCTGATCCTCCTAAACCTGACTATTTCGGAACTGTACCCTCATACTGGACCGATTATCCTCAGGAGAATGTCAAGACAGAGAAATAAGGTTATGCTACATACAGGCTGACTGTTCTCCTTCCTCCCGGAATAAAAAGCCCACTTGCTTTTGACATGCCTGTATTCGACTCCTCCTATGAGATATTTGTGAACGGCAAATATATGGGCAACAATGGTACTCCGGGCAAAACTGAAAAAGAGACCACTCCTGAATATAAAAGAAACTTCTTCAGGGTAATGCCTGAAACAGATACCCTGAAAATCATTATTAATGTTTCAAATTTTCATCACCGACGGGGAGGATTCTGGCTTCCTGTAAAACTCGGAACATTTCCTGAGGTTCAGAAACAGATGGCAAACAGCTGGGCTGCTGAATGGTCTGTAATAACTCTTCTGCTGGGGTTCTCAGTCTTCTTTATCTTCTTTTATATCCTCTCTCCAAAGGATAAGATGATGATATTCCTCAGTATCACTACAATCGGTCTGGCATTAAGACCCCTTTTTACCTCGCATTTTCTCATACTGAATCTAATCAGTCTTGACTGGACATGGATAATCAGATTTGAATATCTGGGCTTATATACAATTCTGATCGGATGGTCATGGTTTATTTAAGTATTTATCCTTCATTTCTTATTAAGTTAATAACATGGATCAATACAATAATCTACTCCCTTGCGTCAATTGCAACACTGTTTTTTCCTGTAAAGATCTTCAGCTATATAACCTTTGCCTATTATCCGTCAATGCTTTTTCTGATCATCTATCTGATGATCAGAAGCTTCATGGGTGTACTTAAAAGGAATACGATTGACTCAATGTACTTTGCAGTATTCTTTCTGCTGATGATTGGCGGTGTTCACGATATAATGGTTGCCAGCGGAAAATCGGATTACACTGTCGGATATCTTCTGACTTACCTTATAGTTTTTTTCGTGTTTATACAGGCAGCTCTTCTTCTTTATAAATGGATCCAGGCATTTAATGAAAAGGAAAAGCTTCAGCTTGAACTTGAATATATGAACAGAAATCTTGAGATACTTGTGAATGAAAGAACCCAGGAACTGAAAACCCGCAATGAAGAAATTGAAAAGCAGAACAGCAGGATAGCACTCCAGAACAAACAGCTGTCAGATACAATACATCTTAAAAACAGGATTTTTTCACTTATTGCTCATGATCTCAGAAGTCCTGTTGTCAATATTCTTTATATGCTTAATCTGCTTAAGGAAAAAGAGTATAAGGAGAAATATGACACTTTTGCAAATTCAAGCATACAATATGCCCAGCTGGTTATCAGTCTTCTGGAAAATATGCTTGTATGGGGAAGAGGTCAGGAGGATAAAATCAAGTTTTCTCCTGAAAAGACGAGATCTTGCTGATATTATCCTTACAAACCTCAGCATTTTCAAGGAGACTGCAGATAATAAAGAGATTTCAGTAAATTTTACCCAGGTTGGTAATTCCATCGCATATTTTGATAAAGATCTTCTTGATATCATTATCAGAAATCTCTTATCAAATGCAGTTAAATATACTCCACGCGGAGGCAGGATAAGCATTCTTCTGAAGGATAAGAACAAATAACGGAGAAGGAATCATGGTGAAGGTTTGTGATAATGGTATCGGAATTCCTGAAACAAAGAAGAAATATATTTTCACCTCAACTGAGATAGAAAGTACACCAGGAACAGAAAATGAAAAAGGAACAGGACTTGGTCTTAAACTATGTCATGATCTTGTTAAAATTAACAACGGGACAATATCTGTTGAAAGCAAGGAAGGAGAAGGAACCTGTTTCATAATTACCCTGCCTGTTGATAAGACTTCGCAGTTATCAACTAATACGAGTTTCAGTCTGATGTCAGCCCGGCAAGCCCTTTTTTATCAAGTATCCTGATATTCTTCCCTGATGCTTCAATATAACCCTTCCTGTTCCAGTTCTCCAAGGGCCCTGGCTACTGATGGTCTTGCAACTCCAAAAAAATCAGCAAGATCATTCTGTGTCATACCAAGGAACAGACTTATCTTTTCATTACCTGCTTTCTGAAGGATATAATGGGCAAGCTTTCCTTTTATTGTCTTAAAATTCAGGAATTTGATTTTCTCTGAAAGAAATTGTGAACGGTTTGAAATCATATCCAGAAAATTAACCAGAACCATATCGTTGCTTCATCAGCAGTTTAAGAAAATCAGGCTTTTCAATTAACAGTAATTTCTCCATCTGAAACAGCAACTACATTAACAGGAAACCTGTTTTTGTTTCCAAACATAAATGCAGATGCAAGAGCTCCCGGAGCAGGAATATCTTCAATTTTGATCACTCTGCCGGCATAATCAACCATTTCACCTTTTACAATGCCGTTTATCACAATCATCAGGGAATTAACAGGATCTCCGCTCTGTGAAATAAGTGATCCTGACCTGTAATTTTCTGATCCTGTAATGGCACAGACAGATAAGATTGATTTCAATTTCCTTCAGTCTGAAACTCCTTTGAACAAGAGGAGCATTTTGCTAAGTTGATCGATAATCCATTTTTTTTAATCAAAAATAGCAATATTGTAACATATGTTACAATTTCAGACGTGCATCAATTCTGCAGATTTGCATCAGTAAAATATATAAATTATACAGATATATGAAAAGAGATATTTTAAAAATTGATGAAGAGCTGTGCAACGGTTGCGGTCAGTGTGTTCCAAACTGCCATGAAGGAGCATTACAGGTAATTGACGGCAAAGTAAGGCTTGTAAGCGAACTTATGTGCGACGGACTGGGAGCATGTATAGGTCATTGCCCGGAAGGAGCAATAACAATCGAGACAAGGGAAGCAGAACCTTATAATGAAACACGGGTTATGGAACAGATGAAAGACTAAGGGTAAAAATACAATAATTGCTCATCTGAAACATCTTAAAGATCATGGTGAAACAGGTTTTCTCCAGGAGGAGTTTCATATCTCAAAGACCAACAGGATGGAGCTTGACTTTGATCTTGATGACAGTAATAAGCGAAGTTCATAATCATGGGAAAACACAGTTGCGCAGCAGCCGGAATTCATGTCGCAACGCAGCATGCAAAACAGCCATCAGCATGAGGGAGGATGCCCGGTTCAAGAACAATGGTAATTGAAAAACCTGATCAGCCACTGAGATGTCAATACGCTCTGCAGACCAGCCTTCAGAACTTAGACAGTGGCCTGTTCAGATGCACCTTGTAAATCCCAATGCACCATATTTCAGAGATTCTGATCTTTTGCTTGCAGCTGATTGTGTGGCATTTTCAATGGGTGGATTTCACAGTAACCATCTTAAAGGAAAATCACTTGCAATAGCATGTCCGAAACTTGATCAGGGAACTGATTCATATGTCGAGAAACTGACTGCAATGATTGATATTTCAAAAGTAAATACAATTACAGTCATGATGATGGAAGTTCCCTGCTGCGGAGGACTGCTTCAGATGGTAAAGGCTGCCCTGGCAAAAGCTTCAAGAAAGGTCCCTGTAAAGAAGATGATAGTAGGAATTAATGGAGAGATTCTGGAGGAAGAATGGGTATAACCGTTCAGGAGATATGTATAATTGAAACCGCAGGACGGCTTCATTTTGATTGAAAAAACTCCATATAAGATTGTCAGACAGTGTTATCACTGACTGTTCTATTGCTGAAAAATGAGGATCTTCCTGATGTTCATAAAGATGATATATGACATGTTTTTCCCTATTTAGATTGCTTCTAAAGCATTAAAAATATATTTTTGACTCAGTGCCTATAGCCGAAATCTAGTTATCGGTTAAGTTCTAACTACATATCCTTTGAATATGGAAGCATCTAAAATTTCTTCTGGAAAACGTTGCCTGATTGGTTTTGATATTGGATCAGTATCATTGAATACTGTGATAATGGATGAAGATCATAATATCCTGGAGGATCATTATGAGTATATCCATGGGAAACCGTTTAACGTATTAAGGGAAAGATTAAATTACATTCTTGAAAAATATCAGGCTGAAACTATATCAGGGATCGCTGTAACAGGAACAGGAGGCAAACTTGCAACCGAGCTGATCGGAGGTATTTTTGTAAATGAGATTATAGCGCAGGCAACTTCGACCGGGAAGCTATTTCCTGAAGCCCAGACAGTAATCGAGATTGGTGGTGAGGATTCCAAACTGATACTCATGGAGAAGGATCCTGAAAACAGGCTCTTCAAGGCTTGTGGATTTTGAGATGAACAGCATATGTGCAGCCGGAACAGGTTCATTTCTCGATCAGCAGGCAAGAAGAATCAATGTTCCGATAGAGACCGAATTCGGGATAATGGCACTGAAATCGGCGATCCTCCAAGGATTGCAGGAAGGTGCAGCGTTTTTGCCAAAAGCGATATGATTCATCATCAGCAGATTGCAACACCATTGCACGATATAGTTGCGGGTTTATGCTTTGCTCTTGCAAGAAATTTCAGAAGCAATCTGGCCAGAAGCAAGGAGATTAAACGGCCAATTGTCTTTTCCGGTGGTGTCGCAGCCAATATAGGAATGGTGAGAGCATTCAATGAAATTCTTAATCTAGCAGAGGGAGAGCTTATAATCCCGAAACATCATGCCTCAATGGGCGCAATTGGCGCAGTCCTTTATGCTCACGACAACAAGCTGGAGATGAATCATTTTGCTGGGCTAGACAAATTGAATGAATATCTTGAAGGATGATTCTACTGCATTTAAAAGTCTTCCAAAACTGATCGAATCAGAGGCTGAATACAGAAAATATGTCCATCCCATTGAAAAGGGAAATGAAAAAACCAGGGTCTATCTCGGTCTTGATATAGGTTCACTGAGTACAAATGTGGTACTTATCGATGAACAGCACAGGGTTATCGCCCGCAGATACCTTCCTACAGGAGGCCAGCCTCTTGAAGCTATCCAGAGGGGAATTACAGAAATATATGATGAGATAGGCGAATATGTTGAGGTGATAGGTGCCGGAACTACGGGTTCAGGACGTTACCTTACAGGCGATTTTATCGGAGCCGATACAATACAGAACGAAATTACTGCACAGGCAACAGCAGCTATTGATTATGATCCTACTGTTGATACAATTTTTGAAATCGGTGGACAGGATTCCAAATATATAAGCATTGAGAACGGCGTTGTTGTCGATTTTGAAATGAACAAGGTGTGTGCTGCAGGCACCGGATCATTCCTCGAGGAACAGGCAGAGAAACTCAATATCAATATTGTAAATGAATTCGGCGCCAAGGCATTAGCCTGTGACAATCCGTGCAAACTTGGCGACAGGTGCACTGTATTCATGGAATCGGACCTTAACTCCTTCATGCAGAAAGGTGCAAGAAATGAAAACCTCGTGGGCGGACTCGCTTATTCAATAGTTTATAATTACCTGCAGAAGGTAGTTGTAGACCGGAAAATCGGCGAAAAGATCTTCTTCCAGGGTGGGGTTACAAATAACAAAGCAGTGGTTGCAGCATTTGAACAGGTGGTGGGAAAGAAAATAATTATACCTCCCCATTTTGATGTTACCGGTGCTATCGGAGTGGCAATACTTGCTCAAAAATCGATGGCCAAAGGACAGAAAACCAGATTCAAGGGCTTTGGAGTAAGAAATGTCTCATATAACATCAGCAGGTTTGTCTGCAACAGTTGTACAAATCACTGTGAGATAAGAAGAGTTAAGATTGACGGCGATCAAGAAATCGCTTTTCTATGGCGGCCGTTGTGAAAAATATGAAACAGACGACAGGAAAAAGGTTGATAACAATATTCCCAATCTTTTCGAGAAACGTCTTGAAATGCTCCGGGAAGGCTATGTTGAACCAGTTGAAAAGAGCGGTAAAACAGTTGGCATTCCAAGAGCTCTGATGGTCTATTACCAGCAATTCCCTTTCTGGAGAACATTCTTTGAAGAACTTGGATTCAACGTAATTGTATCAAGAGAATCAGACAAAGCTCTTGTCAATCAGTCTATTGAAGCCATGACAACAGAGACCTGTCTCCCTGTGGAACTGATGCACGGACATGTTATTGACCTTGTTGAGAAGGATGTTGATTATATCTTTATTCCATTCATTGTTAATGGCAAGGAAAAGGAAGGAAACACAACCTTTAACTGTAACTGCCCCTGGATACAGACCTATCCGTTTATGGTAAAGGCAGCCCTGAGAGGCAAGGTTGACGAATCGAAGACTTCTGATCCCAACATTGCATTTCAGGTTTTTTGAAAAGGCGTTAATAAAAGAAATGACAGGTTATTTCAGCGAAAAATTCGGAATAGCCAAAACTTCAATTAAAGCTGCAGTATACAAAGCTGATATGGTGCAGACCGGCTTTGAAAAAAGAGTGCTTGACTATGGCAAAGAGGTAATGGCAAATATTCCTAAAAACTGCCGGCCGGTTGTATTGCTTGGTCGTCCTTATAACAGCACTGATCCCCATTTAAATCTTGCCCTCGTGGATAAGCTCCTGACACAGGATGTTATGCCGATACCTGTCGATATGCTCGATCTGTCGCCATATAATATCTTCACAAATTACAGGAATATGTACTGGCCAAATGGTCAGAAAATGATCGCAGCAGCTCAGCTCGTGGCTAAAAGCGACAATCTTCATGCAGTATACATCAGCAATTTCCGCTGCGGTCCCGATTCCTTCATCTGGCATTATATTACAGAAGAGCTTAAGGGAAAACCTTTTCTCCACCTTGAAGTTGACGAACATTCGGCTGACGCCGGAATGGTTACACGTATTGAAGCATTCCTCGATAGTCTGAAAGGATCAGAACAGAATGAGAAGAAGGATATTGAGATCTACAGGCCCAGACCAAGTCCCTCCTCCCCTCAAAAGGAAAGGGTGATGTACTTCCCTTACATGAACGACGGTGCCTATATGATAGCAGCTGCTGCAAGAAGTTGCGGAATTCAATCACAGGTATTGCCAAAACAGACTGATGAGGATATGGCTCTGGGAAGAAAATATACTTCTTCCAAAGAGTGCTTCCCGATGATCTGTACAACAGGAAGCTTTCTTAAAAAACTTCTGGAACCGGGAGCTGATCCGTCCAAAATCAGCTTTTTCATGCCCGACCATAACGGACCATGCCGTTTCGGCCAGTATAACCAGTTCCACAGGCTACTGTTTGACCGGCTTGGATTTAAAGAGGCAGAACTGATAACACCTTCAAATGAAACTTCATACCAGGATGTTGCCGGAGAACATGGACAACGATTCAGGCTCAATGCCTGGAAAGGATTCATTGTTGCCGATTACCTCCGCAAAATACACCGGGAAACCCGGCCATATGAGATCAACAGGGGAGACACTGACCGTCTCTATGACATCTCGCTGAAAAGACTCGAAAAATGCGTGGAGAACGGGACAAAGGGGCTGCATAAACTCATAGCTGAAATAGCATCTGAATTCAAGGCTGTAAAGGTTGACAGAACCAGCAGAAAACCGGTTGTCTCAATTATCGGAGAGATATTTATGCGTGATAACGCCCCATGTAACGGCAACCTGTCAAACAGGCTGGAGGATCTGGGTGTGGAAGTCGTGGTGGCTCCGTTCTCTGAATGGATTTATTACTCAACCTACAGGTTCACCCGCGACAGCAAATGGAGAAACGATACAAAAGGGATTATAAAATCAAAGATACAGGGACTGGGTCAGGACATTATAGCAGACTCCCTGCTGAGAGGCATAAAACATTTTACCGATCATGAAAAAGATGTATCGCTGCATGAAATGCTGAGCCTTTGCAATAAGTATGTAAATGAATATTATGACGGAGATCCTGCAATAGCTATGGGAACGGCTGTCGGTCTTTCCAAAAGAGGTATTGCCGGAATTGCTGCAATACTGCCATTCACCTGTATGCCGGGAACTCTGATTGCATCTGTAAGTGACAGTTTCAGGAAGGATCATAACAATATCCCGTTTATAAATATCGCCTATGACGGGCAGGATTCCGTCTCACTTGATACAAGGCTGCAGGCATTTGTATTCCAGGTGAAGGAGTTTGAAAAGACAAAGAGAAACGGAAGCGCTGTTAAAATGGTAAACGTAACCCAGACTGTACATTAAAAATAGATCCTTGTGCACCTCTGTGATACCTCTGTGATCTCTGTGTAAGTTCTTAATTTTTTATTACACAGAGGGTCACAGAGATTGTACACAGAGGGACACAGAGAATTTAAAATCATACATCACTCGTTCAATAAGCACAACGCGTACTGGTTAAATTTGATTGAGCTATTTAAAACAGTATATACTTTTTTGTAGAGGGCCTGTACTTTAGTGACAGGATCACCCTCACCCAGGGTTTCGAGCGGGAGATAGCCCCTGTAACCGCATTGCCTGACTATCTTTATAATCTTTTCATAGTCAGTATCCACCTGGGTATCATTAATGAATATCTGTTCCTTCATCTGCCATGTTATTGCATACCTGGCTGTCGCAGCTATATCAGCATACGGATCAGGAGAATGATAACTGCCTATATCAAGCATCAGGCCTACCCAGTCGTGGTCGATCATTTTCATCATTTTGTCAACATCAGCTGCACTCTTCATAAAATCATTATGATTCTGCAGGGCAAGCATAACGCCATGTGCCTTTGCATACTCGGCACATTCACGTATATCCTTCACGATCCATCCGGCTCTTTCTTCCCATGTATACTCCTCTTTTGAAAGAACACCCGCAAAGATCCGCACACCCGGTGCACCAAGCTTGGCTGCAACAACTATCCAATCCTTAACAAGCTTTTTCTCCTCCTCCCTTTTGAGCGGGTCTGACCATGTAAAATCATTTCTGACTCCTGTACATCCAAGATCAATTCCAAGCCTGAAGGCTTTTTTCTTTATATGAAATAATATATTCATCATCCGGAACCGCAGGATAACCGGGGAAATAATATCCGGTCAGATCTACTCCCTCAAAACCTGTCTTCGCACAAAAATCAAGCAAGATCATCGAGTGACATGGTTCCTGCCTTCAGTGGCTTGTCAAAAGAAAATGCATTCAGGCTTATTTTAAGATAATCATTGCTCCCTGATATTTTTTGACCTGCCCGGGTCAATACCCATACCGGTAAGTTCCTGCAAAGCTCAATGAACCAGCTCCTGCCAGTGCTGCATTCCTGGCAAACTCCCTTCGGTTATATGACTTTTTCATAGTGTCAGTCCTGTAAGATTTGATAATCAATAGTTAAATGTAGTCAAAATGTAAACAGGCTGCTGTCTGATACAAAATTATCATATTACAATGAACCCGATATTTCTGAGAACAGACCTTATATTCTCGCCGGAATTTGAAAGCCTGACAGAATATGAAGGGAATTCCCTTCTCAACGGATACTCACCTCTCTGCTTTTCAAAAGCTGAAGGAGTATTCCGTAATCTCGAATCATCCTCCATTATTCTGTATGTATGAAGTACTGCTTCATAAATAATTGACTGATAACTCCTTCCAGTCCCGTCAATTTCAATTTGAGGGAAGGGTGGCTGTGGGACATTATCCGGATACCAATTATTGAGGGGCAGGTTAAAGAAAGCTGCCAGGGAATTAACTACAATTGATGTCCCATTAGCTTTTCCGTCAGTAGAGTAACCTGCTATATGAGGAGTGGCAATAAAGGCTTTTGATAGAAGAGCCAGATCAATATCAGGCTCGTTCTCCCACACATCAATCACAGCTCCTCCGGTATGCGAAGCATCAAGTGATTTTCTCAGTGCAGCTGTTTCAACTACTTCACCCCTTGAGGAATTGAAAAACCAGGAACCCTTCTTCATCATCGACAAATGCAGTATCGTCAAAGAGATGAAATGTCTTATCCTCACCGCTCAATGTAAGAGGCACATGAAGTGTAATAATATCAGCTTCCCTGAGAATTGTCTCAAGATTCACAAATTCACCATCTCCTTCCCGTCGGGCACGTGGGCGGATCATTCAGGAGAATCTTCATTCCAAAAGCCTTTGCCAGCCTGGCAACTTTTGAACCTACATTGCCAACTCCGATTATCCCAAGAGTTTTCTCCTTTAATAATATATTCCTTTCCGTGGCCATGCAAAGCAAGGCAGAGGCAATATATTGCTGCACTGATGAAGAATTACATCCCGGAGCATTTGTCCAGAAGATATTGTTGGCTTCACAATACCCCGTATCTATATGATCAAATCCAATTGTAGCTGTCGCTATAAATTTCACAGTTGAACCACGAAGAAGCTGTTCGTTGCATTTTGTCCTTGTCCTTACCAGCAATGCCTCCGCACCGGCAATCGTGTCCCGGTTATCTCCCTGCCAGGCATATAGACCACTTCTGCATATGGTTCAAGAGCTCCCCTTAGAAAAGGGATCTTATCATCCGCCACAATCTTCATAATATTTTTTTTGTGAAATTATAAAATATTAGTGTCAGGGCACCCTAAAATACACTCCTCAACAGGATAATTATCCTGAAATCTTTTCAATGATTAAACTTTTTTGCCATTTCATCCATTGTAATAAAAAAATATTGATTTAGCTTCGAATAATTGAACAGAATTAAATGGTTAAAAAGAAATCAGATGGAAAAACTAAGCTTTTACGGCATCGGTCCTAAAATTGCAAGAATAGCACTCCCATGGCTGGCAGTGACTATCGCACTTACACTGATCTTCAAAAATGCATTTTCCTTTACGGAGGCGGAAAGCAGGAATACTTTTCTATGCAGGTCTGGCTACTCCTCATTTCAGGGCTTGTATTTTATTTTTCGACAATCCCGCTGCTTCTTAAAGGATTAAAAGAGACAAAGCTTGTTACAAATGGTGCATACTACTCTTTGCTGCAATCCGCTGTATGCTTCCTTTTTACTCCTTATCATTCCCGGAATATCACTAATGATGAATTCCTGGCTCATAATGACAACAAGCATAGCAGGATATATTGTTTTTAAAATTGTCATCAGAAGTGAATACACGGAGATGGAAAAATTCTTTGGTGACGAATACATAAAATACAGAAAGAGCACACCTGAATTCTTTCCTTTCCCGGTTAAAAAATGGTTTAATTAAAGGCTGATTTCCATTAACAATTTAATCAGACGGTTGTTATACAAATAAATAGTGTAACTAATATGGACTCTGAGATTATTCCCAAAACGGTTGATGACTACATAGCAGGCTATCCTGAGAGTATTCAGGAAAAGCTTAATGAGATGCGAAAAACAATAATTGAGGCGGCTCCCGGAGCAAGCGAGAAAATAAGTTACCGCATGCCGGCATATACATCTAACGGCATGCTTGTATATTTTGCTGCCCATACAAATCATCTTGGCTTTTATCCATTCACTACAGTATTGAAAGCTTTCAGCAGCGAACTGACGCCTTACCATACGACCAAGGGAGGCATTCAGTTTCCATACAAATCTCCTTTGCCACTGAATCTGATCAAAAGAATTGTTGAATTCAGAGTACAGGAGAATCTTGAGAAAGCAGCAATAAAAAAAGTCAGGAAAACCAAATAATCATAAAAGATGAAAAAAGTGCTTTTATACCTGGGACTCGGAGTAGTAATCATCCTCGCACTGGCTCTGATTATTGCCATTTTTGTTAAAAAGGATTATGCAGTTGAGAGATCTGTCACAATAGCCAGATCAAAGCAGGATGTTTTTGACTATGTCAGATATCTGAAAAATCAGGATCAGTTCAGTGTTTGGGCAAAAATTGATCCGGGAATGAAAAAGGAATACAGGGGAACTGACGGTACAGTGGGATTCGTATCGGGCTGGACAAGTGAAAACAAGCAGGCCGGTCGCGGGGAGCAGGAGATAGTAAAGATCACAGAGGGCGAGCGGATAGATTATGTAATAAGGTTCTATGAGCCAATGAAGTCGACAGATAATGCATTCCTTGCATTTAACACTGTAACCGAAGGCGCTACTGACGTAAAGTGGGGTTTCTATGGAAATATGAAATACCCTATGAACCTGATGCTCCTTTTTATGGACATGGATGCCATGCTCGGAAAGGATCTGGAAGGAGGATTGACAAACCTGAAAAGAATTCTGGAATCTGAGGGGAAATAAATATTCCGGCTCCTCTTTCATCGGAACAATTGTCTCTGACAATTTTTAAGGAGTGGCCAATAATGAATTGGAAATTTCTTATTTTGTCGGTTCATATTTTATCTGATGATCCGTATTCTTTTCGTTTTCACCCTGGTGGTTTTTCTGCCGGTTTCCCGGCTTCTTGCACAACCCGAAATTAAAGCCGTTTTCATACAGAATCCCCCGGTAATCGATGGTAAGCTGGATGATGAAATATGGAAGAAGGCTTCCGTCATAAATGATCTTTACCAGAGAGAACCCAATCAGGGTATGCCGGGGTCGGAGAAATCTGAATTCTATTTTCTCTTTGATCACAATAATATTTATGTGGGAGTGCATTGCTATGATGATCCGAAAGGAATAACCGCGAAGGAGCTGGCACGCGATGTAAGTCTTGGAGATGATGACAGGATCCAGGTAATATTCGATACCTATCTTGATGGAAGAAGCGGCTACTGGTTTCAGATCGGCCCGCGCGGCAGTATAGGAGATGCACTCGTTAATGAGAACGGAAAAGACTTTAATAAGTCGTGGGACGGTCTTTGGAATGGAAAGGCAAAAATCACTGATGACGGCTGGGAAGCAGAACTTATAATTCCATATAAAACTCTGGCATTTAAAAACGGGAATACAACCTGGGGCCTCAAACTTATAAGGTATATAAAGAGAAAATCAGAAATTTCAACATGGCCGGCAACTTCACTGAACGGTAACAGATTCCAGATCTCGGATGCCGGAAGGATAACAGGCATAAGTAGATATTACCCAGGGAATAGGACTTGATATTATCCCATATATTACAGGAGGAATTAGCAAAAAACAGAATGAAGAGCCGGTTCCGGTAGCTACCGGCGGTCTCGATGCTTTTTACAATATTACACCTTCACTTAAAGCTGCCGTGACTTTCAATACAGATTTTGCACAGACCGAGGTTGATGAAAAACAGATAAATCTTACAAGGTTCAGCCTGTTCTTCCCTGAGAAGCGGGATTTCTTTCTTGATGGCGCCAACTATTTTACATTCGGAATAAACGGAGACAGCGAAGATCCTATGAACACCCAGAATATCCCCTTCTTCTCAAGGAGGATGGGCCTCGATTCTGATGGTAATCCCGTGCCTATTATTTACGGAGGCAAATTCACCGGAAAAGTCGGGAGCTGGAATCTGGGATTCCTGCATATAAAAGATGATAATAAATGGGACAACCCCGGATATACGGTCGGAAGGATATCAAAAAATTTCGGAAAACAATCGTCAATAGGATTGATAGGCACCAATGGTGATGCCTTTTCAGATGCCGGAAATTCATTAGCAGGAATAGATCTGAAACTTGCAAGCTCAGAAATATCAGGCAATAAAAACCTTTCATACAACCTTTATGGCATGAAGTCATTTACCGACAGCCTGAAGGGGGATGATGTCTCATTTGGCACCGAGATAAATTTTCCAAATGATTTTCTAAACTTCAGGGTAGGTTATCTTGCAGATAGGGGAAAATTATAATGCCGGTCTGGGATTTGTACCGCGAAAAAATGTAAGAAACTTCTACGGAGGCATAGGCCTTGGACCACGTCCTCAAAATTCTCCGTTGATGCAGGTAAAATCGGGTATCAGTTATCTTTTTTTCACAAATCTTAAGAGCGGAGAACTTGAAACCGCATCTGTAAACCTTAATCTGTTTGATCTCATATTCCTCAGCGGTGATGATATCTCATTCTCATCACAATATATGTTTGAATCCCTAAAGGAAGACTTCAATATCCTGCAGGATTACGTTATACCGGCCGGGGAATATAATTTCTGGCGACACTCCCTCTCACTCACATCTGCAAGAAGGCGAAACCTCTGGGTTGCAACAAAATTTGGCTTTGGCTCTTTCTATTCAGGTAAACGGACAGATTTTCTTATCCAGGCCGGATACAAAGTGTTTGTGCCAGTATATATAGGGGTTGAATCGGACCGGAAATGGGTCACACTGCCTGATGGAAGTTTTATTACGCAGATCTACAGACTGAATCTTAATTTTCTCTTCAGTCCGAATCTATCGTGGTATAATTATGCCCAGTATGAAAATCAGACAGAGATCATCGGACTACAATCAAGGTTTCAGTGGATAATCAAACCGGGAAAGGAGATTTATCTGACATTCAACTCGCCTCTTATCGATCCGCTTGAGAGATTCCAGCCAAAGGCCTATGAAGCACGGATGAAAGTAAACTATACTATCCGTTTCTGATTTCTTCTCTGTGATCCTCTGTGCCTCCTCTGTGGCACTCTGTGTAATTGTTAAAACTTCCAGAGATACGAGAGGCCAGAGTACACAGAGATTAATTTACGATTGTCATTTCCTTCAGCAGATAACCGGCGCCGGCGAATTTGTCTATTATAAAAAGTGCATATCGTATATCGAGGCTTATGTTCCTGCTCTGCTCCGGATTGAAGGCAATATCGCTTGCCACCCCTTCCCAGGCCCTGTCGAAATTCACACCAATAAGCTGGCCATCGGCATTAATGACCGGACTGCCTGAATTGCCTCCGGTTGTATGGTTATCAGCGATGAAACATACCGGTATCTCTCCGTGCTCTGCATAGGGTCCGTAATCTTTTGATTCATATAACTCCCTGAGACGCGCCGGAACATCATAATCATAGATCCCGGGATTGTCCTTTTCCATGATTCCTTTCAGTGTGGTATAATAATTATAATATACAGCATCTTTTGAAAGGTACCCCTTGACTGATCCGTAAGCAACCCTTAGTGTGGAATTTGCATCAGGATAGAAAATCTTCCCTTTTTCAAACTCCATCTGAGCCGTCATATATTTCCTGTTGAGCTTCTGCACTGCCTCATTCAGTCTGCCAAGCTCAGGTCTTACATTTGCCGCAAGAAAGTCGCTCACACTTATTGACAGCGCATAAAACGGATCTTTGTTGAGCCTTTTGATGCTTGAAGATTGAAATCTGAAATAAATCTGCTGAATCTTGTTTCATCAGAAAAGATTGTCTTTGAATAAAGCATATCAACAACAGATGCAAAATCACCATTACATGAATTACTTAACTTTACATATTCGGGCGCCTGCCATTTAGGTTCAACATTCTGACCATAAAGGGTCATTAATTCAACAAAAAGCTTTTTATCAGTATCCATGATTGAAATTTTTAAAAAAGCTTCTACCAGCCTCCAGAAGGTTTATTTTTATCACCTCGGCCTGATCGTTATTATAATCAGTCTTATAAAGATCAGCAAGAGGTTTTATACTTCTGGCAAAACCTACCGCTTCTGTACCGCTGTTGAAAAAAACTTCATTTGTATAGCTGTTAACAATATAGTACAGGCTCAGCTGGTTATATAACTCCCTGTAATCAGTCAGAATGTTCCCATATTTTTCAATACGGTCCTTATCATCATTGATCCAGGCCGTAAATCCTGCTCTTCAAATTCCCTTTTCTTTTCTATAGTTGTCATCTTTTCAAGCCCCTGACTCTCCCCTATCCATTTCTTCCATGAGTTGGCAAGCCCCGACTTTCTTAGCAGAGTACTGAATTCTTATCATTGGATCGGAGTTCATTGCAGATTCTATTATCTCAATCTTTTTTGTCCTGATTTCAATCATTTCAGGATTGAAATAGTTCTTTATCATGTCGATATGATAAGATGGAACATATTCTGATGTCGTGCCCGGATATCCAAAAACCATTGTAAAATCTCCCTCCTTAACACCTTTCAGCGATATCGGGAAATGATAGAGAGGCTTATAGGGAACATTATCTTTTGAATAATCAGCCGGTTTATTTTCCTTACCGGCATAGATCCTGAAAATTGAAAAATCGCCTGTATGCCGGGGCCATACCCAGTTATCAGTCTCACCTCCGAATTTTCCTATTGCTGAAGGTGGAGCTCCAACAAGCCTTATATCCCTGAAAATCTCATTAACAAAAAGAAAATACTGCTTGCCCATATAAAATGGTCTGACAACTGCAAAATATCCTGTCCCGGCTGAGGCATTTGCTGTAATCTCCTTTATATTGGCGTCTATTATGCTATCCCGTTGTGTGTTATCATAGCGAATCGGTTACTCCCTGCCATTACCTTCTCTGTAACATCTTCCATTCTCTTGAGAAAAGTCACTGTCAGCCCTGGATTTGGTAATTCCTCCTGCCCCGACATAGCCCAGAATCCGTCAGTAAGGTAATCATTCTGCAGACTTGAATGCTTCTGTATCTGGCTGTATCCGCAGTGATGATTTGTTATAAGCAGTCCGTCTGATGATATGATCTCACCGGTGCAGCCTCCACCGAATTGAACAATGGCATCCTTCATGCATGCTTTATTTACACTGTAAATATCTTCTGCAGAGAGTTTGAAGCCTTTCTCCTGCATGAGTTTTATATTATATTTTTCAATCAGCAAAGGAATCCACATTCCCTCATCGGCCCTGGATGACCGGGAATATTATAGACTGAAAGCAAAAACGCAAAAAATATTTTCTTATACATTATCATAAATTTAAATATTTTTATTTATCCTTTTATGAACTTCTGCAGCTCCTTATACAATGTTCTCACAGGCAATCCGACAACATTGAAATATGATCCTTCGATGGATGAACAGGCTACGAGTCCGATCCATTCCTGTATTCCGTATGCACCCGCCTTATCGTATGGCTTGTAATTGCTTATATAAAAATCTATCTCATCTCCGGTCAGGGGATCAAATGTTACCTTAGAGGACACTGAGAATGTTTTCTCCTTCATCACAGACAAGCAGGGTAACTCCGGTTATCACCTCATGTGTCCTGCCGGAGATCTCCCCAAGCATAAAGGCTGCATCGGCATAATCATTTGGTTTGCCAAGCAGCTTATTATTGCACCAGACTACTGTATCCGCAGCAATGACAATATCCTTCTCTGACAATTCATCTCTGAAGGAGACAGCTTTCTCACGTGAGATATACTCAGCAATCGATTTTCCGTCAAGTCCCGCAGGATAGGTTTCCGGATACTCCCTGATTACCACCTCAAAGGTCAGGCCGAGCTCATGAAGCATCTGTTGCCTTCTTGGTGAACGTGACGCAAGTATTATTCTGTACTCTGCAAGGTTTTCAATTATCATATTCAGAATAGGTTCCAGGTAATTATGACTTTAACCACCACAGAGTACAGAATACCTGTCAACATCACAACTTTCATCACGCTGCTGGCCCTGTGAAGCTGTTTCTTATCAGAGCTCACAACCAATTTGAGTATTACATATGCAAGAGGCAGAATTATAGCCAGGGACAGATAGACAAGAGTTATGGTATCATTAATAAACAAATACCACAACAGGTAAAGCAATACAATAGTCAGTACCACAAGGCTTACTGAAATTATCCTTGCCGAAACGACTCCGGTTACAACAGGTACTGTATTTCTTCCGTATGCAATATCACCCTCAAAATCTTCTATGTCCTTTATTATTTCACGGGTCAGTGTGGTAAGAAACGCAAAAACTGCGAATCCGCCGACCCAGTATAGTATGAAGTTAAAATCAGGCAGGGTTACGGCATTCAGAGTGTAATATCTGTACAAAGCAGGCCATTCATATATAACTACAAGCATCGGAACCATGGCTACCAGTATAGCGACCACAAGATTCCCAATAAGAAATTGCCGCTTGTAGCTTGCAGAATAAAAATATAGCAAACCGGAGACAATCAGAAACATGATACCTAGCCATAAATATCCTGCCTTTCCGGAGATATAGAATCCGATTGCAACTCCCGCTATATTAAACAGATTGTGCCACATCATTGCCTGACGTCTGGAGATCTTTGTACTAACCAAAACCTTACCTTTATTTATAAGGTCTGTTTTAATGTCAAAATAATCATTAATAACATATCCTCCCGCCGTCAAAAATACAGTTGCAGCAATAAGCAGTATAAAATCGATAACTGAGAACTGCAGAGCCATCGGAACCGTTTCTCCCGTTCCATCAGCAAGAATGACACCGATCCTGCTCAGAATGGAATCCAGCACCGCGTACCTCATCAGCACCATTGTCAGGATAACTATCAGTAGGTTCTGCCACCTTATAAGGTTAAAAAATGCTTTCATAATCTACCATGTAAAAGCGTCAGAGTCCAACCATTTATTGTGAAGTCTCAGAACCTGTTCTATGACATCTCTTACACAACCTTCTCCCCCCTTCTTATCAGAAACATAAACGGCCACCTGTCTGATCTCGCTGTCTGCATCCGAGGGGCAAACAGGCAGTCCTGCTTCCTTCATAACTTCATAATCAGGAATATCATCACCCATATATAAAACATCACTTTTGCTGAGGTTATATTTTTTCAGAAAATCATTAAAGTGGGCAAGCTTTGATTGGCTGTTAAGATATATATCATTAACTCCCAGCGACTTCAGTCTTTTCATATACTCCTTTGACCTGCTTCCTGAAATCACCCCTACAGGATAGCCTTTTTTCACGGCAAGCTGGATAGCATAACCATCACGAAGGTTTACAGTTCTGTTCGGGACTCCGAAAAGATTGAGCGGAATTGTCTGGGTTGACAATACTCCGTCAATATCAAAAATAAATGCTTTTACTTTTACAAGATTTTCTTTAAAATTGCCCATAGTTCACAACTTAGAATGGTATTTAATTATCGACATCGTTATTTCACTGTATAACTTCTGAAGGTCAGGCGAAAAGGAGAGCAGTTCAATATGCTTCCCGATAGTATTCGCATCATTTCGCACCGCGGGGCCTGTCTGCGATTTTTCCGGTCCGAGATCGATCGCTTTTGAAACAGTCTCCTGAAGCAGAGGAATGAATATTTCAAACGGAACTCCGGCTCTTTCAGCTACCTGCTGCCCTTCAGTCAGCATATGGTTCGCAAAGTTACAAATAAAAACAGCTGCCAGATGAATCATTATCCTTTGTTCCGAACTTACAAAGAGTGTTTTTCCGCCAGTTGAAAGAGCGAGCTCTTCAATTATTGCTGAGGAGCGGGTATCTGATGACTCGAGTAAAAACGGCAGTCCGCTGAAATCTACTGTTCGCTCCTTTGAAAAGGTCTGAAGCGGGTAAAAAACTCCCTTTTTTTTAATCCGCTCAGGAAAGACCTCAAGGCCAAAGCTCCCTGCTGTATGGACAACAAGTGTTTCCGGGCTGCAGCTGAGATCATTGAGAACTTTTCTCAGACTGTGATCAGGAACTGCAACAATTATCAGATCTGCCGATAGCGGAAACACCGGCTCCTTTGACCATGATGCCCCGCATGAATCTGAAAGAGACCGGCCGTTTACCTCTGATAATGAAACGATCAATTCAATATTATGGCCTGCAGCATACATTTTCCGGCACAATGCCGTGGCTACTCTCCCTGCCCCTGCAAAAGATATGTTCCTGTGCAACATGACTGAATATTTCAAGAAATATACAAAATTGCAGTATTCATAAACAGCATCAAACAAAAAAAACCGGATTTACAAAATAAATCCGGTTCTTGTATTTATAAGAAGCTATAAATTACTTTTTACCGTACAGATCCATATGAACATCAGTAACCTGTACATCATAAATTTTATACATACTCCCGTAGGATGAATTGCTTGACTGGTTGACATAGGCGCAATTCCAGTACACATGGCCCGAAATAACGAGTTCATCGCCTGATTTATAATCACCCATTGTCTTGAACATCTCACTGGGATTGCAAAAATTATATGTGGAATACGGATCAGAGGCAGTTCTGAAGGAGATGCTTGAACCTGTAGTCCAATAAACGTATGCCTGAGTGTTTGTAAGAGTAAACAGTACATCCTTTCCACAGCCGCATTTAGCCTGCTTCTTGCAACCTGAATAAGAAACTGCAGGAGCAATAAATATCAGTAAAATAAAGATCTTTCTTAGTATATTCCCTTTCATGGCAGTTATTACTTATTTTAAGATTTTAATATTAATGCACAAGTTAAGCATTTTTTTTAAGCCTGAGCAGTCGGACCGCCAAAAGTTAAAGGCATGGCTGGTCCTGATCCTTTTACATCCTTTATAGGGCCATGAACAGTCTCATATTTGGCAATATTGTCCTGAAGAGCAGAAACAAGCCTTTTGGCATGTTCAGGGGTCAGGATAATTCTCGATTTAACCTGTGCTTTGGGAATCCCAGGCATAATTCTGATAAAATCGATAACAAATTCAGAGGCTGAATGAGTTATTACAGCAAGGTTTGAATATGTTCCCTGTGCAACTTCCTCATTCAGCTCGATGCTGATTTGTCCCTGATTCTTGGGATCTGTCATAATTAGAAATTTTATTTGCCTGCCTCTACTTCAGATTCATGGTGTATCCCGACCATAGTTTCATACTCGTCGAGTGAACCCACAATGATGCTGTTGTACTGGCGCTGGCCTGTACCTGCTGGTATAAGATGACCCACAATAACATTCTCCTTAAGACCTTCAAGCCTGTCAATCTTGCCCAGAATTGCAGCCTCATTCAGCACTTTTGTTGTCTCCTGGAAGGAGGCAGCAGAGAAGAAGCTCTTTGTCTGCAATGATGCTCTTGTAATTCCCTGCAGCACCTGACTCGATGTTGCCGGAATAGCGTCCCGTGCCTCAACAGTTTTCAGGTCGCGGCGCTTCAGAACTGAATTATCATCTCTCAGTTTACGGGCAGTCACTATCATACCAGGACGAAGGGTCTGAGAATCACCGCTGTCTATTATTACTTTCTTTCCATAGATCCAGTCATTCTCATCCATGAACTCAAGCTTGTCAACAATCTGACGTTCCAGGAATTTAGTATCACCCGGATCGACGATCTCAACTTTTCTCATCATCTGACGTACAATAATCTCAAAGTGCTTATCATTGATTTTAACACCCTGCAGACGATAAACCTCCTGTATCTCATTAACAATATACTCCTGTACTTTTGTCGGCCCTTTGATAGCCAGGATATCTGAAGGTGTGATTGCACCGTCAGACAGCGGAATACCTGCTTTTACGTAATCATTTTCCTGAACAAGTATCTGTTTTGAAAGTGGTACAAGGTACTTTTTGGTCTCCTCAGTCTTCGATTTGATTGAGATTTCCCTGTTACCTCTTTTTATCTTTCCGAAGGTTACTTCACCGTCGATCTCTGATACAATTGCAGGGTTCGATGGGTTACGTGCTTCAAATAATTCTGTAACACGAGGAAGACCTCCAGTTATATCACCTGATTTTCCTACTGCACGAGGTATCTTGGCAAGTACTTCTCCTGCTTCAACAAGCTTGTCAGTATCAACAACAAGGTGAGATCCCACCGGCAGGTTATAAACTCTCAGCTCTTCACCTTTTGGTGAGATAATCTTAATAGCCGGGTTCTTTGTCTTGTCCCTGCTTTCTATAATAACCTTTTCCTTAAATCCGGTCTGTTCATCCGATTCTTCACGGAATGTTATACCCTCAATAAGATAATCATATCCAATTTTTCCTCCGAGTTCCGAGATAATTACGGCGTTGAACGGATCCCATTCACAAATGAGCTTACCCTTTTCAATCTCCTGTCCCGGCTTAACATAAAGCTTCGAACCGTATGGTATTGTATGAGTTGTAAGTGCAATTCCGGTTTTCTTGTCAACAATTCTCAGTTCTGCAAGACGACCGATAACTATTTCGATATCACCTTTCTCAGCATCTTTCCTTGGAACAGTTCTGATCTCTTCAATCTCGGCGATACCGCCATAACGTGCCACAAGTCTTGATTCAGTAGTGATATTGGAAGCAGTACCCCCAACGTGGAATGTACGAAGGGTAAGCTGTGTACCTGGCTCCCCGATGCTCTGGGCAGCGATGACACCAACTGCTTCACCTTTCTGTACCATTCTGCCGTTGGCGAGGTTACGGCCATAGCATTTTGCACAAACTCCCTTTTTGGATTCGCAGGTGAGAACCGAACGGATCTCAACCTGTTCAATCGGGGAATCTTCAATTTTCCTTGCAAGATCTTCGGTAAGCTCCTGTCCGGATTCAACAATCAGATCACCTGTAAGCGGGTGGTAGACATTATGAACAGCTGTACGACCGAGAACTCTTTCGTATAATGATTCAACAACTTCCTCATTCTTCTTGATGGCTGTTGCAATCAAGCCTCTGAGTGTTCCGCAGTCTTCCTCATTAATTATCACATCCTGTGAAACGTCAACAAGACGACGTGTCAGATAACCTGCGTCAGCTGTCTTAAGAGCTGTATCCGCAAGACCCTTACGTGCACCGTGGGTTGAAATAAAGTACTCGAGAACCGATAATCCTTCCTTAAAGTTTGAAAGGATCGGGTTTTCAATGATCTCTGATCCGGTTGATCCTGATTTCTGAGGCTTGGCCATAAGACCCCTCATACCGGAGAGCTGACGGATCTGCTCTTTTGAACCCCTCGCACCTGAGTCAAGCATCATGTAAACAGAGTTGAATCCCTGTTTGTCATTTGACAGCTGCTTCATCAGCGACTGTGTAAGCCTTGCATTGACATGTGTCCAGATGTCGATGATCTGGTTATAGCGTTCGTTGTTTGTAATGAATCCCATGCTGTAGTTGCTCAGCACCTCTTCAACCTGCTCATAACCTTCAGCAACGAATTTGGTCTTTTCTTCCGGAATGATAACATCATCAAGGTTGAATGAAAGACCTCCCTTGAAAGCAGAATAGAATCCAAGGTTCTTGATTGCATCGAGGAAATCAGCTGTTTTTGCAGTACCGGCAAGCTTCAGTACCCGGCCGATAATATCCCTGAGTGATTTTTTTGTAAGGATCTCATTGATATATCCTACCTCGACAGGTACATACTGGTTGAATATTACCCTTCCGACAGTTGTTTCGATAAGATGGTTAATAAACTCACCATCTTTCCTGTCGTTGGCTTTTACCTTGATATAGGCATGAAGGTCTATTTTCCCTTCATTGTATGCAATATTCACCTCTTCCGGAGAGTAGAATATAAGCCCTTCACCCCTCACCTTTTCAGTTTCGGTGCTCTTTCTTCCCTTTGTAATATAATAAAGGCCGAGAACCATGTCCTGTGAAGGAACGGTAATCGGAGCTCCGTTTGCAGGGTTAAGAATATTATGTGAGGCAAGCATCAGCATCTGAGCTTCAAGGATAGCACCATTGCCCAGAGGAAGATGCACAGCCATCTGGTCACCGTCGAAGTCAGCGTTAAATGCTGTACATACGAGAGGGTGAAGCTGTATTGCCTTTCCTTCAATAAGTTTTGGCTGGAAAGCCTGAATACCAAGCCTGTGAAGAGTTGGTGCACGGTTGAGAAGAACAGGGTGCCCTTTCAGAACGTTTTCAAGGATATCCCATACTACAGGATCTTTCCTGTCGACGATCTTTTTGGCAGATTTAACAGTCTTTACAATACCGCGTTCTATAAGCTTACGGATAATAAACGGTTTATAAAGCTCGGCAGCCATATCCTTTGGCAGACCGCATTCGTGAAGCCCAAGTTCAGGACCAACAACGATAACGGAACGTGCAGAGTAGTCAACCCTTTTACCAAGGAGGTTCTGACGGAACCTTCCCTGTTTTCCTTTAAGGCTGTCGCTAAGTGACTTAAGAGGACGGTTGGCATCTGTTTTGACTGCATTTGCTTTCCTTGAATTATCGAAAAGAGAATCGACAGCTTCCTGGAGCATACGTTTTTCATTACGCAGAATCACTTCGGGAGCTTTGATCTCAATAAGTCTTTTAAGACGGTTGTTTCTGATAATAACCCTTCTGTAAAGGTCGTTCAGGTCGCTGGTGGCAAAACGTCCGCCATCGAGAGGAACAAGAGGCCTGAGTTCAGGCGGAATAACAGGCACCACCTTTATGATCATCCATTCAGGCTTATTAACCTGTTTGGAATCCCTGAAGGCTTCAACAACCTGGAGGCGTTTCAGAGCCTCGTTTTTACGCTGCTGTGAAGTCTCTGTATTTGCCCTGTGACGAAGTGCGTATGACATCTCATCGAGATCGATACGGCTGAGAAGCTTATAGAGAGCCTCAGCACCCATATCTGCCACAAACTTGTCAGGATGGTTATCCTCAAGGTACTGATTATCTTTTGGAAGCGATTCGGTTATTTCAAGATACTCCTCTTCTGTAAGGAAATCGAGATATTTAACACCATCTACCGCCTTAATACCAGGATTGATGACTACATATCTTTCATAATAAATGATAGAATCGAGTTTCTTGGTCGGAAGACCCAGAAGATATCCGATTTTATTCGGCAATGAACGGAAGTACCATATATGAGCAACAGGAACTACAAGTGAGATATGTCCCATTCTTTCACGACGCACCTTCTTCTCAGTTACCTCAACACCGCAACGGTCGCATACTATGCCTTTATAGCGGATCCTTTTGTATTTTCCGCAATGACACTCATAATCCTTTACCGGACCGAATATCCTTTCGCAGAAAAGTCCGTCGCGCTCAGGCTTATAGGTACGGTAATTAATTGTCTCAGGCTTCAGTACTTCACCGCTTGAACGGTCAAGTATCTCTTCAGGTGAAGCAAGACCTATTGAGATTTTTGAGTAACTGGTCTTTGTTTTGTTATCTCTTCTGAATGACATATGTCGAATATTTTTTAATTCTAAAACTAAAAATTCAAAACCCGGCGCTGTATATACTTAATCAAGTATCACGCTAAGTCCGAGACCTCTCAGTTCGTGCAGGAGAACATTAAGTGATTCCGGAATGCCAGGCAATGGCATTGGTTCTCCCTTCACAATAGCTTCGTATGCTTTGGCACGGCCAACAACATCATCAGATTTTATGGTAAGAATTTCCTGTAGAATATGTGCTGCACCAAAGGCTTCGAGTGCCCATACTTCCATTTCACCAAAACGCTGTCCTCCGAACTGTGCTTTACCACCGAGAGGCTGCTGTGTAATAAGTGAATAAGGACCAATTGAACGGGCATGCATCTTATCATCGACCATGTGGCCAAGTTTAAGCATATAAATTACACCAACAGTTGCAGGCTGATCGAATCTTTCACCAGTTCCTCCATCATACAGATATGTCTTCCCATATTTCGGAAGTTTAGCCGTTTCGGTATAATCGTTTATCTGGGTGATCGTTGCACCATCAAAGATCGGAGTTGAGAATGTGAGGCCGAGTTTCTGACCTGCCCACCCGAGAACTGTTTCATAGATCTGTCCGAGGTTCATCCTTGAAGGCACACCAAGCGGGTTAAGAACAATATCAACAGGAGTTCCATCCTCAAGGAATGGCATATCTTCAGCACGAACGATCCTGGCAACAATACCTTTGTTACCATGACGTCCTGCCATCTTATCTCCTACTTTAACCTTACGCTTCTTGGCGATATATACTTTTGCAAGACGTACAATACCTGCAGGCAGCTCATCACCTATTGTGATGTTATACTTCCTGCGCTTATAGATACCATCAATCTCCTTATACTTAATAATATAATTATGAAGGAGCTGCTTGATGCTGTCATTTTTCTTCTTATCGGTGGTCCATTTGTTTGGATTGACATTCAGAAAATCAACCTCCTGCAGCTGTTTCAGGGTAAACTTGCTCCCTTTGGGAATTACATCGACATTCAGGTAATCCTTAACGCCCTGTGAAGTCTTGCCATTTACAAGAATAAAGAGTTTATCGACAAGTCTTGCCTTCAGATCATCAACACTCCTGTTGAATTCAGTTTCGATCTTGTCAAGCATCGGCTTTTCAACAGCTTTGGCTTTTCTGTCCTTGATAGCCCTTGTAAAGAGTTTCTTGTCAATAACCACACCTTCAAGTGAAGGACCTGCTTTCAGAGAGGCATCCTTAACATCACCGGCTTTATCGCCGAAGATTGCCCGCAGGAGTTTTTCCTCAGGTGAAGGATCAGATTCTCCTTTCGGTGTGATTTTACCAATAAGGATATCTCCGGGTCTGATATGTGCACCGATCCTGATAAGACCATTTTCATCGAGGTTTTTTGTAGCTTCCTCGCTGACGTTCGGAATATCAGATGTAAGCTCTTCAAGACCGCGTTTTGTATCACGCACTTCAAGCTGGTATTCATCAATGTGTACCGATGTGAAATAATCTTCCTGTACAACTTTTTCAGAGATCACAATAGCATCCTCAAAGTTATAGCCTTTCCATGGCATGAAAGCCACTTTCAGGTTTCTTCCAAGAGCAAGTTCGCCACCCTTGGTGCCATAGCCTTCAGTAAGGACCTGTCCTTTTACAACTTTTTCACCCTTCCTTACAACAGGAAGAAGGTTGATGCAGGTATTCTGGTTTGTCTTCCTGTATTTGGGAAGAGTATATCTTCTAATGTCGTCGTCAAAGCTTACAAATTTCTCCTCGTCGGTACGGGTGTATCTTATAACTATTTCGTTTGAATCAACGAATTCAACAACACCGTCGCCTTCAGCCATATAGAGTATGCGGCTGTCTCTTATAACCTGTGCTTCAAGGCCTGTACCAACTATCGGTGCTTCAGGATTGATAAGCGGAACAGCCTGTCTCATCATGTTTGATCCCATGAGCGCCCTGTTGGCATCATCATGTTCAAGGAACGGGATGAGTGAGGCAGCTATTGAAGCTATCTGGTTTGGAGCCACATCCATAAGGTCAACCTTTGTGACTTCTTCAAAAGGATAATCAGCTTCGTATCTGCATTTTGCCCTTACATTTTCAAAATGTCCGTCTTTTAGAAGCGGAGCATTTGCCTGGGCAATCATTTTTTCTTCTTCCTCCTCAGCGCTGAGCCATACAATACCATCCTCACTGAAATCGACCTGTGCATCCTTAACCTTACGGTAAGCTGTTTCGATGAATCCCAGTGAATTGATCTTTGCATAAACGCAAAGCGATGATATAAGACCGATGTTTGGTCCTTCAGGTGTTTCAATCGGGCAAAGACGGCCATAATGGGTATAGTGAACGTCCCTGACCTCAAAGCCTGCGCGTTCGCGTGAAAGACCGCCGGGTCCGAGAGCTGACAAACGGCGCTTGTGAGTCATTTCAGCAAGCGGGTTGGTCTGATCCATGAACTGTGACAGCTGGTTTGTGCCGAAGAATGAGTTAATTACGGAAGAGAGTGTCTTTGAATTTATAAGATCGACGGGTGTGAACACCTCGTTATCCCTGACATTCATTCTTTCGCGTATTGTACGTGCCATACGGGCAAGACCAACTCCGAACTGTGAATATAACTGTTCTCCAACAGTACGAACCCTCCTGTTGCTAAGGTGGTCGATATCGTCGATATCTGTCTTTGAATTGATAAGCTCAATAAGGTACCCGATGATCTTGATGATGTCTTCCCTTGTAAGGATCTTAACATTCATATCGGTTTCAAGTCCGAGCTTTTTGTTGATCCTGTAACGGCCCACTTCGCCAAGGTCATATCTCTTATCTGAGAAGAACAGCTTGTCAATAACGTCGCGTGCTGTAGCCTCATCAGGTGGTTCTGCATTTCGCAGCTGTCGGTAGATATATATAACTGCCTCTTTTTCAGAGTTACACGGGTCTTTCTGAAGAGTATTGTATATTATTGCATAATCGGACAGGGTTGTATCGTCCCTGTGCAGAAGTATTGCTTTTGCACCGGAATCGACAATCAGGTCAACATGTTCTGATTCGATTATTGTTTCCCTGTCGAGTATTACTTCATTTCTTTCAATAGAAACAACCTCGCCTGTATCCTCATCAACAAAGTCTTCAACCCATGTTCTCAGCACCCTGGCAGCCAGTTTGCGTCCAACAAGTTTTTTGATATTTGTTTTTGAGACTTTATGTTCTTCAGCAAGGTTAAAGATTTCAAGGATCTCCTTATCGCTTTCGAAACCGATAGCGCGGAGCAGTGTTGTTACCGGCAGTTTTTTCTTTCTGTCGATATATGCATACATCACATTATTGATGTCGGTAGCAAATTCTATCCATGATCCTTTGAAAGGGATAATTCGTGCGGAATAGAGTTTTGTACCGTTTGCGTGAATGCTTTGACCGAAGAATACCCCCGGTGATCTGTGCAGCTGTGATACAACTACCCTTTCTGCACCATTTATTACAAATGTAGCACGTTCCGTCATATACGGAACTGTTCCAAGATATACATCCTGGATTACTGTATCAAAATCCTCGTGTTCGGGATCTGTACAGTAAAGTTTAAGTTTTGCTTTGAGAGGAACGCTGAAAGTTAGTCCGCGTTCGATACACTCCTCGATAGTATATCTTGGAGGGTCAATATAATAATCCAGAAATTCAAGAACGAAATTGTTCCTTGTATCAGTTATCGGAAAATTCTCAGTAAAGACCTTAAAAAGCCCTTCCTTTTTCCTGTTTTCGGGAGTTGTTCCAAGCTGAAAGAACTCACCGAAGGACTTCAACTGAATATCCAGAAAATCAGGGTATTCCAGCTGATTCTTCCTGGAAGCGAAACTTATTCTTTCGGTATTTTTTGAGGACATTTATTAAAAGATTAAGTGAACTTATAATTTAAAGAACAAAAAGGCCTAGTCCCGAGAAATCGGGACTAAACCTATAACCCAGCAATGAGGTATACTATTTAAGTTCAACTTCAGCTCCTGCTTCTACTAATTGATTTTTAATTGCTTCTGCTTCGTCTTTTGAAACACCTTCTTTAACTGGAGAAGGAGCAGCATCAACTACTGCTTTTGCTTCTTTCAGTCCGAGACCGGTAATATCTTTAACGAGTTTAACAATCTGTAATTTCTGTCCGCCAGCTGCTTTGAGGATAACGTCGAAGGTTGATTTTTCTTCAACAACTGCAGCTTCGCTACTGGCAGCTGGACCGGCAACAGCAACAGCTGCAGCGGCAGGTTCGATGCCATACTCATCTTTAAGTATTTTAGCCAGTTCGTTTACTTCTTTTACAGATAAGTTAACGAGTTCTTCTGCAAATTTCTTAAGATCTGCCATATTAATTGATTTTTTTAATTGATTATACTTTAATTATTCTTCTCTTTTTGACAGTGTTTCGAGAACACCATGAATTGTATGTTCCACCTGATTGCAGTGCTGAAATAACGTTTTTGGCAGGTGACTGCAGTAGTGCGATAAGATCGCCCAACAGTTCCTGTTTTGTTTTGATGGAAACAAGTGCATCAAGCATATTGTCGCCAACATAAACAGATTCCTGAACGTATGCTCCTTTAAGAACAGGTTTATCATGTTTTCTGCGGAATTCCTTGATAAGTTTTGCCGGGGAATTTCCTGCATTTGTAAACATGATGGACGTAGTACCTTTAAGAACCGGATATAGTTCTTCAAAGTTCACATTAGACTGCTCAAGTGCTCTTTTGAGGAGAGTGTTTTTAACAACGATGAGTTTGATATCGTTGTTAAAGCATTTTCTTCTCAGGTCACTTGTATCAGCTGCATTAAGCTGAGCAGTATCAGTCAGGTAAAAGTGGCTGTACTCTTTGATTCTCTCAGCGAGGCTGTCTATGATAGCATTTTTTTCTTCCCGTCTCATTTTCTTTTAAGAATTTACTTAACTAATTAATCATCAAGACCTTTTGGATCGATCTTAACCCCCGGGCTCATAGTGCTTGAAAGGAATACGCTACGTATGTAGGTACCTTTTGCAGCTGCCGGTTTGAGTTTGTTTACCATTGAGATAAACTCTCTTGCATTCTCGACGATCTTTTGGGACTCAAATGAGACTTTTCCTATTGAGGCGTGAATGATTCCTGTTTTGTCAACCTTGAAATCAATTTTACCCTGCTTCACTTCTTTAACAGCCTTACCGACTTCCATAGTAACAGTACCACTTTTCGGGTTTGGCATCAGTCCGCGCGGACCGAGTATTCGACCTAACTGACCGACCTTTCCCATAACAGATGGCATGGTTATTATAACATCCATATCTGTCCAACCGCCTTTGATCTTATCGACAAAATCGTCAAGACCAACGAAATCGGCTCCGGCTTCTTTTGCTTCAGCTTCCTTATCGGGGGTACAGAGAACGAGTACTCGAGTCTCTCTACCTGTTCCGTTAGGAAGTGATACAACGCCGCGAACCATTTGATTGGATTTCCTCGGATCTATTCCTAACCTTACATCTAAATCGACAGAAGCGTCAAATTTGGTTTTGGTCATTTCCTTAACCAAAGAGGAAGCCTCCTTCAATGTATAAAGTCTGTCCTTGTCTAATTTTTCAAGAGCAAACTTTTGGTTTTTGGTAAGTTTAGTCATTTTTTCTCCTATTAATTATTTTACCGGGAATTCTCCTCTAACGGTGATTCCCATACTTCTGGCCGTACCAGCTACCATCTTCATAGCGGCATCAACTGTAAAACAGTTCAGATCCTCCATTTTATCCGTAGCAATTGTTTTTACCTGGTCCCAGGAAATTGATGCCACTTTGTCTCTGTTAGGTTCCTGAGAACCTTTCTTTGCTTTAGCAACCTCAAGAAGCTGTACTGCAACCGGCGGTGTTTTTGTTACAAATTCAAACGATTTATCTGCATAAACCGTAATAACTACCGGTATTACTTTTCCAGCCTTGTCCTGAGTCCTCGCATTAAATTGCTTGCAGAAATCCATTATATTAACACCTTTGGAACCCAGTGCGGGTCCTACAGGTGGTGATGGATTAGCTGCTCCGCCTTTGATCTGTAACTTGATAAGTCCAGCTACTTCTTTTGCCATAATTTTAAATTTGCTTATTTATTGCGAGAGCTTGATAGTTATTCAGGAAGCATTATGAATATTACAACTATCAATATCTTCTGTTAATTCTCTTTTTCAACCTGCATAAAACTCAGCTCAAGAGGTGTTTTTCTGTCCGAAAATCTTAACCATCACCTTGAGCTTTTTCTTTTCATCATTCACCTCTTCAATAATCCCTGTAAAACTGTTGAACGGTCCATCGATAACCTTTACCGATTCGCCAACAAAGAAAGGGACATTGAGTTCCTCATCGCTTGCATTAAGCTCATCAACCTTGCCGAGTATACGGTTTATCTCAGGCTTTCTCAGCGGAACAGGTTCACCGTCCTGTGAACCGAGAAATCCGATTACATTTGGTACATTTCTGAGAAGATGCGGAATCTCACCAACAAGAACAGCTTCAACAAGAACATAGCCCGGAAAGAAAGTTCTTTCCTTGCTGATTTTTTTGCCGGCTCTTATCTGATAAACCTTTTCGGTAGGGATAAGAACCTGTGAGACATACTCGTCAAGTTTAAGACGTGCCACTTCACTATCGATATATTCCTTTACTTTCTTTTCCTTGCCACCGATAGCTCTTAACACATACCACCTTTTAATATTCTCACTCATTGCAACTTTCTCCTGTTAGTATAACAAACTGTAAATAAATTCCATTGCCCTGCTGAAGATGAAATCCATACCTGCCACTATCAAGGCAAAGATCAGGGAGGCCACCATGACTAAAACGGCACTGTTCTGAAGTTCACTCCAGGTAGGCCAGGTCACCTTGTGCATGAGTTCTGTGTATGATTCCTGAAAATATCCTTTTATATTCATATTACTAATAATTTAGCACGGGAGGAGAGACTCGAACTCCCGACACCTGGTTTTGGAGACCAGTGCTCTACCAACTGAGCTACACCCGTATTTCCGGTTGTTATTGTTGCACCACATTGCATTGTGATGCAACAACTACGACAACCGTTATTTCCAAAACGATTATTCAACAATTTCAGTTACCTGTCCGGCACCTACAGTTCTGCCGCCTTCACGGATAGCAAAACGAAGACCCACATTAATAGCAACCGGATAGATAAGTTCAACTGTGATTGTAACGTTATCACCAGGCATAACCATTTCTGTTCCTTCAGGAAGAGTGATCTCACCAGTAATATCAAGAGTCCTTACATAGAACTGAGGACGGTATTTATTATGGAATGGAGTATGACGTCCGCCTTCTTCTTTCTTAAGAACATAAACCTCGGCTTTGATCTTTGTATGAGGTGTTATTGAACCCGGTTTGGCAAGAACCATACCTCTTTTGATCTCTTTTTTATCAACACCACGAAGCAGAAGACCAACGTTATCGCCGGCTTCACCCCTGTCAAGGATCTTACGGAACATCTCAACACCAGTACAGATTGATTTACGCTTTGTTGCACCAAGTCCGATCAGTTCAAGCTCATCACCTGTGTTAACAACACCGGTTTCAATACGGCCAGTGGCAACTGTACCACGACCTGTGATTGAAAAGACGTCTTCAACAGGCATAAGAAAAGGTTTTTCATTTTCACGAGGAGGAATAGGAATATATGAATCAACTGCATTCATCAGTTCCATTACTTTTTCTTCCCATTTGGCTTCACCGTGCATTGCACCAAGTGCAGAACCCCTGATAACAGGAGCGTTGTCACCATCAAATTTATAGAAGTTAAGAAGATCACGAACCTCCATCTCAACGAGTTCAAGAAGCTCTTCATCATCTACCATATCCACTTTATTCATAAATACAAGCACCTGTGGTACGTTAACCTGATGTGCAAGAAGGATATGTTCACGTGTCTGAGGCATTGGACCATCATCAGCGGCAACTACCAGGATCGCACCGTCCATCTGGGCAGCACCTGTAACCATATTCTTGATATAGTCAGCGTGGCCAGGACAGTCAACGTGCGCATAGTGACGATTTGCAGTCTGATATTCAACGTGAGCAGTATTAATAGTAATACCCCTCTCTTTTTCTTCGGGTGCATTATCAATTGAGTCAAAATCCCTGACTTCAGAGAGACCCTTTTTGGCAAGGACCATAGTGATCGCTGCCGTCAAGGTGGTTTTACCATGGTCAACGTGACCAATTGTCCCAATGTTTACGTGCGGTTTCGACCTGTCAAATTTTTCTTTTGCCATAACTCCAAGCGTATTAAATTAAGTTTATCTATAATCAATTATAATCAAATTTCCATGTTGAGCCGGAGGGGGGAATTGAACCCCCGACCCCTTCCTTACCAAGGAAGTGCTCTACCCCTGAGCTACTCTGGCCTCAAAAAGTGAGCGGGAGACGGTACTCGAAACCGCGACCCTTAGCTTGGAAGGCTAATGCTCTACCAACTGAGCTACTCCCGCTTAAAATATCGTCCAAAAGAGCTTCTTCTCCAAAATTTCCCGGCATCCGCTGCCGGTAACCATCCGTTTTATGTGGGGAGAGCAGGATTCGAACCTACGAAGGCATTCGCCAGCAGATTTACAGTCTGCCCCAGTTGGCCGCTTTGGTATCTCCCCTATAAAACAGAATTATTACTCTTAAGACACACTTTTACAAGTCTTTCAAGAGCCGATGAAGGGATTCGAACCCCCGACCTGCGGATTACAAATCAGCTGCTCTGGCCAACTGAGCTACATCGGCAATTTAAAGAACGCACCGCGAGAGCATAAATAACCCTCAAAAAACGGTTTGCAAATGTATGAATTTAAATTTTATTATTCAAAATAAATCTGCGTATTTTTATCAAGAGTTTTTTCAGATGCCTCTCTTCTTTTGCTTGTACTTGGTAATCTGCTTCTTAAGTGCATCAATTGCCTCATCGGTCGATTCTTCAAATGATTTGCTCTGCTTCTTTGCAAATAGGGAACTACCCGAGATCTCCACCTTTATTTCGCTTATTTTGTTCTCACGCTCCTGATCCTTGTCAAGCCTGAGATAAACCTCGGCATTAACAATATCCTCACCAAACTGGCCCAGCTTTTCCAGTTTCTGATGAACAAAGTCGATTAGCTTCTTGTCAGCATCAAATCTCACCGAATGAATCTGAATGTTCATAGTAGTTCCTCCTCTTTATTTGTTAATATTTAAGCTCTTGGATGAGCCTGTTTGTATATGATCTTGAGTTTCTCAAATGTATTGTGGGTATAGATCTGTGTTGCAGAAAGATTTGCATGACCGAGAAACTCCTTAATCGAATTAAGATCCGCTCCCCTGTTAAGCATATGCGTGGCAAATGTATGTCGTAAAATATGCGGACTCTTCTTCTCTATGGTAGTAACCATCGTAAGATACCTGTTAACTATATTATAAACATATTTATCATACAACTTGTTCCCTTTGTCGGTAACAAAAAACCAATCCTCCACTCCCTGATTCTATCTCAGCATTCCTGAGATCTATATATTCCTTCAAGACTGTCTGAAAAAGATTTAACAATCAGGTATGATCCTCTGCTTGTTCCGCTTGCCTGTTACCTTTACCGTACCCTTCTGCCAGATCAACATCCGTATCATGCAGCCCAATGAGTTCCGCCCTTCTCATACCGGTCAGATAAAGCATCTCAATTATCGACCTGTCCCGTATCCCTGCAAAACCATCACCAAAACTGTACTCATCAAGCAGATTATCCATAGCCGCCTCTTCAACAAATACAGGCAGACTCTTCTTCCTCTTCGGCAGCGACAACCTTATCAAGAGGATCACTCTTCATAACTCCCTCTTTCCTGAGATAACGGTAAAAAACCCTCAGACATGATATCTTCCTGTGAACACTTACTGCAGAATAATTATTGTCAAGCATACTGACTACCCATGCCCTTATATCGTGCGACGTTACAGATACAGGATCATCAGGCTGCCCCTGTGTTGTTAAAAACAAAAAAAACTGATCCAGATCATTTGTATACGACCGGACAGTATGAGCTGAATACCGCTTCTCGATTTGCAGATATTGTAAGAACGATTCCTTATAACTCATGAAGGAACCCCCGTATCTGTTGTGTTAATAAATAAGAGGACAGAAAAACGAATTACTCTTCGCTTTCCTGCATCTTCTGAACGTACATAGCCTTCTTGATCTCTTCCCTCCGGCGTACTGAAGGCTTAACAAAAGCCTGACGTGCCCTGAGTTCACGAATTACTCCAGTCTTTTCAAACTTTCTCTTGAACTTCTTTAATGCCCGTTCAATATTCTCGCCTTCTTTTAATGGTACAATAATCATAATCTAAAATTCAGTTTTTTAACGAGGCGCAAAGTTAGAAAGAGAAATAAATCTTTTCAAAACATTTATGGATTAAAATTAATCATGATTGGATAATTTTATGATGAATTAAAAAATAATTGTCTCCCATATAACATTTATTGCTACTAAAGTTACGAATTCTTTAACCCATTTCAAAAATATCAATTCTTTTTTAACAGAAAAGGGGACGAAGGATAACTCTCCTTCCCGTCCCCTCATCGAAGATAACCTGACGTGAAGCATGAACTGCCCGATACCTGATCTGATGCGTAACCTTAACTAATTCCAAAGTTCTTGCGATGCAAACCAGTATGAAAACTTTAATACTCAAAGCCAGTTACTACTCATACTTTAAACTCTTTGCAGGATTGGTCCGCAAGGCTGTGAGGAGCTGGTGGCTGATAGCTAAAAGGTGATAAGAGCTGTAAGCAACAGGGCAAAGATGAAAACAGATACTGACAAGCTGATATGGAAGGCATAAGCAGAAAGATATCTGTGTAACATAAAAACTGATAATGGAATGGCTGTTGCAGAAGCTGCGAGGAAGAGGATAAGAAATTCACGCGCAATTAATGTGAATACCGATACACCTGAGGCTCCAAGAACTTTTCTCAAACCGAGCTCACGCGTCCTCTGTTCGATTGTGTAAGTAGCGAGTCCAAACAGACCGAAACAGGCAATGAGTATGGCAAGTATTGAAAAATCTTTCAGAAGATTGCCTGTTCGTTCCTCCACCCGGTAGTTCTTATCAATCTCCTGATCAAGAAACTGATAATCAAAAGGATATTGAGGCATCACCTTTGTCCAGGTCTTATTCAGACTAGCCATTGTCTCATGCAGATTTCCGGGTTTGATCCTGAAATAGATATAATTCAGATATTTTTCAGGCCAGATCCATATTGCCAAAGGCTCAATTTTTGATCGGAGCGGCTGATAGTTAAAGTCTTTCATCACACCCACTATCTGTCCTCTGGTACCACCGAACTTCAGTTGTTTACCCACCGCATTTTCTGTTCCCATAAGTTTTTCAAGCTGTTCATTTATCATGAATGTACCGGTGGTATCATGAGGTGTATCCATTGAATAGGCTTTGGAGAATGATCTGCCTGCCTTCATTGTAATCCCCATTGTTTCAATGTAATCAAAATCAGCACCGCACATGCTCACCAGGGTGTGGTCGTCGGGAGACTTTCCTTCCCACCAGATATTGTCAGCATTGCTGCCTATGTTCTGAGGTGGATTTATGCAAGCTGTAACAGAAACAATCAGCAGGATTACTGAGAAACTCCTGCTTTATAACAGGGTAGTTATCAGCCATGGTTCCTTTCAACTGAAGATAGATAAGGTTTTCCTTGTCATATCCGAGTGACTTGCTCTGCATGAATTTTAACTGACGGTAGGTAACTATCGTAAACAATATCAGTACAATGCTGATAACGAATTGTATAACCACGGTTATCTTCCTGAAATATACGCCCCTTGATCCACCAGTCATTCCGCCTTTTAAAACATTAATGGGTTTGAATGATGAAAGAACAAAGGCAGGATAGCTTCCGGCGAAGACGGCTGTTATAACGGTTATTAAGAAGAGCAGTAACTATGAATACAGGAGCGATGATATCACTTCCGGTGAATGATTTACCTGTAAGGATATTAAATGGGCCCAAAAGAGCTGCAACCAGTCCAAAAGCCAGGATCATTCCTGTGAAGTGATGTAGAATGCTTTCACCGAAAAACTGAAACACCAGATCATACGTGTAGGCGCCATTCAATTTTCTCAGTCCTGTTTCCTTTGCCCTGGCAGCTGACCGGGCGGTGCTGAGATTCATGAAATTAATACATGCTATGATCAGTACCAAAAAAGCTATTGATGCAAATATCCAGACATTCACTATGGCTCCCGGAGAACGCTCAAATCCCCAATAAGAATGAAGATGAATATCCAGATAGGGGAAGAGAACGTATTTCGTTGTCCCATCAGGATTATGCTCCTTTACAATCTTGTCGAGCTTTGTATTTACCTGTTCAGGAACAGCGCCTTTAGCCAGTAAAACATAAGTTGAAATTGAATTATTCGACCAGCTGTCGGAATACCATTTCGATTTTTTCATGAAGCTGAAAGGGATAAGGAAATCGGCCTCAATAGAACTGTTGGCAGGGAAATTTCTGCATCACACCTTCCACCTGGAATACTTCAGAATTATTTACCTCGATGCTTAGCCCGACAGGATCCTTGTCGCCAAAATACTTCTTTGCCATTTCAGAGCTGATGACAATCGATTGTGGATTTCTGAGAATTGTTTTAAGATCACCGGAGAGAAGAGGAATAGTAAACATCCTGAAAAAAGAAGAGTCGACAGCTATTACTTTCTCTTCATTAAAGACTTTATCATTTGTCCGGAAGAGCAGGTTCCCCGCATTTGTGATCCTGCAACTGTTTTCAATCTCAGGTATTTTTTCTTTCCAGACCGGTCCCGACGGCCATGGAGTTACCGTTACATGAAAGATACCCTTCGAATAAAGCTGATCTTCTTCAACACGGTATAAACGGTCACCCAGCTTGTTGAAGCGATCGAAATTCAGTTCATCCATAACCCACAGGAAGATGAACATGCTGCCAGCCAGACCAACTGCCAGTCCGAAGATTGTGATAAACGAAACAAGCTTGTGTTTTGCAATGTTTCGGAGAATAATATGAAGATAGCCTTTTATCATTTGGGAGGTAAATAAATGGATTAGTATTAGTTTGATTTCCTCAAGAAGATATCGCCGCTGATAGTCTCAAGCTTAATGCGGTCTCCTCCCGAATTTAGTTTTTCATTGATCTTCATAGGAATGCCCGAATGGCTCTTATTTCCTTTGACATCAAGATTTGAATACATCCTGCCGGAGATTGTTGAGAAATCGAGATCAGCCTGTTTGCCGGAAGGAACAGCCAGGTCGATGAACCCGCTGATCGATTTGACATTCATTTCCGTAGTTTTGCCTCTGACAGTAATATTTCCATCTATGGTTTCGACAGAGAATCTTTTATTCTCAGGGATATAAACAACCCAAAAAATTTCAGATTCGTTGCAGCAATTTTTCTTTCCTTTAAAATACTTTTCCTGGAAATTTGCATTTACAACGACTTCTTTTCCAGACTCATTGAAAGAGGTCTCATAGGCTGCATTATCCTTATTATCATTGATGTTTACAGAGGCTTTTACGTATACTTCATCCTTATTCCAGGTGAGAATATTGATTGAATCTGCAATCTGTATTCTAGCAATACATGTAATGTAAGGTAGACATACA
>CAWFRW010000027.1:0-17720 GCA_963818295.1 uncultured Bacteroidales bacterium
AGACGCGGGTTATACAGGGTATTGGCCTTCAGCATTCCTATCAGCACAGCAGACTCCTCAATATTCAGAGATTCAACCTCTTTATTGAAATATAACATCGATGCAGTTTCCACTCCGTATACATTTTCGCCGAAGGAGACAGTATTGAGATAAAGGGTCAGGATCTCTTCCTTTCTGAATGTTTTTTCGAGACGATGAGCAAGAATAGCCTCCTTTGTTTTGATGATTAAAAGCGATTGAGGTCCGGATCTTCTCCTGCCAAACATGTTCTTTGCCAGCTGTTGCGATATAGTACTGCCTCCACCCGATTCACGGTTCCCCAGCAGAAGAGATTTGAACAGGACTCTGATCAGGCTTCTTGTATCAACTCCCTTATGCTGGTAGAAACGTGAATCTTCAGTAGATATAAGTGCGTTTATCAGATCTGTCGGGATTTGTTCATAAGAAGATATTTGCCCTGTTTTCATTAAAGATCCTTCCAATGAGCTCACCTTCCTCAGATAATACTGCAGTGGCAGTTGCATTCCTGAAATTTATAAGCTCCTCTTTATTTTGCAGATGACCGAATGCTCCCCAAGAGACTGAGACCACAAAAAAAACGGGAATCAAGACTATTCCTGTCAAACCAGAAGCAGTGCTTTCAGGTTTATCTTTTTCATTAGGGGAAGAAACATACTATTAAACGGTAATGATTGCAGAAAAGTTCGTTTTTAAGAAAATTAATTAGCTTAATAACTGAGTCAAATGGCTAATTTACAGAAGCTGTAACATGCCTGACCATAATTTCTCAGTCTCATGGATTAAATGTTTCAAAATTACGGTACGGGATTTGCATCTGTTGTTTGTACACTTGTTCTATTAAAACCGAATATCATGAAAAAGTTCTTAACCACCGCAATTCTTCTGGCAATGTTCGGAACCTGTACCACAATGATGGCACAGACGAATCAGGAAGAATACCTGGGATTACCCGGGGATAATCTGAATCTTTATGCAGTGATGAAATTATTCCAGGAATCACAGACCCTCGAAAGCTTCGAGAAAGAATCTGAATGATGAAAATTTCAGGATTAATAACCTCGACCTCAATGGCGATAATTTTATTGATTACATAAAGGTAGTGGATTACGTTGACAGGGATGTCCATAACATCGTACTGCAGGTTGCAGTAAATCCAAGGGAAAACCAGGACGTAGCAGTGTTTACCGTTCAGAGATTTTCTAACGGACAGGTACAGATCCAGCTGATCGGCGATGAAGATCTCTACGGGAGAAATTATATAATTGAGCCTATTATCGACGAGCAGTATGCCAGCCAGACACCCAATCCCGGATACACAGGAAACGTTACTGTTGTAAGGACCACAAACTATGAGATAGCTGCCTGGCCTTTAATAAGGTTTATATACATGCCCAACTATATTGTCTGGCAATCTGACTGGCGCTGGGGCTTCTACCCTTCTTACTGGCATGCATGGCGTCCATACTACTGGCATTATTATTACGGATATCATTACAACTGGTACAACACTTATTACAGTCATTACCATCGTTTCGACCACCACGCGGTATGACCACTGGAACGACTTCTATTACAGCAGCAGGCGTTCACATTCCACTTATGTAAGCCACAACATAGAGTCAGGCCATTACAGAGCACACATATTCACAGCCTGATCAGAGAAGAAAAGGTGAAGAACTGTATGCAAGGACCAATACGATAATAACAACAGACGTGGAGCCAACCGGATCAGGGCCACTACCGGAAGATCTGACAACTCTTCTGATCAGCACAGACAAGTCGGAGGAACCAGCTTCAGCACATCCAGAGAGGAATTATGAAACTGCGACAAGATCGGCTAACAATACAATATCAATAAAATAATTCAGGTACTGCAAGAAGGTCTTCCACAACACATTATGACAGGTCAACTGCAAAGCCGGCAACTGAAAAAAATACAGGCTCAGCCCGACGATCATCTGCAACAGTGAATGACACAGCCATGCTGCCAGCCCAAAATCTTCAGGCAATTCATTTTCTGAAAGAAGATCGCCAAATCATCAGGTTACAGCTCAGCTGGCAATCATAAACCTGAATCAGGCAACTGCAAAGAGCAGGTCAACAGGTAAATCTGCTGCAAAAAGCGAGAGCTTTTCAAGCCGAAGGAGCAGCGGACCAAAGGAGTCTGCAAAGACACAAAAAGCAGTGAAAATAAGAAATCTGCTGAATCTGATAAGACTTCGCGCAGGAAGTAATTACCTCACCGGAGAAGAGGGTGCCTCAAAAAACATACCCCCCGGTCGCTGTCCCTCCGGACATGACGGGGGGGTTTGTCTTTCAGCATAGGGCCCGAGTCGCGTTTTGCTGACCGGTGCTCCTCTTTTTAGGTGATAAATATCATCAGCATAACAAGTCTCCGAATCAAACAAACCATTTCCTGCAGTGTTAGTTTATGTTGATTTATTTAGCAACCTAAACTGTTTAACTATGGAAACACATAATCCAACAAGAATCGATGCTATTCCTGGTAGGCAGGAGATCCTGATTACCAGGGAAATTAACGCACCCCGCGAAAAGGTTTTCAAGGCATTTACAGATCCAAAGCTCTATTCGCAATGGATAGGTCCACGTGATCTTAAAACTACCCTTGTGACATTTGAACCAAAAACCGGAGGCAGGTACAGGTTTGTGCAGAGAGATAAGAACGGTAACCAATTCGCGTTCCACGGGGTGTTCCACGAAGTGAAATCGCCTGAGATGATAATTGAGACTATGGAATATGAGGGACTTCCTGAAAAAGGTCACGCACTCCTTGATAAAGTGAACTTTGAGTCACTTCCGGGCAACAGGACCAGAATAGTCGAAAAATCTGTATTCCTGTCGGTTGAGGACCGCGACGGAATGATGCAGGGCGATATGACAAAGGGGATCACTGAATCGTATGACCGGCTGGATGAACTAATGGAGAATGGGTCTAAACAGCCGTCAAAAAAGTGAGATCTTCAAAAATTTAATCTTTTAAAGAATGCCTCAGACGAGGTATCACACAGGCAAAACACCCGGAACCTGATCATGTAATATAGAATGGTTGCCGGGTGTTTTTATTTTATAATCATTTCATCGCAATCAGCCAGTGTGCACGATCCTTTTGCATTTTTAAAGAGAACTTTGCGGTGAGCAAGAGACAGACACTCTATATATTTTTCAATATCCGTTACTTTCGAAGGATTTCTTACAACCAGAGGAATGACCCCAATCACAGTACGATCAGATTGTTGTAATGATAAATTTTCACATACATAGTATAATTCTCCGTCGATCTCAAGCGGATCGCCATCGGAAAGAGGCTGATCAACCTGCATCTCAGGAAGTTTTGCTTTGTCAACCACATTAAAAGGTGTAATTACCAGTTTATTCATATTTGAAAAATTAAAATGTCAGCAATAATTAACTTCACTAATGTCAGTAACAACAAAGTTACATAACAATTCAGAATTTTATTTCGTACAGGCATATCATTCAGAAAACCTCCAGGAATGGAGGAAAATTATTTTATATAAAACGGATTATAAGCGATTTATCTCTTAAATTTGAAATAAGGTATACTCTCATAAATTAAAATAAATCTTCAAGTTATGGTAAGCAGGATCTGGCATGGCTATACAACATTTGAGAATGCCGATGAATACGAAAAACTTCTCAAAGAGGAGATTTTTACAGGCATTAAGGGTCGTAATATAAAAGGATACAAGGGTATTCAGCTGTTACGACGAAATCTTGTTGATGAGACTGAATTTATTACTCTTATGTGGTTCGATTCACTTGACTCAGTCAGGGAATTTGCCGGAACGGAGTATGAAAATGCAGTCGTTCCCGAAAAGGCACGAAAGATCCTTGCCAGATTTGACCGGGAGGCCCAGCATTATGATCTTAGGATTTAAGAGAAGGTCGAAATAAAAATTCACCCTTCTGGCGCAGACAATAACAAATAGCTTAATTTTAATATCCCATTTTAAAAATCCGGGAGTAGAAACCTTTTTTAATAATTTAACCAAACCCTTGTATGAAAAAAATAGTATTTATTGCATTGGTCCTGATCTCGGGATCTGGCTTACTTTTCTCTCAGACAGACGAGAAAGCTGAAGTCAGACATACGTAATACGGGATATGTCCATAGTCCCCTCCCGCTTGACCAGAGCAAGTCATTTGAAACATTCGGACTAACAAAAAAAGTATTGTTGATCAGATATGCTGTGCGATATGGAAGGATCTAAAAACTGGTCGCACACAGGAATTGGAAACATGTCTCAGACTTCGGAAAGAAGTATTTCAGGAAAATATAGTCTCAGGCTGACTGCTCCCACTTTTGTCGATGCACTGGCCAGCTGGGGATTAGGGAGAGGCACTTCCCTTGCAAGCTTTGATGTGGGTGGCAGGAACTGGGAGAAATATAACCGTATAAGGGTCAGGGTATATCCGGACTGTGAAGGCGCCCGCAGCATATATCTTAATCTTTATGTTGAAAATGACGGGAAGATCAAGGTACCTGATCAGTACGGAAGGGAAGGACTTGCACGAAATGAATCTTATAAACGGGCAGTGGAATGAATGTTTTGTTGAGATGCCTGAACTTGCACGCGATAAAGTCACAAAATTATCATTTGCTATTGAAGTCTTCGGAAAGGAACGCACGATGGGTGATTCCCTGAAGTTTGATATCGATGCGGTCGAGCTTCAGGTTGTTGAAAATCCGGAAGTAGCAAGGGGCTGGAAGCCTGCAGAGAACAGAATCATCTTTTCCACTACAGGATACCGGCCTGACAGCGAGAAATCTGCAATTGTACAGGTGAAAAATAACAATGGAAAATTCCAGCTGATCGACTATACAACTTCCCAGGTTGTTTATGAAGGAAAGATCACTCCGGCGAAAACGGGTATAGGTGAATTTGAAACAATCGATTTTACCGAATTCAAACGGGAAGGTCAATATCAGATCAGGGTTGGAGACGTCACTAACAAAGCCATTCTATCTTAACAGCAATATATGGGATAACTCTGCCTGGCGTGTGATGAATTTCATGTTTTGCGAACGCTGCGGTTACCCTGTACCCGGGAAGCATGGGGTTTGCCACTCCGACCTTAATGGTGAGTACAATGGACATATATATCCTGTTAATGGCGGATGGCACGATGCCGCTGATATGTCACAACAATCACTTCAAACAGGTGAGATATCATTCTCTTTGCTCGAAATGGCTAACAGGGCCAGGGAGAAGAACAATACCGATCTGTATCTGCGTCTGACCGAAGAGGCGCTCTGGGGACTCGATTATATCATGAAGACAAGGCTGGGTGACGGATTCCGTTTCCAGACATGGGGCACGAACCTTTGGACCGACGGCATTATCGGCTCAGTCGATGATGCCGGAAGACGTCAGGTCGTAGCAACAAACAGCGGCTTTGAGAATTTCCTCTTCTCAGGTATTGAGGCATATGCTTCAATGACGCTTGATAATGATGCAATGCTCAGGGAAAATCTCCGTAAAATAGCAAAGGAAGATTTTGACTTTGCAATGAAGCGCTTCGAGGAACTCGGCTATGATGAAAGGATTTCAAAAGGCCACGGACATGCCTATATGGCTTCACAAAGCCAGTATATGGCAACCATTTCGTGGGCTGCCAGCATGCTTTACAAGTTGACAAATGATAAATATTATGCCGGTAAGGCAGCAGAATCAATAAAATATACAATTCAGTGTCAGCGTACCGAACCGCTGAATGACAAAAGCAAGACAAGGGGTTTCTTTTACCGCGATCTCAATAAGAAATCAATTGTACATTACACCCATCAGTCACGCGATCATGTTTATATGCAGGCGCTTACAGCACTTTGTGAAACACAGCCGAAAAATCGCGGATTATGCATCATGGGAAAACTCTATCCGGATGTATGGCGATTATCTGAAGAATATTATGCAGTATGTAAAACCCTATGGCATGGTGCCGAGTGGTGTTTACCAGAAAGATGAGATTAAGGATTCTGTTAATTTCTATATTGTCCAGGTAGGGATCCATCAGGATGTTACAAAGGATTTCAGGGAGCAGCTCGAGAATGGAGTAAAGCTTGATGATGAGCATTATCTTCGGGTCTTTCCTGTCTGGTTCTCCTTCAAGGGAAATACAGCAGTTCAGCTGTCAACAGGAAAATCTGCAGCGCTCTGCGGAAAGTTTCTCAAAGATAAGGAGCTTATGAATATTGCCGAACAGCAGCTATTCTGGGTCGTAGGGAAAAATCCTTTCGGCCAGTCATTGATCTGGGGAGAAGGGAGCAATTATCCGCAACAGTATACCGCCTTGCCCGGCGAGATGGTTGGTGAGATCCCTGTCGGTATGCAGTCGCGATTCAACGAGGATACACCTTACTGGCCACAGTTCAATACTGCTACCTATAAAGAGGTATGGGGTGGAACTGCAATGAAGTGGTTTTCGCTGATTTCGGAATTCTGATTAGCTCCTCTGTGAAACTCTGTGCAATCTCTGTGATCTCTGTGTAAGTTCTTGATTATTTGTTACACAGAGGGTCACGGAGAAGACACAGAGCTGCACAGAGATTTATAATGAATTATTTCACTGAGATATCTCAAATCGTAACAATAATACTCAGCAATTCCTGGTTTGTTTTTCCAAGTTTATTGCATAATGTTTCGATCATCTCTTTTTCCTGTCCCAGATTAAAACGTAAATCTTTTTCAGTAAGATTATTATATCTCTTTAGAAGCTTTTCTTTTTTGTCTTTCCAGTATCCCGCTGCAATCCCGTCCCATGATATTTATATTTAGATTATTATCCTGTTTCATTTTAATTCAGGAGTAATCAATCAAAAGCAGATTTTCATACTCATTATATTAAAGACAAAGTACATGCCATAATTATCTCCTGTTTAGCTAAACAATAACAAACAGCTGAATACCTGTTGCTTAATAAAATATTTTTTGTCCGAATATATTTTTTGCAAGAGCTCCAAAATTCTCAAAATGAGAAAACCTGATAAATTTTGCATCAATGAATCTATCTTTGAACAGAGCATCAGACCGTTTTTGCATCTCCTGAAACGATACATCCTCAATGATGGGTCAGTATTGTCCATCTGTGTCCGAAAGGGTCGGTAAGGCTTCCTGAACGATCACCATGGAACTGGTCTTTTGGAACCATATCACCCAAGTACTGTTGCTCCTTCTTTCAGGGCTCTCTCAAAGACGGAATCCACATCGGCGACATACAAACTCAGATAGACAGTTGTGCCACCCAATGTTTCAGGACTAAGGTTGCCCCATTGTTTATTCTCTTCAGCAAGCATAAGCTTTGAATCGCCAATCGCAAGTTCACAATGACCTATAGTTCCGTCTGCCATTTTGATCTGTCCTACTTCCTTTGCACCAAATGCTTTTTTGTAGAACTCAATTGCTTTTTCCGCACCCTTTACAGTTATATAAGGGGTAAGGCTATTGTATCCGTGTGGGATTGCCTTTGTTTTCATATTTCTGTTTCAATTTTTGCCATTGCCAGTTCCCCGGGTATTGCCTGGGACTGTTCGAAGGATTCAGATTTTTTAAGAACATATTTGCTGATTGATCTCATCATTATTATTGTTAGCATTATAGTACCAACAACAATATATCCGATTGTATTATAATGCTTTAATATTCCGGTACTGGTCTGTACAACAATCAAGCCTGCAATTATCGATGCTATACCACCGGAAAGCTGCTGAAGCGATGAATTGATACTCATAAAAGCACCCCTGTCATTTGTTTCCGGAATAGCAGTCAACAGGGCTGATGAAGAGATCAGACGAGACAGCACGCCCATCATCAGAAGAGTGTTTAATACAACTACCAGCCAGAATGGTGTAACTCCCAGGTTACAATAGACCAGAATTATCACTATTGCAAGTGAGGATCCGAAACCAAATATCACCGATTTTCCGAATGCATCGCTCAGTTACCAAGAAGCGGACCAATCGCCATTGAGAAGATTCCGGTAATAAAATAGAGTATGGGCAATTGTGCCATTGAGATGCCTAAATTATTAACGCTGAATGCGCTCCCAAAAGGCATTAACATAAACCCACCTGTAACAAGCAGAGTGCTGAAAATGAAAGCAAGAATATAGTTTGGATGTGACAATTGTTTTTAATAGATGCTGAAAAGCTTTTTGATCAGAATGGATTTTCAAATGTCCGTCGATCGGCCTCATGTATATAATAATCGCTATGAATTCCAGGAGGCTGACACCCGCTATCATGAGGAATGGCGCATGCCATCCAACCCTGTTTGCAAAATATAGTCCGACCGGGATACCCATCACCTGACTTGTTGCAAAAGCCATCTGCACAAATCCCATTACACGTCCCCTCACTTTCAGATTGAATAAATCGGAAATAATTGCATAGCTTATTGAGCCGATCACTCCTCCAAAAAATCCTGTAATGATTCTTGCAGCAAGCAAAAAATTATAATTGGGGGCAATGCCACAGACAAATGTTCCGGTTATAAATCCTGTGTAAAAGAAAAGCAGCATTTCTTCCTGTCAAATTTATCAGCAAAACCTGCTGCAAGTATTCCTGATAAGCCTGCACTGAAAGCATATCCTGATACTGCCAGTCCAAACTGTGATGTTGTAAGATGCAGCACTTTCATTAATTGTGCTCCCAGCGGAGACAATACCATAAAATCGAGCACAACAGTAAACTGTAGTACTGAAAGCAGGGCAATAACAAAAAGTTGATATCTGGAAAAAATCTTCTCTTTCATCAGACTCCGTTAGCCTTTTGAATATAATTGAAATCACAGATCAGTCGCTTGTAACTAAAAAACAACCAATTTGAAAAATTGTTTCAGGATAAATTGTTAACTGACTAAAAGAAGTTCTGAGAAAACCGGACCGCTAATGCCGGAAAGATCAGAAAAGTGCATTAGAAAAAGTGTATGGTTTATTAAAATCTTCAGTGTATGAGTAGGTGAAAAACATTAATATGAAACCACATCTTCGTATAGAAATACAGAAGCACCAGCAGTGCAGCCAGAAATGTAAATAATAATCCAAAGAATTTGCCGGCGGCTGACTTTCCTGTTTTGATTGCTTTTACGGACAGGCTCTTTACCCAGCTTTCAAGCTTAATAAAAAGAGGATAAAATATCACCACAAGTATTGCCATTCCAGTAAGATGTGAATGTAACCGGTTTATAATGACTTTTATAGCTTACCATATAATTTGTTATTGCATTTGTAATAAGATTGACTGTAAGGATTGTGAGTGTCATTACAGCAAAACGGAAGATATATCTGTACATATAATAGTTTTTGAATGGTTAAAATTATTCTTTTATGCGGGAAAAGCAATTCCAGGTGAATCATCGGTGGCAAAATAACGGACTGCTCAATAAAATAAGAGTACCAACAATACCTGCACTATTGGCAATCATTTAAAATTTTTGTTATTTTTGCGTGGCAGCATAAAAGACAAACACTCCTTCGCTACAACCTACGCTAAGCTATGGTTGTCAAAGAAAGCTACGGAGTGTAAAACTACTCCTTCGCCAAGGCTACGGAGTGCAAACGGGGTGTGGCGCAGTTGGTAGCGTACTACGTTCGGGACGTAGGGGCCGGAAGTTCGAGTCTTCTCACCCCGACTGAGTAAATCAAATGGCCTTGTAAATCAAATATTTACGAGGCCATTTTCATTAGTAGTACAAAAAGTAGTACAAAATATTACTTAAATTTGGGTTCGATTACTCTATTCTGAAGTGATTAAAGTTCTGATATCAGTAATTAAGAATACTGCAGGAGTCACCGGGCATTCAATTTACACAGTCAGGAAAATTAAACAATTGAAATATAATTGATAGCTTAATACTACAAAAAAATTTAATAATGTTAAATATATTTGACAATATAGACGTATATTTGTAAAATATAGTTAACGTTATGAAAACAAGAAATACAATATTATTACCCAGAGCACAGAAACCGATCTCAGTTCTTGGAGAGAATATCAAGCTTGCAAGACTACGAAGGAAATTTAGTGCAGAACAGGTAGCTGAGCGGGCAGATATCAGCAGACCAACATTAGTTTCCATAGAAAAAGGAAATCCGTATGTTTCAATTGGGGCATACGTTAAGGTTCTTTCAGTCCTTGGTCTTGAGAATGATATCATGGAAGTTGCAAAGGATGATAATCTGGGCAGAAGACTACAGGATGCAAAACTTATGGTCAGGGAACGGTCACCCAGGATTATAAAAAATGTTACACTAAAGGATAATCCACGGGTTTCAAAAACAGCTCTGAATGAACCAAAGCTGAGAACATTAAAGAAATCAGATGGAAGCAAGAAGTAATAACAAAGATATTTTTGTCTATGCTCACTGGGCCGGGATGAAAGAGCCGGTATTGATGGGTGTGCTGAAGGCTGAATTTACCAGGGGAAAAGAGATATTTTCATTTAATTACTCCGATAATTGGCTTAAATCACGCTATTCTCAGATACTTGATCCGGAATTGCAACTTTATTCCGGATCACAGTATGCAAAAGAGGAAAAGCAAAATTTCGGAGTTTTTCTTGATTCTTCTCCGGACAGGTGGGGCCGCATCCTGATGAAGAGACGTGAAGCAGCAATGGCAAGATCGGAGAAGCGGCCGGAAAAGACATTTAGAGAATCTGATTATCTGCTTGGAGTATTTGATGGTCACCGAATGGGTGCAATACGTTTCAAAGAGGATCCTGATGGACCATTTCTCAATGACAATAAAACGCTTGCTACCCCGCCATGGACTTCAATAAGAGAATTGGAACAAATCAGTCTTAAACTCGAAGATGAAAACGCAATTGAAGATCCTGAGTACATGAAATGGTTGAATATATTAATCAATCCTGGTTCTTCTCTGGGAGGAGCGAGACCAAAAGCAAGCGTTGTTGATGTTGAAAGCAATCTTTGGATAGCGAAATTTCCAAGTAAATCTGATATTAAAGATATTGGTGGGTGGGAAATGGTTACAAATGAACTCGCCAGAAATGCAGGTCTGAATGTTGCAGTATCAAAAATCCAAAAATTTTCAAGCAATTATTATACTTTCCTTACAAAAAGATTTGATCGAACGGATAAGGGTGAGCGAATCCATTATGCTTCAGCTTTGACCATGTTAGGTTATGTTGATGGGAACAATTTCCAGGATGGGGTCAGCTATCTTGAAATTGTTGATTTTTTAACCAAATATGGTGCAAATATAGAAAGTGACCTGACAGAATTATGGCAAAGGATAGTTTTCAGTTTGTTTGTTTCAAACACTGATGATCATCTGAGGAATCATGGCTTTGTATTAACAGAAAAAGGATGGATGCTTTCCCCGGCCTTTGATATTAATCCAAATGAGGACGGTTCCGGATTATCGCTTAATATTTCCCTCGATGATAACTCTTTGGATTTAGATCTCACTTTGGAAGTTGCCGGCTATTTCCGGTTAACTAATGAGGATGCATTGAAGAGAATTGAGAATATTAAAAGTTCTGTAAAAAACTGGCGGGATGTTGCAATTAAATATCACCTTCCTAAATCGGAGCAGGAACTTATGGCAAAAGTTTTCGAAAGGTTTTTATAGGACTTCTTGCATGGTCAATATTTTGATTTTTCTGGACATGTCTCTAAATCCTCTCCAAGGTTAATTTGCTTAAAATTTTATTCTATTGATATTCAGTGATATAATAAAGCACTTAGCTTCTCACCCCGACAATTGAAAAGCCTGGCAACAAAGTGCCGGGCTTTTTGTATTTTGCTGCCCAAAAGAACGAACCTATGAAAGCGGCCAACAATACTTCAGAACCAGTCATTTACCTCGCACCTCTGCAAGGCATTACCGATTATTCATTCCGTCAGGCTTTCTGTACTCTCTTTGAAGCTCCCGATCTTGCTTTTTCACCTTTCATCGAAACTCATAAACCGGATCACCGGGCCTATCGTGATGTATTGCCCGAACGAAATAAAGGTATTCGGCTGGTTCCACAGGTCCTGGGAAACAATGCGGATGAAATGAAACAAGTCATTGCACATCTCAACGAACTGGGCTATTCCGAAATAAACTGGAATCTTGGCTGTCCTTATCCAATGGTTACTAAAAAGCAAATGGGAGCCGGTCTGTTGCCTTATCCCGAACAAATAGATGCGGTACTGAGCGAGCTTTATAAGGATACTTCTTTAAAGTTATCGGTAAAAATGCGATTGGGACTAAACAGTCCCGACGAATGGAAAGCTCTTGTTCCGGTATTTAACAGATACCCGCTTACCGAAGTTATTATCCATGGACGTACCGCCAGCCAGATGTATAATGGCGAAGTGAACGAAACTGCTTTTCTCGATATGATCAGTCAGTTAGTACACCCGGCCTGTTATAATGGAAACATAAATTCACTCGACGATTTTCAATCGCTTTCCAACGTATGCCGCTTGTATCGCGATGGATGATAGGCCGTGGATTAATTGCAAATCCGCTTCTTATAAACGAAATAAAAACGAACAAGAAGGCTACCCCTCTGGAAATAAAAACAGCAATAAACCAATTGCACGATCAGTTACTTTATCAGAACAGCATCCGCCTAAGCGGTGAATCACACCTGATGCAAAGAGTCAAACCCTATTGGGAATATTTTGCCAGATCGCTTCCAGACAACAAAAAAGGGTTGAAAAAGATTAAAAAGGCTTCAACATTCAGCGCTTATATCAATGCCTGTAAAGAGGTATTAGGTTAAGAGCACATTGTTAACTTCCCATTTATTATACCTGAATGCTATCTCTTTCGATACAACCTGTAAGCAGGAGGATCCTGACAATAATGACATTATCCAGTCACTCTCTGGTTTGAATCGGGGGTTAATGGATTTTGACTTTTGAGACAGCCGCTTATTTTTTTTGGAATTTGTCCCCCACTTTTATTAAATTAGCAAAGAATATGTCTCATCTAATAGTGTAAAAATGGCTTCAATAAAGAGGATGATATCACTCATCCGTAAAATGACTATTACAGGCTATTTAAAAATTACAGGACAAAAAATGGAATCTGTCACATAATCAAGGATCTGCAGTTAGCTTTTGATTTTGTCAAATACACGAATCGCAACATCTTTCTTACCGGAAAAGCCGGTACCGGAAAAACTACATTCCTGCATGACCTCAGAAAATCATCCCCAAAACGAATGATTGTTGTGGCCCCGACAGGCGTGGCTGCAATAAATGCCGGAGGGGTTACAATACATTCATTTTTTCAATTGCCGCTTCACCCCTATGTTCCATCTTTTTACTTATCCGGAAATAATCCTGAAATACAGGCTGAACAAAAAGACCAGGCAGGCTATAAGATGAGCCGTGAAAAGATCAATATTATAAGAAGCCTTGATCTGCTGGTTATTGATGAGATAAGCATGGTCAGGGCAGATATACTCGATGCCATTGACTCCGTATTACGGAGATACAAAATCCATCGCCATCCATTCGGAGGAGTCCAATTGCTCATGATAGGCGATCTGCAACAACTTGCTCCGGTTGTCAAAGATGAAGAGAGGGAAATAATCAGAAAATATTACGACTCACCATTTTTTCTTCGGAAGCAGGGCCCTCTGCTCCACCGATTACGTAACTATCGAGTTGAAACATATTTACAGGCAAAGCGATCAGGTTTTTATTAACCTGCTGAATAAAGTCCGTGAAAATAAAGTGGATTCAGATGTGCTAAGCGAACTTAACAAAAGATATATTCCTGATTTTGATCCTGATTCCGATGGGGGATACATTACTCTTACTACACACAACTCTCAGGCTCAGATGTTAAATGATTCAAAGCTTGAGAAACTTCCGGGCAGTCCACATTCCTTTAAAGCCACTATTAAAGATGACTTTCCGGAATTCTCCTATCCCACTTCAGGTGAGCTGATTCTGAAAAAAGGCGCACAGGTTATGTTTGTAAAAAATGATATATCGAGGGATAAGCTTTTCTTTAACGGGAAAATAGGGAAAGTACAATCTTTTGAGGACGATATAATTGTTGTTAAATGTCCTGACGACAATTTCCTCATCAGGGTCGAAATGGCAGAATGGCAAAACATGAAGTATACTCTCGATGACGAAACCAAAGAGATTCAGGAAACAGTAATCGGCGTGTTTACTCAATACCCTCTCAAGCTGGCCTGGGCAATAACAATTCATAAAAGCCAGGGACTAACATTTGACAGAGCCGTCATTGACGCATATGCTGCATTTGCTCATGGACAGGTATATGTGGCTCTCAGCCGGTGCCGTACTTTAGAGGGACTTGTATTGAGCACCCGGATCAATCAAAGAAGCATTATCGGCGATCACTCTGTTTCTGACTTTATTAATGAAACAGAAAAAAATCAACCCGACCAGGAGCAGCTTGCAGAAGCGAAAAAAGCTTACCAGCAGATGCTGATAACAGAACTTTTTGATTTTAACCCGCTAATAAGAAGCCTCAATTATTGCCTTAAGATTGTTAACGAGCATCATGACAGTATCTTGGGAAATCCTAAGGAACTGCTCGAAAATATTTTATCCGGTGTCAGGACAGACCTCATTGAAGTATCAGAAAAATTCCAGCCTCAATTGAATGGACTTCTAAGAGGAGAAACTGATGCTGAATCAAATATCCCCCTTCAGGACCGGGTTAAAAAAGCAGGAGAATTCTTTTCGGTTAAACTGGAATCCGTCTTGAAAGGAATTCCTGATGGCTATTCAGTTGAAACAGATAATAAGATAGTCCGCAAATCAGTCAGTGAGGCTTTTGAACATATAAGAAAGGAGGGCGTCACAAAGTTAGCCTGTCTGAACGCTGTCAGATCCGGATTTAAGACCAGTTCATATCTTGATGCAAAAGCCAAATCGGCCATTGAGATTCCTGCTGTCAAATCTCATTCTGCAAAAATGGTGGAGGACGTTTCCGGAAATATTAAACACCCTGCTTTATTCCGCCAGCTGAAAGATTGGCGAAATATAAAAGCCAGGGAAATGAGTCTTCCGCATTATATGATATTGCCTCAAAAAACAATTGTTACGCTTGCAAATTTTGTGCCTCAGTCTATGCGCTGCTCTTCATCTTGTTAAAGGCATGGGAAAAAAGAAATCTGAGAAATTCGGTGAAGAGCTTTTAAATATTATTACTTCATATTGCCAGAAAGAAAAAATTGAGCCGCCTGCCGAAACACTTGCAGAGAAAAAGAACCCAAAAAAGATTAAAGATGAATCTAAAAAATTAAGTTACGATCTTTTTAAGGAAGGAAAAACAATTTCACAAATCGCAGAGGAGAGGACTCTGAGTATTACCACTATTGAAGGTCACCTTGCATATTATGTAGGTACGGGGGAAATTCCAATAAATAAACTGGTATCTCAGGAATTGACAAAACTCATCATGAGCCATTTTGACGGGAGCGATGATCTTTCAATGGGACCTGTAAAAGCCACTCTCGGAGATAAGGTATCATGGAGCGACATCAGGTTTGTAGTAAACCATCTTAAATCTCTCAGAAAATCTGAAAATTGAGAATTCCATAAATCTCACGATAACATTATCTGATAATTCTTCCAAAACTTCTTAATTTTATAAACTTTGTAAGTGATATGGTTGGATTAAACCAAGCAACCTGTATTATTGTTATAAAATTATTATTGAATCCTCAACACACTAAGTATATGAATCAGGTTCGCTATTCTCTGACTCGTTTTTATCATTGTAATAAATGAAGTATTTTAATGGTGAAGTATAGTTACATAGTTCCCAGGGTTATCTTTCTGATCATTTTTTCCCAGATGGTACAGCATCTTTCGGGACAGAATAATAATGATACTGTATTTTATAATTTAAAACAGCTTCTTGGTATAGCAAGGGAAAACAATAAAGATTTACAGCTGGTGAGATTGGATCTGCAAAAATCCAATCAGCAGTTGGCATTGAAAAAGTCAGGCTATTTGCCAAAGATTGATGCCTTTGCCGATTATTACTGGTACTGGGGCAGTATTCCCAGTTATATATTCCCTGAAAATGAAGGCAAGGTTTTATCAGGTGGTACATCAAATGGATTTTATCCTGTTTCGATCGGATTGCCGAATAACTTACTTGCCGGAGTTTCTTTGTCTCAGAGGCTTTTCGAGTATTCATACCTGAGTTCCGGGAAAGCAAAAGAAGTTTTCAGCGCTGTCGAATCCGGGAAAATAAATGAAAAGAAAGAACAACTTTATTATGATATAGCTGTATGTTATTATCAGATATCTCAGTTAGCTGCGAAGGAGGATTTTATCGATTTCAGTATCAAGCGGCTCAACAGAATGATTGAGATCCTGCATATTCAGCTGAAAAATAAGATGACCGACAGCCTGCAGCTGTTAGACCTGGATCTGAAAAATGCTGAATTATTGATGTCAAAAAGGGAGTTATTGTCAGGAATTCAGCTCAAGACAGATTATTTAAAAATGTTGGTCGGACTGCCGCCTTCAACTGTAATTAATTACAGCGCACTGGATTATACACCGGTACTGGCATTTCCGCCCGATTCAATTAATATTGGGTCAAGTACACAGATGCTTCTTCTCAACGAGGCTAAGAACATAAATGAATTGACAATAAAGCAGGTTCAATCTGAATATTTACCAACCCTCGATTTCAGAGTGAATTTTTTATGGAATTCCCAGAGTCAGGATTTAGCCTTCTTTTCAAATGAGGCATACGGCAATAACATTAGTACTCTGGGACTGAAACTTAACATCCCGATATATCATGGAGCGGAAAAGAAAAAAAAGATGCAGGAGCTTGAGATAGGTTCCCAAATACTTGATCTTCAAAAGCAAAAACTTCAGGAAGCATATAAGCTTCAGAACACCAGTTCTATTAAAACCCTTGAATTTAAGACTGACAGGTTCAGACATCAGCAGGAAATTACTCAATTGAAGAAACGCTATCTTGACAAGGCAGAAAGGCTATTTGAACAAGGAATATTACCAATTAAAGATCTTCTTGAAGCTCAATCCGGATTTCTGGAGGCCCAGATGAAACTGGCAGAAATATTATTTGACATAAAATTAGCCGAATTGGATTATTTTAAATGGAGCAATCAGATTCTAACCAGACTTGAATGATTGGCTTACTCCTGAAAAATTGAAACATATGAAAAATATCTTCAGAATCATAATATTGTTATTACTCACTGTATGGCTTATCGTTGTCCTGAGGAATAACAAAAAGACAGTTCAGTTTGAAGTGGACAGGGCAAAAACTGTGATCGATTCAATTCCGGTTACAATTTTTTCTTTGAAGCTCGATTCGGCAAATTACACATTGGAAACTGTAGGAAAAGTAAAGTCTGCAGATGAGGTCTATGTGGTTTCACAGACCCCGGGTGAAATAAAATCTGTTTCTGTAAAGATTGGGGAAAGAGTAATGAGGGGAGATGTTATTGCACATATTGATGACTTTTATGCTCTTCAGGAATTTGAAATAGCCAGCAAGGCGTATGAGCAGCTTCAGAAAGACTACAATCGTTATACGGACCTTGCCGGCGTGGACGCTGTTACACAACAACAACTGGAACAGTTAAGTCTGCAGCTCGAAGGAGCACACACAAAAATGACAAGTTTAGGGAAGCGGTTGAATGATTATATTATTAAAG
>CAWFRW010000028.1:0-91277 GCA_963818295.1 uncultured Bacteroidales bacterium
TTACAAGCCCGCTTATAGCCAGATTACCGTAAATGTAGCCTCCCTGAACATGTTCAAGTCCATGAATCCTTCCAAGAACCTCAGCTTCAACAGAGGTTGCCGCAACTACCAGAATCTTAAATGACATAATAAAAAGCTTACAGGAACCAATATTCAGTAAAAAGGTAAATATATTGATTTTATGTAACAGATTTATTTATTCAGACCGGAAGTTGGCAGGAGGCTAAGGGTTCGGATACCGGTTGAGATTATTGCCCATACCTTTTATACAAAAAAAATCTGTGACTCCCTTCTGAGAAGTCACAGATCTCTAACCCTAAAACTAACCCTAAAACTAACCTTAAAAACTCTCTTCCATTGCTTTAAAACAGAAACGTTAATGAATCGCTGAAGGAAGAAAAAAAAAGAACTAATTTGAAAAAACTCATCTGACTCTTTTGTCAGAAACCCTCAATATTTGTTTTATAAATAACCTTAAACCTATTGTACATAAATTATGTATTCAAAAGTTGTACCAAAAATCATAAAAATTAAAAATATTTTTACATAATATTTTTTATTCCATTGAATATGTGCTTCAAATCATCTTTAGAACAATAATGTAAAAATTCTGGGCAGAGTAATTTTCTGCAAAAAACAGCTCACATATAATCGGACATTACCTTCAGCAGGCTCTTCTTATCAAAAGGTTTTGATATAAAGCCGTTGCATCCGACTGCGATAGCGGAATCACGATCATCTGAGTATGCAGTCTGGGCTATTATAGGAATCGTCAGCTTGGCATTACGGATAAGTCTGACTGCAGTAAATCCGTCCATCACCGGCATCTTTATGTCCATCAGCACCATATCTATATCCCTGTCTGACAGACATATTTCCACTGCTTCCTTCCCATTTGTAGCCTGTATGATATCTACATTGCTTCTGGAGAGGAAATATTTTATCAGCTTGAAATTGCTCTCAATATCTTCAGCAACAAGTATCTTCTTTTTTTCCGGGAATATGTGGTCATCCGGCATAAAGGTCTGCGTTTTTGGCAGTGAAAGTGGACTCAGTTTCTTATACGGAATTGTAAAATAGAACGTTGAGCCTTTGCCGGGATACGAATCGAGCCAGATGCGGCCACCTATGAGTTCGACATTTGCTTTTGATATTGATAGTCCCAGTCCGGTTCCTTCATACATTCTGGTTGTTGAATTCTGAACCTGGTAGAATCTGTTAAAGATCTTTGAATGATGCTGGGGGGATATCCCTATCCCTGTATCAGTGACACGGAATTCAAGACATTCATCCGTCTGTCTTACACCTATTTTTACTGATCCCGTGTCAGTGAATTTGAGTGCATTATTAACAAGATTTGAAAGTACCTGTGTCAGTTTGGTACTGTCGGTATGTATAAGCAGATCCTGATCAGGCAGTCCATACTCTATGAGCAATTTCAGATTTTTCTCTGCTGATCTTGGAAGGAACTGATCATAGAGTATTTTCAGGGTTGCTTTTATATTGACCTCTCTTTCGACTGATTTAGCAAGCTTGGCATCAATATTTGAGATATCAACGATATCACTTATTATTTCGAGAAGATGATTGCTGCTTTGCATTATGATATCTATGTATGATTTTCTTGCAAGTTCATCCGCATCAGGTTCGGAAAGAAGTGCGGCAAAGCCAACAATTGCATTCATAGGTGTTCTGATCTCATGTGAGATATTATTCAGAAAAGCCGTCTTAAGCCTGTCGCTTTCCTCAGCTTTTTCCTTTGCTGCAAGCAATTCGGATTCGGCCACTTTCCTGTCAGAAATATCAAGGAAGATCTCAAAGAGAGCCTTTTCGCCATTGTACATCATTCCGGTATGGCTTACCTCAAAAATCCTGTTGCCAAGGGCGCCTTCAACTTCCATAACATCGGTTTTGCCAAGTGTGATTCCTCGTCTGAGAGGACAGGCAGCACATTGAGTCTTATCATCAAGATAGAGTTCCCAGCATATGCTTCCCAGCCCAAGGTCGCCATATAACCTTCTGAAGACATCATTCTGAAAAAGAATCTGCCCCTCACTGTTAACAATATTCATCCCAAAAGGAATAGTCTGAATAAGGGTCTCATTCAGATAATGGCTCTCCTGAAGTTTTCCCTCTGCTGTTTTTATTTTTTTCAGCAGCTTAATCTTATTTATGGCATTGATGACAGCTGGTCCCAGTCGTGCAAGATTGCCTTTCAGGATATAATCATCAGCTCCTGCCTTCATGCATTCAACTGCAACTTCCTCATTATGTGATCCTGTAACCAGGATAAAAGGTGTTAAAGGTGCAATATTATTCCTGATCTGAAGAGCATTCATGCCGGTAAACTGAGGAAGCGTGTAATCGGAAATTATTATATCCGGATTAAAAGAATCCAGGCTTTCAACAAAATCCACTTTGTTGACGACAATCTGCTTCTCAAAAACAATATTGTTCTTCTCTATTTCCAGACAGATAAGCTCTGCATCTATCTGAACATCCTCAATAAAAACTATCTTCAATATTGATTTCATAATCAACAGGATTTAAACATCCATAACTCTTAATATAAAAAGCTTCAACATTCCATTTCATCTGCCAGGAAGCTTACGGCTAGTAGAAGTCCGGACAGGACGGCAGTGAGAAATAGAATTTTGCTCCCTTATCCACCTCAGCCTCTGCCCATGTTCTTCCGCCATGACGTGCTATTATACGCCTGACATTTGCAAGGCCAATGCCTGTCCCCTCGAACTGTTCAGGCAGATGCATTCTCTGGAAAACGCCAAAAAGCTTTTCTGAAAATTGCATGTCAAAACCCACACCATTGTCCTGAATATAAAAGACAACCTCATTGACCTCTTTTCTGCAGGCAATATAAATGATTGCCTTTTCCCTGGTTCTTGTATATTTTACCGCATTATCAAGCAGATTAATCCAAACCTGCCTTAGCAGGCTGTAATTCCCGTAAGTCCCGGAGAGTGATGAAATATTCCACTCTATCTGCCTGTCTGCTGTAAATGGTTTTATCTGCGTCAGGGCATCGGCGAGTACTTCGCTCATATTAATCTCCGATTTTATAAATTTTAATGAACCGGTTTTAGAAAAATTCAGCAGGTCATCAATCAATCCCTCCATTTTCTGAGCGGAAGCGGATATTTTTTTCAGATATTGATTTGCCACTTCAGGCAGATCAAGCTTTAAGTCGTTTAAGAGTATTTCCGAGAACCCTTTAATATGTCTCAGAGGCGTCCTTAAATCATGCGAAATTGAATTTCCGAATGCCTCAAGCTCCTTATTGGCCGCCTCAAGCTGGGTAGTCCTGTCAACAACCCGCTGCTCAAGTACATTAAATAGCCTGAGCATATCCTCTTCAGACAACCCGCCGAGTTTATCCTTTTCAATACTTCTTCCACTGCAAGCCTCAATTAAGCTCACCCTGTGGCAATTGTAATCATCAGTGTTCATCAACATTATCCGTTTCTGCGTTAAAAACAAACCATGGTAAGCATTAATCACCTTACTCCTGCCACTGGTTATTTATTCTGATATAATCGGCTCAGATTAATTACTTTAGGGAAATATGCTGTTTCAACCTTCTTAATCATGCCCTTTTCAAGAAGATTTTTAACCACAAAACCAAGTTTCATCCTTGTTTCGCCAAACGGTTTTTCCATCTCGATAACCTTAACCCCATCCGGATGATTGTTAATAAAATCCAGAACCCTTTCCTCAAGTGTCATCATATAAATAAAAATTAATTTCAGGTATGTCTTAAAAAAGTCAGACATACCTCTTAGTAAGCTGCATAAACCAAAGCGTATGCCAGAAATTTGCTTATTACAACAATTTAAACCTAAGATTCAACCTAACCGGTTTAGAATAAATTACATAAAGAGATCAGAATCGGAATTAAGAAAACAGGAAGGAAGAATTTTGTTCCTGATGCTGGCTGGTAAGAATTCAAATAATCGCACAATTGTGCGAAATCTGATCAATGCATCTCGCCTTTTTGTATGACGATTTTATATTTCTTCATTTTTCTCATCAGGGCATCTCGTGTAATGCCCAGAAGATCAGCTGCTGCTTTCTGATTGTAACTTGCATGTCTTCAGAGCTTTCTGAATCATTTTAATTTCGTGTTCCTGCAGGTTCGACGAATCATCTGATTTTACTGCCCTGGCAACAGCTCCCCGTTCGGAGCAGGAAAATCATTGATCCCTAATAATGTTGCCCTTGCAGAGAATCAATGCCCTTTCTGTCATATTCCTCAGTTCCCTGACGTTTCCCGGGAAATCATACCTTGAGAAGGGCATCAAAGACTTCCTTTGGTAACACTCAGATTAGGTTTATTGAATCTCAGTGAATAGAATTCAATAAAATAGTTCAGCAAGCGGTTTGATATCTTCAGGTCTTTCCCTTAGAGGAGGAATATGTATATGCAGTGTATTGAGGCGGTGCAGCAGGTCGAGCCTGAATTTCTGTTCCTCAACCATTGCATTGATATCATGGTTGGTTGCTGAGATGATCCTGAAATCGGTAGTGTATGGGTTTTGTATCCCCCACCCTTGTTATAACTTTTTCTTCAGTCGCCCTGAGAATCTTGGCCTGAAGATTGAAGGGCATATCTGCAATTTCGTCAAGAAAAAGAGTTCCCTGGTTGCAGACTTCAAAGAAGCCCATCTTATCTGCAATTGCACCGGTAAAGGATCCCTTCTTATGACCGAAAAATTCGCTTTCAAGAAGTGTTTCAGTTATGGCACTGCTGTTGACAGCCGCAAACATATTTTCTTTCCTGCTGCTCGAGTAATGAATAATCCTGGCAATATTTTCCTTGCCGGTTCCGCTTTCACCGGTTATCAGGACATTGGCATCAGGATAATTTGCGGCAGTTACAGCCTGCTCATATACTTCAAGAATCTTCGGACTGACACCAATAAACTGCCGGTCAATCTTTTCCTCGAGTGATTTGGATATCAGAGAGTTCTTTTCCTCCATCTTCTTCAGCTTTCTCTGCATCTGAAGATATTTCTGGGTACGCTCTATTGCAATCTGAATATCAATGAATCTGAATGGTTTGCGTAAATAATCGAAAGCCCCCAGACGCATTGCCTTGATAACTGTATCCATATCGCCATGAGCAGATATTACAACAACCTCAGTAGCGGGATAAAGAGCCTTTACCTCCTTAAGCAGATCGAGTCCATCCATTCCCGGAAGACGAACATCAAGGATCAGAATATCAATATCATTGCTTCTTAGTATTTTTCTGCCATCATCAACAGTGTTGGCTTCAAAGGATTCATAGTCCGACCAGACAAACAGACCATTCAATTCTTCCGTGAATTGCTTCTCATCGTCAATGATCAAGATCTTTATTTTATCCTGTACTGCCATTCACATGATATTGTATCCTCAAATTTAACTTATTTCTGTTCAAAAGTTTCATAACCTGTAATTTAATTACTGAACTTGATGACACATCAGATCAAACCAATCCGGATAAAGCGGTCACAATGGAGCTTGCTTCTGTGACATTATAGTAATTGAACCTGCGCCAGTTGCCAGAAGCCTGATACCTGTTCCGGCACAATTGAAAACGATAAGTTTAAAAAGATCAAAAATATTGGCTAATTTTACGCTCTAAACACAGGGCAATATGATTTACCTTACCCGTCGCGAAAGGTTTTGTTCCGCACACAGAATGTTCAGGGAAGACTGGTCCGATGAAAAGAACCTGGAGATATTCGGAAAATGTTCAAATCCCAACTGGCATGGACATAATTATGTTTTGTGGGTAACAGTCAAAGGAGAGCCTTCTGCGGAAAATGGATTTGTAATGAACATAAACATTCTGAAAAAGGTTATTCAGGATAAAGTGATAAACAAGGTTGATCACAAGAATATAAACCTTGATGTTGATTTTATGCAGGGGAAAATTGCAACAACTGAGAATCTGGCTGTTGCTATCTGGAATGAACTCAAACCTGCAATTGAAAAAGAGGGGGCTGCCCTTCATTGTGTTAAAATAGAAGAAACTGAAAATAATTTTATAGAATATTATGGGTAAAACTTTAGAAAAAATCAATGACGGATCTGCAATGGTTTCAGGCGGATATAATAAAGTTGAGACATGGAATGCCGAAAATATTGAGGAATTATCTGCCATTTACTACAGGGTGCTGAAGCTTCTCGGAGAAGACCCTGATCGTGAAGGACTGAAAAAAACACCTGAGCGTGTTGCGAAAGCTCTTCATTTTCTGACAAACGGATACTCCAAGGATGCCTGCAAAATAATCAATTCGGCTAAATTCAAGGAGGACTATAAACAGATGGTCATTGTAAAGGATATTGATATATATTCAATGTGCGAACATCACATGCTTCCATTTTTCGGTAAGGCACATGTTGCTTATATACCAAACGGATATATCACAGGCCTGAGCAAGATAGCACGTGTTGTTGAGACATTCAGCAGACGCCTTCAGGTTCAGGAGCGTCTTACAACACAGATAAGGGATTGCCTGCAGGATTGTCTTAGTCCTATGGGAGTTGCTGTTGTAATTGAAGCCCAGCATATGTGTATGCAGATAAGAGGAGTTCAGAAACAGAATTCTGTAACAACAACTTCTGCTTTTACCGGTGTTTTTCTTGAAAAACTGAATACCCGGGAGGAGTTTGTACATCTGATAGGAACAAAGCTTCACTAATCTATAAAATACAATAGAATGAAAGCATATGTATTTCCCGGGCAGGGAGCCCAGTTTACAGGCATGGGGAAAGATCTTTACGATAAATCAACCCTGGCAAAAGAGATGTTTGAAAAGGCAAACTCAATTCTTGGATTCAGCATTACTGATATTATGTTTGCCGGAACTGATGAAGAGCTGAAACAGACAAAAGTAACCCAGCCTGCAATTTTTCTTCATTCAACAATTCTTGCAACTGTAATGGGTGAATCCTTCAGACCGGATATGGTTGCAGGACATTCACTCGGTGAATTTTCTGCACTTGTTGCCAATAAGACTCTGTTCTTCGAAGATGGTCTTGTACTTGTTTCAAAAAGAGCATCGGCCATGCAGAAGGCCTGTGAAAAGACCCCTTCCACAATGGCAGCAATAATCGGAGCTGATGACAGTGTAATTGAGGATGTCTGTGCTTCAATTACTGAAATTGTGGTTCCTGCAAATTATAACTGCCCCGGACAAATAGTAATATCCGGCTCAAATGAAGGAATTGATAAAGCAATTGAAATACTGAAGGAAAAAGGTGTAAAAAGGGCAATCAAGCTTGCTGTCGGCGGTGCATTTCATTCTCCTCTGATGGAACCTGCCAGGCTTGAACTTGAAGAAGCCATAAAAAATACAAATTTCAGCAAACCAGTATGTGCTATTTATCAGAATGTAAATGCTGAACCATCTATTGATCCTGAAACTATAAAGGCAAATCTGGTTGCGCAGCTTACATCACCTGTACGCTGGACCCAGAGCTGTCATAAACATGATCAGCGGCGGGGCATCTTACTTTGTTGAAGTTGGCCCCGGAAATGTTCTGCAGGGACTTATAAAAAAGGTGAACAGGGAGGCTTCAACCGAAAGCGCAACCTTGCCAGATCTGATTGAAGATACATCTTCGGTGCAGGTATACTTTCATTAATCAGGTTTCAGAATCACACCCTTATGATTCTTCCCGTCTATCATTATCTCAAGCGGATTGGGAAATCTCACATGCCGGATATAATTATCCTCATAAACAACATCAAGCTTATCAAGATATTCAACATCATAATAACCTTCATTTATATACGGATTTATTGTAAAATAGCCAACCCGGAATGAAGTCAGGTTCTGAAAGAAATGGGTTCCCTGGCTTGGATCTATCCTGTAGTTCTTAAGACCCGATTCAATAATAATCCTTGCAGCTGAAATCTGCGGCCACTTAACCGGTATTCCCAGCCATGGATCAGTTGATCCCCATCTTCCCGGACCTATCAGAACATATCCTTTTGCCTGCTTTACAAACAATGCATTAAGCTTTTCAATTTCAACTGCAACATTCTTTATTATATGCAGCATTGAAAGAATCAGGCTTGACATATACCAGATCGTGAATACCCTTGAACAATCCGTTCCCAAGAGCTGAATCGGAATAAATAATTGTATCTTCCGGTCTTTATATGCTCAAGATTTATGTTCTGGGTCTCCTCAGTATGAACAATTGGCCTGATCTGAAGAAAACTGAATATTTTAGGTGTACCCGGCGGTGTTTCAAGATTAACAGCAAATTCAATTTCAATAGGATTATTCATCTCCCGCTGTCCGATTTCAAGAAGTGTGCTTAAAATCTCTGCCAGAGGAAATGTCTTGTGCTGCAGTATATTTGAAAAAGTAATTACCCTTTTCCCCGGATGAATAATTCCATCGCGAAGGACATTATTATTCCTGTCATATGTTGATGCAACATATTTCAGGGCAGCATCATTGTTAAGATCCTTGATATCAATCCTCAGAATATTTACTCCATCATCAGTTGAAGGAACAAAACTGTCAATATTCAGATCGAGGGCACAAAATTCTTTCTGGGTATCTCTCAATGCTGCCTCAGGAGATGACAGCTGAAGTATTTTCTTCGGATATCTGGGTGAAAACCTTAGTGACAGTCCACCTTCAACAATCAGTTTTCCAAGTCCGAAAGCAATATTTACAATTCCATCTTCAGCTTTTTCAGAACCTATCGGATAGTAATTTATTGATCTTGCAACTCCTGACAGTGTCGGATAATAAATCTCTCCATGCCTGTGCCCGCAAACTTCCTGAAGAATTATTCCCATCTTCTCCTCATCAATAACATTTGCCGTTGCAGTCATATATGCTTTGCTTGCCTTGTAATAAACTGAAGCATAAACCTCCTTGATTGCATCAGACAACATTTTTACCATCAGCTTATTATCAGGAAGCCTTGGAATCATATATGTTGAATAAATACCTGCAAATGGCTGATAATGTGAATCTTCAAGCTTACTTGAAGAACGTACTGCAATCGGATAATTTCTTGATACAGCCAGAAAAGCATAAAAATCCTGGTAAACATGTCCGGGAAGTTCAGCATTAATGAACCTGTTAAGTATCTCATCATCCGAAAGATCAGAAAGAGCAATTGAATAGAGGTTATTCTGATCCATGAACTCATCAAAGATATCGGTGCTCAGAACAACTGTTCTTGGAATTGTTATCAGTACATCGGGAAATTTATTGAAGAGCTTATTTGTTTTAATTATCCTGTTTATAAATGCAAGTCCTCTTGCTTTTCCTCCTATTGATCCTTCACCGATACGTGAAAATATCTGGTATTCATCAAAACTTGTCTTGTCAAATTTTGCAATCACTCCCCTGCCCTTTCCAAGTCGGAAGCTTGAGATTGCAACATAAAGGAATCGCCTCATCTCATCCATTGTTTCAAAATCCTCCCTGTTGATATATTTGAACATCTGTGCAACAGGAAAGAGAGCTCTTGCATTCAGCCATTTGGAAAAATGGTTTCGTGATGCATGGTACTCAAGGGTATTGTCAGGTATTGTAAGCAATTTCTGCTGAAGGCTCTGAAGATCGGTTGCAATTGCTATCGGTTCAAGAGTATCAGGATTTCTGAATACAAACGGACCGAAGGCAAGATTCTGAATAATAAAATTCCTTAATTCAAGCGATAGTGATTTGGAATATTTATATATGAAACCTGCTCCCAGCTCTTCAGCAGACTTTCTTATGCTTCAGACTTGAAGACTGAATAAGGAAAGGTACTTTATCATCGTCAGCCATAACAACCTTGCATAATTCAATACCTGCATTTTCATCACTGATCACCGTCTCTTTTATAGCTTATATCGGAAATCACACCAAGAACATTGTATTTATATTTTTTATAAAGCTCCAGGGCATCATTGAAATTATTTGCAAGAAGGATCTTTGGCCGTCCCTCTCATTTTAAGCATCCGCTGATGTTCATTAAGCGCTTCACGCTGAAAATCAAGCGATTGTAAAAGAATTATCTTGTAAATATTCGGCAGGTATGAAGAGATATACCTGATTGAGTTTTCAACAAGGATAATAGCCTGAACACCAATATTCTCAATATCATAATCAGCATTCATCTTGTCCTCAATCAGCTTGATTATTGCCAGAATAAGAGATGCATCACCAAGCCAGCAGAAAACATAATCAATTGCACTCAGATCCTCTCCTTCGAGCCTTAGTGATACTTCTCTTGAAAAATATGTAAGAACAACAATCGGAATATGTTCATATTTTGCCTTTATCCTTTTTGCAAGGGCAAATACATCAGTTCCCTTAAGGCTGAGCATTGAAATAACAAGATCGATATTTCCTTCCTGAAGAATTCTGAAGGCATCCTCGGCATTATCGGTCTGAACAAATGTGGGAGGATATCGGAGGTTCAGGGAGGCATATTCATTAAATATCTGTTCATCGATCCTTCCATCCTCTTCAAGCATGTAATTATCATAATTACTGCATATTATAAGTACCCGGTGAATTCTCTTCTGCATCAGAAGATCGAAGGATGTATCGGTGAAGTCGTATTTCTGAAGATCCAGTATTCCGTCAATAATTGTCATAAAATATGCATTTTTAATGATTCATAGAAATTACAGCCATTCCTTTTCTTCCATCCATCCGTATAAGCAGAGGTTTTTCAAACCTGATATGACTGAAGAATTTTCCTTTTTCTATAATTGTCTGTTCTTTAAGTTTATCCCACATTATTGTCCCATTATCTGATCCGTCTGCTTACTGAAAAATAACCAACATTCATTGATGTTACATTATGAAAGAAATGTGAACCAAGCGATGCATCAACATGAAAATCGGGAAGACCAATCTCAACAATTACCTTTGCATTTGAAATCTGCGGCCATACAACCGGAATTCCAAGAAACTTGTCCCTTGATCCCCATCTTCCCGGTCCGATAAGAATATATCTCTCGTTTTCCCTTAACATCTTTTCATTCATGATCTCAATCTCTGATGCCATTTCGACGGTAAGCATATTATTAAATTTTTCAGGTTCAACATAAATAATATCTGAAATATCATCAATAACTCCGTTACCCATGCTTTTCCTGGTTACCAGAATCAGATCTTCATTATATATTGTTTCAGGATCAATCGAATAGCCGGCTCCGCTGCCGACCAGAGGCTTTATCTGAAGAAGATAGAATGAAGCATTTCCTGATCTGATCCTTTGTAAGGTCAACAGCAAATTCTATTTCAACAGGTGTTCCGAAGGCCTCTGTAACAACATCAAGAACCACCTGCAGAGTTGATGCAAGAGGAATATAGTTATATTTCAAGATATCTGCAAAATTAATAACCCTTGGCCCCGGTGCATCAAGCCCGGGTATAATTGTATCATTATCCAGATTCAGAACTGATGCGGAATGGTTAAGAGTGCCATGTTTTTCTGCATCGCTTATATCAAGAGAGATCAATCCTGCATTTTCACCTTCAAGAAGATCAAGTTCATTTTTTGTCATATCGACCGCATAAAAATGAACCTGTGAATTCTTGTAAAGATCCTTATGTGAAATGATATCGAGTGAAGGATAAGCCGGAGAGAATCTGAAAGCCCTTTCACCTTCCACAACATACTGGCCCAGTCCGACAGCAATAACTGCAAAACCATCTTCCGGTGTCATATGTGCCACAGGATAGAAATTGAATGACTGTGCAGTTCCGCTGATATGGGGATAAAAAGCATCTTCAAATCTTCTGCCAACAACCTCCTGAATCACAACAGCCATCTTTTCCTGTTCAATTTTATAATTTATTGCTTCGAAATATGTTCTGTGCATTCTTCGAATAGATTGAAGAAAAAACAAGTTTGATAGCATCTGAAAGCTGTTTCAGCCTTACTTCAGGATCAGGATTTATATTCGGGAGAAGATAGGTTCCGAAAATCCCTGAAAATGGCTGGCTCATTGAATCTTCGAAGAGGCTGGAGGAGCGGACAGCAAGAGGCTTTGTCATATGTCTGAGGAGGATCCTGAGCTCTTTTTCAAGAGTATAGCTCAGGCTTCCTTCAAGAAACAATTTCTGAAGTTCACCGATAATCCTTTTCCTCCTTTATCTTTTCCCACAGGTGGTTACGCTCCATGAACATATCAAATTCATCGGTTCCGATTATAGCTGTTACCGGGTGTCCTGATATTTATTCCAGGCAGAAGCCTGCCAAGTTCAAAGCTATAGATCAGAGTATTTATAAAAGCCAGGCCACGTCCCTTTCCTCCAAGCGACCCGCCGGAAAGACATACAACATTTGTCTCATCAATAACTGCTGATTCCTCAAAATTCACAACCTTGCCCTTGTTCATCTCCCGGCGCCTCTTGCGGATAATGTCAATAAGGAATTCCCTGAGTTCCTTCAGGCTGCTGAAATCAGAGACCTTCATCGGAGTTATCAGCTTTGCAATTTTAACCTCACCCCTGGCCATCAGCCAGAGTGAAAAATGGTTTTTCATTGCATGATAGGCGAGCGAATCTTCAGGAACAGTCTGCAGATAAGCTTCAAACTCCTTCATCGATTTGGCAACTGCAATCTGATGCCCTTTTGTATCCCTGTAAACAAAATGGCCAAAACCCAGGTAATAGTTGATAAATGATTTAAGATCCTTCAGCAGGCTCTGTGAGTTTTTATTTATAAAGTTCGATTTCAGGCTGAAGGCAAATTTTGCATTTTCCGGATCAGATGACTGCAATACTGTCGGAAGATTTGGGAGTTCCTGTTTAATATATTTAATAAGATCGAAACCTGCTGTGTCGCTCAGAACATTGTTCCTTGGAAATCTCATATCGGAGATCACGCATAACAGACTATCCTTGTACTGGTTATAAATCATAATTGAATCTTCGTAGTTTGATGCAAGCAGTACTTTGGGTCTTGCCCTGAGCTTCAGAACTTTATATAATTCATCGGTTGAAACATCCTCAATAAGATTTTTTGTTTGCTCCATTACAAGAGTGTAGAGCATTGGAAGATAGCTTGAATAATATTCTGCAGAGTCTTCAACAAGCAGAATGATCCGTGTAAGCCCCTTCTTTGTATCATTGTCAACATTTACCCTGTCTTCGAGCAGCTTTACCATTGCAAAGAAGACCTTTGACTCTCCGGTCCATACAAAGTAGTTATCAATAGGAATTCCCAGACTTTTCTGGTTTTTTACAAACGGGACATCGCATGGATTGTTAAGAAGGATGAATGTAGGCAGGTAAGGGTATTTCTCCTTTATCATTCTGCAAAGCTTCATCGGGCTCTCCTTATCCACTCCTATCATTATTATTATCATATCATAATGACGGGCTTTAAGCCTGCTGAAGGCCTCTTCCTCACCTGAAACGCCTGTAACCCTTGGCATTGAAGTGAGGCTCATCTGATAATATTCCCCAAGAATATGGTCAGAGAATCTGCCTTCCCCTTCAATTGAATATGCATCATAAAGATTTGCAACAAGAAGGATCTCCTTGACCTTGAATGGCATCAGATCGTGAAATACATCCCTCTCGGCATTGTGCCGTCGAGGAATTTCTGAAGCAGTTTGCGGCTGGAGACTTCAGTAGTATCATCTTCCTCCTTCGTTGAGATCTGCGACAATCTGATAATGTCGCGTGCCTTATAGCTGTTTATATAACCTGTAATAATGCTTGCAATATTCTGAATCAGATCCCTTTCCTCTTTCAGAAAAGGACCTTCGGATTCCTGAGGGAATTCAGTTGTATAAAATATCTCTATTGAGCCCTTTTCATTATCAATTGTGACAAAATCCTGGAACATTCTCCAGTGAGTCTCATAAAAACCGGCAGATTCAAACTCTTTGCCGCCGAAACGGATCCTTGCAACAGTATATTCCGGGTATTGCCATGCTGCGGGTAGAAGAAGCACAATCTGCTGAAGCGATTCCTCAACCGGTTTTCCCTCTTTCAGAATTGTTGTTGTCCGGTTAATGCATGAGAGTTCCTTCAGCCTTTCCTGCTGATCGTGCATTAATCTGTTAAATGCCTGATTGGTATCTCTCAATTCATCCATCAGATAGATGTCATTCGGATCAATTTTTAAAATTACAAAAATAGTTCCAGATCCCTGCCTTCTGGTCATTTGAACCTTAGCTCCTGGAGGCGCTACAAAATCCATTAACCGCAAAGGTCATAGTTGGCGCGATTTGCAATCTGTGCCGAATTAAGCTGAATTCCAAAACATAAGTGTAAAATCATCTCAGGCACGGATCACAGATCCGCGCCAACTAAGGCAACAATAGTTAAGAACTACACAGACATGGGAGCGTCAGCGAGCCAGACTAGAGTTACACAGAGTACAATACTAATTAATCTACATTCCAGGTTGAGCCGCTTGTAAGAAGATCATCCATTGACTTTATTTTTGCCTTCTTCTGTACTTCAGTTATCTGCTCTTCAACCAGCTTTTCATAGGTCGGCCACACAACAGACCTGATAACACCGAGGGCAACAGGATATTCAGGATACCTCATATTAGCAAGCATATACTGGATTCCGGGATTTGGTTCAGTGGCATCATGTACAAGTAAATTCTTTTCGGTAACGCCATTCTCTCCAAGTGTCACAACCTTTAATTTCAATCCTTCCAGCACAAGGCCCTTGTTATTTCCTTTTCCGAAAATCATCGGCTGACCATGTCTGAGTATAATTGTTCTTTCGTCCCTTACCTCTTTATCTGCAACAATGTCATGTACTCCGTCATTGAAAATGACACAGTTCTGAAGAACTTCCACCACTGAGGTACCCTTGTGCTTTTCTGCCTCAGCGTAGATCTGGGTTGAAAGGGCAATATTTGTATCGATTGTCCGTGCGAAAAACTTTCCTTTGGCTCCGATTACAAGCTCGCCCACAGAAAATGGTTCTTCGACTGTACCGAATGGTGAAGTCTTTGTAACAAGCCCTTTTGTTGATGTGGGTGAATACTGACCTTTTGTAAGGCCATATATCTCGTTGTTGAACAGGATTATATTAATATCGATATTCCTCCTTATGACATGAATAAAATGGTTTCCTCCAATTGCCAGGGCATCGCCGTCGCCGGTGATCTGCCACACAGACAACTCCGGATTTGCGACCTTCACTCCTGAGGCTATGGCGGATGCACGGCCATGAATCCCGTGAAACCCGTATGTATCCATATAATAAGGGAAGCGTGATGAGCATCCGATTCCTGAAATGAATGCAAACTTCTCTCTGGGAATACCCATATCAGCCAGCGCACGCTGGACGGAACTCAGGACAGCATGGTCGCCGCAGCCGGGGCACCATCTTATTTCCTGATCACTTTTAAAATCCTTTGGCGGTATATTTATTTGCTACAACTTCTGTCATTTTAGATCTCCTCCAGAATTTTTATGCATTTTTCTTTAATCTCACTTAATGTAAATGGAAGTCCCTGTACCTTATTTATCTGATCATATGAAAACTCCTGATGTTTCATTCTCAGATAGCCGGCCAGCTGGCCTGAATTCAGTTCGCATACCACGATCCTTTTGAATCGGCTGAAAACATCCTTAACGTTTTTTGGAAGCGGGTTTATATAATTGAAATTTACGAGGCTAACTTTATGTCCATCAGCCTGCAAGATCACGAACAGCTGTAATAAGATATCCGTATGATCCGCCCCATCCTACAACAAGAAGATCACCTGATGCAGCTCCCTGTGGTACAAGTTCAGGAATTGTGTCTGCAACTCTGGCTACCTTCTCGGCCCTGAGGTTAACCATCATCTCATGATTTTCAGGGACATATGAAACAGTGCCCTTCTCTGTCTTTTCAAGACCTCCTATCCTGTGCTCAAGTCCTGCAATGCCGGGTACTGCCCATGATCTTGCGAGTGTTTTGTCATCTCTTTTATACGGCAGGAAAGGAGTATCTGTCAAAGCAGCAAAAGGTGGATTTATTGCCGGCAGATCCTTCATCTTCGGTATTCTCCATGGTTCACTCCCATTTGCCAGATAACTGTCAGAAAGAAGGAGGACAGGAGTCATATGCTCAAGAGCGATCCTTGCTGCTTCAAATGCATAGTGTAAAACAATCTGAAGGTGTGCTGGCAGCCATAACAACTACCGGGCATTCTCCGTTTCGTGCCGTAAAGAGCCTGCAACAGGTCAGCCTGTTCTGTCTTGGTGGGCAGACCGGTTGAGGGGCCGCTTCTCTGTACATCAATTATTACAACCGGCAATTCAGCCATAACAGCAAGCCCGATAGCCTCTGATTTAAGCGCGAGACCTGGTCCTGAGGTTGATGTAACAGCCAGATTGCCGGCAAAACTTGCACCCAGTGCTGTACAGATCCCTGCGATTTCATCTTCCGCCTGGAAACTTTTTACCCCAAGGTCTTTATGTGCAGCAAGCTCTTCAAGGATTCCCGTGGCAGGAGTTATCGGATATGAGCCGATAAAAAGCTTCAGACCCTGATTTTTCGGCAGCTGCCATCAGTCCCCATGCCGTTGCAACATTCCCTGATATATTCCGGTAAGTGCCCTTTGCAATCTGTGCAGGGAGAATCTTATAGACAGGCGAGAGGGCTTCGATAGTCTCAGCATAATAATATCCGGCACGCAAGGCAATTTTATTTGCCTCGGCCACATCCGGTTTGTTGCTTGAATTTCTTGTCGAAGTATTCCTCGGTGTAGTCAAGCTTACGGTCGAATAACCAGTATACCATTCCGAGGGCGAACATATTTTTGGTTCTTAGTACCGATTTCGGATCAAGACCAAAATCCTTGAGGGCTTCCTTCACCATGAATGAAATAGGAGCAGCTATAACATTATAGCTTTCAAGCTTTTCTTCCTTTATAGGATCCTTTTCATAACCGGCTTTCTCAATATTTTTTTCGGTAAAATTATTTTCATCGTAAATTATTGTACCTCCGGGCTTTATCCATTGACCATTAGCCTTAATGGCAGCAGGATTCATAGCAACAAGAACATCTGAAAAATCGCCGGGCATATTTATTTCCGAATGGCCAATATGAACCTGAAAACCGGAAACACCTCCCACCGTACCCTGGGGAGCCCGTATCTCTGCCGGATAATCGGGAAATGTAGACAAGTCGTTACCAAATAAAGCTGCCGTATCAGAAAAGAGTGTTCCTGTCATTTGCATCCCGTCCCCGGAATCACCGGAGAATCTGATTACCACTTCATCTCTTTCGATAACCTCTGATTTTTTACTCATAATAACTTATAATTTATTCTCACTTAAGTATGTAAAATGATCCAGATAATGTATCAGTCAACAAAATTAACATTTTAAGAATTGAAAAATAAACAAATAGAACATATCGTTATGATATTGATCATGTTTTGTGCCGCTGAACTGCCTCGCATAATTCATATTCTCCCGGATCGTCTATGAATGTTACAGAGAGTTGCACAGAGATGGCACAGAGTTGCACAGAGGAGCACAGAAAAGGTTTTAGAGAAAAATCAGCTCCAGATATCAGCTTTTTTCAGGTTTATTTCTCCTTCGAAGAACATTCTGGCAATCTTCTCAAAGTAGGTTGTGTAATCGGAAACAAAAAACATGTCACTAACCTTTCCGGAATCGTTAAGCAGCCCCTTCTTTTCAAGCGCATCCCTCAGGATTATTGCTACAAGCCTGGCTGAATCGACCACTTCAATATTGAAATTAAAAATCTTGCTGATCTGATTTTTAATTATAGGATAATGTGTACATCCCAGAATCAGTGCCTGTATACCTCTGAGCGACTCATTTGTCAGATAGGTCCTGATAATTGCATTGCTTATATCATCGAAAATAAAGCCCTCCTCAATCATTGGAACAAGCAGCGGCGTTGCCAGTGAGACAACTTCCGTGGTGATTGACTTTTCCCTTATTTTCTTGTTCATAGGTACCCGAACTGATTGTCCGCTTTGTCCCTATAACCCCAATCTTATTGAAATTTCTTGTACCGATATAATCGACTACAGGATCAATCACATCAAAAAGAATTGTTCTTTCACTGAATTCCTTTTTAAGGGAATCAAAAGCTGATGCTGATGCTGAATTACAGGCTACCAGTACAACTTTTGAATCATGTTCCAAGAAGGAATTCGGTGATACGGTGTGAGTAATAGCTTATCGCCTCAGCCGATTTGTCACCATAAGGCAGATGGGCAGTGTCACCAAAATAGATTATGCTTTCTCCGGGCAGAATCTGCTTAATTGCGTGAGCAACTGTCAGACCTCCGACACCTGAATCGAATATCCCAATTGGCTTTTCTTTCACAGCATCTGAAATATTAAAAAAATGACCATCCCTCATCAGAGATGGTCTCTGATATATTTTTTTTATGGTTATTTTAAACCAAGCTTGGCTTTTGCAAGCGGCATAATATTAGTGCTCTTTGTCTCATCAAAAAAGAGCAGCGAGCTTCCCTGTCCGATACTGAAAATGTAAACAAATCCGTTTTCCTTTCCAACATCCTTGATTGCTTTATCGACTTTTGCAATTATAGGCTGAAATACTTCAGACTGTTTTTCCTGCAATTGCTGCTGTGCATTTGACTGAAACTCCTGGATCCTTTTGTTCATATCAACAAGTTCCTGTTCCTTTGTCTGTTTTACTATATCAGTATAGTTTTTGCTTTCCTTATTATAAGCTTCACTTTTATTGTTCAATTCGACCTGCATCAGTTCAAGTGCATTAATAAGGTCCTTACGGAATTTTTCAAGTTTTACATTGGCTGAATCAAATTCAGGTAATGACTGAATTAATTCATCACTGTTGATATGTCCGAACTTAATATTCTGAGCTACAGCTTTCTGGCCTACCAGAGTTACAAGTGCAATTATAACAGCTATTCCGATAAATCTTTTCATTTTTAATAATTTATTTAACAATTGTGCAAAAGTAATTAATTAATTTTTATAACCTAATTTTTCGAGAACCTGATCACTTATATCGAATTTAGGATTTGCAAACAGGATATTGCCACCGGCAGCAGTATCGAATATCACTGCATAGCTGCCGTCAACAGCAATCTCTTTTATTGCTTTCAGAATTTCGTCCTGGATAGGCTTCACAAGTTCTTCTCTTTTCTTGAAAAGATCTCCTTCCATCCCAAAGTATTTGTTCTGAAGGTTTTTCATCTCTTTTTCCTTGGCGATGATTGCCTCTTCCCTTTTAGTCTTCATATCCTGAGAAAGCAGAACAGCTTCATTCTGGTATGATTTATACATCTGTTCAACAATTGCATAACCGTCAGCTACCTCTTTTTCCCATTGTTTTGAGAGCTTGTCGAGCTGCTCCTGGGCAGCTGTAAATGCAGGAATATTATTCCTTATATATTCTGAATCGACGAATGCATATTTCTGAGCAATGGCCATAGCCGAAGTCAGAATAAACAACCCCATTAAAACGCCTATTTTTTTCATTGCTTAAAGAATTAATATTTATTTAATTAGAACTGCTGACCTATAATGAAATGTATCTGTGAGTGATTTGCACTCTGCTGACCTGTTGGAACCGGATCAAATCCATAACCCCAGTCTATACCGAGCAATCCGAACATCGGAAGATTAGCTCTTAGTCCAAATCCTGCTGCACGGCACATCTTGAACGGATTGTATTCCTTAAGTGCATACCATGCCCTTCCTGTCTCGAGAAATCCAAGTCCGTAGATTGTTGCCTGCGGATTAAGCGATACAGGGTACCTTACTTCAAATGTAATTTTTGAATAGACGTTACCTGAAGGCTTGGCAGTACCCGGCGCATATGGTGTCAGTGATCCGTTTGTATAGCCCCGCTGGGCAATTACATCACGTCCGTAAAAACTGTAACCCGACATACCGTCGCCTCCTACATAATAGTATTCAAATGGTGATGGGCCGATATCTTTATTGTAATATCCGAGATAACCGAAGGCAAATTTCGCATTCAGCACAAGTTTGTCATTCTTTGACAGGGGATAGTAGTAATCTGCCTTGAATGTCCATTTGTGAAATTCAATCCATTTGTATTTTTCCTCAACAGGCAGATTTGCCATATCCTTTCCTGTGATTGAAGAGTAAGGCGGAGTAGCCTGGAGAGCCAGAGTAAATGAAGATCCGCTTCTGGGATATATCAGGTTGGGACTTGTAGAAAACCTTGTAAGCTTCATCTGGAGACTTATAAGGTTTGATGTACCGTTGCTGAAAAGGAAACTGTACACATTATAGTCTTTCAGATAGTATCTCTGGTAATTTAGTTCACCATAAAGGGAGAAATAGTCATCGGGCCATTCAAGTCTTTTTCCCAATCCGAGTGTTACACCGTCAATAATCATTGCCTGGTAACCATCGTCAGACTTTTTCTTCCCGTTTGTCATAATGGATCTGTAGGTTGAAATTGAAAAGGTATTTGGTTTTTTTCCACCAAGCCATGGTTCAACAAATGAGATATTATATGACTGGTAAACACGTCCGTTTGATTGTACTCTGAGGCTGAGTGACTGGCCGTCGCCTGATGGGTAAGGCTTCCACTCCTTCAGCTTGAAGAAGTTGCGCATGGCAAAATTATTGAATCGCACACCAACAGTACCGACAAGCATTCCTGCGCCCCATCCACCTGAGATCTCGAACTGGTCATTTGGTTTTTCCTCAAGCTTGTAGAGCAGGTCAACTGTTCCGTTCATCATATCCGGCAGAGGAGTCGGATTAATTTTTTCCGCGTCAAAATGGCCAAGAACACCTAACTGCCGTATTGACCTTAAAATCTTGTCCTTACTGAAAAGATCACCTGGCAGTGTATAGAGTTCACGCCGTGCAATATGTTCATTGGTTCGTGTATTTCCATCAATCAGTACATTATTAAGATAAGCCTGATCACCTTCATATATCCTTACTTCAAGGTCGACAGAATCATTTTCTACTTTCGCCTCCACAGGAGTAAGCCGTGAAAAGAGGTAGCCGTAATCCTGGTACAATGAACTTACTGCATCCTGTGCACCACCGGTACCATTCAGCCTGTCTTCAATGAGCGACTGATTATAGACTGTTCCCTTTTTGACATTAAATACCTGTTGCAGGGCCTCTTTCCTGTACACACTGTTTCCTACCCAATCCACATTCCTGAGGAAATACTGTGTTCCTTCTTCAACTTTTATTTTCAGCCCGACACGGTCATCGGATACAGTATACAAAGAATCTGAAAGAATTGTAAAATCCTTGAAGCCATTATCGTTGTAAAAGGTCTTTAGCTTCAGCTTATCCTCCTCATACTTCTCGTTGATAAATTTTGAAGACCTGAAGAAATTAGCATTTTTCACCTTTGTCCCTTTCATCTGCTTCCTGAGCTTTGCAGGGGTGAAAAATTCATTCCCGATGAAGGTTATCTCGGCAATCTTAACCTTATCATGTTTATTCACATTAACGGCCAGAACCACATTATTAGGCCTGTCCGGATCTTCCTTCTGAACAAAATCGACTGTTGTTTTGAGAAAGCCTTTCTCTATAAAATGATCCTTTATTATCTTTTCAGCATTGTTAAGAAGAAATTCAGTTATCTGCGATCCAACAGGAAGGTTAAGCTTTTCAACAAGGTCGTCCTGTTCCGACTTCTTCAGTCCGTTGTATTTTACCGAAGAAATCCTTGGCCGCTCCTGCAGGAAGATATCCAGAAAGACAGAGTCTGAAACGACCTTTGCGATAGTGATCCTGATATCTGAAAAGAGCCCCTGCTGCCACAATTTTTGCACAGCCGTTCTGAGAACATCGCCAGGCAGAGTAATCTCCTGTCCAATCCTGAGTCCGGATATTCCGATAAGAGCATTTGTGTCGAGAAACCTTATACCTGAAATACTGACTCCGCCTACAACATAATCTTCCGAAGTCATAAAATCAAAAATCTGCTGTTTTTCCTGTGCGTGCAATAATTGACTCGAGAGAGCCAGTGATATAACTATAAAAAACTTTTCAATACTTCTGATCACCATTATTTCATCATTTATCCAAAACCTGTTCACTTGTTTTTCCAAACCTTCTTTCTCTCTTCTGGAAGTCAATTATTGCATTATAAAAGTCATCTTTACCAAAATCAGGCCAAAGTTTATCAGTAAAATATAATTCAGTATAGGCAAGCTGCCAAAGAAGGAAATTGCTTATTCGCAATTCACCGCTTGTTCTGATCATAAGCTCGGGATCAGGTATACCGGAAGTTGTAAGATATTTTTCAAAATCCGCTTCACTGAATGAATCAGGATCAAGTCTTCCGCTGCTTACTTCAACCGCGATCTTCCTGGCGGCTTCTGTTATCTCCCATCGTGAACTGTAGCTGAGAGCGACTATAAGATTCAGTCCGGTACAACCTGAGGTCAGCTTAATTGTTTCAAAAAGCCTCTCCCTTACATCATCTGCCAGTCTTCCAAGATCACCAATAGTCTTCAGTCTTATATTATTTTTGAGCAGGGTATCTGTTTCCTTATTAAGTGAATCAATCATAATACCCATCAAAGCAGAGACCTCTTCATTGGGTCTTCCCCAGTTCTCGGTCGAAAAAGCATAAAGTGTCAGGAATTTTATTTGTCAGCTCGCTGGCTGCTTCAATAACTGTTCTTACTGCATTTACCCCCTGCTGGTGCCCAAAAATTCTGTCAAGGTTACGCTGACGTGCCCATCTGCCGTTTCCATCCATAATAATAGCAACATGAGAGGGCAGCTTCTCTGTATTTATACGTTTCCTTAAGGGCATTACCTAACGTTTTCTTTTTGAGTCCACATCCTTATAAGCCGGACATCCGGCCAGTTTACTATAGAACTTCCACGTAACTGCTATACCGGTGAAGGTGTACCAGTCATTGTTATGAGTCCATGCATAGTCAGATGGGGTAACCCAATCTTTTAAGCGGTCAAAGTTATCATAAAATGTTTTACGAAAACCATATTCAGCTTCCAATCCAATATTTTTATGTATATTAATCTTAAAGCCAATTGAAAAGGGAATCACAGGAATAAAGGCAGAACCTGAACTGTTAACCGGTACCCCTGCAGTAATTGAAGTGCCATGGCTGTTAACATAGGTGCCTCCAAGCCCGGCAGCAAAATATGGAGAATAGTCCCAGATTTTTCCCATTGTTGAATATGGAAGAAAGTTAAATTCAAACTGGACAGCAAATTCGGTAATCATACCCGAAAAGTTACCCGCCCTTGTATTCTGAAAATCATTATTGAAATCAAGATCATTGCCTTTTATGCCTCCTATAAGCAGACTTCCCCTCAGCGCCTGCCTGGGATGCAAATTATATCTGTAGAAAATACCTCCTGCAGGACCGGGAGAATATAAGAGCCTGTTGGGGTTGATATCACCCATATAAGATGTCACTCCTGCCATCACACCATAATCAGAGTTGTGCTGACCATATAATCCGACTGCGATGAGAAGTAAACACAAAATACCTGATAATCTTTTCATTGAAACGAATCCAGCTCTTTATCTGAAGTTAGGCAAAACATTTTTCCTGATCTTCAGCCTGTAAGTAACAGTAAGGTTAAAAAAATAATAAACGTCATTTGCGCTGGAATATTGCGAGGTATATCCATCCAGATTGTCAGAAAAAGCATATCTGAAACCAAGTTCTGCGCCAAGGTTTAAACTTGGAAAGGCAGAATAGCTTCCCCCTATGCCGATTGGAACAACAACAGTAAAACCGCTTGGATCCAATCCATGATTTGTAAGTTTTTCATTTGCATCAATCGAGTAACTAAGACCTCCTATGCCTGTAAATGCATAAAAGTCGAGCGAACTGAAAAACGCTATGAGACCTTCATCCCTGCCTTTATTGAAAAGGTAGCTGTTTTCGGCTGAATTCCTGAAAAAATAATATTCCCCAAGCAGTACAGGCTCAAGAATTGTGTGTTGATGTTTCAAATGCCCGTCCCTCATTTGAACCTCTCTGATCTGTCGCATGCAGTAGTCCCGTAAGTTACTCCAATTCTGATATTTACGTTCTGGGTAATCCTGTATTTTACATTAAAATTAACATTGTACCTGGTCTGAAGAAAAGTGATATCCTTCAGTCCAGCCCAGTTTTCGCCATGTGAATAACCTCCCACATCACCAAAAAATGTTGTTGTTCCCACTCCACCAGTCAAGTTCAATCCTTTTCAGTTTCCATAGCTGAGCCTCAGACAATTGTGTAACAAAGTCCAAGAATCACTATGATAAGGATTGTCTGTTTCATTAAATATTATTCTTTTCAGTTACAAATATAATAATCAATTGATATAGAGATGAAGTTATAATCTTCAAAAACCATGTAATGTTCAAATAATCCTTCAATTAGCTTCACATTTTAAATGCCGAATCATGTTTCAGCATCATTTCTTCCAATAGCTAACTTGCTATTTATCAAGCTTTTACATGAGATGTCTTTCAATTCCTTCTGTCTGCTCCCCACATTAACTTATTTCTCAGTGTACTGTAAAAATCCATTCCCTCCAGCATAACTGTCCTGAGTTTATAGCCCGATTTTTCAATATGCAGCTCCTGCGAGAATGGCAATCGTTTTGACCTGAAATCGCATGTAGCCAGATATTCGGGGCTTCTCCCTTCAATGACCATCCTCAGCCTGCTGTCGCCCGATACAATTATTGGCCTGATTGTAAGATTATGAGGTGCAATAGGAGATATAATAAAACTTTGATCCTCAGGCGACAATATTGGTCCGCCAACACTCAGATTATATGCAGTGGAACCGGTGGCAGTTGAAATTATGAGTCCGTCGGCCCAGTAGGTGTTAAGATAAGTATCATCAATGAAAACGTTTATTGTTATCATGCTGAGGTCCGCCTTCTGAATTGTGATCTCATTGAGGGCTGCCGAAGAGCTGCCCTCGAAAAATGATGATGGCTGAACAATTTCAAGAAGAGATCTTTCGATTGTTTTATATTCTCCCTGGCAAAGCATATCAATTGAATGGCTCAGCTCTTCTTCAGAGATATTTGCAAGAAATCCCAGCCTCCCTGTATTGACACCCGCAACAGGAATCTCAAGATCCTTTATTTTAAGCACTGTTTCAAGAAAGGTCCCGTCACCACCAACACTCAGTACAAGATCAGGCAGCCCGGATAGCCTGTAGAGAGATCATCGAAAGCTTTCTATCAGCTCACCTCCGGGACAGACAATCGGATCATCTGACTTCTGATGGATCAGGATCTTAATTCCTCTCCTGCAAAACTCATTTACCAAGCCGGCTGACACCCTGTCGGGTTTTTGAATTGGTGTCCTTACTGTAAATTGCAACTCGTCCGATGTTGTTTCTCATCATGATCTGTTTTTGTTTTCATCCCCCTTGTCTTGCCCCGTTTATATTGGCTGGTTATGCACCGCTTGTAAAGCATCCGGCATCAGATATTAAGATATTTCATCAGCAGGTCAAACCTTTCGGAATAAAAACGGTCCATTGAGTCGTTATCAGTCACCCATGTCTTGACTTCATAACTATACCGTTCAAAAGTTCTTATTACCGAAACCAGATCACTTGTGTTTACCTTAAGTGTAACCTCCAGGAGTGTTGATCCCGGCGATGAAGTGATATACATGCTCAGTATCTTTACATTATTGCTCTCAACAATCTGTGCTATCTGTGAAAGGGAATAGTCTCTGTCTATCACCTCAAGGACAATAATGCCACCAGGCTGATCCATTGATGATATTCCTGCAATATGCCTTATCAGATCATTTGAAGTAATCACACCTTTATAATTGTTCTTTGAGTCAAGAACCGGAACCACCGAAAGCTTAAGTCTTGAAGCCAGTCCGATCACTTCAAAAATATGCTGCTCTGAGGTAACATAATGGCTTATAAAGCGTAAGTGCATGATTTCCAATTGGTTCATTCGGCTGATTCATGTCAAATATATCGGTATCGGAAATAAGACCAAGAAACTCCTGATTATTTACAATCGGCAGATGCGATATCTTGAAAATCTCCATCCAGTTCAAAGCGGTCTGTCCGAGATCGGATGTTTTCAGGGAAGGTATCACTTCCGATATTAAGTCTTTAGCGACCATACTTACTTTTATTTTCAACTAATATAGTAATAAAAAAGAGAGTTATTGTATTTTTGTCCCTCGATTAATATACGGATAAATAACACAATTATTATAATGACAAAGTTAAGCGTTAATATCAATAAGATTGCAACCCTGAGAAATGCGAGGGGAGGTAATATCCCAAATGTATTAACAGCCGCCATAAATTGTCAGCTTTTCGGGGCAGATGGAATAACAGTTCATCCCCGGCCTGATGAGAGGCATATAAGATATCATGATGTTCTTGAGATCAAACCAATTATTACAACAGAATTCAATATTGAAGGTTATCCTTCACAGGGTTTCATTGCTCTTGTACTTTCTGTAAAACCCGACCAGGTAACACTTGTTCCTGATGCCCATGATGCAATTACATCAAACGCAGGATGGGATACTGTGAAACACAGAGCCTTCCTGACTGATATTGTAGCAACATTCAGAAAAGAGGGTATCAGAACATCACTGTTTGTTGATACAAATCCTGTAAATATTGAAAATGCAGCACTTACCGGGACCGACAGGGTTGAATTATATACTGAACCCTATGCCACCGGATTCAGTCAGAATGCAATCGGTGCAGTAACTCCTTTTGTAAGGGCTGCCGGGATAGCAAGGAATGCCGGACTTAGGAGTAAATGCCGGTCATGATCTGAACCTTGACAATCTGAGATATTTTCATCAGAATATACCCTGGATTGAGGAGGTTTCTATCGGACATGCCCTCATTTCAGATGCCCTGTACCTTGGACTTGAAAACACAATCCAGATGTATAAGGGACAACTTGCCTGAGCAGCTTCAAATGAAACTTTTTTACAGGAAATTCGGTGAAGGACCACCTCTTATTATTCTGCATGGCCTGTATGGCTCATCTGATAACTGGGTAACAATTGCCAAAAAACTTGCTGATTCATTTACTGTTTATCTCCCCGATCAGAGAAACCATGGACAGTCTCCTCATTCGGAGATCCATGACTACAATTCAATGAGGGATGATCTGTTTGAACTTGTTACAGAGTCTGACATTCAGGAAATTTTTTCTTGCCGGTCACAGCATGGGAGGAAAAACTGCAATGGCCTTTGCAGTTAAATGGCCCGAAATGATCAATGGCCTTGTAATTGCCGATATCTCTCCATTTACAAACGAGAATAATAAACTAACTGTCTATAAACAGCATCTTACAATTCTTAAAACAATTCTCTCAATTGACCTGTCAACAATCAGTTCAAGAGCTGAAGCAGAAAACTTACTTACCGAAAAGATATCATCTGAAAAGGTCAGGGGATTTATTCTTAAAAATCTTCAAAGGAATCAGCGGAGATAAATTTGCGCTGGAAACTAAATGCCTCAGCACTCTATAACAATCTCGATAAAATAATGGAGGCAATTGACCTTACAGGATGGATCATCACAGCCAATTACAGGATTTCCGGTCATCTTTCTGAAAGGGAGTAATTCCAATTATCTTACAGCATCTGATGTTGCAGAGATCAGAAAAGTATTTCCTGCAGCAGAGTTTATTAGTGATAAATGGAGCAGGTCACTGGATCCATGCTGATAAACCTGATGAGGTAACCAACTGTCTGAGAAAACTGCTTGACGAATATTGATTATGTGAAAGTCACCGATTCAATTTTATCTTCTTCAATAAGCGGCAGATTCATAAACCGCAGCAGAACCTGTGCAATAGCAATTACATCTTTTTCACAATACCTGACAATCCTTTCAGTATCCTTTTCATTATAAAATACACCTGCAACCATGCTTCCGTCAATATCATCCTTGGGTGTGGGAATACCAAGGACTGAGGTCAGCAGTTCGAGCGAGGTATAATTTTTATAATCACCGAATTTCCAGAGGTCCATTGTATCAAGAAGCTTTACTTCCCATGGTTTTTTCCCTGAATTATCAAGGATTTCAGGGATAATGAGACCATTTATAATCATCCTTCTTGCAATATAAGGATAATCAAACTCCTTTCCGTTATGAGCACACAGAATAGCTTCTCTGTTTGTTTTGCAAAACTTTGAAAGCATTGCTGAAAATTCGGAAAGAAGCATCTTTTCATCCTCTCCGAAAAAGGATTTCAGCCTGAGACTGAATGGATTCTTTTCCCTTATCAGTCCGACAGAGATACAGATTATTTTTCCGAATTCAGAATAGATCCCTGCTCTTTCATAAACCTCATCAGCAGTCTGATCGGCAGTTCTGAATTGTTTTGATTTCTTATCCCAGAGAGCCTGCATCCGGGGTCAAGAAGATCAAATGACTGTGCATGCAGGAACAGTTTCAATATCGAGGAAAAGAATATCCTCCACCTTTATATTGTCAAGCATAGTCTTATGATTTACTTGTTTAATAAATGCTTTTCAATTATGGAAATCAGAACTTCTATTCCAACCTGATTCTCCCCTCCTCCGGGTATAATAATATCGGCATATCGTTTTGAAGGTTCAATAAACTGCAGATGAGATGGTTTTACTGTATCATGGTATCTTTCAAGCACATTCAGGAGTGACCGTCCCCTTTCAACAATATCTCTCTGGATTACCCTGTCCAAGCCGGTCATCAGCATCAGCATCAACAAAAACCTTTATATCAAGCATATTGCGCAATCCTGGATCGGTAAGGATAAGAATTCCCTCAACAATTACAACCCTTGAAGGTTTTATTGTTATTGTCTCCTTTGCCCTGAGACAGGTCAGGTAGGAATAGACTGGCATTTCAACTTGATTTGCCCTTCTTCAGCTGTTTCAGATGATCAATAAGCAGGCTGAATTCGACTGAATCGGGATGGTCAAAATTTATTTTCTGCCTCTCTTCAAGAGGAATATCGCTGTTATCCCTGTAATAGGAATCCTGTGGAATCACTATAACTTCATTATTTGGAAATGCTTCCATTACTTTCTTTACAACAGTTGTTTTTCCGAACCTGTACCTCCTGCTATTCCTACTATCAGCATATTTATGTATTTTTGCAAATTCAATTATCAAAAATAGTAATTTGAGTAATGAGTCTAAAGTGAGCTAAAGTTCGGAGTCTAAAGTTTGGAATTGATAACTTAAGTTTCAAACTCTAGGCACTCCAGACACTCCGGATTAGACATTTTAAATTACTAAACACTTTTAATATATGTCAGAATTATATCCATTAAAGTTTGAACCACTGTTAAAAGATAAGGTCTGGGGCGGTAATGCTCTTGAAAGAGATTTTAATAAAAAACCTGCCGGTCTGCCAAATATTGGAGAAAGCTGGGAATTATCATCTGTTGATGGCAATCTGTCAGTGGTCAGCAATGGATTCCTTGCCGGCAACAATATAGAGGAGCTGATAGAAGTTTATATGGGTGATATTACCGGTGATTCAATCTTTGAAAAATTCGGTAATGAATTTCCTCTTCTTATCAAATTCATTGAAGCCAGAGAAGATCTTTCAATTCAGGTTCATCCGGGTGATGCAATGGCAAAAGAGAGGCATAATGCTTATGGAAAGACCGAAATGTGGTATATTCTTGAAAGTGAAAAAGATTCAAAGATATATACAGGTTTCAGGGAGGGTGTTACAAAGGAGATGTATGAAGAAGTCAATTGCAAATGGGACGCTTGCCTGAACTGCTTATATATTGAAACTGCTGAACCCGGAGATACATTTTTTACCCCTGCAGGAAGAATTCATGCTATAGGCAAGGGAATAGTTCTGGTTGAAATACAGCAGACATCGGATTTAACTTACAGAATTTCTGACTGGAACAGGAAAAGCAACGGAAAGGTAAAGAGGGAGCTTCATCTGGATCTGGCACTGGAAGCAATGGATTTTAATGCAGCCGGAAAAATCAAATTAAAAAAGGAACCTGAACTGAATAAAACAGAAAATCTTGTCAATTGTGAATTTTTCACTACAAATATTCTCCATTTCAATAAGGCAATAAAAAAGGAATACTATCTAATTGATTCATTTGTTGTGTACATTTGTATTGAAGGTGAATTCCAGATCCGATGGGATGGGAATTCAGAAAAAGTAACAAAAGGAGAGACGTTCTGCTTCCTGCAATGATCAGGGAGGTAATTCTTGAACCATCAGTTGAAGCCACGTGTACTTGAAGTATTATATTAAATCAGATAATATGTCATAACAATATTAAAAACTTATCTATCATGAAAATATTTTATGGTATCACTCATTTTATTACTCGCACTGCTTGCTTAATCCTGGCATGTAAAGGCAAAACAGGATTCAGCAGGCGGAAATGATACAATTTCCGTTCCTGATACCGGGTTTACCGGAATTAAAGAAATATATGAGCGGAAACCATATTGCAATGGAAATCACCTTTAAGAATGGAGTGAAAGAGGGATTGACGAAAACATTTTATCCAGGCGGAAAAGTCAGCAGAACATTATGGTATGAAAATGGACTGCGGGAGGATTCAGCAAAATGGTATTTTGAAGAGGGCCAGCTTTTCAGAACCACACCTTATAAAAGAGATACTATTGATGGACATTCAGAAACAGTATTTCAGGAATGGAAAGCTAAAAGCCAGGATAGGTTACAAAAAGGGATTGCAGAACTTTCGAGTTTGAGGAGTTTGATATGGAGGGAAGAAAGGTCGGCGGTTATCCCGATCTAGTTGTCAATATAAAGGATGAATACAACTCAACGGGAATCTATACAATATCCCTTTGCACTTTCGGACAAATCACAGAAAGTAAAATATTTCAGCGGAGATTTTGACAGACGGAGTATTTGATACAACCAGATGCACCAAAATAAAAACCAATAAATGGAACCGGAATACTTAGATCTTAAAAAATCAGGATACTCCGCAACCGGGTTCTGTTGATATTATTGCTTCAATTCTGACATTTTACGGAAACAATTATCTTGTGCACAAAAAGATAGAATTGCCTTATAAAGATCTTAATTAACGGTAAAAATGATAATCCATTCAGCCACATTTGTAAAAAGCAGTCCCACTCTAAAAGAGTGTCCTGCTTCAGCAAATCCTGAATTCGGATTTATCGGAAGGTCAAATGTGGGAAAATCATCTCTTATAAATATGCTTACAGGCTGGTCGAAGCTGGCAAAGACATCAGTTCAGCCGGGAAAGACAAGAACAATTAACCATTTCTTAATAAATGAAAAATGGTACCTTGTTGATCTTCCCGGGTTACGGATATGCAAAAGTTCCTGTAAAACTGCAGGGAGAAATGGGTAAAGGAAACTGAAAATTATATTCTTAAAAGAGAAAACCTTGTTTGTCTTTTTGTTCTTCTCGATTCAAGGCATAAACCGCAGCAATCAGATCTTGTCATTCATGGAATTCCTTGGGAATAACCAGATCCCGTTTGCCAGGGTCTTCACAAAGAGTGATAAACTCACAAAGAACGATCTTGAGAAATCAATAGAGAATTATGATTCTGAAATGCTCAGACAATGGGAATTCTTGCCTGCTACATTTATTTCATCAGCAGTAAATGGAGGCGGAAGAGATGAAATCCTGAACTATATTGAAGAATCTATTAACAATTTTTCAAATGAATCCTGATATCGGACGGGAATTTCTAATTTTGTAACGGTTTTAATATACTAATCAGCTAAATTATACAGGAAAATGTTTGGAAATGCACCAATGAAAATTTTTTCCTGCAGATCATCTCAGCATCTCGCAAAGATGATTGCAGATCAAATTGGGAATTGAACTCGGAAAAAGTTCTGTTACCATGTTCAGCGATGGAGAATTTCAACCATGTTTTGATGAGTCAGTCAGAGGCTGCATGGTTTTTATCGTTCAGTCGACAAATCCTCCGGCTGATAATCTTTTCGAACTGCTTCTTATGATCGATGCAGCCAAAAGAGCTTCCGCCTATAAAGTTATTGCAGTTATACCATATTATGGTTTTGCAAGGCAGGACAGGAAAGACAGGCCAAGGGTATCTATCGGTTCAAAACTGTCAGCTGATCTTCTAAGCACCGCAGGTGTCGACAGGGTTATTACAATGGATCTTCATGCTGACCAGATCCAGGGATTCTTCAATGTTCCTGTTGACCATCTTTTCGGTTCTGCAATCTTTGCACCATATATTGAAAAGCTGAAACTGACAAATCTTACTGTATCAGCTCCTGATATGGGCGGATCAAAAAGAGCCAATGCATATTCAAGACATCTTCAGTCGGAAATGGTACTCTGCTATAAACTCCGGAAGAAACCAAATGTAATTGAGGAGATGTCAATAATCGGTGAGGTTGAAGGAAGGAATGTTGTTATAATTGACGATATGGTTGATACTGCAGGAACACTTGTCCTTGCAGCCAATATGATGAAGGAAAGAGGCGCCAAAAGCATAAGGGCATTTGCCACCCATCCAATACTGTCAGGAAATGCTGTTCAAAGAATTGATGATTCCGCACTCGAGGAACTTGTTGTGACTGATTCTGTTCCCTTTGTAAATAATTCAAAAAAAATAAAAGTGCTTTCAATTGCCGATATTTTTGCAAAAACAATCCAGGCTGTTACAACAAATCAGTCGATAAGTACAAATTTTGTATTCTGATTCCTTTGTTCTATATTTGCAGTCCAAAAATATTAAAATGTCAAACGTGTAATGGGAAGTTATCAGTGACGATAACTTTTAGTAGCACAATAACTTTTAGACAAATGAAGACAATTGAAATTAAAGGATCATTCAGAACAGAATTAGGGAAGAAAAGCTCAAAACAGATCAGAAAATCCGGTAATGTACCATGTGTAATTTATGGAAAAGAACAGAATATTCATTTTCACGCTCATGAGAACAGCTTTTAAAAATCTTATTTATACACCTGAAGCTCATCTTGTTAACCTGAACATTGATAATGAGGTGCACAAGGTTGTATTGAAAGATGTGCAGTTCCATCCGGTTTCTGACAAAATATTACATGCTGATTTTATTGAGGTATTTGATGATAAACCTGTTATAATCAATATTCCTGTTAAAGTGTCAGGTGATTCAGTTGGTGTAATAGCCGGCGGAAAACTTAGTGATCAAGAAAAGAAGCCTTAAAGTAAAAGGTTTGCCAAAAGATCTTCCTGAATTTCTTCCTATTGACATCACAAATCTGAAAATTCACGATTCAGTTAAAGTAGGTGATCTGTCATATGACAAAATTGAATTACTTGATCCCAAAAAATTAATGGTTCTCACAATTGCCACATCACGTGTTGCACAGAAAGGTGAGATGAGCTGAAACCGGAGCTGCCGGTAGCTGAAGCAGGCGGAACTGAAGCTGCTGCTGAATAGGGACTTTTATTAACAACAATCAGACATAATGAAATATCTGATAGTTGGCCTGGGAAATATCGGTGAAGAGTATAAAGATACCCGTCATAATATAGGATTTACAGTATTGGATGCCATGGCTATGGCATCCAATACTTCTTTTACGGACAAGCGTTACGGAGCTGTTTGCCAGCTAAAATACAAAGGACGTGACCTCATTCTTCTCAAGCCCTCAACTTTCATGAACCTGAGCGGAAATGCTGTAAGTTACTGGCTTAAAAAGGAAAACATCCCTCTTGAGAATATGCTTGTAATTGTTGATGATATTGCTCTTCCCCTTGGCAGTATAAGAATGAGATCCAAGGGAAATGACGGTGGCCATAACGGACTGGCTCATATCAGCACTATACTTGGCACCAATGAATACCCCAGAATAAGATTCGGAATCGGAAACGGCTTTCGAAAAGGCTCACAGGTTGACTTTGTTCTTGGAACATGGAATCCTGAAGAAAGAAAAGTCGTTGATGAAAGAATCTCAATTGTGATCGATATGATCAGATCATTTGCATTTGCAGGAACCGAACTGACAATGACAGCCTTTAACAAGGCCGGGAAAATGCCTGCCGCCTGAAGAACCTAATACAGGAAAAAGGTCTGAAATAACATATTGATCTCAAATGACTGAAAATAAACCTGTAAGGATCGATAAGTTTCTCTGGGCAGTCAGACTCTATAAAACAAGGAGCATCGCTGCCGATGAATGCAGAAAGGGAAGAATAATCATAAAGGATGTACAGGTAAAACCATCAAGAATTGTCACAAAGGATGAAATTATCACTTGTAAAAAAACCTCCTGTAATCTATACTTACAGGGTTATAGAACCTATAGAAAACAGGGTCTCAGCAAAAATTGCTGACCAGTTTATTGAAGATCTTACACCTGAATCGGAAAAAATCAAACTCGATTTAAGCAATTCATCCGGAATAGGTTCACAGAGAAAAAGGGACCGGCCGACCAACAAAAAAAGAGAGAAGACTGATAGATAGATTGCATCAGGGTACCGGATGAGAACTAAGATGGTGGTATAAAGACTTATTATTCCAAAAAACAGGAATAAAGTATTTCCGATTTAAATACAAAACCTCCATTTTATTTAACTTGCACCTGATTCTTCACCCCTTCAGCATACAGCTGATTGTGATGTTGAGAATATCTGTTCCTCTTATGGGTAAAGAAAATATCGAAAAGTATTCTGCCGGATATGCACTTCTGAAATCAGCTGCAGGTTTTTGGCACAATAATGTCTTCTACAGAAAAGTTATTGTAATGGGTCGCGAGAATATCAATCCCGACGATCCTCTGATTTTTGCCCCAAATCATCAGAATGCACTGATGGATGCACTGGCAGTGCTTTTCACACATAAGGGACAACCTGTCTTCCTTGCAAGGGCTGATATCTTCAGGAAAAAAATATTGGCAGCAGTACTGTATTTTCTTAAAATCCTTCCAGTTTACAGGATAAGGGATGGCTTCAGCAGCCTGAAAGCCAATGATGAAATATTTCTGAAAACAATCGATGTCCTGAAAAACAAAAACGGTCTTGTGATTCTCCCTGAGGGCGATCATGCCGGATTCAGAAGACTCAGACAACTGAAAAAAGGAATCTGCCGTGTAGCCTTTCAATCGGATGAAGCTACTGGCTTCAATCTGAAAATCAAGATCATACCTGTTGGTATTGAATATTCACACTATACAAGGTACAGGCAGGTACTTACAGTAGCCTATGGTAAACCTATAGAAGTATCTGATTATCATGAGATCTATAAAGAGAGCCCGGAAAAAGCCCTCAATGAATTAAGGACACGACTATCCGATGAGATGAAATCGAATATGATTCACATCCCTGAGGAAGATTATGAAGCGATCGATGAACTCAGGGGAATGATAAATGGGCGTTTTGGTGATGATATCAGGAATCCAAAAATGTTCCGCGACAGACGGCTTGTGGATAAGCTTAACGAACTGAAGGTAACACATCAGCCAGTCTATGACAGGATCTGCAACCTCAGCCTCCAGGTCAGACAGAAAACAAAGGAACTGAATATTGACTACAGGCTGCTGGAAAAGAAAAAACATCCAATGGGCTGGCTAATCGCAGGTATATTCGGATTAATAGCGACTTTCCCTCTCTTCATTTACGGGAATATCTTCAATCTGACCTTCCTTGAAATACCTAATTTTCAGGTGCGGAAAATAAAGGATCTGCAGTTCCATTCATCTGTCAAATACGGAATTTCACTTGCCCTGGCATTTGTATTTCTGCCGGTATATCTTGTTCTGGCGCTATTAATATTTTCTCCCTGGTGGCTTGGAATACTGATCTTTCTTTCATTACCTATGTCAGGATTGTTTGCATGGGATTACTATCTTGTCTTTAAAAGGATCAAGGGCGGATTCTTGGCAAACAAGCTGATAAAAACAAAAAATAAGAAATTTGAAACTCTCAGGAATAACCATAGGGAGCTGTTGAAACTCGTTTCAGAACTGAAGGTTAATGAAAAATAGATATTTTGAAAACAAGGTGGTCTGGATAACAGGCGCCTCATCTGGCATCGGGGAATCACTCGTCTACGAGTTTGTAAGAAGGGGCGCAAGGGTTATTGCATCCTCAAATGATGTGGCCGGACTTGAAAGGGTAAAAAAAATATGCGGAAACAAATCAGAAATGGTCGAATGCGTTCCATTTGATCTTTCAGACACAACCGGGATTGAGGAAATTGCAGACAGGCAGGTTAGCAAATTCGGCACAATTGATTATCTGCTTAATATCGGCGGTATAAGCCAGAGGGCAAGAATAGACGAAACTCCGCTATGGCTTGACAGGAAAATATTTGAGATAAATTATTTTGGAACTATAGCACTTACAAAAGCCATTCTTCCATATATGATCCGTCAAAAATCGGGTCATATTCTGGCAACAAGCAGTATTTCAGGCAGATTTGGTTTCCCCTTACGATCAGCCTATTCAGCCTCCAAACAGGCACTTCATGGTTTTTTTGAAACACTGTATCTCGAAAACAAAAAATCCAATATCAGGACCTCCGTAATAATTCCCGGAAGAGTAAATACTTCGATTTCATATCATGCGCTTAATGCAGCGGGAAAGGAACACGGACAACTTGATGAAGGGCAGGCTAAAGGGATCTCACCCGATAAGGCTGCACAGATTATTATCAGGGGCATTATAAGGGACAAGAGGGAGATCCTTGTGGGCAAAGGCGAGTTAATGCTGTTGCATATAAGAAGATATCTGCCGTGGCTCTTCTTCAGAATAGCGGATAAAATCAAATCCACATAAAAAGTGACTGAAGTGATCTAATAGGCTGGAGACTTAGAGTTGAAGAAACAATATAAAATATGATGATAAAACTCCAGGCACTCCAGGCACTTTAAACTGACAAATATCAAATTAAATCAATCATTATATGGAGGGATATGTAATCAGCGGAATCCAGCAGATGGGTATTGGAGTAACAAGAGTTCACGAAGCCTGGAAATGGTATAATAACAATTTTGGAATGGATTGCCGTGTCTTTGAAGATGAGGCAGTAGCCAGGCTTATGCTTCCGTATACCGGAGGGGAACCAAGGAGCAGACATGCTGTATTGGCGCTTAACCTTCAGAGCGGAGGCGGATTCGAGATCTGGCAGTATAAAGGAAGAGAACCGGTACAGATGAAAGAACAGATTGTGCTTGGTGATCTTGGAATTATCGTTTGCAAGATGAAGACTAAAAATATTCAGGATACGCTGGCAGCCTATCAAAAAGCAGGGCTTTCCGTGCCTGAAGCCGCATCAGCAGATCCGTCAGGCAGAATGACTTTTTTCATGAAGGATCCGTATGGTAATATCTTTCAGCTTGTAGAGGCAAGCGACTGGTTTATGGATGAGAAAAAAAATACGGGAGGCTCTTACGGAGCAATCATAGGAGTAACTGACATTGAAAAATCAAGAGTAATATATTCGGATATACTGGGTTACGATGAGGTACTTTATGATTCGACAGGAATATTTGAAGACCTCTCGGATCTGCCCGGAGGAGAGAAAGAATGCCGAAGAGTACTTCTCGGAAGATCAAAACCTTTTGCAGGTCCATTCAGCAAGGTGCTGGGAAATAGCGTTATAGAGCTTATATCAACTCCCGGATACAGGGGTAAGAAAATATTTGAAAACCGTTTCTGGGGCGATCCCGGATTTATCCATCTCTGCTATGATATGCGCGGAATGGATGAGCTAAAAAAATTCTGTGAGAAGAAAGGTTATCCTTTCACGGTTGACAGCAAGAAGAGCCATGAAGGAAACAGCTTTGATATGGGTGAGGCTGCCGGACATTTCTCTTATATAGAGGATCCTGACGGAACGCTTATCGAGTTTGTTGAGACACACAAGGTACCGATTCTTAAAAAGTTCGGCCTTTATCTTAATCTCAGGAAGAGGGCGCCGGAGAAGTCTCTGCCCGACTGGATTGTTAAAATCACTTAAGTTTTCGAGGGTGAAGATCTAGGCTTCGCTCAACCTTATATTACGCCTCACCCCAACCCCTCTGGAAGGTCCGCCTCACCTAAGAGTATTCCTATGAAAACAAGGGCTATATAAGTTTGGGGCTGTAGAAAAAGTCAAAATCCATTAACCGCAGAGGGGACCAAGCGTGAAGAAATAGCCCGGTGGGCTATTTTAGCGCAGGGGCCAGATTGCGTTGGTGGCCTATTACGCAAAGCTCGCAAAGATCTTTATATCAATGCATTAACTTTGCGCACTTTGTGAAAACCTTAGCGTGCTTTGCGGTTTAAAAGACTTTTTCTACACCCCCAAAATGTATCTGGTTTCATTTTTACAATTTAACCCTTAAGTTGACGGCCTTGGGGTTGGGGGATGAAGCTATCAGGCGGGAGAAATGGCCGGCATCCTCTATGCAGGTTTTTCAGCGAGCTCCTCCACTTTTCTGAAGACCCTCATGAAATTGCCACCCCAGATCTTTTTCAGATCGCTGTTTGTGTATCCGCGGCGAAGCAACTCTATAGTGATATTCTTCATGTCAGCTACAGTTTTGCAACCCTCAACTCCGCCGCCGCCGTCGAAGTCAGATCCTATCCCTACATAGTCGACCCCTATAACCTGCACCACATGGTCGATATGATCTGCTATGTCTTTTACTGTGGCAAGCTTCTCATATTTACTTCTGATATCACCGTATTCCTTGCGCACAACCTTTTTCATATCGTCGGAAAGGGCGCTGTACTCGCCATATTTCTTCTTAAGCTCTTCAAGCTTTGATTCCATCTCCGGATTAGGTTCCGGCGTCTTCAGATAACTGCTAAGGATACATATTTGTATCACTCCTCCATTCTCCTTTAATGAAAGAAGCATGTCGTCAGAAAGGTTACGCGGGCTTCCGCAGAGAGCCCTGCATGAGGAATGTGACGCAATAACAGGAGCTTTTGTGACTTTCAGAACATCATAAAACGATTTATCCGAAATATGAGAGATGTCAACCATCATTCCAATGCGGTTCATTTCCTTAACCACCTCTGTACCAAACGATGAGAGCCCATTATTCTCCGGTCCCTTCGGATCAGTTGAAGAGTCGCAGATATCATTGTTTTTTGTATGCGACAACGTTATATACCTTGCTCCCAGATCATAAAACTCCTTTATATGCGATATATCCTTCCCTACCGGATAGCCGTTCTCTATCCCGATGTAAGCAGCTATTTTGCCCTCTTTTTTCAGTCTGTAACCATCATCCGCTGTTAAAGCAATCTCGGCAACTGCTTTACAATTTCCCACATTTTTATGTATTGCATCCAAAATGTGAAGCGCCTCAGCGTGCACTTTTATGAAAGAGGAATCATCTCTCGGGCCCTGCCCTATAAATACAGCGAAAAATTCACCATGAAGCCCGCCCGTGATCATCCTGGGAAAATCAACACATCCCTCTTCATGAAGCACTCCAAGATCAAAATCTCCGTCGGCAAATTCCATCGGGGTGTCGCAATGTGTATCAATTGTCAGAATTGATGCATGAAGCTTATCTGCCCTCTTCGCAAGTTTTACTTCACTGCCTGTACAACCCGTGAGAAGAGAAATAATCAATGAAACGGAGATTACAAATTTCATGTTTATATGATTTATGAATGCAAGATAATTAAAAGGCGTTCGGAGTTTCCCGGAACATGATTATTTAACCATTTTTAACAATAAAAAGCAATAGCATCAGGGTCTATGCTCTTTATCATATAATTCTGAAGATAAGCTAAATCAGACTTTGAAATTGGTGAATACTGTTAACAGGAGAAGGATCCCTATAAAAACAATAACAACGCCTCCGAGCTTATTGATTCTTACAATTGCCCTAAGCCTGATTTTCTTCTTAAACCTGCTTAAGAAATAGCTTAATGAAAACCACCATGTCATTGCCCCGATGAAAACTCCCGGTATAAGAAAAAACGGGATCAGTTCAGGCTTGATTATTCCATTTACATGGATCCCTGAAAAGAAAGCCACAAAGATCAGAATTGTATATGGATTTGTAATTGAAAGAACAAATACTGAGTAAAAATCACGCCATAACGATTTATTTGTCCTGTCCCTGTCCCTGAAATCCTTGACAGGATTTGAGAGAAACACCTTAACACCAACTCCAATAACAACAATTCCGGCAAGAATTGTAATTATGAACCTCTCCTCTTTTATGAAACCGATAATAACAGTGAATCCCAGGGCGGCAAGGACAGCAAGCAAGGTATCTGCAGTCCCAAGACCAAGACCTGAGAAGAATCCTGACAGGAATCCTCTCTTTATTGTCCTGTTGATAAGTATTATACCAACAGGGCCCAATGGCATTGAGACTGCCAATCCAAGAAGCACGCCCTTAAGTAAAATTTCTATGGCAGGAATCATCAAAACTCGGGATAAGCAGCAAATATAACATGTTTATCAACTATACCGGCGAATTTAATTTAAGATAAGAGATATATAAATATTAGATTCTGTGATTCTTCTGCTAATTTTGGTTGTGATTTGATTTATAAAAGAGCAAAGGGAAGTATGGCGCTTGCTGGCAGTGGCAGTAGGTTGGATCGCTGAGCAGACCCGACTTTCCGGAAAAGAAGATAATGGTTTAGATGAATAAGTATATTCTGGTTGCCTTATCGGTTACAGGAGGTATCCTTTGCGGTCTTGCATGGACCAGCTGGTGTACCGGACTCGTATTGCTGATCTCATTGGTTCCGTTTTTCCTAATTGAAGCCTGGCTTTTTGAAAATCAGCTGCAATTCACCAGAAATGCATTCTTTATATACCTGCTTCCGGGGCTCGTAATATTCAGTATACTTACAATGGGATGGATGAGAGTGGCAAGCCTCACAGGAGCTATCTGTGTAATTATGGGGCTCTCATTCCTTATGGCATTTGCATTGTGGCTTGCTCATATAGTAAGACTCAGAGCCGGAAACATCGCCGCCTTCATTTCGCTTATAACATTCTGGCTGACTTATGAATTCATCAGCCTTAATGTGAATATTGTTTCACCCTGGATGGATCTTGGAAACGGACTGGCGAAGGATATTATGTTTGTTCAGTGGTATGAACTGACAGGAACTGCCGGAGGAACTCTCTGGATCTTAATGCTCAAACCTGTTCCTTACTCTCTTCATTGTGAAGCATCTCACAGGAGAAAAACGAGCAGGGATATTCCTGATTATCTGGCTATCAGTGATTATCATACCCGCAGGCATCTCTCTGACAAGATATCTTACAATTAAGACTGAAGGAGCAAATGCATCAGAAGTATTAATAATACAGCCAAATACAGATCCGTATACGGAGAAATTCACCTTGCCATTTGAAGATCAGCTTCAAAAAGTAATCTCAATGGCTAAAACGGAAGCAACAGAAAAAACTGCATGGATCATAACACCGGAGACAACAGTTGACGACCCCGTTAATCTTAATGAGATGAATCAGAATAAATTTATCCTTATGATCAGAGAGCTGACAGGCAAATACCCGGGAGCCTCAGTTGTTACAGGAATGGTCAGCTTACAGATTATATCATGATCAGCCTGAGGCTCCAACGAAAAGTGCAAGAAAAACAGATTCATCCGGTGACTATTTTGACCATTTCAATTCTGCAATAAAAATTGATACTGGTAAGTCCATTGAGGTATACCATAAATCGAAACTTGTACCAGGTATCGAAATGCAGTTTGTCGAATGGTCCGGGAAGGCTTATCAGCAGGATACTCCCCTATCTGGGCGGAACAAAATGGGGCTATGGCATGCAGGAGGAGAGGACTTGCTTTAATCATAATATCCTTAACCAGAAGATCGCGCCTATTATCTGTTATGAATCTGTCTTTGGAAGTTTTGTGACCGGATATGTAAAAAACGGAGCTCAGGCTCTTTTCATAATAACAAATGACGGATGGTGGAAAAACACAAACGGATATAAGCAACATCTCAATTATGCCTCGTTAAGGGCAATCGAAACAAGAAGGCCGGTTGCCAGGGCAGCCAACACAGGGATCTCATGCCTGATCGATATCCGGGGAAAGAGAACAACAGAATCCGAATGGTGGATCCCGGCAACAATAAAGGGAGAAATTATCCCCGAAACAAGAATTAACCCCATATGTAAAATATGGTGATTACCTTCTGAAGATATCGGTCATTGCAAGTGCAGTTATGCTGCTTGTTATATTCCTGATACAACCTCTGCAGAAAAAAAATAAGCTGATTTTATCATATCATGCAACCTTTGAAATTTCATTTTGTCTTTGTAACCAGGTAAGCTTATCAGGTGGATAATTTGAACATTTACATACATGCACCCTTAATTGAGGAATGCCGAAGAGGTAACAGCAAAGCTCAGTTCAGGCTTTATAACCAATATTCGAAAGCTATGTACAACCTGGCATACAGAATACTTAATAACAGGGAAGATGCTGAAGATATTCTCCAGGAGTCATTTGTTGAATGCTTCAGGAATATTGAATTCATTCAGGTTCGAATCAACTTTCGGTGCATGGCTAAAAAGGATTGTTGTGAACAGATGCATAAACCATGTTAAGAAAAAGAAAACTGACCTTACTTTCTGCGAAACCCTGCCTGTCAATAGCTGCAGAAGATGAGGAGGAACCGATCTATGACACTAATAGCAGTTTTCAAAGGCATTGAAATGCTTCCGGACGGCTACAGGATTATACTCACTCTTTATCTTCTGGAAGGTTACGATCATTCTGAAATATCTCAAATCCTCGGGATCTCAGAATCAACTTCGAAATCTCAGTATTCGAGGGCAAAAGATAAGTTAAGGAATATTCTTTCAAAAAAACATAGCTATGGACAAGCTTGAAGAATATATTTTGAAACACCGGGAGGAGATGGACAGGTACAAGCCATCACCCTCAATACGGCGAAAAATTGGCAAAGAATTAAGAACCGGCACGAATTTACGATGGCTTTCCATCGCTGCGATGCTTGCTGTTATCCTTGGCACTGCACTGGTATTATTCAGAACAGGCTCAAAATTTTCACAGAAATCAGTGGGAGAGAACAATTATAAAACACTGGTGAAAAACAATCTCCCAGCTTAAGGAGACAGAAATTTACTATAACAACCTTGCAAATTCGCTTTACAGGGAAGCAACTCCAATGCTAGCACGATATCCTGAAATTCAAAAGGAACTTTTTACAGACATCTCGCAGCTTGACAGCATATGTTCCGAAATAAAAAAAGATCTCAAAGATAATGTTGCCAACCAGGATGTTATTGAAGCTCTTATCCAGAACTACAGATTAAAGATCAGTCTTCTGGAAGATATGCTTGAAGTACTTAAGGAAAATGAAGCAAATCCTGAAAAAAGTAATGACCATGAACTATAAATTCATAATTACCCTGATTCTTATCCAGCTGATTTACAGACCCTGCTCAGCGCAGGGAACATCAGAGACAAGGAATTTCATTAAAACCCTGCCTGTTGGCAGGCAAACTACCCTCGAAGTATATAATAAGTACGGAACAATCCAGATAACTCAGTGGAAGAAAGATTCTGCCATGATCCGGAGTGAAATAAAAGCAGTTGCCTCAAACAAGGAAAAGCTTGATAAAATGTTCGACGGGATAAGTATAAGCATGACCGAGTCAGACACACAGATTAAAGCTGAAACTAAATTCACACAGAACATCGGGATGCTTTTCGAAAATTTCAAGGGGATGACAAGTAAACTGATCATCATACGATTCACGGGTGGAGATAAACTACTTCATCACACTACCTGAATATCTCAATCTCAAGATTGAGAACAAATATGGCGATGTATATATGGAAGATATCACAGGTGATTTTTCAATATTAATCTCCAATGGATCATTCAAGGCCAACTCAATTGGGAAAAATTCAACCCTGAACCTTACCTTTTGCGATGCCACTATCAATTCGATAGCCTCGGGAAAGATCGATGCCTCATTTTCAGAAATCTCTTCAAAGGAAATTGGAGATATTACAATTAACTCAATATCATCAAAATACGAAATCAAAAAGGCCGGAACAATCACAATTGAATCACGGAGGGATAAATTCTTTATCGATAATATTAAAACAATTAAGGGGACAGCCTACTTCACTGACTTCAATATTAAAAACCTGAGCCATGAAGCCAGTCTTTCCACCCGGTACGGGAATCTTGAAATAGACCCTATTGAAAAAGGATTTGAATCTGTAAATCTGAATACAGGTTATACTGATGTCACACTTGGCTTTGAACCCGCCTCATCATATAATTTTGAAATAAGACACCTGAATTCTTTCCTTGTTATCTCGGACAAGAGTGCAAAAACTGAAAAGAAAGTGCTGAATGAGGATAAAAAGGAATATATCACTTCCGGAACAACCGGATTGACTCCGGGAAGCTCCAAAGTCAGCATCGATGCCACGCATGGCGATATTTATATAAAATAATTTTCGTTGGATGCAACCCTGAAATCTTAAACATGTCTTTAGGATCAGTAAATAAAATCCGGAAAACGTGTCTTAGGGATATTAACTGGAACCAGATAAGACTATTTATGAATTAAATAATTTCAAAAATATGAACCTATGAGAAAAAAATTTACCCTACTCCTATTATCGGTCTTTCTGACTGCTTTAAGTCTTTCCGGGCAGATAGCAACACGGCAGGCAGGACTAAGGCTTGGATACAGAAGCGGCCTGTTCTATCAGGTAACTTCCGAGACAGGCAATGCCGAGTCAGGTTATAATTTATTAATGACTTTCAATAACAACGGACTACAGGTAACAGGACTTAAAATTGTCTATGAAGATTCATTCCATGGAATCTCGCCAAACCTTTTTTTCGGATGGGGCTATGGCGGACATGCGGGATTCATCTACTCTGATCATGTCAGATCTATGGGTGAGGATTATTATTTTCATGATGAAAGGTTCTGTCCCCTGTTAGGTATTGACGGATGGCTGACAGCTGAGTACAGGATCCGCGATATACCAATAATCGTCAGCCTGAACCTTAAACCTTATGTTGAGATAACCGTACCGGCTTTTGTAAGACTAATGCCAGGTGATTTCGGATTCTCTGTTTCATATGTCTTTTAAATACAATAATTTTAATACATTATACTAACCTAAGAACCAACTTTTAATACCAATTCAATATGAAAAATAAAATATTTATAACTGTGTTCCTGATTCTTTTAAGTTCTGCAGCATTTTCACAGGAACATGATTCAGCGAAGAAAGACCAGGAATTCCAGACACTTCTGGGACATGATAAACATAATGGCTTTTATGGCGCTTTTTCTGTTGGCTACACAGAAATAGAAGACAAACAGGCAGTTACTTTCGGGGGAAGGCTTGAATGGATAGCAGGACATTCAATAGGATTAGGATTCGGAGGAACCGGCTTTATCAATGAAAACCATTTTGAACCTTCCTTAAACAGCAATGTATTTCTTACAGGAGGTTACGGCGGGCTCTATATAGAACCAATCGTTATGCCAAACTTCCCAGTGCATATCTCATTTCCGATATTGCTTGGGGGAGGTGGAGTTTCCTATGTCACAGAGGATATGAATTGGGATCATAATATGGTAGAAGACACTGAGGCGTTTCTTATTGCAGAGCCGGGCGCTGAACTGGAACTCAACCTGACAAGAAATTTCAGGCTTGCAATCGGAACATCCTACAGGTTTACAACACCATTCAATGTAGGAACATCTGTTGTAACTGAAGTCGATTCCGATGCGTTGCAGGGATTTTCATTCATGATGACATTTAAGTTCGGGAGATTCTAAGCTCCTTCTTCCCTCTGTGTAGCTCTGTGAATCCTCTGTGTGCCTCTGTGTAACCAAAAAGAAGAACTTACACAGAGCTGCACAGAGCAGGCACAGAGTTCACAGAGATTTTAAAATACTACTTTTCGGTAAATTTCGCCGCCCCGTCATCAAGCCATTTTTTAAACTCCTCTACATTGAGATTTGTAGGCATCGGCTTGATTAAGAGGATTTCCTTCGTGGTCAGTAATCACATAAAGAGGGAGAGCATTTGTTTTGAATTTTGAAATCTCAAGGTCCTCATTTATCTTCCCGATAGTCTTCTTGATCTTTCCGTCAACTTCTGATTTGATCCATTCATTATCAGGCAACTGTGTCCTGTCATCAGCATAGAGGGCAATTATTACAAAGTTTTCCCTGAGCCGCCTGAGCACTTCAGGATCTGACCATACCCTGGCTTCCATGAGTTTGCAATTGGCACAGGCATGTCCTTTAAAATCGATCAATACAGGCTTTTTTTGTTCCCTTGCACACTCAAGACCCTGTTTAAAATCAAAATATCCTTCAAGACCCAGGGGCATTTCAAATATTTCACCATGCTTCGGTTCAGAGCAAAGCTCACTTGCTTGTGATTTCTGCAAAGAGATTCCCTGATTTGACCTGTTAGCCGATATAAGTGCGGGAAGATTCAATTCTGAGGTTGTCTGCGACGGTAAAAATGATGAGAGTCCTTTTAACGGAGAGCCGAATAATCCGGGTATGAGATAAACGACAAAGGAGAATACAATTATTATGAGGAACAGTCTGAATGTCCCGATATGCTTCAGATCACTGTCGTGTGAGAATTTTATCCTGCCTGCAAGATATAATCCAAGCAATGAAAAGAGTACAATCCAGATCGCAATGAAGAGGTCTCTTGAGATAAGCCCAAGCGAATATACACTGTCAATAGTCATAAGGAATTTCATGCTGAAGGCAAGCATAATAAATCCCAGAACTACCTTTATTGAATTAAGCCATCCGCCTGATTTTGGTATTCGGCTCATGATTGAAGGAAAGAGAGCAAAAATCGTGAATGGAAGTGCAAAGGCAATACCAAATCCAAGCATTCCCAGTGTTGGTCTCAGTACATCACCAGATGCAGCTTCGACTAGCAGAGCGCCGATAATGGGACCTGTACATGAAAATGATACTATTACAGTGGTCAGCCCCATAAAGAAAGCTGACATTATGCCGCCCTTATCGACTCTTGAATCGGCACCTGTGACCCATTTATTAGGAAGGACAATCTCAAACGCGCCAAAAAATGATGCAGCAAAGATCACAAACAGAGAGAAGAAAAGAATATTTGGCATCCAGTGAGTACTCAGAGTATTAGCAAACCCTGCTCCTGCACTTGTGAGCGATACAATTAATCCAAGTGAGGAATAGATCAGGATGATTGAGAATCCAAATATAAGTGCCTTTGATATTGATTTGCTCCTGTTTTCCGAGCCCTGGGAGAAAAATGCCACTGTCATTGGGATCATTGGAAAGACACATGGAGTCAGTACTCCTGCAAATCCAGCCAGCAGGGAAATGAGAAAAAACCTGAGTAACCTTCTGTCTGTTACCGGTGTTGTATCTTCACTGCCGATAGCTGATGATGCAACCGTCTCTCCTGATGATTTCTCCTTAACAGCAATCTCAAATTCAGCATCTTTCGGAGGCGAACAGGTTGCATTATTGCATGCCATAAAATTGACTGCACCTTTCACTGTAAAGGATGGCTCCACAGCTACTATTTTCTGACGGAATTCTGCTTTAGTGCTGAAAGTCCTGATCTTGAATCCAAAAGCCTCATCGAGGACCTCAACGGGTTTTGTCACTTCATAGGCTTTACCTTCAAGCTTAAACCCGGGAACTGTATCAAAGCTGAATGATGTAGGGATCGGTCCTCCGTCAGGAAGATCCATCGCATAAATATGCCAGTTGTTTTCTATAGAAGCAGTAAAAACAAGTTCATACTGTTTATCACCTGTCTTTTCGTATCCAAAATCCCATGTTACGGGGTCATAAACCTGTGCGGAAGAAAAGGAGGCAAAGAAAACTGAAAACAAAAAAAGAATAAGTTTTTTCATCGGAGTTGCTTTTGAAATTCGGTATTTAAAGCCGTTAACCGCAAAGTTCGCAAAGTTTTTACGCAAAGGCCGCAAAGAAAGGTAAAAAAAGATATTAGCACAGAGGTTCACAGAGGTTTCACAGAGTTACACAGAGATAAATGCTCTTGCCCTGAGCCCTGAGCCCTCAGCCCTGAGCCTTCCGCCTTCAGCCTTCAGCCTTTATGCCAGGTCTATTTCATTATCATACCTGTCATAGAAATGATATTCAAGCATATGATAAGAAATCACGGGTTGAACCTTCAGGCTGATCTTATATTTTAAATTCCATCTGCGGTACTGAGGAAATATTCCTTTTTTAAGATATGCAGCCACAAAGGGATGAACATTCAGTATCAGCTTCCTTGTCTTGATCTTATCTACAATGAATGAGAGCCCTCTCTCAAGCTCATCGGTAAAGAGAATTGTAGGCCGTGTTTCGCCGGTACCCTGGCATGAGGGGCATTTTTCATCGGTGACGATATTCATTTCAGGCCTTACACGCTGCCGGGTGATCTGCATCAACCCGAATTTTGTAAGCGGAAGGATATTATGTTTTGTCCTGTCATTTGCCATCACTTCCTTCATCTTATCAAAAAGCTGCTGTTTATTCTCGGTCGTTTGCATATCGATAAAATCGACAACAATAATACCGCCCATATCCCTGAGTCTCAGCTGTCGTGCAATTTCAACGGCAGCTTCCATATTGACATCCAGGGCATTTGATTCCTGATCGTTTCCGGATCTTGATCTGTTTCCGCTGTTAACATCAATAACATGAAGAGCTTCAGTATGTTCAATAATAAGGTAGGCGCCATGCTTGAATGAGACTGTCTTGCCAAAAAGCGCCTTTATCTGTTTATTTACGCCGAAATGGTCGAATATCGGAAGAGAGCTTTTATAGATCTTTACAATTTTTTCCTTTTCAGGAGCAATTTCCCTGATATACAATCTTATTTCTTCAGCGAAAGAATCATCATTTACATGAATACTGTTAAAGGTAACATTCAGCATATCCCGCAGGATGGTTGAGGTCCTGTTCATCTCTCCAATAAAGAGCTTCGGCGATTTGGTCTCCTTCCTGAGTCCTACGAAAGCAGATTCCCATTTCTGAACAAGATCCCTTAATTCTGCATCGAGGACGGCAACCTTTTTCCCTTCTGCAACAGTTCTTACAATTACACCGTAATTTCGGGGTTTTATGCTCTGCACCAGTGCTTTGAGACGGCTTTTTTCCTCGCTGCTCTCTATCTTTGAAGATATGGATACCTTGTCTGAATAGGGCATAAGAACCAGGTTCCTCCCTGCAAGAGAAATCTCTGAAGCAAGCCTCGGCCCCTTTGTAGATATTGGCTCCTTGGTTATCTGTACTATAACAGTCTGTCCGACAGTCAGTACATCAGTTATCTTGCCATCTTTATCAATATCAGGTTCAGGCTTGAATTTGTGAACAGGGGGTATTTTACCCTGCTTCTGTATACCTGTTGTGTAGTATTTATGCTGAGTTCTGAACTGAGCCCCAAGATCCAGGTAATGGAGAAAGGCATCGCGTTCATATCCTACATTTATAAATGCTGCATTCAGCCCGGGCATTATCTTTTTTACCTTTCCAAGGTAAATATCCCCGACTGAAAACCTAATATTTCGCTTTTCCTTGTTTAACTCAATTAACTGCTTGTCTTCCAACAACGCTAAAGAAACTTCGGAATCACCAACATCAATGATTAAATCCTTGTTTACCACTTCACTATATTAATCTGAGTTAATATGTATCATTAGCAAATTTCAATATAATATATATAATAAACCTAAAGACCATAAGATCTTTAGGTTTAATATATTCTTTAAATGACCACGTAACTGATCTGCTACTTCTTTTTATGTCTGTTCTTCCTCAAACGCTTCTTGCGTTTGTGGGTGGCCATCTTATGTCTTTTTCTTTTTTTTCCGCTTGGCATGGATAATTACTTCTTAGCGTTTGATTTAACTTTTGTTATGAAAGATTTTGCCGGCTTGAATGCTGGTATATTATGAGCGGGAATAATGATGGTTGTATTCTTTGAAATATTCCTGGCTGTTTTCTTGGCTCTTTTCTTAACGATGAAGCTTCCAAATCCCCTGAGATAAACGTTATTACCTTTTACCATAGAATCTTTTACAGTTTCCATCAAGGCTTCAACAGTTTTCTGAACTGTTACCTTTTCAATACCAGTGTTCTTGGCAATTTCATTAACAATGTCTGCTTTAGTCATTTTTCGTGAAGTTTAAAATTCAACAAATTATTTTGAGTTTTCGTTTTTTCAACTGTGCAAATATAAAAATATTATTTGTTTAAATAGAAACACTTACATAATAATTTTTTAATTAAAGTTTTTATTAATGCCTTAATTACAATGAAATAGATAAATGGTAAAACAGCAGCACGGATAGTTACAACAATATAGTTGCATTGTAAATTTATATCCAAATCATATCCGGGAAGCCCTGAACCCAATATTTCTTATTATCCGGTAACGGGTTGTTACAAGAGGTTTTTTTATTAACTTTACACTCCGTTATCCGTGAATAGTAATTAATACATAACTATATGTCTATCAATAAAGTTATACTTGTCGGGAATGTAGGAAAAGATCCTGTAATCCGCTATTTTGACAAAGGTGTTGCCAAAGCAACTTTCCCTCTTGCTACAAGTGAATCCTATACAAATCAGCAGGGCGAAACAATAACTTCAACCGAATGGCATAATATCGTATTATGGAGGGCTCTGGCGGAAGTGGCTGAAAAAACTGTCAAAAAGGGTTCCCAGATTTATGTTGTGGGAAAAATAAAAACGAGGTCCTACGTTGATAAAGATGGAGTAAATAAATATATTACTGAGATTCTTGCAGATATATTACTAGTGCTTGAGAAAAAGCAGGGTCAGGGGAATGCTGCTGCACAGACCGATCTTTCAAGAAATGAAATTCACGGCAAAGGATCATCCGGACAGGCTGTAAATGAACCTGGCGCACAATATGGCTCATCGGGTGACAACAATGCCAGGTCGTGGCCTGAAGCCGGTGATGATATCGATAACCTTCAAAAGAACGGGCAGAGCTCCGGGCAGAATGAGGATGATCTGCCTTTTTAATTAGGTTTTACTAAATAAGATCAATTTGGAACCTGTTTATTCTCTTAACTTTATATCAGTTCTGTCAACCGTTGCAGTAAATGCACCTGATTTGCAGACGTTCACAGGGGCTGCAACCCTTGTTGTCCTTCTTGCCGGATCAGCACTAATGTCAGCATCTGAAGTTGCATTCTTCTCATTCCGGCCGGAGGACCTTGAGAATTTTAAATCAAAAAAAGACAACCGGTCAAAGACAGCAATGAGGCTGTATAATGACCCTGAGAAACTTTTAAGCACTGTCCTCGTAGCAAATAATACTATTAATATTGCAATCGTACTGCTCTCAGCCTACCTCAGCTCAAGATTGTTCGACTTCAGTTCCGAACCTGTTATAGGATTCATAATTAATGCGGTAGTCATAACATTCCTGCTACTGTTCTTCGGCGAGATATTACCAAAGGTGTTTGCATCAAGAAATCATGTCAGAGTGGCCCTTTTTATGGCTTTTCCACTCAGGATACTTATAAAGCTCTTTTATCCAGTTACATCCCTCCTGATCCTCTCTTCATCATTCGTAAAAAAGAGAACGGTAACAAGACGATCGAACATAAGCATGAATGACCTGTCGGATGCCCTCGAACTGACATCAGATGATTTCAATGAAGATGAGAGAATACTGAAAGGCATAGTCAACTTTGGAAATATCAATGTAAGCGCCATCATGTGCCCCCGTATCGATGTCACAGCTATCGACATAAGAGCAGGATTCGATAAGATTGTCCCTGTAATTATTGAATCAGGCTTCTCAAGAATTCCAGTCTACTCCTGTTCATTCGATAATGTAAAGGGTATTCTTTATGCCAAAGATGTGCTCCCGTATACAACAAACGCGGCAAATTTTAAATGGCAGGCATTGCTCCGACCTCCATATTTTGTACCTGAAACAAAGAAAATAAATGACCTGCTAAAAGAGTTTCAGACAAAAAAAATCCATATGGCCGTTGTAATAGATGAATACGGAGGAACCTCAGGCATTGTTACCCTGGAAGATATCCTTGAAGAAATTGTCGGGGAAATATCTGATGACGGCGACAATGACGAATTGCTATATCAGAAACTTGATAAAAACAAGTATACTTTTGAAGGCAAGATCCTGCTCAATGATTTTTACAGGATTCTTGATATTGAGGATGATATTTTTGCTGAAATAAAGGGAGAATCGGAAACTCTTGCAGGACTGATTCTCGAACTTACTGAGGAAATACCGGAACAGGGGCAGAGCGTACATTTCGGGAATTTTCTTTTCAAAATAAATTCTGCCGACAGAAGAAGGATAAAGGAGATCTATGTTGAAATAAATAATGATAATGAGGATATTAAAAGGGAATAGGTTTTTAATACCTGTATTCATAGTCTTTATCCTGGGGTGCAGGGAAGTGTCTGTTCCTAAGACCTAACGGATATTTCAGGATAGATCTTCCAAAAAAGGCATATGTATTGTTTGATAACCAGAAAGATAGAACTAAAGACCTCCCCTTTTCATTTGAATATCCGGCATACGGAAAACTCACTTTCGCAGAAGAGAGCAGAAAGGAACCGGGATGGTTGAATATTGAGTTTCCATCATACAAAGCAAAAATATATCTTACTTACAAGGATATAAATAAAAATTTTGACGGTCTAATGGAGCAGACATATAAGATGAATGTAAAAAACCACATCTCAAAAGCTGATGCCATTAAGGAACAGGTAATCAGCAATCAGGAGAATAAAGTCTTCGGAATCTTATATGATCTGAAAGGAAATACTGCATCTGCAGTACAATTTTATGTAACTGACAGCGCTAAACACTATCTTCAGAGGATCGCTTTATTTTGCAGCAGAGCCTGATGCAGATTCACTTGCACCTGTAATTGATTTTTTCAGGGGTGATATAGTACATATAATTGAAACCCTGAAATGGACAAACTGACACTTATTTCTTATCAATGGGTTGTATAACAAAACATTATCTGAACGAGTTCTCCATCCTTGGGGTTTGGAAGATTGAAGAGGACCTGAATACACTTCTGGAACTTGTTTCTCTTGATAATGATGAAAAGAAGAAATATAAAGGATTCAGCAGTACCTCGCGAAAACTTGAGTTTTTAAGCGTTAGGGCCCTGCTGGCGGAGCTCATCGGAAAAGAGGCCAAAATTGTTTATAATAAGAATAACAAACCTTTCCTGAAAGATGGTTCAAGGTTTATCAGCATTTCCCATTCCCATAAGCTCACTGCAATATTACTGAGCACAAATGAAAAGGTTGGCATCGATCTTGAATATATGAGCTCAAATATTGCAGCAATAGCATTCAAATTCCTGAACTGGAGGGAAAAGGTTACACGTGAAAATGAGAACAGAAGATATCATCTTTATATTCACTGGTGCGCAAAGGAAGCCCTCTATAAAATTTGCGACAAAGAGGGAATAAGTATCAGGAAGAATATTACAATCGAACCTTTTAATGTGAAGGACTCAGGTGAAATAAAAGGACATGTTCATACTGAGAAAATCAATGAATCATTTGACCTATTCTATTCAAAATATGATAATTATGCAATAGTCTGGACAAAAAAGAATTATCAGACACACCTGTCCGAACCGCACACTAAGAAATGAAAAGAGATATTTTCCCGTTGAATAAAAGCATAGGACTTCTTCTTGATCCTGACAAATCAAAAGGAGATTCACTCAGAAAAGTATTGACAATAGCCGCCGAGTGTCAGACCGATTATATTCTGACAGGCGGAAGCCTTACTTTCAACAGCATTGACAATCTGATCGATGAAGTAAGGAAATACTGCTCAATACCTGTTGTTCTTTTCCCGGGCAATCTTCTTCAGCTCAGCACATAAAGCAGATATTATTATGCTTCTTTCGCTGATCTCAGGCCGTAATCCTGAATTGCTGATCGGCAATCATGTCACTGCAGCTCCATTTCTCAAAAATGTAAAAGAAAAACTTGTATCAGTAGGCTATATTCTTATTAGTTGTGGCAGCAGAACATCTGTTGAATATATCAGTCAGACAGAAGCAATTCCTTCAGGATAAACCTGATATTGCTGCAGCTACAGCTATGGCAGGAGAAATGCTTGGGCTCAGCATGATATATCTTGAAGCAGGAAGCGGAGCCGAAAATCATGTTCCCCTAAACATTATAAAAGCTGTAAGGGAAAATATTTCAATCCCGATTGTCTGTCGGAGGAGGAATTAGAAACAAGAAAGGAGATTGAAAATATCTTCAACGCAGGTGCAGATCTGATTATCCTGGGAAACGGCTGTGAAAAGAATCCTGAACTGCTGAGAGATGCCTGCCGGGTAAGAGATAGACTGCGTTAAATCTGACCTGATAGTCTCTGCTTCTAATTTACCCCTAAATCCCCCAAGGGGGACTTATATATTTTCGGTAATTTTTGATAACCCCACAGTGAGTACCGGGTTATCTGAATAATTCGAACAGAGGTTCACCTGTACAGGCATTAGGATATGGGATCTTACAGAGTGAGGATAGTGTTGCAGCTATATCTGTCATATTTACCTTTCTTGATACAGTCGACCTGTTTACAGTCCATCCATACCAGATAAGCGGCACATGCGAATCATATTCATACGGTGAATTATGATTTGTAACATAATCCCCGTCCTTTTCAACCCACCCCGGATTAAGAGTAACAATAACATCTCCTGATCGTCTGTGGATTGAAATTATTTATTATCCTCTTAAGATTACCGTTTCCAAAATCATTAGCTTCAAAAGCAGAATACGGATAGGCAGCAGCAACCCCGGAGAACTGAACCAGGAACCGGGCAACCTTTTTCTGAACATCCTCAAGAGGAATCGTGCATCTTCAATCAAGTGTCCTGTTGAGATATATCTGCCTCTCGGAATAACCCTTGACCCAGTTACCTTCACCATATACAGCATTCAGGTAACTTCTCAGCAGCTGAAGAGCCTGATTCTGTTTGAAATATCCTGCAGGTATCCGGTTGCTTTCAAGTACCGCAGGAATTTCTGAAATCCCATGTGCAGATGTAAAGTAGATAAGTACATTTTTCTTTCCGATACTGTCATTCACATACGTCAAGCAGGTTCTTTATCTCATCATCAAGCCGCAGAATGGCATCTGCCATCTCAACTGATGAAGGTCCGAACCTGTGGCCGATATTATCTGTTGCCGAATAACATATTGAAAGATAATCTGTTACATCATCCTTGCCCAGCCTTTCCTTTTCAATGAGCCTGATGGCAAAACTTGTTGTAAGGGTATTCCCAAAAGGGGTCTCCCTTAGCAGGGAAAAATCATTCCTTGAGCTTACCATGGCTTTTGACCTTAACTTCTTCAGATCGTACGGAAAATAATTCTGACCATTAAATCCTGCTTCAAAATTGTTTGAATCAGGCAGACAATCAGCATAATCCTGCACCGGTCTTAGGAGATTCCATTCACCATTCAGGTATGACTCCTGGTAACTCATTGCATTAAAATCCATTAACCCACCCCGGCAGAGAATTACTGTAATATGTGCTTGACATCCATGTCCCTGTAGTATTATCAAACCAGAATACTCCATCAGCAGCATGCCCTGCAGAGAGTATCGCCGAATTCTCCTTCATTCCAATGCCAAATACTTTTGACTGGCGGTTTGTTGCCATCTCAAGCTCATCGGAAAAAGTGGATGCCTGAAGATTAACAGGTGAATTAAGGCCTGATTCAAAACTTCCTCCTACCGGATTAACATCTATATCTCTTGTACAGTAAATTAGTTCGTTTCTCAGGGGAAGGTACCAGTTATCGGATGTGATCCCATGAAATGAAGGTTCAGAACCAGTTGCTATAGTTGCATGTCCCGGAGCTGATTGCGTAAGCATGATACTCAAATGAGGCATTCTTAAAATAAGTCCCTTCATTGATAAGTTTCCTTATACCGTTATCCCCGAGTTTATCCTTGTATTTTTCAAGCTGATCAAATTTCAGCTGCTCAACAACAATTCCTATTACAAGACGCGGCTTTTCAGGAGGAATATATGCTCCCTGACCTGCAGTATTCAAAATCACGGATAAGAGAAGGACACAAATCAGAGAACTTTTCATTATTATATTACTATTCATCATTTATTTAAAATGGGGTGAAATGCAGAATGCAAGGTGCAAAAATAAAAGTTTTAATTACAGTTGCAAGTGAAGTTGATTATTTAATGACAATGAAGCGTCCCCTGCACGATTTGTTCTTTTTAACGTTAAAGAATGTGACAGAGTAAGTGCCTGCAGAGAGTCTGCTTATATCTATCTGAACTGGCACATCTTCCGCAATTACGGCTTCATAACTGATCATTGATTTACCGGACAGATCGAATATGGAGACAATCACACTGCCGGAAACATCATCGGTAAGCACAGCATTAATCTCTGATGCTGCAGGATTTGGATATAAGACAGGCGGCTCTCCACTCAGAGAGTCATGAGGCGTCGTCCCCTTTTTCATATATACAAGAAGATCGGTCTCCTGGCCGTCATAAACTGAAACATTCAGGGTTGTATCACGGTATCCTGTTGCAGTAAAGGTTAAAGGCCACACTCCAGGCTCAAGCAGCCTTACAAAACTGCCTGTCAGCGTATCAGAATATACCTGAGAACCGTCAATATCATGACCATTAATAAATATTTCAGCAGCAACAGGAAGAGAGGATTCTGAATCCTTAACTTCTCCGTGAACGCCGTAAAGTGCATTTTCAAGATAACCAATCAAAGACCGCCAGTTGCTCTCCCACAGCCCTGAGAGCTGTGAAACAGGGGTTATATAATCATTATCCAGCTCAATAGTAACTTCACGCCCATGTAACTGCTGGGTCATGTAATCCTGCCTGCCGCCCTGAACTATATACCAGACTGCTCCCCGGGTAACTCCGTTATCGAGAAATGTCATATAGCCGGGAGCGCAATAAATATGCACAGTATCTGCATAAGACCTGCTTATTGTATTGAACCAGCTGTTATCTGCATGCAATGGTGTAAGCCACCTGTCCCACGGATAATTGACAACTTCGGTGCCTGAATGGAAATTAGCAGAGATAACAAATCTGTGTCTGCCCATAAAACTGATCATGTCAAGGGTTTCCTTTTCGTAAACCATATTTGTCAGTCCGGGATCGGGGAAATTACGGTTAAGATCAACTCCATGTGCATTATATCTGACAGGTGAAGAGATAGTATTTCCGGAATTATAGGTTCCGTCGGGATTGGCAAGCGGATTGATCCATATTTCGAGATTGTCAATCAGATCCTTCACCCTTGCGTCTTCAGCATAGTTTTTCAGAAGATAATCTGCGAGCCTCAGCATCAGGATATAGCCTCCTGTCTCATCACCGTGCATTGTGGAAGTATAGAAAACTTCAGGCTCAGTTTCATCAGTACCATGATTATCTGAGATCTTCAGAGCAAGCACAAGCTTTCCGTTTATTGATGTTCCAATTGTATCAAGATGACACAACGACGGATAGTTAACTGAAAGCTCTGCATTATTGAATCATACTGGGGATATGACGGATAGGTGTCCCACCCGAAGGCTTTGCTCATGCTGACTGCAGTGACCAGCTCCCTGGGAGCAACCTTTTCCTTTATGACATAGCTGTATTGCCGGCTGATGAACCATTCAACAGTCAGAGGCGACAGACTTATTTCTATCATCCCGTCCCTGACATTCAAAACAGAAAGATTGGAGGAGATGTAATCAAGAGTCCTTCTGTCTGAAAATTTAATTTCCACTTCTGCCTGTCCGTACTGCCTGACTATATCCCGCAGCCTTGAATCATCGCTCAGTGTCTGTGAATGGGATTTAAATGAAATAACTGATATTAATGAAAGCAGTATGATAAAATGCTTTATCATCTGATGATTATACGTTAAATCTTATATGCAGTATATCTCCGTCCTCAACAATATAATTCTTACCTTCAACAAAAAATCTTCCGGCTTCCTTGCAGGCATGCTCGGAACCAAGCCTTATAAAATCGTTGTATTTCATTACCTCGGCTCTGATAAATCCTCTTTCAAGATCACTGTGAATTACTCCTGAAGCCTGAGGAGCCGTCATTCCTACCTTTATTGTCCATGCCCTGATCTCCATGGGTCCGACTGTAAAGAAGGTCCTGAGATTAAGCATTTTATACGCAGCCCTTACAAGCTTATCAACACCGGGTTCAGTCAATCCTGCATCTTTCAGAAAGGCAAGACGGTCCTCAACGCTTTCCAGATCTGCAATTTCAGCTTCAATTGCGCCTGCAATAACAAGGATCTCGGTATTCTGCCCTTTCAGAAATTCCCTTACCCTTTCAACATATTTATTTCCACCGGCTGCAGACATTTCGTCAACATTGCAGACATAAATAACAGGTTTCATTGTGAGAAGGAACAGATCATCGACAAATTTCCTGTCATCATCCTTTACTTCAAGTGTCCTTGCATTACTGAAGTTTTCAAAATGGTCCCTGTAAGCATTAAGTACCTCTACTCCTCTTTTTGCATCCTTATCACCGGATCTTGCAGCACGTTCCAGACGCTCAATCTTTTTTTCCACCGACTCAAGGTCCTTCACCTGAAGCTCAAGGTCAATAGTCTCGAGGTCACGTACCGGATCAACAGAACCTTCAATATGAGGAAGAGCATCATTATCAAAACATCTGAGAACATGTATAAGAGCATCTGTATTCCTTATATCGGCAAGGAATTTATTACCCACGCCCTCACCTTTATTTGATCCCTTTGCCAGACCCGGAATATCAACAATCTCAATTGATGTATGAACAATCCTGTCTGTAACCTGATGTTTTTCAAGCTCATACAATCGCGGATCAGGAACCTGGACAACACCTATATTTGATTTTGTTGCACTGAATGCATATGCATTAGTTTCCCCTTTTGTATTCGAGATGCAGTTAAAAATTGTTGTCTTGCCGACATTCGTTATCCCGATAATTCCGCATTGAAGAGCCATGTGATTTCCTGATTAATTTAGTGGCAACAAATTTATCATAAATCCGGAGATAATTCAAGATGATTGGAAGAAGTAAGTATTCGGTAAAGTTCTTTGTTATCCTTTGTGAGATCCTTTGTGCAACCCATTGTGTACTTCGTGTTTAATTATAAAAAACTTAAACCCAAAGGACACAAAGTACCTCACAAAGGAACACAAAGGAAAGAATAGCATGTACGGCCTTTTCAACATCCCCAGGGGACGAGGCGTATGTAATAAATTTTCATCCTTCCCTTAAACCATGGAACGGTTTTTGAATCTAAGATGTGAAGTTCAACAAAATCCCGGCAAAATAAAACCAGACGACAACATATCCGAATTACTGAAAACTGACCGGGAGAAAGGCTTTCGCCTCCTGGTTGAGAAATACAGTTCACGGCTTTACTGGCATATCCGCCGTCTGGTCATACTCCATGAAGATGCTGATGACGCATTACAGAATACTTTTATAAATGTCTGGAAAAGTCTTGGTGATTTCCGGAATGAGAGCTCGCTCTATACCTGGCTCTATACAATCGCAACAAATGAAGCCCTCGCACTTATAAACAAACGAAAGAAAAGTGCTGCCATCCCGCTTGATGATCTTGAAAGCATCTTTGCGAGCTCCCTTGAAGGATCCGCCTGGTTCGACGGAGATTCTGCCATGGATAAGCTGCAGAACGCAATACTAAAGCTGCCCGAAAAACAGAGGATCGTCTTTAACCTCAGATACTTTGATGAAATGCCTTATGAAGAAATGAGCAAGATTCTTAAAACATCAACAGGAGCATTGAAAGCATCATATCATCACGCAGTGAAAAAAATAGAGATAAATCTTACAGGCGATTAAACCTTTTCTTACCATAACAATCTAATTAATTGATGAAAAAGTATGAAAACATAGCCGGAAAGAGTCCGTTCAGAGTACCTGACGGATATTTCGAGGAGGTGAATAAAAAAATAATCGCCGCCACTTCAGGAAATGCCACTGAAAGCAAAGGCAGACGATCATTATTCAGATTTAGGCCATATCTTATGGCAGCTGCGTCAATTGCCGGTTTTATCATTATCAGTTTTTCAGCTGTAAGGCTTTATGAGAGCAACAGAATTAACCGGCATCATTCTGAACTGCTGCCGGAAGATGAGTTTTCACTATACCTTAATGACCTTGATGTTTACTCCCTTGAAGAAAATGCAGGGTCTGTCGACATACACGATAAGGGACCAGATGTCAGTCAGGCTGAGATAATCGAATATCTGGTACTCGAGAATATTGAAATAAACGATATCTATGAACAGTTGTAAACTTGAAACCATGAAAAAAGGTTTATTGATTTTAATAATCGCTCTCGCCGTACCTTTTATGCAGTTAAGCGCCCAGAATCAAAATTTTGAAAAATTCAGCACATATAAGGTTGGCTTCTTTACAAAAAAAATTAATCTCACATCAGAGGAGGCAGAAAGGTTCTGGCCTGTCTATAACGACTATCAAAAACAAAAAAATCTGATTCAGAGGGAAAAAATCCAGCTTATAAGAGATTTTAATATGAACGAAAGCTCTCTAAGCGACAATCAGCTGGCTGAAATGGGTGATAAACTGATAAAATGTATCTCCGATGAATCTGCACTTGCCGTAACCTTCCACAAAAAGGTAAAGGATATTTTGCCGCCGGCTAAAGTGATCAGGTACTACCAGGCTGAAAATCAATATAAACTTCAACTTCTTAAGGAGTTGCAGGAAAACAGGCAACAGCGGAGGGGAAACCCGGAACTGGATTTCTAGATGGCTCATCAAGATGCGCATTGCACTCCGTGCCATTTATCCCTCATGGTGCGGATTTAAGCAATCGCGACCTGCCGGAAATCTTTGGCACTTCGGATTACTAAATCGCCGCGATCTACTGGAGACAGGTTGATTTGGCACCGATTACAAATCGGCGCCATCTACTGGAGAGAGGTCAGTTGGCATGACACTAGAACTCAAAATTTCTTACAAACTCAATTGATCTTGCAATATCATCATGCATTACCTTATCATTTGTAATGAAGTGAACTGATTTGCGATATTCTGAAACAATATTTTCAATATACTCCGATGATCTGAGAGGTCTTCTGAATTCAAGCGCCTGAATTGCGGTAAATAATTCTATAGCAAGGATCCTTTCAAGATTTTCTGCAACCCGCAACAGTCTCGTGGCGCCATTGGCTCCCATGCTGACATGATCTTCCTGCTCATTTGATGAAGGTATTGAATCAACAGATGATGGAGTGCAGAGCTGTTTATTCTGGCTCACTATTGATGCAGCCGTATACTGCGGAATCATAAATCCGCTGTTTAGACCCGGATTGGCCACAAGGAATTCCGGCAGATCACGCTGACCGGCAATGAGCCTGTATACTCTTCGCTCTGATATGCTGCCCAGTTCAGCCAGAGCAATTGCCAGATGATCAAAAATGAGGGCAAGCGGCTGACCATGGAAATTGCCTCCGGATATAATGAGATCAAGCTCAGGAAATATTGTCGGATTATCAGTTACGGAGTTGATCTCCGTCATTATTACTGTTTTGGCATAGCTGATAGCATCCTTGCTTGCACCATGAACCTGCGGTATGCAACGGAAAGAATATGGATCCTGTACATGTGATTTATGTCTGGAAATCAGCTGACTCCCTTCAAGCATTTTTCTGAATGCGTCGGCTGTAGTCTTCTGACCCCTGTGCGGCCTGATAGCCTGTACACATTCAAAAAACGGATCAGGACGTCCGTCATATGCTTCGAGTGAGATTGCAGAAGCGACATCAGCAACATTTGACAGCCGCTCAGCCTTTGCCATAACATAGACTCCATAGGCGCTCATGAACTGAGTCCCGTTCAAAAGAGCCAGTCCCTCCTTCGATTTTAATTCCACCGGTTCAAGACCGGTCTTTTTCAGGATGCCGGCTGCTTCACTTCTCTTTACCCTCATAAATTACCTCACCCATCCCCAGAAGAGGCAGAACAAGGTGAGCCAGAGGCGCCAGATCGCCCGAAGCTCCGAGAGATCCCTGTTCATACACAACTGGTGTAATCCCATTATTGAAAAAGTCAATAAGCCGCTGAACCGTTTCAACCTGAACGCCTGAGTTGCCATAACTCAAACCATGAATTTTAAGCAGCAGCATCAGCCTTACAATGTCTTCCCTGACAACATCTCCGGTACCACACGCATGCGACATTACAAGATTTTCCTGAAGCTTATTCAACTGGTCGCTGCTGATTGTCTTTTTATGAAGCGAGCCAAAACCTGTTGTTATACCATAGATGGGAGAAGAATTATTCTTAAGCTTTTCGTCAAGGTATTCGCGGCAATGCCTGTATAAGCCCAATGGAATCATCTGACAACGAAAGCTTTAAATTATTTTTAAAAATTTCAGCAATACATTCAAGGCTTAGCTCTGAGGGAGATATCTTATGAGTCATCTTTAAATCTTAATTAATACATAATTAACAAGGAAACTAAAGCGGTTTGATATTCTCTTCAACGAATGATTTCAGTTCATCCAAAGGAAGATTAACCTGATTACCGCTCGACATATTCTTGATATTTACCGAATTGTTTTTTATCTCATCCTCCCCTGCAATGATTATGAAAGGGATCTTTTTTGAATCGGCATATGACATCTGCTTTTTAAGCTTAACCTGATCAGGATAAAGTTCGGCATTCACTTCCATTTGCCTGAGCAGATGAAAGAATCTTCAGTGCATAATCTGTTTCAGAATCACCGAAATTAAGCACCAGGACTGCGGTCGATGCAGAGACTTTACTTTCAAAGAGATTTAAGCTGTTCAATACATCATAAATGCGATCGGCACCAAACGAAACACCAACCCCTGATACTCCTTCCATACCGAAAACACCTGTAAGATTATCATAGCGTCCACCACCGCAAATGCTTCCAATACTAACATCGGCTGATTTAACTTCAATTATAGCTCCTGTATAATAATTCAGACCCCTTGCCAATGTAAGATCAAAAATCACTTCTGATTTGATATCTGTTTTTTTCAGGAGATCAAGTAACTGTCAAGTTCCTTAATCCCTCAATTCCAACTGTGAGAACCTGAGAAGAATTGAATTAGAAATCTGATTTTTTGAGTATTATCCTTATCAATTACCCTAATTATCGCACCAAATTCATTTATCACTTTCTCATTTATTCCCTTTACTGACAAGTTTTCAGCCTGACACTTTCCCAACCTACCTTTTCGTATTTATCAAGTGCAACTGTGATATCTGTTATTTTTTCCGGCACTCCCCCGTATTCTGCAATACCTGCCAGGATCTTCCTGTTATTGATTTTAATCTTCACATTAACCTTCAGCCTTGCAAATACATCATCTATTATCTTTATCAGTTCCAGTTCATTAAGCAATGAATCACTTCCGATCACATCCACATCGCACTGGAAAAATTCGCGGTAACGTCCTTTCTGTGGCCTGTCGGCCCGCCATACCGGCTGGATCTGGTATCGTTTAAACGGGAAAATGAGCTCGTCACGATGCTGTACAACATATCGTGCGAATGGCACTGTCAGATCATATCTTAATCCCTTTTCGCAGATCTTTGATGAAAGCTTTGCTGTATCCCGACCTGTCAGTTCTTCATCTCCAACACCTGAAAGATAATCTCCTGAATTCAGAATTCTGAAAAGCAGTTTGTCGCCCTCTTCTCCGTATTTTCCAAGAAGAGTGTTAAGGTTTTCCATAGCCGGTGTCTCAATAGGCTGATAACCATATAACCTGAATACTTTTTTGATTGTTTCAAAAATATATTCGCGCTTCAGCATATCGCTTGTTGAAAAATCCCTTGTTCCTTTCGGGATGGATGGTTTTGAAGACATAGTCAGATAATAAAAGACAAAAGATAAAAGTAAAAAGACAAAAGTAGTAAAAAAGGCATTAACAGTTGTAGAGGATTTAAACTCTGTGAAACTCTGTGAAAACTTAGTGAAACTCTGTGTTTAAAAAAAAGAAATCCATTAACCACAAAGGACGCAAAGGTTAGCGCAAAGTTGGGACTCAAGCGTTAAGAAATAGCCCGGCGGGCTATTTTAGCGCAGGGGCCAGACTGCAGGGGTGGCACGGAGAAGACACAGAGGGGCACGGAGGGAGAGGTATTCGGTAATCAGTTTTCGGTAATCGGTATGGTAAAAGCCCCCCTTGGGGGGTTTGGGGGTGCAAGCGTAATGCAGGAGGACACGGATAAGGTTGCGTGCTTAGCGGTTAAAAGGAATATAGCGTCCGTGCGGAAATTCCGGTATGTTACTGTATGAACGGTATAACAAGCGGGTATCTGAATGTTTCTCCTTTTGAAGCCTTTATGCTTGCAATAATTGTACAGACCACTTTCAAAACTCCCAGAAAAACGACAATTGGAATTCCTATTACAATGAAGATCAATGGTATAGCCAGATACCATATAGAGCAGCATGGATAATTGAAAATTGAGGGCGCTTCTGCCGTTTACATAAATCCATACTGATTCATCTCTTCTTGACAGCCAGCAAATAAGCGGACCGAGAATTGCACCAAAGGGGAAAAAGAAACCTGCCAAAGCCGACAGATGACAGAGCATAGCCCAGTTTCTTTCTGATTCTGTTAACACTTTATTCTCTTCCATGACGCTAATGTTTATTTAAAGACGGCCATCTTTCACTTTTGCTGCACCATTCTTACTTTGAAAGACGTTTCAGATCAGCAGGCAGCAATCCGTTCGGGTTTGACTTGTCAATCAGATGCTGATGATAATAATACATATCCGAATCATCTGTCCCTATCAGCATCTTGAAGCAATAACCCGATTTTATCTCTCCGACAGGACCAACTTTATGAAGGATCAGAGTATTTGGAGCCTTGTCTGCAATTGCCTTCATGATAACCTCTTCCGACACGATCTCTATCTTATTTGAATAAATAGTCCTTGATCTTTTCAATCGTCGCGATATCAGGTGACAGGTCCTCCTGCTTTACAAGGATTGTCTTGTTTGCAACCTCAGGTATATTTTTGTTATAATATTTCAGGTATTTTCTTCCGGTCAGCGAAGGATCATCCGAAATCATTGTCGCATGTTTCTGAATAAAACGGAGTATTGCACCGAGCTTATAACCATATTCAAGGTCATCTTCACTGGCAAAGGAGAGCGGTATGGCACAGATCTCAGGCATCTCTCCAAGCTTGCTGCCGTTCTTTCCCTGAAGCAGATTTATATAATTGTAAAGCGCTGCTGATTTATCCCTTTCATATGTGGTCTGAGTGAGCACTATAAAAGAATATTGCGGGTTCAGCCGACGAACATTAAAATCCTTAACCTCAATAAATTCGTATGGTGTTATTGTCCAGAATTCCTTTACTGCCTGCCTGTATATATGTATTGAAGGTTGACATCTGATCCTCCTCAAGCACAATACAGGTCTTTGATTCAGTAAACTGCTTAATCTCTTCCTTTGTGGGAAATGGCGCCTGTCCGTTCAGAAAAAATGTCACAGAGAGCAGGACAAGGCTGATAAACGATGATCTCATATTGGGATTATTTTTCAACGGGTATAAACAACGGATTTTTCTCATTAAACTTCCTGATATAGACAAACATCAGGTCCTTCTTCTTTTTAGATGAAAGCTGAACATACTCATCATAAAGCTGACTGTCTTTCATCAGAAGCAATTCGGTATTGTCTACATCGAATTCGAGAACTTTTCCGCTCTCAAAATCAATCAGATATTGTTTTAGTTCAGTCCGGGGCATACTTGACTGTCCGTATGGTGAATAATAGGGAGAATAATAGGGAGAATAATAATTTCCATAACCGGAATACGGGGAATAGTAAGGATCATAGTATCCGTATGGGTTGTTGTAATAACGATTGTCATAGGTTGTAACATCTGCCACAAAATGGCAGATATTTCCTATAAAAGTGATCCTGTTGAAATTTTCCTGTACCTGAACATATAATACTCCGTTTCTGGAATAACCCCATATATCACTTTTTTTGACCTCCTGCCTGACACCCATGTCATCATAGAAATAGATCTTATCCATTTCCATGAGCTTCCTGAAAAAATCCCTGTCATTGTAATCAACAGAGGTAAGCAATTTGGCCTTTGGTATCGGACTGTTATTTTTAAGCTGTTCAAAATTCAGGTAGATTCCATCCTTAAAACGGAAATCAGGGGTATATTTTACCATTTCTGTTCTTAAACTGTCCTGACCAATTGAAGACAACGCCGGTACGGCCAGAAAAAACCAGAATGATCAAGAAAACTATTTTTGCTACTCTCTCCATATTGACACTATGTAATCCTTTCCAATCAAATATCGTACCGTAAGTACAAAATTAATCTTTTCCTTGAATGGTTGTTAATTTAATGTAAGGTATATTTCGATCATGTTTTTATATTTTAACTAAATTTACAAAAACCCAAAACTGAAAGTATGGTTAATGGATTCAGGAAATAGTAGCAGTAATGATGGATTTGAAAAGTCACCTGAGGAATTCTTTGACAGGAGCAGAAAAGAAATTGAAAAATATTCAATTCTCGGGCTGGCAGCTCTTATCGCTGCTGTTCTTCTGCTAACTTTTGATCTGAAACTTTTTTCAGGAATTTTTATTATTGCAGCTGCAGCAACAGGCTTGTTAATCAACAGAAAAACTTCAACTCTGAACACAAGGATAAAGGAATCACTGAATGCATTCACCTCGCAGAATGAAAGAAAAGATGATGTTATAATTGATTTTTCACATAAAATCAGGGAACCTCTGAACAATCTTGTTATTATTGTCGATATGTTAATCGAATCGGGTCTTGCAGAAAAAGCAGCAGGATCTGTTTGATACATTCATTGCATCGACAAATAATATGGTCACAATATTAAATGAGCTGACTATGAAGTCGGCCGGAAACCTGAGCTATCAGCTGAGAAAAGCGATAAAATTCAATCTCTTATCTACAATCCAGAACACAATTGAACTTTATAATCTTAAGGACAAGGCGAATATCGACTTTATCCTGAATAAAAAGGAGTTCAGCGAACTTGAATGCTATGGTGATCCGATAATACTGAAACAGATATTCCTTGACCTGTTTAATACAATTGAAAACCAGATATCTGACCGGCCGACAAAGGTTACAATAAATCTTAAAAAGGAGAAGGAGACCGGAAGCGAAAGCTTTATCGGATTAAGGATACAGACAGATAAAAGCATTGTCCTGATCGATGATACAGGAGATGAAAGAAGTCTTGCAGCCAGACTGATAGCTTCAAGCAGGGGAACATTCAGGCAGGAGGTCGGAAATAATTCCACTGTTCTGAATATTCTGATGCCATATGTAAGTCCGCTTCCGGAGACAAAACAGAAAATTGCATCCCATAAGTTTGAAGAGCTTATCCAGAAAGAGAAAATCCATAAGGAGATGAAAGACCTTAAAATACTCCTTGTTGAGGATAATCTTATAAACCAGAAGATAACGCTTCTTACCCTCAAGCCTCTTGTAAATACGATCGATACTGCAACTAACGGCAAGGAAGCTCTTGATAAATTCGGCACAAACAGCTATGATCTTATTCTTATGGATATCAAGATGCCTGTAATGAGCGGACTTGTTGCAGCTGAAAAGATCAGGGCTCTTGAATCAACTACAAATTCACATGTGCCAATTATTGCAATTACTGCAAATGCAATGATTGGAGATAAAGAGAAATGTCTTTCAGCAGGTATCGATGATTATATCAGCAAACCTTACCAGCCGGCAGCACTCATTACGAAAATCAGGAATATCCTTTGAGTTCACATTTCATGAGGAAGAGGCCGGAAGCCTATAACCATAATATCATCGACCTGAACATTATTTCCCATCCACCCCCGGAATTCCTCTTCCAGGATAGCTTTCTGATCTTCAACAGAGAAACTGTGAATCTTTGTCAGAAGGTAGCGGAACCTGCGGTACATGAATTTTTTGTTCTCCGATCCACCAAACTGGTCAACAAATCCATCTGAGAAAATATAGAAAATATCATCTTCGAGAATATCAATCTCATGATCTGTGTAGGCAGATCCCTTCAGGATTCAATCCGATTATGAGCTTATCACCTTTTATTTCTGTCAGACTATTATCACGTATCAGGTAAAGCGGGAAAAAAGCACCCGAATAGACCATCTTTTTCCGTACCTTATCAATACAGCACAGACCTATGTCCATCCCATCCCTGATAATTGTCCCTATATTTTTTTCACTTTTGAATGTTTTCTCCAGCGCCCGGTTCAGAACAGCGAGTATGAGTGAAGGGGTTTCAATATTGCTCTCATTGATTGCTTTCCCGATTATCTCAATGCCAATCATCGACATAAGAGCACCCGGCACACCATGTCCCGTGCAGTCGGCAGCCACAACAAAAACATTATCATCCTTCTCACCTATCCAGTAAAAATCACCACTTACTATATCCTTAGGCTTGAATAATATGAATGAATCCTGAAAATGCTTCCTGAAATAGTTCTCTGATGGAAGAAGAGCTTCCTGTATCCTTTTGGCATATATAAGACTGTCTGTAAGATTCTTATTCTTGAACTCAAGCTCGCTTTTCTCAGAATTTACAAGATCGAGAAGCAGCTGCTTACCCTGAAGGAGTCTCCTGTTTATTGAAAGCCTGCGTGAAAGAAATAGAATCAGAAACAGAGCCAGCAGGCCGGAGAAGAGCCAAAGAAGGAGGAAGGAAAAGCTGGTCTCACCTGGCAGACCAAACAGAGTCACAATGAAGTTTATTACTGGTCCATAACTATATTTCAAAGCCGGCATTCCCATTAGATCCTGCAAAAATATAGGAATTATTCTGATTGTTGCCGATATCGTGACAAATTATGCCTCAGTGCTGATTTATGAGGATCTCATCCTCTCCTCCCACGACCAGATCGCTGAAAATTTCTGACGGGGATTGTATGAAAGGACCCAGATCGAGTGAAGCCCATTTCTCATCAATTGCTGAGATAGTCTGGCTGTCAGAACAAACAACATTCGGCCATTTCCGGGGAAAGCCGCCTTTTCTGAAGGCTTTTATTGTACCGTCAATGAGCAGGGAAGAAGGTGTAATAAAATCATGGTCACGCTCAGGATCAGAATTGCCAAGCATCTGCCATGCCACCATCTGAAGGTTAGATGGATCAACCGTGTGATCAACAACAAGAATCAGGCTGAAAATCCCTTCCGGATCATATTTTCTGAATAGCTCCTTTACTTTTTCGACAGCATCCGGGTCGTCAAACCTGTTGACAGAAACAATGACGACAGGAATATCATCATTAAAAAGCTTCACATAGTAATTTACTATCAGGCTATTCTTTCAGAAAATTATTCTTACCAGTGTAAAACAACCAGTTGTATGAGGCTGGGTTATGTTCCTCTCCCTGCATTTTCCTCCGGATGCTTTATGTGTTGCATCAACACCAAGCTTACCGCCGAATGAAAATGCATCCGAGGAGTGATCGAGTACATCAAGGGGTCCGTGACTGAACAAGAGATCCCTTCTCATATCTGTATTTTCGAAAATATGTGGAGCCAGTTCCATATAGTTCCTTATATCTATATTGCCACTCACCACAATCAGGTATTTTGAAAACATCATCTGTCCGGCTCCGAAGAGTGAGTTTATTACCTTCATCCCCTGACCCGGATAGTTCTTTCTGATCTTGACTATCACCAGGTTATGGGCTACACCTGCATGCAGGCATATGGAAATCTTCAATTTCAGGTTGCAGCGTCATTTTTACAGGAGAAAGAAATATTTTCTCGGTTGCTTTGGCCAGCCATGCATCTTCGTGCGGTGGTACACCGACAACTGTAGCAGGATAAACAGCTTTTTTTGAATGGGTTATGCAGGTAATATGAAATTTTGGATACCAGTCAGCCAGGGAATAGAAACCCGTATGATCACCGAAAGGTCCTTCCCATACAGGTTCTTCGGCAGGATCAACATAACCTTCAAGAATAATATCAGCATCTGAGGGTACATAAAGATCGTTTGTAGATACATTTTACCATCTTTACCCTTTTTTTCCTCAGAAATCCTGCAAGTATAAATTCATCGATGCCTTCCGGCAATGGTGCAGTTGCTGAATAGGCATATACCGGATCACCGCCGAGAGAGACTGATACCGGCATCCTCTCCCCTTTTTTTTTCCAGGCCTCAAAATGGTTTGCACCTGTTTTATGACGCTGCCAGTGCATGGCTGTTGTATTTTTGTCAAGGATCTGCATCCTGTACATTCCTGCATTTGCCTTTCCGGTATCAGGATGGATAGTATGAACAACAGGAAGTGTAATAAAACGTCCGCCGTCGTGAGGCCAGCATTTAAGCACAGGAAGTATCCCAGTATCCGGATTATTGTATATAACCTGCTGGCAGATGCCCCTGCTTCTGCTTCTGGATGGCATGATCCCGGCCAGCCGTATCAGTGCCGGTAGTGCGGCTGATCTTTTTTAAGAATGTGCCACTGCTGTCAGAAATATTCTCAAATAATTCATCAATCTCCTTTCCCACATCGTCAAGACCGGTTCTTCCGATAGCCATAGCCATTCGTTTATCAGAACCATAGGCATTTATCAGAAGAGGAAAATCGGTCCCTGTATTTTCAAACAGCAAAGCTTTGCCTCCGGATTTTGTGATACGGTCGGTAATCTCTGTTATCTCAAGCTCCGGATTGATAAAATCCTTTATCTTCCGGAGTTCATCTCTTTTCGCCAGTTCATCAATAAAACCGATCAAGTCCTGAATAAGCCATGAAATAATATCTGGTGAGAGGCAAAGATATTCAATTTTTGGCTTTGTGATCCTTTGTGAGGCACTTCGTGCTCCTTTGTGTTTAAATGATTTAAGTTTAAACACGAAGGACTCTAAGGGTTTACACGAAGGACTCTAAGAAATTTTTCGGATATCCGTGGGTATAAAACAATAATGGGAACTATTCGCGAAGAGTAGTTCCCATCCACCGCTTGCAACCGAGGTTGTTTGCGGAGTCAGATTACTGTTATTCTGATCGGCTGCGTGGTGAGATACTGGATCTGATTCTGCAGCCCATGGCTTTCGGGTTTTGCCTGTTACGGCAGAACCTTCCGGCTGTCCTTTCTCCCGCCGAAGCGGAATTCCGGGACGAAGTGTCATTCAGGCGCCGTTGTCATTTCCCGGAGGATCTGGCATCAGTTTCAGATAACCCGGGGCCGAAGCCCTTCATTTTCTGAAGCCCTGTGACTCAATCTCTGAAAGAACGTTTCCGGTTTTCGTTGATCTTCCGGACATTCTTGACGCGGGGTCTTTTAGTCCAGACTTCGGCTCGCCTGATGCGCAGACCCGGAGGTCTGAATGAAGCAGATCGTGTTTCAATTAAGTAACCTTTTCCGCTTCCACATCTTTTGAGCAATCTTTTATCGCTCACCTGATGAATCAAATTTACATCAGGAATATCAAAAACAATCAAAAATAAGCCCGTTGTTATAAACCTGGTTTAAACAAAAGTTATTAACAATTGTTAATAACGTCTGAAATGCCAGACTAAATGGACCGGAATGATAAAAAAGTTACACAGAGGGACACAGAGAAGACACAGAGGGTCACAGAGGATTTTTAATTATATTCCTCTGTGTAGCTCTGTGTATTCCTCTGTGATCTCTGTGTAACCTTTAAATAAGTCTAAGAACTATTTCTTGTAACCGTAAACAGCCAGTGCACCAAGCTCTTCTTCTATTCTGAGCAGCTGGTTATATTTGGCAATCCTGTCTGTTCTGCTTGCAGAACCGGTTTTGATCTGACCTGAATTGGTTGCAACAGCTATATCTGCAATTGTTGTATCTTCTGTTTCGCCTGACCGGTGTGATGTAACAGTTGTATAACCTGCCCTGTGAGCCATCTCAATAGCATTGAGTGTCTCTGTAAGGGTACCTATCTGGTTTACCTTGATAAGTATTGAGTTTGCACAACCCATATCAATACCTTTTTTCAGGTACTCAACATTTGTTACAAATAGATCGTCTCCAACAATCTGGCATTTCTTTCCGATCCTGTCGGTAAGCATTTTCCATCCATCCCAGTCACCTTCTGACATACCATCCTCAACTGAATCGATAGGATATTTATTTACAAGCTGTTCGATAAAATCAACCTGTTCTTTTGAAGTTCTTCTTGCACCTTTTGGGCCTTCAAATTTTGAATAGTTATACATTCCCTCCTGATAGAATTCAGATGCAGCGCAATCGAGTCCGATTGTAATATCTGAACCCGGTTTGTAACCGGCAGCGGTAGATAGCCTTAAGAATTGTTTCAAGAGCATCTTCAGTTCCGTCGAACTTGGGAGCAAAGCCACCTTCGTCACCAACAGCAGTGCTTAATCCACGCTCTTTAAGAACTTTTTTAAGTGAATGAAATACTTCTGTACCCATTCGTAAACCTTCCTTGAATGATGGAGCGCCAACCGGTCTGATCATAAATTCCTGGAAAGCTATCGGAGCATCTGAATGAGATCCGCCATTTATGATGTTCATCATCGGGACAGGCAGAGTAACAGCATTGGCGCCTCCGATATAACGGAATAATGGCAGTCCGTGATAAGATGCTGCAGCTTTGGCAACAGCAAGTGAGACTCCGAGGATTGCATTGGCTCCAAGATTGCTTTTTGTCTTTGTTCCATCCAGATCCAGCATCTTCTTGTCGATTCCGGCCTGATCGGTAACATCCATGCCCATTATTTCCTCTGCAATAACGTTATTAACGTTATGAACAGCTTTAAGAACTCCTTTACCAAGATAACGGCTCTTATCGCCATCTCTCAGTTCAAGCGCCTCATTTTCACCTGTTGATGCACCTGATGGTACTGCAGCTCTGCCAAAATAACCGCTGCCTGTCATTACATCAACTTCAATTGTCGGATTGCCGCGGGAATCAAGAATCTCACGTGCATGTACACTAACTATCTGACCCATAGATTTTTAATTAAAATTTAACAATAATGCAATATATAAAAAAAGGGACTAAGTCTTTATGACTTATCCCTTCTTCCTAAAATATTTCTTTAAACATTTTTTTACTCTTGAGCTACTGCCTCGCCAGTTGTATCGTCAGCCTTTTTTACAGGTTCTTCAGCTTTTGCAGCCTTGGCTTTTGCAGCCTTGGGAGCAGTTGTTTCAGCCACAGCGCCTTCTTTCTTCTTTGTTGCCCTTCTTCTGCGGGTAGTTTTTGTTTTGGCAGCCTCACCACCAAGCATAGCCTCATTGTAGTCAACAAGCTCCATGATGCACATATCTGCATTATCTCCGATCCTGTTGCCAATTTTCAGTATTCTTGTATATCCACCCGGACGTTCGCCGATCTTTGGTGATATATCCCTGAATAATTCAGCTACTGCTTCCTTATCTTTAAGATAGCTGAATACCACTCTCCTTGAGTGTGTTGAATCTTCCTTCGATTTAGTGATAAGAGGTTCAACATAGGTGCGTAATGCTTTGGCTTTTGCAGTTGTGGTTGTGATCCTCTTATGAATGATAAGTGATGTAGCCATGTTTGCAAGCATCGCCTTCCTGTGCGAACTTGTCCTCCCTAAATGGTTAATAACTCTATTGTGTCGCATTTCTCTATTTCCTTAACCAGTTTATATTAATCTTTTTCCAATTTATACTTGCTTACATCCATCCCGAATGAAAGGCTCATGGATTCCAGCAGCTCATCAAGCTCAGTGAGCGATTTCTTACCGAAGTTCCTGAATTTAAGAAGATCATTCTTATTGAATTTGACAAGGTCGCCAAGAGTTTCAACTTCTGCAGCTTTAAGACAGTTGAGTGCCCTGACTGAGAGGTCAAGGTCGACAAGCTTTGTCTTGAGCAGTTGTCTCATATGCAGTACCTCTTCATCAAACTCCTCATTTGCCATCTTGTCATCTGAATCGAGAGTAATTTTCTCATCAGAAAACAGCATGAAGTGATAGATCAGAATTTTTGCAGCTTCCTTAAGAGCATCTTTCGGATGTATTGATCCATCAGTTTCTATCTCGAAAAGAAGTTTTTCGTAGTCTGTTTTCTGTTCAACACGGTAGTTTTCAACCGTATATTTCACGTTCCTGATCGGAGTGAAAATTGAATCTATAGAAATAAGTCCGAATTCAGCATCAACAGGTTCATTTTCCTCAGCCGGCACATAACCTCTGCCTTTATTGATGGAAATTTCTATCTGCATTTTAACATCAGGTTCCATCCTGAAGATAACGAGTTCAGGATTTAATACTTCAAAGCTGCTGAGAGCATTACTCAGGTTACCTGCTTTGAATATTTCCTGACCGCTGACTTTTAATGTTACCTTTTCATGGTCAACATCGTCAACGGTTCTTTTGAATCTCACCTGTTTAAGGTTCAGTATAATTTCAGTAACATCCTCCATTACACCAGTTATGGTGGAGAACTCGTGATCTATGCCCTCGATCTTAACCGTTGTTATAGAAAAACCCTCAAGCGAAGAGAGAAGAATTCTTCTCAGAGCATTGCCTACAGTAATACCGTAGCCAGGCTCAAGCGGACGGAACTCAAACTTTCCGTGTTTGTCATCCGCCTCCAGCATTATGACTTTGTCAGGCTTCTGGAATGATAAAATGGCCATAGAATTTATCTTATATTATGATTTAGAATACAATTCAACGATAAGTTGTTCCTTAATATTTTCAGGAATATCAGTACGTTCAGGCATGTTCATAAATTTACCTGCCATTTGTGTTTCATCCCACTCAAGCCATGAAAATTTTGTAAACTTCCTTGTACTCAGTGAATCAACAATTACTTCAAGTGATTTTGATTTTTCACGAACACCAATAATATCACCTGGTTTCAGCTGAAATGAAGGAATATTCACAACAGTTCCGTTAACAGTAATGTGTCTGTGTGAAACGAGCTGACGTGCACCTGCTCTTGTTGGAGCTACTCCGAGACGATAGACAACATTATCAAGACGTGATTCAAGCAGCTGAAGCAGCACCTCACCGGTAACGCCTTTGCTTCTTGAAGCTTTTTCAAAGGTATTGCGGAACTGACGCTCAAGCATGCCGTATGTATATTTGGCTTTCTGTTTTTCCCTGAGCTGAACACCATACTCTGATGTCTTCTTCCTCTTCTTGTTCATCCCATGCTGTCCCGGGGGGAAATTTTTTCTTTCCAGGTGCTTGTCGGGACCGTAGATAGGTTCACCGAATTTCCTTGCTATTCTTGTTTTTGGGCCAGTATATCTTGCCATTTTGTATAATAATTTGATACTTAGTTACTACTTATATTTCGGATTTCGGATTTCGATTCGGATTTAAATCCGCAATCGAAATCCGAATTCCGCAATTCTTCTTAAACTCTTCTTCTTCCGGGAGCACGGCAACCATTGTGCGGCATCGGAGTTACGTCCACTATTTCAGTTACCTCAATTCCGGTATTGCTGATTGATCTGATTGCAGATTCACGACCTGAACCCGGACCTTTAACAAAAACTTTTACTTTTCTCAGTCCAAGATCATAAGCCACTTTACCGCATTCCTCTGATGCCATCTGTGCAGCATAAGGGGTATTCTTTTTGGAACCCTTGAATCCCATTTTGCCTGCTGATGCCCATGATATCACCTGACCCGAATTGTTTGTCAGGGTAACGATAATATTATTGAACGATGAATGAACATGCGCCTGGCCTGAAGGTTCAACCTTAACGACTCTCTTTTTTAATGCTCCAGTCTTCTTTGCCATAATCTAATTATTTAGTAGCTTTTTTCTTGTTTGCAACTGTCTTCTTTCTTCCTTTTCGGGTTCTGGCATTATTCTTTGTACTTTGCCCTCTCACCGGCAGCCCGATTCTATGACGAACACCTCTGTAGCAGCCGATATCCATCAGCCTCTTGATGTTCATTTGTGTTTCAGAGCGGAGTTCTCCCTCAAGCTTAAAACTATCGTTCAGAATCCGGCGGATGGTATTGATCTGCTCATCTGTCCATTCCTCGACTTTTGCATTCCTGTCAACACCAGCCTCATCGAGTACTCTCTGAGCGCTGCTTTTGCCTACACCGTAAATGTAAGTCAGGCCAATCTCGCCTCTTTTGTGTCTTGGTAAATCTACACCAACAATACGTGCCATATAAATACTTTTCTTAAATGATTCGCAAAATTACTTAAATTATCCCTGTCTCTGTTTGAACTTGGGGTTTTTCTTATTAATAACGTAAATGCGTCCTTTTCTCTTGACTATTTTGCAGTCAGCGCTACGCTTTTTTACAGATGCTCTTACTTTCATTACCTTAATATTTCTTATTTATACCTGAATGTTATTCTTCCTTTAGTCAAATCATACGGCGACATTTCCACTTTTACTCTATCACCTGGCAGGATCTTGATATAATGCATCCTCATCTTTCCTGAGATATGTGCTGTTATCACATGTCCGTTTTCAAGTTCAACCCTGAACATTGCATTGGAAAGGGCTTCTATTATGGTACCATCCTGCTCAATTGATGATTGTTTAGCCATACAATTACAATTTATTTAAAACTTCTTCTATAAACTCAAAAGTTGTCAATACATCCGCCTTTCCCTTGTCCACCGCAACTGCATATTCAAAGTGTGCGGAAGGACTTCCGTCTGCTGTCCTGATTGTCCAACCATCTCTCATCTGAATTGTCTCCTTCTTCCCGGCGTTTATCATTGGTTCGATGCAGATAACAAGTCCCTTATCCATTTTTGGTCCGGTACCCTTTTTGCCCCAGTTGGCCACTTCGGGTGATTCGTGCAGTTTCCTGCCAAGCCCGTGTCCGACAAGCTCCCTGACGACCGAGTATCCTCCGCTTTCTGCCATTGTCTGAACAGCATTTGAGATATCTCCTATCCTGTTTCCGGCAATAGCTGCCTTTACTCCCTCTTCAAGAGAAGCCCGGGTATAATCAAGCAGGCGTCTGATCTCATCCTTTATCTCACCAACGGCGAAGGTGTATGCACTGTCGCCATACCACCCTTCCCTGATCACACCGCAATCGACTGACAAAATATCGCCCTCTTTGAGAACATAGTCAGACGGGATGCCATGAACCACTTCATCGTTGACAGATGTGCAGAGTGTATTCGGAAAACCACCATATCCCTTGAAACCCGGAACCGCACCATTATCACGGATAAATGTTTCGGCAATCCTGTCAAGATAAAGAGTGGTAATCCCGGGCCGTATTTCCGATGCAATAACTGCAAGTGTCTTTGACACCAGCATATTGCTCTCTCTTAACAACCCGACCTCTTCATCAGTCTTTAAATACAACATCAAAGAACGTAAAAACTAATTAAATAGATGTAGTAGCTCCGGATCTTCCTTTAACACGACCTGATTTCATCAGACCGTCGTAGTGACGCATAAGGAGGTGACTCTCAATCTGCTGAAGTGTATCAAGTACAACTCCGACAAGAATGAGAAGTGATGTGCCTCCGTAAAACTGGGCAAACTGTGGAGTGACACCTGATTTAACCGCAATTGAAGGAAGTATTGCTACAATTGCAAGGAAGAATGAACCGGGCAATGTGATTCTCGACATAATTGTATCGAAAAATTCCACGGTTTTTCTTCCGGGTTTAATTCCAGGAATAAATCCACCATTTTTCTTCATATCTTCAGCCATCTGTACCGGATTAATTGTAATGGCTGTATAGAAATATGTAAATACGATAATAAGAATTGCTGTTACAAGATTATACCAGAATCCGTACATATTTGAAAATGCTACTATAAAACCTGAACCTGAACTTGCATAACCTGCAATTATCATCGGCAGCATCATGATAGCCTGTGCAAAGATGATAGGCATAACACCGGCTGCATTGACCTTAAGAGGTATATACTGACGGACACCGCCGTACTGTTTGTTTCCGATGATCCTTCTGGCATACTGAACGGGTACCCTTCTGGTTCCCTGTACAAGAAGAATTACTCCGAGGACTATTATAAACAGGAAGAGAATTTCAACGATAAGTGCAATTGCACCTCCTGCACCGTTCATTCTTGTACCTGCTTCAAATACGAAGTTGGAAGGCATCCTTGCAACGATACCTATCATAATTATAAGCGAAATGCCGTTTCCGATTCCCTTATCAGTTATTTTTTCACCAAGCCACATTACAAACATCGTACCTGCAGTAAGAATTATTACTGAGGAGACTGTGAAGAATGTACCTGAAATAATAAATGCTGAAGCAGGAAGCTGTGCATGCAGGTTCACCAGGTAAGTTGGAGCCTGCAGTACGAGAACTGCTACAGTAAGATATCTTGTATACTGATTCATTTTACGTCTTCCGCTTTCACCCTCTTTCTGCAATTTCTGAAAATAGGGGAAAACAATACCAAGCAGCTGAACAACGATTGAAGCTGAAATATAGGGCATTATCCCGAGGGCAAAGATTGAAGCCTGTGAAAAGGCTCCTCCCGAAAACATATCGAGCAATCCCATGATACCAGAGGATGTCTGACTGTTTCAGCCCTGCAAGCTGTGAAGGATCAATTCCCGGAAGAGTAACATATTTACCCAGTCTGTATAATAAAATTATTCCAAAAGTATAGAGTAGCCTTGCCCGAAGATCTTCTATCTTAAAGATATTTTTTATAGTCTGAATCAGTCTCATGAAATTACAGTATTACAGCGGTTCCCTTTTGTGCTTCAATTGCCTCTACAGCTGATTTGCTGAATGCATGGGCATGTACTTCAAGTTTTCTCTCAAGGGTTCCTTTTCCCAGGATTTTAACCTGACTGTTTTTTGAAACCAGTCCAGCCAATACGAGTACCTGAAAATCAATTATTTCCAGATTATTGCTTTCTGCAAGGGTTTGAAGAGTACTTATGTTAATGCCTTTGTATTCCTTGCGGTTAATATTTTTGAAACCGAATTTTGGAAGACGTCTCTGAATAGGCATCTGGCCTCCTTCAAATCCAATTTTCTTACTATAGCCTGACCTGGATTTTGCTCCTTTATGGCCTCTTGTTGAGGTGCCGCCTTTACCGGAGCCCTGTCCGCGTCCGAGACGCTTTCCTTTTTTAACCGATCCTTTAGCAGGTCTTAAGTTACTCAAATCCATAACTTTGTATTATAAATATGGTTTATATCTTAAATATTTTCAACTTTAACCAGGTGTCTTACCTTTACAACCATCCCCAGGATCTGAGGAGTGGCTTCATGTTCAACACTATGGTTTAATTTACGGATGCCAAGAGCTTCAAGAGTTCTTTTCTGTCTTTCAGGCTTCCCGTTTTTGCTTTTCACCTGGGTTATACGAATTTTTGCCATCGTTTTTCTTTACTAACCGTTAAATACTTTATCCATTGTAACTCCCCTGTGTTCAGCAACTGAAAATGCATCGCGCATCTCAAGAAGAGCAGCGAAAGTAGCTTTTACCAGGTTGTGAGGATTTGATGAACCCTTTGATTTTGCAAGCACGTTTTTCACGCCAACGCTTTCAAGTACTGCACGCATAGCACCTCCGGCCTTAACTCCGGTACCGTCTGATGCAGGTTTGATGAATACTTTCGCACCACCGAATTTTGCAACCTGTTCGTGAGGTATTGTACCATTTATAACAGGCACTTTAATAAGGTTCTTTTTTGCATCTTCGATACCTTTCGAGATTGCTGTTGTTACTTCACTGGCTTTACCAAGACCATGTCCGACAATGCCATCTTCATTTCCAACCACAACGATGGCTGAAAAACTGAATGTACGTCCGCCTTTGGTAACTTTTGTTACTCTCTGGATACTTACAAGCCTGTCCTTAAGTTCGAGGTCGCTGGTTTTAACTTTTCTTATACCGTTTCCCATAATTCATTAGAATTTTAATCCGCCTTCGCGGGCTGCATCAGCCAATGATTTTACTCTGCCATGATATTTATATCCGCTTCTGTCGAAAACAACTTTCTCGATACCCTTTTCTTTGCATTTGGTAGCAAGCAGCTTTCCCACCAGTTTAGCCTGTTCAATCTTTTTTACTCCTGTCTGGGCAGCAACATCTTTTTCCTTTGATGATGCCGACAGAAGAGTAACTCCATTCAGGTCATCAACAACCTGAACATAGATCTGTTTGTTGCTACGGTAGACTGCAAGCCTTGGGTGCTTCGGCAGTGCCGTTTATCTTTTTCCGGATCCTCATTTTGATCCTTGTCCTTCTTTCCAACTTAGTTAAGGCCATGATTTCTTTCTTTTACTATTTTATACCCTAAACACTGGCAGATTTTCCAGCTTTCCGTCTCAGCTGCTCTCCAACAAACTTTATCCCCTTGCCTTTGTAAGGTTCCGGCGGACGGAGCGATCTGATCTTCGCAACAACATGTCCCATAAGCTGCTTGTCGATGCATCTGAGGGTAATGATCGGATTAGCCCTTCTTTCAGTCTTAGTTTCAACCTTAACTTCATCCGGGAGCTGAATCAATACTTCATGCGAGAAACCAAGACTCATTTCAAGGTTCTGACCTTTTGCCTCAGCACGGTATCCAACACCTACAAGTTCAAGTTCCTTTTTGTATCCTTCCGATACCCCTACCACCATATTGTGTATCAATGCGCGGTAAAGACCATGCAATGATTTATGGTTTTTTGATTCTGATGGTCTTGATATTATAATCTCGTTTCCCACCATTTCCACCTTGATGTCTTTATTGACTACCTGAGTCAATTCACCCAAGGGGCCTTTCACACTAACCACATTGGCATCACTCACACTTACAGTGACGCCTTTTGGCAGGTTTACAGGTAATTTTCCTATTCGTGACATTAAGCTATCCTCCTAATTAGTAAACATAACATAACACTTCACCACCAATTTTTTCCTTTTTTGCCTCTTTATCGGTCATAAGTCCCCTGGAGGTAGAAATAATTGCAATACCCAGACCGTTCAATACACGTGGCATTTCATCAAATCCGGTATATTGTCTGAGGCCTGGCCGGCTGACTCTCTGAATTTCTTTTATAGCGGGCAATTTGCTCTTTGAATTATACTTGAGAGCAATTTTCAGAACACCCTGCACTGTTTCACCTTCTACAACCTTATAACTGAGAATATAACCTTTTTCAAAAAGAATTCTGGCAATCTCTTTCTTAAGATTGGATGCTGGTGCCTCCACAACCTTATGACCTGCCATAATGGCGTTCCTTATTCTGGTCAGTAAATCTGCAATTGGATCAGTCATCTCTTAATATTTAATGTAGTTTATATTTTATTCTTAAATTACCAGCTGGCTTTTTTGATTCCGGGTATAAGCCCGAACAGTGCCATTTCCCTGAAAGTTATCCTGCTTATTCCAAACTGTCTCATATAACCTCTTGAGCGGCCTGTCAGTTTGCAACGGTTATGCATTCTGTTGGGATTTGAATTTCTGGGGAGCCTGCTTAGTCCGACATAATCGCCATCGGCTTTCAGCTGTGCTCTCTTGGCAGCGTATTTCTGAGTGAGTTTAGCACGTTTAACTTCACGGGCTATCATCGATTCTTTAGCCATATAACTAGTTTTTAGTATTTTTAAATGGTAAACCAAATTGTTTCAGAAGAGCCAGTGCCTCCTCATCTGTATCTGCCGAGGTAACGAAAGTTATCTGGAGACCCATGATTTTGGCAATTTTGTCGAGGTCGATCTCAGGGAAGATGATCTGTTCAGTAATTCCCAGAGTGTAGTTACCACGTCCGTCGAGCTTCGAATTGATGCCTTTGAAGTCGCGGATACGCGGCAGAGCAACAGAGATCAGTCTTTCAAGGAATTCATACATCCTGTCTTTCCGTAATGTCACCATTATTCCGATAGGCATATTTCTTCTCAGCTTGAAATTCGAGATATCTTTCGTCGAAATTGTCTGAACTGCTTTCTGACCGGCAATATCTGTCATTTCCTTAACTCCGATACTCGAGCAGTTTCTTATCGGCAATTGCCTGTCCTACTCCCTGGTTGAGAACAATTTTCTCCAACTTCGGGACCTGCATTATCGTCTTGTAACCGAATTCCTTCATTAATGCAGGGACGATCTCGTCATTATACTTGGTTTTTAGCGCAGGTATGTACATTACTTGATCTCCTCTCCTGATTTTTTTGAATAACGCACTAATTTATTTTTATCATTAAGCCTTTTGCCAATACGTGTTGGCTTTCCGGAAGCCGGATCGATAAGCATAAGATTTGAGATATGCACAGGGGCTTCCTTTTTGATGATTCCGCCCTGTGGTGCCTTTGCATTGGGTTTGGTATGTTTCGATACCATGTTTATCCCTTCAACAATAGCTCTTTCCTTTTCTCTGTCTACTTCCAGAATACGGCCTTTCTGACCTTTGGATTCACCGGTTATCAACATAACCGTGTCTCCCTTTTTTATATGTAATTTCTTCTGCATCGCTGCCTATTTAATATATTACAACACTTCAGGTGCCAATGAAACAATCTTCATATACTTGTCACGCAATTCCCTTGCAACAGGGCCGAAGATACGTGTACCACGAACCTCATTGACATTGTTAAGCAGAACAACTGCGTTGTCGTCGAACCTTATATATGAACCATCGGCACGACGGATCTCTTTTTTGGTTCTTACAACAACAGCCTTGCTGACTGTACCTTTTTTTGCTTCACCGGAGGGAAGTGCTGATTTCACACTCACCACAATTTTATCACCAACGGTGGCATATCTTTTTTTGCTACCGCCGAGTACCCTTATGCACAATACTTCCTTGGCTCCTGAGTTATCGGCTACGCTTAATCTGCTTTCCTGCTGTATCATGATTACTTAGCTCTTTCGATTATTTCAATTAATCTCCAGGTTTTATTTTTACTCAGAGGCCTGGTCTCTGATATGCGTACAGTGTCACCAATATTGCATGTGTTCTCTTCGTCATGCGCCATCAGCTTTTTTGTTTTGTTTATGAATTTACCATATATAGGATGCTTCACTTTCCTTTTAACGGCAACGACGATGGATTTGTCCATTTTAGTGCTGACAACGACACCTATACGTTCTTTTCTAAGATTCCTGTCTTCCATTGCTGCTCTAGCTATTAGATTTCTTATTCAACTCTCTTGTACGCAATTCTGTCAGCAGACGTGCAATTGTAAGTTTTACCTCTTTTACCTTCTGCGGGTTGTCGAGAGGGGTTATTGCATGGTTAAGCTTCATCCGGACCAGCATGGTCCTCTCGGTATCGATGCGCTCGAGAATGTCTGAAGTGCTTAATTCCCTTATTTCTGAAGTTTTCATCTCTGTCTAAAATTTTATTCCTGTACGTAATCGCGTCTTACAATAAATTTGGTAGTTATCGGAAGTTTCTGAGCACCCAGACGGAGCGCCTCTTTTGCAACTTCATATGGCACACCTTCAGCCTCAAGCAGGATTCTGCCAGGAGTAATCGGAACTACGAATCCCTCAGGGGCTCCTTTTCCTTTACCCATACGCACTTCGGCAGGTTTCTTTGTTATAGGCTTATCAGGGAATATTCTGATCCATAACTGACCTTCACGTTTCATGTGACGTGTAACTGCCTGACGTGCTGCTTCGATCTGCCTTCCGGTGATCCAATGCTCCTCAAGCGCCTTGATCCCAAATGACCCGAATGCCAACTGGTTGCCTCTCTGTGCATTGCCTTTCATTCTTCCCTTCTGGGCTCTCCTGAATTTGGTCCTTTTCGGTTGTAACATTGCTTAATATTATTATATAATTATTTACTACTCTTCTTATTTCTTTGCCTTACGCTTAAGACTCTTGCTTTTGGCATTCTTCGCTCCGATATTCGGACTAAGATCTCTTTTGCCATAAACCTCACCATTGCAGATCCATACTTTTATACCTATCAGACCAACTTTTGTATGAGCTTCAGCCAGTGCATAATCGATATCAGCACGGAATGTGTGCAAGGGAATACGGCCTTCCTTGTAAGTTTCGCTCCTTGCCATTTCAGCTCCTCCGAGACGACCGGAGATCATGATCTTGATACCCTCTGCTCCCATACGCATCGTTGAAGCAATCGACATTTTGATTGCACGGCGGAATGAGATCTTGCCTTCAAGCTGACGGGCTATATTGTTTCCTACTATATTGGCATCCAGTTCGGGACGTTTAACTTCAAAGATATTGATCTGAACCTCTTTTTTGGTGATCTTCTTGAGTTCCTCCTTAAGCTTGTCGACCTCCTGACCACCTTTTCCAATAATAATACCCGGACGTGCAGTATTTACTGTAACAGTAATAAGCTTCAGAGTTCTTTCAATAATAATCTTGGATATGCTGGCTTTTGCAAGCCTGGCGTTCAGATATTCCCTGATCTTTGTATCCTCAACCAGTTTACCGGAAAAATCTTTTCCGCCGTACCAGTTTGAATCCCATCCTTTGATTATACCTAATCTGTTACCAATCGGATTTACTTTTTGTCCCATCTGTTCTATTTTGATGTATTTTCAACTTCAATATTCTTACTGTCGAGCACGAGAGTTACATGGTTTGATCTTTTTCTCAACCTGTAAGCTCTTCCCTGAGGTGCAGTCTGCAATCTTTTCAGTGAACGGCCTCCGTCAACATGAACAAGTTTGACATACAGATTGCTCTCTTCCACTCTTACACCTTCATTCTTCGCCTGCCAGTTGGCAATTGCGGACAGAAGAAGTTTTTCCATTCTGCGTGATGCCTCCTGTGAACTGAATTTGAGGACATCAAGTGCTCTGTTTACATCCATTCCGCTTATCAGATCGGTTACCAGCCGCATCTTTCGCGGTGAGGTAGGACAGTTTTTAAGGATCGCCTGGTATCTGGTCTTGGCGGCCTCTTTTCGCTGGTCAGCTGTATTTCTTTTTCTTGCACCCATTTCTAAATGATTTTCAATGTTTACATTACTTATTTATTACCAGAGTGACCCCTGAAAGTACGGGTAGGTGAAAATTCTCCTAACTTATGACCTACCATGTTCTCGGTAATGTAAACGGGGATAAATTTGTTCCCGTTGTGAACTGCTATAGTATGTCCGACAAAATCCGGTGATATCACCGATCTTCTTGACCATGTCTTGAGCACTGATTTTTTTCCTTCATTCATTTCAAGGATTCTCTTTTCGAGTTTGAAATCGATGAAAGGGCCTTTTTTAATTGATCTACTCATAATATATCAGCTATTTTTTCCTTCTTTCAACAACAAATTTTGCAGAGTATTTTTTCATATCCCTTGTTTTGAAGCCCTTTGCAGGAATTCCTTTACGGGATCTCGGATGTCCTCCGGATGCTCTTCCTTCACCACCACCCATCGGGTGATCAACCGGGTTCATAACAACGCCTCTTACTCTCGGACGACGTCCCTGCCAGCGTGAACGACCTGCTTTTCCTGATCTCTCAAGGTTATGATCCGGATTTGAAACAGTACCGATAGTTGCACGGCATGTTGTAAGGATCAGCCTTGTTTCACCTGAAGGAAGCTTGATTGTGGCATATTTTCCGTCGCGTGCCGAAAGCTGTGCATATGTTCCTGCACTTCTTGCAATGGCACCACCCTTGCCAGGCTTAAGCTCAATATTGTGAATTATTGTTCCGAGCGGGATATCGCTGAGGAATAAAGTATTTCCGATCTCGGGTGATGCCTCCTTGCCTGAGAGCAATGACTGGCCAATCTGAAGCCCGACAGGAGCAACAATGTATCTCTTTTCTCCATCACTATAAACAACAAGTGCTATTCTTGAAGAACGATTCGGATCGTACTCGATAGTTTTCACTGTTGCCGGAACTCCGTCTTTCTCCCTGAGGAAATCGATTACTCTGTACATCTTTTTATGACCGCCTCCGATGTATCTCATTGTCATTTTGCCGTTACCGTTCCTTCCTCCTGAATGTTTATGCGGTCGAAGCAAGGATTTTTCCGGCGTAGCACTTGTGATCGTATCAAAAGTGCCTGCGATCTTGTGTCGCTGACCTGGTGTTACAGGTTTGATCTTTCTGACTGCCATATAGGTTATTAAATATTGCTATAGAAATCAATTTTATTCCCTTCTGCCAGAGTAACAACAGCCTTCTTTGTGGCGTCTGTTTTACCTGTCAGAATCCCCGATTTTGTATTACGGGATTTTATTTTCCCGCCATAACGCATCGTGTTTACCGAATCAACTGTAACACTGTACAGTTCTTCAACGGCTTTTTTTATCTGTAACTTATTTGCGCTTCTCGCAACCAGAAAACCATAGCGATTAAATTTATCGCCCAGGCTTGTCATCTTTTCCGTTACAATTGGTTTAAGCAAAATATTCATCACTCAAATTTTTCTAGTTTTCAAAAGTCGACTGCAAAACGTCAACTGCACTCTCCACAAGTACCAAAGTTGAAGCCTTCATTATCTTATAAGTGTTTAATTCACTGGCGATTACAACTTCAACCCCTTGTACATTTCGGGTTGACAAATATATATTATTATTTTGTTCCGGAAAAACAAATATTGATTTTTTATTAGCAATATTCAGGTTAATTCCCATTTTGATGATTTCCTTTGTTTTAGGAGTCTCAAAAGAGAAGTCTTCGAGAACAATAATATTATTTGTTGAAGCTTTATATGAAAGAGCTGATTTTCTTGCCAGCTGCTTTAACCTTTTTATTCAGCTTGAAGCCGTAGAATCTTGGTTGCGGACCGAACACGCGGCCTCCTCCCCTGAAGAGCGGATTCCTGATATTTCCTGCGCGTGCAGTTCCGGTTCCTTTCTGTCTTTTAATCTTCCTGGTACTTCCGGCTACTTCGCCACGGTCCTTCGCTTTGTGTGTACCCTGCCTCTGATTGGCCAGATACTGCTTTGAATCGAGGTAAATAGCATGGTCGTTAGGTTCTATCCCGAAAATTGAATCGTCAAGATTGACTTTTCTTCCGGTTTCCTTACCACTGATATTAAGAATAGCTAATTCCATTATTTTGTAATTATTACGTAACCACCTTTCGGACCCGGTACCGATCCTTTTACAATTAATATGTTCTCCTCAGCCATAAGCCTTACAACTTTAAGGTCCATTGACATCACCTTGTTACCTCCGGTACGTCCGGCCATTCTCATGCCAGGCAAAACCCTTGAAGGAAATGATGATGCTCCGAGTGAACCAGGTGCCCTGCCCCTGTTGTGCTGTCCGTGGGTCTGTCCTCCGACACCGGCAAATCCATGACGTTTTACAACACCCTGGAATCCTTTTCCCTTTGACCATCCCCTGACGTCAACTATGCTGTCTGCACTGAAAAGATCTGCTGTCAGCACATCGCCTTCCTTGCACTGCCCATCCTCAAAGCCTGTAAACTCGATGAGTTTCCTCTTCGGAGTTGTATTGACTTTTTTGAAATGGCCCAGTTCGGCTTTTGTTGTGTGCTTTTCTTTTTTATCTTCAAATCCAAGCTGTACAGCAAAATAGCCGTCTCTTTCCACTGTCTTGACCTGTGTCACAACGCATGGTCCGGCCTGCAGTACTGTACAAGGAATATTTTTTCCATTTTCATCAAAAATGGATGTCATTCCTACTTTTTTACCAATTAATCCCTGCATCTCTATAATACTTTACTTGTTTCACACTTTAATCTCTACCTCAACTCCGCTGGGAAGCTCAAGCTTCATCAGTGCATCGATGGTCTTTGGTGTTGAGCTGTATATGTCGAGCAATCTTTTATATGAGGAAAGCTCAAACTGTTCTCTTGCTTTCTTGTTTACAAAGGGTGAACGAAGCACTGTATAAATCTTTTTGTGTGTTGGAAGCGGTATCGGTCCGCTTACTACTGCACCAGTAGATTTGACTGTTTTTACAATCTTCTCGGCAGACTTATCCACCAGATTATGATCGTAAGATTTGAGTTTAATACGAATTTTCTGACTCATCTTTTAAAGAATTTTTCCTTTTGCAACTTCTACAATTCTGTTTGATATTTCTGCAGGTACCTTTTCGTAATGGGAGAACTCCATTGTTGAAGTTGCTCTCCCTGAGGTAAGGGTTCTGAGTACTGTAACATAACCGAATTTCTCGGACAGAGGTACTTTTGCTTTAACAACCCTTGAGCCTGCTTTCGATTCCATTCCTTCCACACGTCCTCTCCGTCTGTTGAAATCGCCGATAACATCGCCAACATATTCTTCAGGAGTAACAACTTCTGTAGACATGATAGGCTCCAGGATTACAGGATTGCATTTTGATGCAAATTTCCTGAAAGCCTGTTTGGCTGCAATTTCAAACGACAGAGCATCGGAGTCAACCGGATGGAATGAACCGTCTCTGAGTACTATTTTAAGGCTATCGAGAGGGAATCCAGCCAGCGGTCCATTGACCATCGCTTCGCGGAACCCTTTTTCAACTGATGGAATATATTCTTTCGGAATATGTCCACCCTTGATATCATTTACAAACTGAAGACCTCTTACATTTTCATCTGCCGGACCAATCTCAAAAGTAATGTCGGCAAATTTGCCCCTTCCTCCGGACTGTTTCTTGAATACCTCGCGGAATTCGGCAGCAGTTGTAATGGCTTCCTTGTATGCAACCTGGGGAGGTCCCTGGTTACATTCTACTTTAAATTCTCTTTTAAGACGATCGACAAGGATCTCAAGGTGAAGTTCACCCATGCCATGGATAACTGTCTGACCGCTGTCCGGATCTGTTCTGACCTGGAAAGTAGGATCTTCCTCAGCAAGCTTGCTGAGCGCCATCGATAACTTATCAACGTCGGCCTGTGTTTTAGGCTCAATTGCCACTCCGATAACCGGCTCGGGGAAATCCATTGTCTCGAGCTGAATCGGTTTGTTAATGGCACATAATGTATCGCCTGTCTTAATATCTTTAAATCCTACTCCTGCACATATATCACCTGCAGCAATAAATTCTTTCGGATTCTGTTTGTTTGCATGCATCTGGAAAAGACGATTGATCCTTTCCCTCTTTCCTGTTCGTACATTGAGTACAGTATCACCTGCTTTGAGAACGCCTGAGTAGATCCGTAAAAATGCAAGTCTCCCCACAAACGGGTCGGTAGCTATTTTGAATGCAAGGGCTGACAATGGTTCTTCATCATCCGGATTACGCTCAATCTCTTCATCATTTCTCGGATCAATACCTATCACAGATCCCTTATCAACCGGTGAAGGAAGAAATGCGATTGCCGAATCAAGAAGATGCTGTACACCTTTGTTCTTGAATGCAGCTCCGCAGATAACAGGTATTGCAAGACCGTCGATTGTAGCCTTTCTGAGCGCTGTAACAACCTCTTCGCCTGTAATTGACTCATGGTCTTCAAGATATCTCTCCAGAAGGTGTCATCAACATCTGCAACAGCTTCAATAAGCTTTCCTCTCCACTCTTCAGCTTCCTCCCTCATGTTGGCAGGAATCTCTTCAACCTCAAATCGTGTGACGATTGTATCATCAGGATAATAGACGATTGCTTTCATGTTAACAAGGTCGATGACCCCGTTAAAATTTTCTTCAGCGCCTATCGGAATCTGAACCGGTACAGGATTCGCGCCAAGCTTCTCCTGGATCTGCTGCACCACGCTGTAAAAATCAGCTCCTGCCCTGTCCATCTTGTTGATGAAGGCAATTCTTGGCACAACATATTTATTTGCCTGTCTCCAGACAGTTTCTGACTGCGGCTCCACGCCTCCGACTGCACAGAATACTGCGACTGCTCCGTCGAGTACCCTGAGCGATCTTTCAACTTCAACAGTAAAATCAACGTGTCCCGGGGTATCGATAATATTTATCTTATACTCCTGGTCCTTGTACTTCCAGAATGTAGTTGTAGCAGCAGAGGTAATTGTAATACCCCTCTCCTGTTCCTGAATCATCCAGTCCATCGTTGCATTTCCGTCATGTACCTCTCCCATGCGATGGGTACGACCGGTAAAGAACAGAACACGTTCTGTCGTTGTGGTCTTACCGGCATCAATGTGGGCCATGATTCCGATGTTTCTTGTATATTTCAGGTTTTTATCCATCTGTGCTGCAATCTCGCGGCTTAATTAATTAATTAAAAACGGAAGTGAGCAAATGCCTTGTTTGCCTCAGCCATCCTGTGAGTATCTTCTTTCTTTTTATAAGCGCCGCCTTCAAGCTTATAGGCTGCCATGAGTTCAGCAGCAAGTCTTTCAGCCATCGAATGACCAGTTCTCTTACGTGCAAATGAGACCATGTTCTTCATGCTTATACTTACTTTCCTGTCGGACCTGATCTCCATCGGGACCTGGAAAGTTGCGCCACCAACCCTGCGTGCTTTTACTTCAACCTGGGGGGTGACATTATCAAGAGCCTGCTTGAAAATCTCAAGCGGTGTCTTTCCTTCACTTTTAAATTTATCTCCAATAATTTCCAGTGAGTCGTAGAAAATTTTAAAAGCAAGATTCTTTTTTCCACTGTACATAAGATTGTTCACAAATCTTGTTACATAGGGATCTTTGTACTTCGGATCCGGTAACAGAATCCTCTTCTTTGGTCTTGACTTTCTCATTATTGTTTACCTTTAACTGTTACTTCTTTGGTCTTTTAGCACCATATTTTGATCTTCTCTGTGTACGGCCATCAACGCCTGAGGTATCAAGGGCGCCACGAACCAGGTGATAACGAACACCCGGAAGGTCCTTAACCCTGCCACCCCTGATGAGAACGATTGAGTGTTCCTGAAGGTTATGTCCTTCACCCGGGATGTAAGCGTTTACCTCTTTTTGATTGGTAAGCCTTACCCTGGCTACTTTCCTCATGGCAGAATTAGGTTTCTTAGGCGTGGTGGTATAAACACGAACGCATACTCCCCTTCTCTGAGGACATGAATCCAAAGCAGGTGCTTTACTTTTATCTATCAGTTTTTTCCTGCCTTTTCTTACTAACTGTTGAATTGTCGGCATATATACAATTAATTTTAGCTTAAATTTTACTCCAAAAAATGGTTTGCAAAGGTATTGTTTTTATTTTTTAAATCGCAAACATGTAACAGTTTTTTTTGAAACAATATTATCCGCCATGTTCAGATACCCGATGCATACCTGTAATCGGGCACTAAAGCATATTGAGAAACAAAATATCTTACGAAAAAATGTAAGTTATTAACAGGTTACTTCCCGATCTTTCCTATGAAAAACGTTTTATAAACTTACTCTGAAAGAAAAAACGGTACTCCTGAGTTTCAAAAAACCGATGCAAAGGAAATAAAAAATTTGGAATTCTTTGCACTTTCTTCAACTGTTTTAAAAAATTATTATTTTTGTCACCGCCATAA
>CAWFRW010000029.1:0-150431 GCA_963818295.1 uncultured Bacteroidales bacterium
TGGGGCGCAAGCCTCCCCGATCTAAAGGTGCTCGCCGCGCAGGGGTACGAAGGGCTGTTGGATTCTTGGGTGGCGACGATCCGGGATGCCATCGAGTCCGCAGATGGTGCCAGTAAGTCGGACCCCCTCGGCCACAAGCTCGTAACGCGGCTCCTCGCGGCGTACCTGGACGAGGTGTCGGCTGCCGAAGCGAAGAAGGCAACCGTCGAGGCACAGCTGGAAGCCGCTGAGACGGGCGAGGAGGAGATCGATGGCGGTGCGGATGACGCGGTGACGGAGCTGACGCCGGAGCAGGTGAAGGCACTGAAGAAGGAGCTCAAGGACGCGAAGGCTAACTTGAAGATCCTGCGCAAGGGCTTGCTCGATCGTCTAGCACACGAGGCCGGCGCGCTAGACTTGGCGGGTCGCGAGCAGCTGGTGCTCGACATCCTTCACAACGACCTGGTCTCGGAGATCGAGCGCCGAACGGCCTCGCACCGGCGGGAGGTCGTGAACCGAGTCGAAGGGTGGTGGGACAAGTACCGAGTCCCAGCCAAGGACATCGAACGGGAACGCGCTGAAGCCGTTTCCCGGCTGGCCGCACATCTCACCGAGCTCGGCTATGACGCCTGACGAGCGTAAACGGGTGGCAGCCCAGGCCCTACCAGAGGGTTGGTCCGTAAGCTCCCTTGACCAAGTCGCATCTTGGTACAGCGGCGGGACTCCCAGTATGGCGGTGCGAGCGTTCTGGGAAGGACGGATCCCTTGGGTCAGCCCGAAGGACATGAAGTCCTCGATCTATTCGACGCCACGGATCATGTGTCGCAAGCGGGCGTCGACGATCGATCTCGCGCGGTTCCGGCAAACACGATCTTCATCGTCGTCCGAGGAATGATCCTCGCCCACACGTTTCCCGTTTGTGTTGCCGGACGTCGGATGGCGTTCAATCAAGACGTGAAGGGCGTGGTCGCAAACCCCGCGGTTCTTCCGCGCTTCTTGGCCCACTGGTTCGTCGCCAACGCGCACGAATTACTCGGACTCGCAACGGCTTCAACGCATGGCACGAAGAAGATCGATCTTCCTGACCTGCTGAAGTTTCCGGTTCGGCTTCCTCCAGCTAGTGAGCAACACGGGATCGCCGAGGTCGTCGACGCCGTCGATGATGCGATCGGGGCGACTGAGGCAGCCATCGCGAAACTCAAACTGTCGCGTCTTGGCCTTTTGGACGACTTCATCGCGGCGGTTGGTGGTCCGCACTTGACCGTCGCGGAGCTCGCAGTTCAGGACCGCGGTGCAACAACAATCGGGCCCTTCGGCAGCAACCTTCTGGCTTCTGATTATCGACCGTCAGGGGTCCCGGTCGTGTTCGTGCGCGACGTAAAGGCGAGCGGATTTGTATGGAACAGCAATGTGTATGTGTCGCAACCGAAAGCTACCGAGTTGGCGGCACACTCCGTTGCGCCAGGTGAGGTGATCGCGACGAAGATGGGATTGCCCCCCTGTATCGCGTGCGTCTATCCAGCGTGGATGCCGCCCGGAGTCATCACCGCTGACGTCATCCGTGTTCGACCGGACCCCGCAAGGGTTGTTCCGGAGTGGCTCGCGTGCGCGCTCAACCACGAGGCTGTTCAAGCGCAAGTCAGAATGATCACAGGTGGTGTTACGCGCCCGAAGGTCACTCTGAAGGACTTTCGAGCGTTGCGGGTTCCGGCCCCCAGTCTCATTCAGCAGAGGCAGGCGGGTATGACGTTAGCCGCCGCAGATGCAAGGATCCGGGCTGAGGAGCTGTACCTGTCCAAGCTGGAGCTCCAGAAGCAGGGACTCATGCACGACCTCCTCACCGGCCGCGTGCGCTTGAAGACGTAAACGAGGAAGTTGCCGGCAGCCCTCGCGCCGGCTTGGATCCCTTCATGACCACGCTTCCGAACGAGTTCACCGAGGTCGAGAAGCCCTTCATCGAACAGCTTCGCGGCCTCGGTTGGGAGCACGTCGAGGGCGACATCGGCGTCCAAATCTTACGGGACGCACCAGCTTCCGCGAGGTACTGCTGAAGAAGCGACTCGGCGCCGCGATGCGACGGATCAACGTCCGCGAGGACGGAGAGCCGTGGATCGACGACTCCCGGATCGAGCAGGCCATCGGCCAGTTCGACCGCATCGCCGCGCCGCACCTCCTAGAGGCGAACGCGGCGGCGACAGAGCTGCTGCTGTCGGGCGCGGTCGTCGACGCCGATCGCTAACGATCCGCGCGGCAAGTCGCGCACAGCGCACTTCATCGACTTCGAGCACCCCGAACGCAACGACTTCCTGGCCGTCAACCAGTTCCGCGTCGACACGCCTGGGGGCGTCAAGGACTTCATCATCCCCGACATCGTGCTGTTCGTGAACGGCATTCCGCTGGTCGTCATCGAGTGCAAGAGCCCGTCGATCGCGCAGCCGATGGACGCTGCGATCGAGCAGCTCATGCGCTACTCGAACCAGCGCGGCTGGATCGAGGCGGACGAGGGGGCCGAGCGCCTCTTCCACACCAACCAACTCCTCGTTGCGACTTGGTTGCACGAGGCGCGCGCCGGGACCATCGGTGCCACTGCGGAGCATTACCTGGAGTGGAAGGACACGAGCCCCGTTCCGCTCGCCGCGGTAGCTGAAGACCTCGGCGTCGAGAAACTGCGCAGCCAAGAACTGCTCGTCGCGGGGATGCTACGGCCGGCTCACCTCCTCGACCTCGTTCGGAACTTCACCCTCTTCAGCGAGGCGGCGGGCAAGACGCGCAAGATCGTCGCGCGCTACCAGCAGTTTCGCGCGGTTCACGAGGCAATCCGGCGTCTCTCCACGGGAGCTACGAGACAGACTTCGAGGACGCGGACGGACGAGCGGGGCGGCATCATCTGGCACACCCAGGGGTCGGGAAAGAGCCTCACGATGGTGTTCCTCGTCCGCAAGATGCGGACGCTACCTGCGCTTCGCCCGTTCAAGGTGGTGGTCGTCACCGACCGCATCAATCTCGAAGACCAACTCGCCGGGACGGCACGTCTGTCGGGCGACAACGTCCAGCGCGCCACCAGCACGCAGGACCTGATGGCCAAGCTTCGCGAGAGCGGCCCCGGGCTCGTGTTCGGGAAGATCCAGCTCGTCCAGGATCGCGACGACGAGGCCGAGGTCGTCGAGTTCGTACCGCGGCGTGAAGGCGGCTTGGCTCCGGTACAGATGGCAGCCGACCGCGCAGCGGAGACGATCCGCTACGGCGCGTTTCCCGTGCTCAACGAATCGGAGCGGATCCTTCTGCTCGTGGATGAGGCGCACCGCTCGCACACGAGCACGCTCCACTTGAACCTCATGGAGGCGCTGCCGAACGCGGCCAAGATCGGCTTCACGGGCACGCCGATCCTGATGGGCGCGCGGCAGAAGACGCATGACATCTTCGGTTCGTTCATCGACCGCTACACCATCCGCCAGTCAGAGGACGATGGCGCGACGGTGCCGATCCTTTACGAACTCCGAGCGGTGTCGGCCGGTGTCGCGGGGGGCGGAACCATCGACCAGCTATTCGATGACATGTTCCGCGACCGCAGCGAGGCGGAGCGCGAAGCTATCCGGCAGCGGTTCGCCACCGTGTCCACGGTCTTGGAGGCGCCCGACCTCATCGCGCGCAAGGCCGAGGACATGCTGCGGCACTACGTGGACAACGTGCTGCCGAACGGCTTCAAGGCGCAGGTCGTCGCCACGAGTCGGCTCGCCGCGGTACGCTATCAGCAGGCGTTCGTCGACGCGCGGGGACGGCTACTTGCCCGAATCGATGCGCTGACCCCCGCCCAGCTCCAGTTCACCGAGGAGGAGCTAGAGGCGAAGGACCCTGAGACCCAGTTCCTCGTCCGAGCGGCGCGCAGGAGAGGGCTCATCGAGCGGCTGGAAGCGGCCGCCGTCATCTCCGGGTCGCACAACCAAGACCCGGCGTGGAACGAGTGGAGCGACAAGGGCAAGGTGAAAGTGCGCGTGGAGCGGTTCAAGAAGCCGCTAATCCACGAGGATCCGACCCGCACGGACCCGCTCGCGATCCTCTCGGTCAAGAGCATGCTCCTCACGGGGTTCGATGCGCCGGTCGAGCAGGTCCTCTACCTCGACCGTTTCATGCAGGGCGCCGATCTCCTCCAGGCCATCGCGCGCGTAAACCGCACGGCGCCGAACAAGACGGCCGGGCTCGTCGTCGACTACTTCGGCATCGGCCGCCGACTCAGGGATGCCCTCGCGGTCTACGCCGAGGAGGACGTCGAGGGAGCGGCCACCGACATCACGGCGGAGTTGCCCAAGCTGGAGGAGCGGCACGGCAACGTGCTCTCCCTGTTCCATAAGAACGGCGTCCCGGACATCGCCAAGGTCAACGACTGCGTAGACCTCCTTCGGGACAACCGTCTGCGCGCCGACTTCATCGGGCGCTTGAGCGCGTTCCTTACCGTGCTGGAGCTGTTCCGCACGCGGCCCGAGGGCCGGCCCTATCTCCGCGACGCGAAGCTCCTCGGCTTCATCGCCAAGATGGCCGCGAACCTCTACCGCGACGAACAGCTCGACCTCGCTGGCGTCGGCCACAAGGTCCGTGAGCTCATCGACGACTACGTCGTGTCAAACGGGATCGACCCGAAGGTCCCACCCATCTCGATCACCTCGGCTGAGTTCCTGGCCGCGGTCGACGGCAAGCCGACCGAAGCAGTCCCAGGCGTCCGAGATGGAGCACGCGGCGCGCTACCACATCGACATCCATTTCGGCGAGGACCCGGCCTACTACAAGAAGCTCTCGGAGCGCCTTGAGGCGATCCTTGCGAAGTTCCGGGACGGGACGAAGTGCGACGCGCTACGACAGTTCACGACGGAGGTCCAGGCTGGTCGGCCCGCGGACGAGACGAACCTCGACCCGAGGACGCAGGCGCCGTTCCTGAGCCTCCTCATCGAGGAGGTCGAGGCGGCGGGGGCCAAGGTTGAGAAGCCGGAGCTCCTTCGTCTGGCGGGTGTGGTGGTGGACCTCGTGGACCACGTTCGACAGGGGATCCGGGCGGTAGACTTCTCGGCGCACGCCGAACGACGAGAACGTCCTTCGCAAGTCGATCATCGACCACCTCGACGATAGCGACGTCTTCAAGGACTACGACCAGGCCGTGCGCGCTGCTGGCCGGCTCGATGGAGCTGGCGAAGGCGCTGCACAACAGGCTCACGGCATGAGCACGGCGATCGGGATCGACGGACTCCGCTTCGAGCTGCGGCGGAGCGTGCAGCGCCGCACGCTGGGCTCACCACGGTCGACCGAGGCGGCGAGCTCATCGTGACCGCTCCGGCAGCGGCGTCGCGCACGCGCATCGAGGAGATCGTCCGCTCGAAGCTGCTCTGGGTACACGAGAAGCTCTCGCGGAAACGGCAACTTCTCAGCGAGGCGACGAAGCCGCGCTACGTCCCTGGCGAGAGCCATCTTTTTCTCCCCGCAATAAGGAAACAACAAATGTGATCCCGACAAATACCAATACAATTAAAAATAGGATCTTCACTACACTGGCAACGACTTCTTCCATATGCAGGCGGGGTTTTGCCATTTGAACCAACTGAATTGTCTTTCCAAAAAAAGTATTTGCGCCTGTTGATGTCACTACTGCATTACATTCACCGTTTTTTACTACAGATCCCGAGAACAACAAATCGCCTTCATTTTTACTGATGAGCATAGACTCTCCTGTCAGTGCCGATTGATCCATACCGGCCTTTCCTTCGATTATTTTAGCATCGGCTGTGATGAAATCTCCTGTTCTGATACGGATAATATCACCAGGCACCAACTGACTTCCCGGCACCAGCTGCCACTTAGTGTTTCGTAATACACGTACAAGCACCTGAAGGCTTTGCTTTAATGCCTGAACTGTTCTTGCAGCTTTGCTCTCCTGTATGAAGCCAATAAAGGCATTGAACAGCATTAATCCGCCAATTAAATATACATCCGGATACTTTTGAAGCAAAAAAGAAAAAAATATTGTAATTTCAAGCATAATGGCGGTAAGTCCCCAGAAGTGTTTCAGAAACATAAGGCCCATTAATTGCTTTTTCTCCACAACTTCATTCAAACCATAACTATCCTGTCGTCTTTTTACTTCCTCATCGGTAAGACCCGTATTAACCTGTACCTTTAATTCAGATAGTACATCGGCTGTTGTTTTTTTTTCGTATTGATTAGTCTGACCAGTCACTGATTATCTGGTTTTAAAAATCTATGTCCAACTAATAAATATACATTATCCGGCTAATTTACACCCGTTTTTTGGATCCTTATTGCGTTTCTGTTTGGTTTATCACTCAATATTCCTTGTGTTAAAATTTTTTTAACCTGTCATTCGGAATCTTAAAATTGACTTAAATATAATGGTTTATACTGTTAAATTTTTTTAATCATTTTTTTGAATGGAATAATTGAATAAGTTTGCACCGTTACCTAAAGACCTGATCCAATGCTAACTTATTTAAAGAATTACAGCGATGTAAAAGAAGATAGGTATCCCCTGTTTATTATCTTCTTTCTGTTGCTGCTGGCTGGATGTCATTCCGGTGAAGGACCATCATCAAGGTCCGGCAAACAATCTATGTTAACACCTCCTCCTGCAAATGATGATTATTTTCAGGAAATCGGACAGTCAATCGGACTAGATTTTATTCAATCAATCGGAGATGAGGAGTTGACAAACATAGTTGAATCAAGTGCAGGCGGTGCCGCCTTCCTTGATTATGATAAAGACGGGTTTATTGACTTGTACGTCACAAGCGGTACCTGGCGAGAGGGACTGAGCAGCGGCGAAAAGCCTGAAATATTGCCTGAAAACCATTTGTATCACAATCTTCAGAACGGTACTTTTGAAGATGTTACAAAAAAGTCCGGTGCAGGAGGACCATGGTACAGTATGGGTGTAACCATTGGTGATTTTAATAATGACGGTTTCCCCGACATATTCATCAGCAACTACGGTCCCAACGTACTCCTGAAAAACAACGGCAACGGTACATTCTCCGATGTGACAAACAAGGCTAAAATTGCCGGCGGGGATAATGACTTCAGTGTCGGGGCAACATGGTTCGATTATGATAATGATGGTTTGCTCGATCTCTATGTCGGTAATTATCTGAGTTTTGATCCGAATTACAAATATTTTTATGCTCCTGATGGTTTCCCTGGTCCGATGGCATACGATGCCCAGTCTGATATTCTTTATCACAATACAGGAAACGGTGTATTCGAGGATGCAACCAAAGCCATGGGGATCACAGATATTGATGGCCGGTCAATGGGAGTAGGGTCAATTGACTATGATGACGACGGATTCCAGGATATCTATGTTGCCAACGATCATACATTGAACTATTTGTGGCACAACGACTCCGGCAAGGGATTTACTGATAAGGGAACCATGTCAGGCACTGCCTTCAGCCAGGCTGGCGAATCAACTGTAAGCATGTCAGTAGATTTTGCTGATTTTAACTCTGACGGTCTCATGGATATCTTCCTTTCCGATGATAAGTATTGTTCTCTTTATCAGAATATGGGTAACGGGGTTTTCAGTGACATCTCATACTCTTCCGGAATTGCAATGCCGGCCGGACAATTTGTCGGATGGTCATCCTCATTTATCGATTATGACAACGATGGCGATGTTGATATATATAAAGTAAACGGAGCACTTAAGCACCTGTATGGTCAGGAAGACCAGCTGTTTGAAAATGAGGGCGAAGGAAAATTCAGGGATGTATCCACTGAAAGAGGAGAATACTTCGAAAAAGAGATGGTTGGCCGGGGATCATGCTTTGGTGATTATGACAATGATGGCGACATTGACGGCTATATTGTGAATCTGAATAGCCATGGAGCTTTTCTCAGAAACAATAAGGGGAATCAGAATAACTGGATAACTCTTAATCTTGTAGGGACTACCAGTAACCGCGACGGAATAGGAGCAGAAGTAAACGTAACATCAGGAGGTAAAGTGCAGACGGAGCAACGAAAAAGTACAACCGGATATCTTTCACAGAATGATCCGAGAATACACTTCGGTCTGGCAAAAAATGAGATGGTCGAAAAGATTCAAATCAGATGGCCGTCAGGCAAAACACAGGTCCTGGAAAACGTTAAGCCGAATCAGATCCTTACAGTAACTGAACCTTAAAACAATTTCTTAATGAACAGAGTACGAGCATCGTTAATTTTCTCAATAATATCAGCAGTCGGCTTCTTCTGTATTTTTCTTTCATCATGCAAAAAGGGCTTGCCTGAAGGAACTATAATCTTTACCGGGATTTCAGGGAAATTGCAGAATATAAATCTTACATCTCAGGAATCAGCAGGCCAGACTTTTGAGGCAAGCATATCCGCTATTGATCCGGACAAATCAGATTCGAAGCCTGTACTGCTCACAGGAGCGTTTTATTCAGCAAGATCTCCTGAGATATCATGTGACGGAGAGAGAATGCTATTCTCCGCAATACAAAAACAGGGTGATGTATGGCAGATATGGGAAATGGATCTGTCGAGTTTAAAATCCAGGCAAGTCACATCCCTGCCGGAAAATTGCTTTGATCCGGCGTTTCTTCCAAACGGACGTCTATTATTCAGCAGTGGGACAATCAGGGGGGAACTGAATTCAGGTAATGCTCTATTTAGTTGTAATCCGGATGGTTCTGATCTAAGGCGGGTTACTTTTAATCCGTACAGTTATTCTGCCTCCTCAGTTCTTTCAGATGGCCGTGTACTTGTTATTTGCAGGCAGTTGGATTCAATCGCGAGCGATGCTGAGTATATGGTCCTTCGTCCCGATGGAACGAAAAATGAACTTTTTTATAAGGCATCCCCTGGCAATAGCCCCGGGAGCAGGGGCCGGGAGACACCAAAAGGCAGTATTGTATTTGTGGAATCGGATGAAGGTAAATCCGGTTTTGGCAAGTTGATTTCTGTAAACTATAACCGCCCCCTGCATACCTGCATTAATCTCTCATCAACGGTTGATGGTAGTTTTTCATCAGTTTTTCCTCTTAATTCAGGCAAATTTATGGTTTCCTACAGGAAGTCAGATTCTGACATGTACGGCCTCTATGAATTTGATCCTGAAAATAAAGCCATTGGAAAGGTTGTTTATGAGAGCAAGGATAATGATATCGCTGAAGTTGTAGCAATAGAAAAGCATGAAAGATCGAAGAAGCTTCCGAGTGAGGTGGATATGGGTGTTAAGACCGGTCTGATTCTCTGCCAGGATGTGAATTTTCAGGATCAGGGCACTTCAAAAATAGCAGGAATATCTAAAATACGAGTTATAGGGAAGGATTCGACTCTTGGAGAAATTAATGTGGAAAAAGATGGTTCGTTTTACCTGAAAGTCATTGCAGATACCCCATTTCAGATACAAGCCATTGATGATAAAGGTAATGTAAAAGGTAATCCCTGCGAATGGATTTACCTTCGTCCAAATGAGCGGCGCGGATGTATCGGTTGTCATGAAAACCAGGAACTGGTTCCGGAAAACAAAGTCCCGCTGGCAGTTAAAAATGCTCCTCTAAATATTCCGGTTCATATAAGTAAGGTAGTCGAAAAAAAGGTTTCATTGGAGTAAGAGATATGAAGAGATCTAAATTACTATTGAGTGGAGGTTTGTTGCTGGCACTGGCATTACTGGTTCATTTTCCCGGAAGGAAGCTGGCAAGGGAACATGTTAATTCTAAAACTGCAGTTGATGATCATCCTTTGCTGTGCACATCATGCCATCTCTATACATCTACAAACAAGATTGTATCAAAGCTTATAAACGCTGATTATTACTCCCCGTTCAATCTTGCTGTTTCAGTTAAAGGAGACCGTCTTTATGTTGTTGCCCAGGAAGCCGATGAATTGCTTGTTGTTGATGCAGCGAATAATAAAGTACTGAATAAGATTAAAGTTGGGAAATATCCTCATAGTGTTGTTGTTGATGCTGAAAACAGCAAGGCATATGTCAGCAACCAGTGGGCTGACAATGTGTCTGTTGTGGATTTGGATAGGAATGCAGTTATTGATACGCTCCCGACAGGCAACGGGCCTGCAGGCCTCAGTTTAAGTGCAGATGGAAGGGTACTCTATGTAGTTGATTCATATTCATCAAATATTTCTGTTATTGATCTTGAATCAGGGGAGGAGAGTAAGCGATTTACTGCAGGGAATAATCCTACTGGCATTGGATTATCTCCGGATGGAAAAACGATCTATGTTACCAGCAGACGTGCTCTGCTTGCTCCCTATGGCGATACACTCAAGTCTGAGCTTACTGTAATTGACGGAAACAGGCAGAGGGTTTCAGACAGGAAGAGTATTGAATCAGCCTATTTGATGGAAAATATTGCCTTCACACCTGCAGGCGACCTTGCCTTAATTACAATGCTCAGACCTAAAAACTACGTTCCGTCAATACAGGTGGAACAGGGTTTTATAATGACTTATGGAATAGTGATAATAGAGCCGAAGGAAAACGGAAGGGTAGCTCAGCTTCTGATTGATGAACCCAATTCATATTATTCCGATCCGTTTGATATCGTAATTACACCGGATGGTAAAAAGGCTTTTATGACAAGTTCGGGTGTCAATTGTGTTTCTGTTATCGATATTGACTCTGTCAGATCAATATTAAATGGTTCATCACCTGAATTGATGAGGAGTTTTGCAAACAACCTGGGCATCAGCAGCCGTTTTGTTACGAAAAGGATTAAAACAGGGGCCGACCCGAAGGGACTGGCATTGTCACCTGACGGGAAACTGCTTTATGTTGCTGAACAGCTTGAGGACAGGATTGCAGTTATAAATACCGAAAGCCTTGAAAAGGTTAATTCAATAGACCTGGGCGGACCAAAGAGGATTACTGTTGCCCGTCACGGGCGCAGACTCTTTAATAACTCTGGGCACACCTTCCAGAATCAGTTTGATTGTTATACCTGTCATCCGGACATGCATGAAGACGGACTTGTTTATAATATGGCTTCAAAGGATATGGGTAGAAACCTTACAAATACCCAGTCTCTCCGCGAAATAAAAGAAACTCCTCCATACAAATGGAATGGAAAGAACCAGACAGTTTATAAACAGGATGGTATGCGCTTCTCAACAGTACTGACCCGAACAGAGGCCTTCAGCTATAAAGATCTTGATGCAATTACTGCATACATTTTGACAGGTATTAAATACCCTCCAAATCTGCTGTTCAATCCTGAAGGAAAACTAACTGAAGCTCAGCAGAGAGGCAAGCTAATTTTTGAACGGACAACGGATAATGCCGGAAAGGAAATTCCTGAAAATAACAGATGTGTAACCTGCCATCCGGCACCATATTATACCAACCTTCAGATGGCAAATGTAGGGACACTTGCTTCATCGGATGATACAATCAGGTTTGACACTCCACACCTGAATAATATTTATGCCTCTCCTCCGTATCTGCATGACGGAAGGGCAGCTACTCTGGAAGAGATATGGACCCTCTATGGTAAAGAGGACAAACATGGGATAGCCAATGATATGAATAAGAATCAGCTTAACGATCTTGTAGAATATCTTAAATCCCTCAGGAGTCCGGAATATGAACAAAAATCATCCAGGATACATCATGCTTCATTCAAATCCAATTAAGACAGAAAATTATGAATAGATTTTTAAGGAGATATTTGCTTTTCAGCATCGCAACAGTTGTTACTTCCGTACTCTCATCTTTTAGTTACATTTCAGGCGAAGGACCGGGTAATGTTCCGGTGTTCGGACACTGGCGAAATTTTACCATAAAAGATGGATTGCCTTCTGATAAGGCATACTGCGTTCGTATTGACGGCGACAGGGTACTGGTTGGAACTCATGATGGAATGGCTGTTTATGAGAATGGGAAATGGAAAACATATACAACTAAAGACGGACTCCCTCATAATGGAATCGTTTCAATTGATGTAAGCAAACTCACAGGTGATGTCTGGATTGGAACACTTGGCGGCCTCAGTCGCTGGTCAGGAGGTAAATTTGAAAACTTCACACAGTTTAACAGCGGAATGCCAAATGATCTGGTGTATGGAGTCATTTGCGATGGTAAAGATGTCTGGTGTGCTACTGGCGGAGGTGCAGGACATTATGATACATTTACAAAGGAGTGGGAAATATTTACGGAGAAAAATGCTCCGATGCATGAGCCATGGACCTACAGTGTTTCCGCCGGGGATGGGAAAATATTCATCGCTGCATGGGGAGGTGGCGTTATTGAATATACAACTAAAACCAAAAAATTCAGGGACTATACAGATCCGGATGGCGAAATGGAAATTGACCTGCTTCCCGATGATGGTCCGGTGCATGACATCACAACCGGAACGACATATGGTGACGGTGTATTATGGGTTTCATCCTATTTTGGCCTCTGCTAGTTATGATGGAGCACACTGGAAAGGATTCTTCGATCACGACAGCGGCCTTGCAAGCAACTTTATCAACTTTGTGAGAGCAGAGGGCTCTGTTGTATATATATGCAGTGATAAGGGACTCAGTTGCACAGACGGGAAAAGCTGGGTTACATATAAGAAAAATGACAATGGCACAGACGGAAAAGCCATTGTGAAAAATTTCGGCCGTATCGATGATAAAACACCCAATAAAACTACAACTGAAATACAATTGTCCCCGTCAATATCTCATAACTTCATAATAGGAGTTGATGAAGAGGATGGGGTATTGTGGGTAGCTACCTCGAAAGGTGTGAGCCGTGGCGAATTAATGAAATAGAAAAAGCAGTTATTAAGTGTAAGCCTTTCGTTGAAAAAGAAATATTGATATAAGAATTAATTGAAAGTATAGAAATAATGAGTGAGAAAAAATTACTGATAGATCTGTCAAAACTTACTGATGGGGAACGCGTTGAAATGAAGAAACTCGGCATTCTGACCGATGACAATAATTATCATGAATTTGTATATCCTGCCCTCCACGAGGAGCGCCCTCCTATTGAAAAGCATGTTGTTCATGCCCCTCAGGTGCTGAATGAAGCATATAATTATCAGAAACCATCCTCTTTTTCAAGAGCGCTGCGTCTCGATTTTGGAGGTTATAAGGTTTTACTGATTTCAGGTACAGCCAGCGTGAATGAACAGGGACAGGCAGAACATATAGGTGATTTTAAAGCACAGCTCTGGAGAACCTACAGGAATATAACTACATCTGCTTGAGGTTGAAGACATGTCGTGGCACGATGTTGTAAGAACCACTAACTATTTAAGAGATATCGAAAGGGACTATTCTGAATTCAATAAGATCAGAACCACTTTTTACCAGTGGATGAAGCTTGATCCTCTTCCTGCAAGCACAGGTATTCAGGCAAGGCTCTGCTGGGAAACTCTGTTAATTGAAATTGAAGCATACGCAATTTGCAAATCGAAATAATGTGAATTATGAAAGTTAAATTCTGGATAGCAGCAATTTTAGTCCTGATCCTGATCTCTCCTTCTTCAATTCTAAATGGTCAGGATAAAAAACAGAACTATGGGAAAGCTCCTGATGAGATCTTCCCGTATCATAATTATACCAAAGCCTATAAATATCATTTTCTTGGTTCCACTTACATTTTAATGGTGCCGGCCGGGAAAAACTGGCTCCGGCAGACCTCAAAGAAGTAAGAATAGGTTTTCTTGGACCACTCAGCGGATCTGTTATGGTCCCTCAGGGTAAGCAGATGCTGCAGGGTGCTACCCTTGCCATGGAAGAGGCAAATAAAAAAGGAGGATATAAAGGATTGCCTTTTGTACTTATGGCTCACAATGATGCAGGTCTGTGGGGTGCAGCAGCAAATGAGGTTGTAAAGATGGACGATGAGAAAGTCTGGGCATTTCTGGGCTCAATTGACGATATCGTTTCTCATGTTGCATTGAGAGCTGCACTTAAGCTTGAGATATTCATGGTATGTACCGGCGATCCGGATCCTACTTTCACAGAGACCAACATTCCATGGACTATAAGAGTTATTAGTGACGACAGGGCAAGCAGCTATGCGCTCCTGAATTATATACATGAAAAGATGGGACATAGCAGGGTAGCCGTTATCAGACCCAATAACCGTTATGGAAGGGTGGGGATAAAGGAGTATACTGATGCAACAGTTCGTGTAGGCCACCCGGTTGTAATTGAAGAAAGATTCATGGATGGAGAAACAGATTTTTAAAGCACAGCTGGAAAGAATTAAGAAAACATCACCTGATGCCATTCTGATGTGGGGAAATGCAAAGGAATCAGCACTTATATTGCAACAGATCACGAGCTATGGGAATGAAACAACCAGTTTATGCATCCGACAGGGTCGTAAATCCGGAGTTCCTGAAAATTGCAGGACCTCTCGCTGAGGGTATTGTTACTACCTGTCAGTACAACCCCGACTGCAAATAATCCCAAACTAAAGGCATTTCAGGCCAATTATCTTAAAGAGATTCGGACAGGAACCTGATGTATTTGCAGCACATGCATATGATGGTATGAATATTCTTATTGAAGCTGTCAGTAAAGCAGGACTTAACCGTGTTCTGATCCGTGACCTGCTGACTGATTTTAAAACCTTACAAGGTTACCCGGGTGTTACAGGCAAAATTATCTTTGATGGTTCAGCTGGAATAATGTCAGCGATATATTTATGGCTGAAGTGAAAAACGGTAAATTTGAATTTACTCCAGCTCCTCCTCTGAATCTGAAGGACAGTGAAATAGTAAAACACGGAAATTATTAATCTGATAAGGGATACTATAATGGAAACAAATTCATGCAATCGGCCGGAAAAGGTTGGATTCAAGGTTCCCGCAAGGGTGAGTCGTGAGACCAACCTGACCTCGACTCTGGTGAATATTGCCGGAGTTGAAGTAGGTGGTGCAGAGATTGTTATTATTGCAGGTCCCTGTGCCGTTGAGAGCGAGGAACAGCTTTTCAGTACTGCAAGGGCAGTCAAAAGAGGTGGTGCCCGCATTCTTCGCGGCGGCGCTTTCAAACCACGCTCCTCACCATACAGCTTTCAGGGTATGGGTGAAGAAGGATTGAAACTGCTCAGGACAATCAGTAATGAAACCGGTATGCCAATTGTCACTGAAGTAATGGATACAAGGCAGGTTGAACTGATCGGAGAGTATGCAGATATGCTACAGGTTGGCTCACGGAACATGCAGAATTTTCCTCTGCTGAAAGAAGTGGGCCATTCACGTAAACCGGTCCTTCTCAAAACGTGGCATGATGGCAACAATAGAAGAATTCCTCCTCGCTGCTGAATATATACTCAGTCACGGAAATGAAAATGTTATCCTCTGCGAACGCGGTATCCGTACCTTCGAAACCTCAACAAGAAATACCCTCGATCTGAGCGCTGTCCCAATGCTGAAGAGGCTCACTCACCTCCCCGTTATTGTTGATCCAAGCCATGGAACAGGAATCAGATGGATGGTGCCCTCAATGGCTAAAGCCGCTATAGCAGCCGGAGCCGACGGACTCATTATGGAAGTCCATTACAGGCCTGAAGAGGCATTGTGTGACGGACTTCAATCACTTGATCTTGATACATTTGCAGGTTTAATGACCGATCTGAAGAAAATCGCTCTTGCAGTAGACAGGAATATAATGTGATCTGTCGGATTCACAACTAAATGAGAGCACTTAATCTGATTATAAACACCTGGTTAATAATCTCACTGCAGGTTTTTCTGACCGGAAGGCTCCGGACCGTCAAATCATGACTGACCGCCAATCAGACCCCCAAACCCCCCAGGGGGGGCTTTATAATACAGACCAAAAGTCCCCCTTGGGGGATTTAGGGGTGAATCCTGCGATTAAGATTGGCTTACTTATCCAGGACAACAATTCACCTGCAGCCAGATATGGGGCAGAACTTGGCAGTTAAAAATGCTAATGAAACCGGAGGCAGTAAACGGAATACCTTTCCGAATTGGTTGTTAAGTCAATGGAAGGCCCCTGGGGAACAGGTTCAAAGCAAGCCGTCACAATGATCTTCGATGAGAATGTTGTGGCCATCCTCGGTTCTCACGATGGCCGCAATGCCCACCTTGTAGAACAGGTATCAGCTAAATCAAGGGTGGTATTCCTCTCCGCATGGTCGGGCGATCCTACCCTTGCCCAGGCATTTGTCCCATGGTTTTTTAACTGCGTTTACAACGACGCTCAAATTTCAGATGCCCTGATAGAAGAGATATACATTAAAAAGAAGTTCGGGAAAATTGCAGTTGTTTCTGATAACAGTTATGATTCCGGATCAACACTTAAGAATTTTCTTAAAAAAGTGGAGAGCAATGGCAAACCTGAACCAGTTCAATCTGATAATCAATGATGCCACAAAGGATTTAAAGGATATTGCCGATAAATTAAAAGCGGCTGATATTGATTGCATAATTTTGTTCGTTCAGCCTCCTGCTTCTCTGAAATTGATTGAACAGTTAAGACTTAATAATATAAACCTGCCGGTATATGGCACTCTGGCTCAGCTGGATGAAAATAAAATTCCCGATACAGGATCTGAAAATGTATGATAATGTTATGTTCGTCTCTCCGGTGAATTTTATGAGTAAATCAGGAACTTCCTTTGTTGAAGATTACAGAAAAAATTATGGAGTCCAGCCCGGAGCTGTTGCTGCATGCGCTTTTGATGGAATGAATATTATTAATTGAAGCCATAAGAAATGGCGGAACTGAGCGGGAAATGATTCAGAAAGCCATAGCAGATATTAAATATGAAGGAGTAACCGGAACAATTCAGTTTGATGATAAGGGTAACCGTGTTGGAACTCCGGGATTTGTGGAAATTCAAAACGGAATTCCGGTTCATCTGAAATGAAGGATTATTTAATATGCTGGCGCCGATTTGTAATCGGTGCCAAAAGTGCAGAGCACGGATTGCAAATCCGCGCTAGCGAGGGAATTTTTTACCGCAAAGCCGAGTAAGCGCAAAGGACGCAAAGACAAACTGGTACTTTAGGACTCTTTGCGATCTTTGCGTAAAATCTTAGCGTCCTTTGCGGTTAATTCTTAAATTTGACGGGTTGATCAGGATTATGGTTAATCATCAGTTATATACAATTTTCAGGGAATGAAAAATATTAGTATTGTATTACTTGCAGCATTTTGCTCCTTCGCTCTGTTCAGTTGCAAGGAGAGCCCTGAAGCCGCCAAACAGAAAGCCGTTGAACTGATGACAACCCAGACTCTGGGCCTTGCCTATCTTGAAGAGTTTAAACTTGATGAGGCTGAGAAAGAATTTCTGAAATACATAAAACTGTCTCCAAAGGAAAAACTGGGATATGCAAACCTGGGACTTACATATCTTCGGATGGCTAAGTACCCTGAGGCTGAAAAAAAGCTGCTGAAAGCGATTGAGATTGATCCGAAAGATCCGGATATAAGGCTGATCCTTGCAACCGTTTACCAGATGAATGATCAGCGCGAAAAGGCTGTTTCGGAGCTGAATAAGTCTCTTGAATTCTCTCCCGGACATGTAAAAACCCTGTATGACCTCTCTGAACTTTATTCAGCAGCATCAGATGAACAGTCTCAGAAACTTCGTGAAAATGTTATAATGCAGCTTGTTGAAAAAGCTCCCGCAAATATTGTTCCTCACCTGAATCTTACTGAGATCCTCATCCGGAACGGGGAAACAGACAGGGCGCTTGAACAGATGGAGATCATACATAAGCAATTTCCGGAATTTCCAAAAGAGGCAGTTGACTACTATAATAAAACTGTTGAACTTCTCAGAAAAAAGGATAAGGAAAATGCAGTTATACAGTTTACAATTTTCCATAACTATCTGAAGGTTACCTCTCCCATACCAGGCCGGGATAATGGATTTAAAAGGTCCGGGCGGATCATCTGATCGGATTTCCGCTCATAACATTTGATCAGCAGTCATCATCACAAAGCAATGATAACAGATCTGTACTTGAAATCATTAAATTCAATGATGTATCAGAATCCGCAGGATTGAATATTGTGTCAGAAGGGAACTCTGCACATGTGGAAGCAGGTGACTATGATGGCGACGGGGATATTGATCTTTATGTGGGCAGCTTTGATCAGGCATCAGGCTCCTATAAGCATTATCTGTTCAATAATGATATGGGCAGATATAAGGATGTCTCTGTTGAAGCAGGAATAACACATACAGGAAAGGAATCATCTGCGATATTTACGGATTTTGACAACGACGGCTTTCTCGATATTTATGTTGTAAGGGAAGGTGGAGATATTCTTTACAGAAATACCGGCCCGGGAACATTTGAAGATGTGACATCCAAATCGCATGCAGGAAGTCCAACAGGCGGGAACATGGCTCTTTTCTTTGATATGGACCATGACGGCGATCTCGATTATTTTGAAGGCAGATCAACAACTGACCTTCTGTTCCAGAATAATGCCGATGGGACTTTTCAGGACCAGTCTCAGAAACTTGGTTTGGCTGGAAAATCAATTGTTACGACTGATGCAGCCTTCGGTGATTTTGATGAGGATGGCGATATTGATTTCATTGTGACAAATGAGAATGCAGGCAATATTTTGTATTCCAATCAGAGACAGGGTGTATTTAAAGATATTACAGAGTCATGCGGGTTGAAAAGTGAAGGAGGTTCAGGTGCTGTAACTGTAGGCGACTACGACAATGACGGTTACCTTGATCTGTTCATTGCCTCATTGACTGGCGGTAAACATATGCTTTACAGGAATCTTCGCAATGGTAATTTTGAAGAGGTTAAAAACAGCAGTGATGTGTTTTCTGCACTTAAAAATGTAAAAGCCCTTGATGCAGCATTTTCTCGATTTCGACAATGACGGATATCTTGATCTTATGATAGCAGGTGAGTCTGCTGCCAAGGATGGCCGCGGAATCTTCCTTTATCATAATGATGGTAAGGGCAATTTTACTGACGTTTCCCAGCTGTTGCCGGAGGAGTTGAAATCCGGAAATAAAATTGCAGTATTCGATTATAATGATGATGGCGATCTTGATGTTGTTATCACAGGTGTGAACGGCAGAGTGTTTCTGCTTAGAAATGATGGCGGAAATACAAACCATTTTATAAGGATAAAACTGGTCGGCCTCAGGGCAGGCAGTGCCAAAAACAACCATTTTGGAATTGGAGCAAAAATGGAGATGCGGGCCGGTGACCTTTATCAGACAATGGTAGTGACTGATCCGAATATCCATTTTGGTATCGGAAAGAGATCGACAGCCGATGTTATAAGAATTACATGGACAAACGGGGTTCCGCAGAATATATTCTTCCCCGGAACAGACCAGTCGCTTGTTGAATCCCAGACATTGAAGGGTTCGTGTCCGTTCCTGTACACCTGGGATGGGGATGAATATGTATTTGTGAAGGATATTTTATGGAGAAGCGCTCTGGGAATGCCTCTCGGGATTATGGGAGGAAACAGGGCATATGCCTTCCCTGATGCTTCAGATGATTATCTGAAGGTTCCGGGCGAGATGCTTAAACCGGTTGATGGAGCCTATTCAATTCAGCTTACATCAGAACTGTGGGAGACGATCTATTTCGATAAGGTAGAGCTTGTTGCAGTTGATCACCCTGATTCCGTTGATATCTTCGTTCCGGAACAGTTCTCTCCACCGCCGTTCCCGGGTAAGAAAGTTTACCAGGTAAGGGAGAAAAACCTTCCGGTGTCGGCAACCGATTCAAAAGGGAATGATGTTCTTATCCTTTCTGTCAAAAAAGGACGATGTATATCTTTCAGGTTTTAATCCTGATAAATACCAGGGAGTTACTGAGATGAAGGATCTGATCCTTGATCCCGGAAATACCGGAAAGACAGGTAGCCTCTATCTGTTTATGAACGGCTGGATATTCCCGACGGATGCAAGTATCAATGTTGCCCTCTCCCAGTCATCTTCACTGAAGGTGTCTCCGCCTTCAATCCAGGTCATTAATAAAAAAGGTGAGTGGGAAACAGTTTCTGACAACCTTGGCTTCCCGATGGGCAAAGACAAAACTGTAATTGCTGATCTCTCGGGGAAATTTCTTACATCAGATCATCGGATCAGGATACGCACAAACATGGAAATTTACTGGGATTACATATTCTTCTCGGATAATCTTGCAACCACACATGTGAGTTCAACTGTAATGGAACCGCTTGCTGCTGATCTGCATTACAGGGGATTCTCCAGATCTTCAGAAAAGGCGGAAGGTACGGACCACACTGGTTTGATTATGCAGATGTGGATAAGGATCCAAAATGGAGAGACCTGTCCGGTAATTATACCCGTTATGGAGATGTCCTTCCACTCCTGACTTCATCCGATAATAAATATATCATATCAAACGCAGGTGATGAAACATCAGTAAGATTCGATGCTGCGAAATTGCCCGTACTGAAAACAGGATGGAAGAGAGATTTTCTTATACACAGCGTCGGATGGGTAAAAGACGGAGATATAAATACTGCTTTCGGAAATACAGTCATGCCCCTTCCATTCCATGGTATGAAAAGCTATCCTCCGGGGCCGGGCGATTCATATCCGAATGATCCTGAATTGCAAAAATATAACCTTGAGTACAATACAAGGGTTGTAACTGCTGACAGGTTTCTGAATGCATTGCGGGGGAAATAATTAACAGTGGAAAATAATGATCAGAAATAACTCTTTATCTCTCAATTTGCGGGACAAATTTTAATCCAATCCAGAAGTTAAGACCCCTAAATCCCCCAGGGGGGACTTCAAATCTTTCTTACCTGATGAAAGCCCCCCTTGGGGGGTTTGGGGGTAAAAAGACCGGGAGGATCACAAGACTTGGATTTTACCTGTTTTTATTATTCCTTACCACAATTTCCTCCGCTCAGAAAGCCGGTGTTAAATTCACAGACATCACAAAAAAAGCAGGAATAACTTTCAAGTATACTATCGGGGATTTTTCATACAGGAACATAATTGAAAGCAGCGGTTCAGGCATTACCGTCTTTGATTACAACAATGACAACCTCATGGATATCTACCTGATGAACGGCACCTGGCTTGAAGGCATATCCGATCCGGAAGGAAAAGTATTCAGCAATACCCATGACGAGCTCTACAGAAACAACGGGGATGGAACTTTCACTGAAGTATCGGAAAAAGCAGGTCTCGATGACCGTCACTGGAGCATGGCTGCAGGCGCAATTGACTATGATAATGACGGCGATCAGGATCTCTATTTGCTGAACTACGGTCCGAATGTTTTTTACAGGAACAACGGAAACGGAACCTTCACGGATATTACAGCCTCACTGGGTCTGGCCGGTCCCGAAAATCTTAATGGCTTTGTAAAGTGGAGCATAGGGGTTGCTTTCCTGGATTATAACAGTGATGGCAGGCTTGATGCAATGGTAGGCAACTTCCTTGCATATGACCCTGCATATTATACACCTGCAACTCCGGGCCTTATGCCTCATCCTTCTGAGTACAAAGGTCAGGAATCGATGCTGTATGAGCAGCAGCCCGATGGAAAGTTTCTCGATGTTACCCGCAAAACCGCCCTTTATTATCCCGATGCAAAATGTATGGGTTTAACCGTTTTTGATTTTGATGATGACGGGGATCTGGATATCTTCCAGGCTAATGATCATCAGTTGAATTTTATGTTCAGAAATGATAACGGAGTCTATAAAGAAGTTGGGGTTGAAACCGGAGTTGCCGCAAACAGCAAAGGGGTTGGAACCGGGTCCATGCATGGTTCCCCCGGAGACATCGACGGGGATGGATTGATTGATATCCTTGTAACTGATCTGGCATATGGAGCACTTTACAGGAACAAAGGCAATGGTCTCTTTGTTGATGTAACAGAATCTTCAGGAATTGAAAGCGCCATGGCGGGAAAGGGAAGCTGGGGAGCTGTGCTTTTTGACTATGATAATGATGGCGATCCGGATATTGTTGCAGCTAACGGAACGGCAGAAGAGCTTATACTTCAGTATCCTCTTCTGCTTGAGAATGACGGTAAGGGACATTTTAAAAATGCCGGTCCGGAGTCTGGAAAGTATTTTTCGGTAAAACGTTCCGGCAGGGGACTGGCAGTTTTGGATTATGATAATGACGGTGACCTGGATGTGATTGTTTCACACGTTGATAAGGAAGCTACTGCTGCCTTGCTGAGAAACGATGGCGGAAATGCAAATAACTGGCTCGGGCTCACTCTTAAAGGTGAAAAAGGTCCTGCTGCAGCAATTGGCGCAAAAGTTACAGTCACTGCAGGCGGCAAAAAACAGGTCCTTGTAAATCAATGGGCCACAAGCTATCTTTCGAACAATGATCCACGCCTTCATGTAGGGCTTGGGAAACAGAAAAAAGTCGACCTGCTGGAAATATCCTGGTCAGATGGGAAGAAAGAGGTATACAATAACATTGCGTGTAACCGTTATATTACAATATTGGAAGGGAAAGGGATTGTAACTAAGTAAGTGCCGGTTTTTTTACCCCCTGACCCCCCAGGGGGGGTATTGAAAGCTTCTGATAGACTGGAAGTCCCCCTTGGGGGATTTAGGGGTGAAACAAAACGAGAGTAGTTTTTCTACACCCACATGGGATTGAGTTGATAAAATTTTAAGTGCAACATAAGTCATTAAAGAATGCAACTTGGCAAAGAAACAATAAATTTAAAAAAATGAATGATATGAATCACCAATATGTAAGCAACGTAGTGGATCTGACAAATCCGGAGAAGAATGTAATTTATAATATGACTCATGAGGAAGCAGTTAATATTGTAAAATCAGGAGATGCTGAAGCGGTTCGTAAAATTGACGGACAATTCTGTCTTGTTTCAGTCGATGGAAAAACGATAAGGATGGCGCGTTCGATTGGCAGGCCTGTCCGTTATTTCATTGCAAAAAAAGCCGCAGGTCCGGTTCTGATAATTGCAGAACGCATTGATACTATATATGATTATCTTAAGAAGGAGGGACTCGATGACCAGTTCCATCCATCTTATTCCAGGATGGCTCCGGCCCATTATATTACCAAAATAGAACTGCTTGGCTGTCCCGATCCCAATCCTGTCTACAGCCGTTTTTTCACTCCGCAGAGAAACCGGTTCTCAGCCAGTGATCCGGGGCAGATAGGGAAAGACTATATCGGAGCTGTTTATAATGAGATAAGAAAATGGCTGCAGTCACCGTGCAAAAACTGGTCCGGTCGGAGTCACTTTCTCTGCCGGAATTGACAGTGGTGCTGTATTTTTGCTGACATATCATGCGCTCAGGGAAATGGGCGAAAGCCCTTCAAGATTAAAAGCCTTCACGCTCTCAATTGACGGCGCCGGCGATGATCTGATCCAGGCCAGGAAATTTCTCGAAGCGCTTAATCTTGAATTATTCCTTGAACCGGTTGAGGTGGATTATTCATCACTCAACTGGAAAAAAGCAGTTAAGATAGTCGAAGACTATAAATCACTTGATATTCAGTCCGCAACAATGAATCTCTCTCTATTGCAGGCGATAAGATCACGTTATCCCGAATGGAAATATATACTTGACGGTGAGGGCGGCGATGAAAACCTGAAGGATTACCCGATTGAAGAAAATCCGGAGCTTACAATAAGGAGTGTCCTTAACAATCTGATGCTTTATCATGAAGGCTGGGGTGTAGACTCTATCAAGCATTCACTCACATATTCAGGAGGCTTAAGCAGGGGATATATGAGAACCTTTTCCACATCTGACCTTATGGGATTTGAAGGTTTCAGCCCTTACACCCTTCCAAATGTTATAGAGATCTCAGAAGGCATTCCCTATATTGAAATGACAGATTGGGATCATAAGAAGCTTTATGATCTTAAGGGACAAATTGTTTCTATGGGTATAAAGGCTGTCACCGGTCTCGATATGCCTATTTTCGAAAAAAGAAGATTTCAGCACGGAGCTGCATCAGGAAGTGACTTCAACCGTCTTTTCCCGGAAAAAGAGATTACATACAGGAAGGAGTTTCTTTCAAACTATGAATGAAGAACAGGATCAGCTTTTCAATGACCAATGGATAGTGTCACACCGGGGAGCCAAAAATTCGCTTGATCCCCGGAAACCGTACGCATGGCTTGTTGAGAAAGAACGTTCAGTAAGCGGGGAAATTGAAGATACTGCTATAATCTTCCTGACAAACCGCGAATGTTCCTATCATTGTCTTATGTGCGACCTCTGGAAAAACACAACTGACACTTCAATCCCGGTTGGCGCAATTCCTGATCAGATCGAATGGGCTCTTGAAAGAATAAAGGATGCAAGGCATCTGAAACTTTATAACAGCGGCAGTTTTTTTGACATGAGGGCCATCCCTGTTGAGGATTATCCAAGGATAGCTTCACTTGTAAGCCATTTCGATACAGTAATAGTTGAAAGCCACCCTAAGCTGATCGGTGAGAACGTGCTACAATTCAGAGATATGCTTAAACCTGAATTGCATGTGGCAATGGGACTTGAGACTGTAAACCCTGACCTCTTGCTCAGACTTAATAAGAAAATGTCACTGCACGATTTTACTCATGCTGTAAGCTTTCTGACATCACACGGAATACTTTCAAGAGCATTCGTGCTGCTTCGTCCTCCTTTTTTAACTGAAGAGGAGGGGATTTACTGGGCTGAGAGGTCTCTCGATTTTGCATTCAGAATCGGAGTGGAATGCTGTACTGTTATTCCTGTCAGGGAAGGCAACGGGGCAATGGATCTTTTAATGGAGAGCGGTCATTTTTCAAGACCTGATATCCGCTCGCTGGAAACAGTACTTGAATATGGTATCGGCCTTAACTCTGGCCGCGTATTTGCTGATCTGTGGGACCTGAAACTCTTTTCCGGCTGCGACAGATGTTTTGAAAAAAGAAAAGACAGGATGAATGGAATGAACCTGAATCAAAATATTGCAGATCAGGTATACTGTGACTGCGATAAGGAGGGCCTCAGAATAATCCTTCCTTAACCGCAAAGGACGCTAAGGTTTGCGCAAAGTGCGCAAAGATAAAACATTTATATATACCACTTCTTAATCAGTTACCCGATCTATCTTAAATTTAAATACCGACTAATAATGAAAGGCATTTTGTCTCTTATTCTTTTATTCTTTTTGATGGCACCTGCTTTCTCCCAGCAGCCAGCTCCCAGGACAGAGAATGTCATTGTGGTTTTTAAAACACATTTTGACATCGGCTACACTGACCTTGCCGGATCGGTTGTAAATAAATACAGGACCTCAATGATCGAAGGGGCTTTAAAGGTTATTGACAAGACAAAATCGTTGCCAGGAGACGAACATTTTACATGGACCCTGCCTGCATGGCCAATGCAGCAGATCCTATCGGGAAGTTCGCCTGAAGTGAAGGAGAGGGTAGTGGAAGCTCTTAAAAGCAAATATCTTGCTGTTCATGCTCTTCCATTTACAATTGAAACTGAAGCTTCAGATCTTGAAACTCTTGCACGTTCCTTTCAGTCTTCTTCTGATATATCAAGGGCATACAATCTGGAACTGCCCACCGATGCAAAGATGACTGATGTGCCTGAACATTCGTGGATTCTCCCAACAGTCCTGGCCAATGCAGGGGTAAGATTTCTTCATCTGGGATGCAATGCCGCTTCGCAGTCTCCTGAGGTGCCTGACCTGTTCTGGTGGGAAGGCCCTGATGGCTCACGAGTGCTTACAATGTATTCGTGGAAATATTACGGGACAGATGTGGTACCGCCTGAAAACTGGCCATATAAGACCTGGATTGCCATTATACATACAAATGATAACCAGGGAGCGCCTGATCCGGCGGTTGTCCGGCAGACAATCGAAGAAATAAAACGCCTGAATCCTGATGCCAGGGTTACACAGGGAAGAATGTCGGATTTTTATGACCTGATTATAAAGGAAAATGCCGTGATCCCGGTTGTAAGAAAAGATATGCCGGACACATGGATCCATGGATATATGTCAAAACCGGAGGAAATAAAGATTTCAAGGAGTATCAGGAAGGAGATCTTTACCCTTGATATGCTTAATACCGGTCTTAACCTATGGAAATCAGAAAATATTGATCTTTCTCAGGTAATCAAAAAAGCAGTGGAAAACAGCCTGTTGTTCGATGAGCACACCTTTGGCCTGGCTATGAGTCACGGACATTCGGGATACTGGTGCTATGGAGATCAGTTCAAAACTTTAAAAGCAGAAAGTATATTTGATCCGATTGAATTTTCGTGGAAGGAAAAATCGCTGAGAATAATTGATGCTGAGCGGGTGATAATCCCCGAGTTGAATGATAAGGTAAGGGAGCTGGCAAATTCAGTGAACATAAGTGAGGCTCATATAACTGTCTATAATCCCCTTCCATGGAAACGGGATGGTCTTGTTATTCTGCAGACTCAGTCAGGAAATCTTAAGGACGCAACCTCTCTTAAGGATATTTCTACAGGAAGGATACTTGACCTTACAAATAATGGAAACATTATAAGATTTATTGCAGAGGATGTTCCTGCAATGGGATATAAAACCTATCTGCCTGTTAAAAGCAAAAAAGCGCTCCCTTCATCTCTTTTTCTTAACAAGGATAAGGATGTAATGGAGAATGAATATTTTAAAGTTAAAATTGACAGGTCAAAGGGAGGAATTGGTTCAGTCATTGACAAAAAGAGCGGTCGTGAGATTGTAAAAGAGAGCAGTGAATATGTTTTCGGCGGGTATGTCTATGAGCGGTTCAGTAAGGAAAACACTGAAAGCTATGCAAAGGACTATATTAAAGGCGGATGGGACTGGGCGCCTGCAGAGATCGGGAAGCCAAATCTTACAGAAGAGAAATATAAACAGGTTCATCCCATACCATATGATGTTGAATATGAAATCGATAATATTAAAGTTTCGGCAATTCTTCATTTCAGGAATGATGAGAATAACCCTCATAATTACACGATGATCTATACGCTCTATAAGGATCTGCCTTATGTTGAGGTCTTATGGGGTATTACAGGAAAATCACCGGAGCCGTGGCCTGAGGCCGGATGGATTTCATTCCCGTTTAATGTAATTAATCCCGCGTTCCATGTCGGAAGACTTGGAGCAATAGTTGATCCTTCAAAGGATTATATTAAGAACTCCAATCTCGATTACTGCTTTGTAAATACGGGCATTGCCATTACAGCCCCTGACATGAAAGGATTCGGCGTTTCATCTCCGGATGTTCCCGGAATCAGTCTTGACAGGCCCGGGCTATGGAAGTTTACAAGGGATTTTACACCTGTCAATCCAAATGTTTTTTATAACCTCTATAATAACCAGTGGAGCACCAACTTTACTGAATGGATAGAAGGATCATGGTCGGCGAAGTTTTACATATGGCCGGTAGATGATTATAACAATGAAAGGTCGGTTATCACGCCTTCCGAGGAATTAAGAGTCCCTATGCTTGCAGAATTTTCATCAGGGAATAAAGGACAGCTGGCGTCTTCCGCAAAAGGGTTAGAGCTTTCCATGAGAGGAGTTCTTGTCACTGCATTTGGAAAAAATCCTGATGGTGACGGATTGATCCTTAGGTTATGGGAGCAGGCCGGTAATGGTGGAAATTGCACTGTTTCACTGCCGGAGGGGCTTGAAGGTAAGGTCGCGAGATCTGTCAATCTTAGAGGAGAGATTACCGGGGCTCCGATTGAAATAAGGAATAATTCTCTCTCGATTGAAATGAAAGCATATAAGCCTTATTCGTATATCATATCTGATTTGTAATTTACACAGGCATAGAATTATGAGATGTGCAAGCATAGATTTGTGAGATATACAGGCAAGGATTTGTGAGATGTACAGGCATAGATTTATCAGACATGCTGGTAAAGATTTGGTCATGCCATGGCATGACCCTACAATATGATAAATTTTAAAATGTAGGACCACGCCATGGCGTGGTCAGATCAGATAGCAAAAAAAAGCACCCTTTCGGGTGCTCTCTTTTTATTATAAAAGTTATAGATTACTATTTTTTATCCCACCATAGTTTGGTGCTTGCTTTATCGCCGTTAGGAGTTGTACTTTCTCCGTTAAGCAATACTATTGCAGCGTTAACCTGATTCAGGTTATTTGTGTACTCATTAGTCCAGTAAGTTAATCTTACAGGAAGTGAAGTATTAGGAACATCGGGATTCTCACTTTCCAGACGATTGAAGAGTTTAGGATAACCAGTCCTTCTTCTTTCAGCATAAGCCTCCTGGCTGTCAGGAAGAAGGCCAATCCATTTCTGGGTAATGATCTGCTCAAGCTGCTTCTCCTTTGAACCAGCTGCATCAAACTGGATTGGAACAGTACAAGGGGGTGCAGGAGCAACTGCAGGTATAACAGTGTTTAGATCTATACCAGAAGTCATCGGAACCAATGTACTGGTACTATATGGAGCACCCAAAAGATTAGCATCTCCAAAACCATTCTCAGCGAGGGATGTAAGAATACCCTGATTATAAAGAGACTCAACTGTTCCACCTCCCATATTCCAACCTTCAAGAACTCCTTCAGCTCTGAGGAAATATCCTTCAAATGCTCTCATAACAAACCATTTTGGTCCGGCAGCTCCAACTACAGTATAAGGAAACGCCATGTCTGAAGCTTTTTTATCGTATGCCACAGCACTCCTGTCATTCTTTGTCTGGCCGTTTCTAACGCCTTCGTAGGGGAATACTAAACCAGCAGGATCATCAGTTGCATCTGGCTCTTTTGCAGGAGAGTAATATGAAGCAACCCTGGGATCGAGATAACCTTTGAGAACACTTTCCATGTCTGCACTCATCCTATACTCTGCCCAAGGGCTGATGATGTTATAAGGATTCTGGAAATCGGGAGAAGTAGTAATCCACCCGTTACTGGCATTATCAGTTATGATACCATTTGCAACGGCTTTTTCACACTCAGCTTGGGCAACTGATGGTGCAACATACTTCAATCTCATACCAAGTCTCAGGTGGAGTGAATTTCCAAATTTTCTCCAATTATCAAGATTTCCTGCATAAATCATATCATATGCTGAGAGAATCCCTGATGTCTGTCCAGTTAAACCCTTTAGAATATTCTCGGCAGAATCGAGTTCCGCGAAGAAAGCGGTATAGATATCCTGTTGCTTGTCATAAGGAACTTCTTTCTGATAATTACCATACTGTGAGTAGGGGATTGGTCCGAGAGCATCAGTGTAACGATGGTAGCACCATACTTTCCAGATTTTTGCCATTGCTAATTCTCCCTGCAAATTTTCTTGCCTTGCAAAATCTTCAGAATATTTAATTTGCGGAGCTTCATCTGCATAGAATGAATTAAATGCACCATTTAACCAGCTTCCAACCATTACATACCTGTCGGAAAGGAAGTTAGGAGTAGTAGTTGCCCAATAGTTGGCATAAACATCGAAATATAGGGAGTGAAGAAGCTGCATTCCGTTTCCTGCACCTTGCAGGTACGAGGGTCCCATAATAGACTTCTTAAATACGAATCCATAGGATGCCGAGTTTAAACTGGCAAGTGTCAGAGCCTTTGGATTGGTGTTTATTTCATCGAAATCCTTTGTACAACTGCTGAAATTTACAGCAATCAACAAAATAATAAACAACTTTAATAAATTTTTCATAATATACTGCTTTACTTATTTTAATAATTAAAAGCCAAAATTAAGCGAGAATCCATATGTCCTTGATGTTGGTAAGGGGAATGCATTTACTCCTTCAACAGTGTTAGAAGTGTTTAACATTAGCTCGGGATCGATATACTCAGCCTTGTTTGTGATGAAGAAGAGATTACGACCTACAAGAGATATTCTGGCTGATCTGAAGAATGTCTTACTGACAATTTCTTTTGGCAGATCGTATCCAATAACCACTTCACGCATACGTATATTTGAAGCATCTCTTACGAAAGCTTCACCAGTAGGGTTGTTCCTTCCACCAACGTTGTTCCAGAAAAGTTCAGAGCTGGTTGTTGTTGTATTTGGATGATATCCTGTGATGTTAAGATCAGCATCGTATTCAGGATTTACTCCTACCTCACCAACAAGAACATTCTTCCCAACAAGCAGAGAGCCATCTCTTCCTATTGAAGTATAATCCTGGATACCACTGCCAGCTGAAATAGCTTCACCTTGTGCGACGAAAGAGCCTCCCTGCCTTATATCAATAAGAAAGCTCATGTGAAAACTCTTGTATCTGAAAGAGTTATTGATACCACCCAACCAGTCAGGGTTCCAGTTGGCTACCCTTACAGAAAAACCAGGTGTAATTAAAGGAAGTCCGTTAGCTTCGTCAACAAGAATTTCGCCATTTTCATTTCTCTGCCATCCTTTGGAATAAATTTCACCATAAGGTGCTCCTACAACAAGCTTATAGTCATAAATGAAACCGCTGCCTCCGGTTCTTAAAACATCGAATCCTTCAGCAATTTTAAGAACCTCACTGGTATTTTTTGACCAGTTTACATCTAGATCCCAGGTAAAATCTTTGCCAGAAATGAGTGAAGCGCCAAGAGTAATTTCAGCACCTCTGTTCTGCACGTCAGCTCCGTTTTGGAAAACACTGGCAACACCTGATGTTGCAGGAACCGGGGTTGCAAAAAGCTGATCATATGTATTGGTTTGGTACCATGTGAAACCAAGCCTTACCCTGTCTTGAATAAGTCGGAGGTCGAAACCTGCTTCGATTGATTTTGTGGTTTCAGGTTTAAGGTTGGCGTTTGGTAAGGTACTGCTAATTGTAATTACTCCACCTGTCCCAACTTCTGCTGTTCTGTAAAGCTGGTACGGATCGGTATCATTACCCACAATGGCATAAGAGCCTCTTAGTTTTGCATAAGTCAAAAAATTTGGCATTGTAATCAAGTCGCTTACTACAGCAGTTAATCCAACTGACGGATAGAAATATGACCTGTTTTCTGCAGGCAGAGTTGAACTCCAGTCATTTCTACCTGTTAAGTTAAGGAATATTGCATTCTTCCATCCTATTTCTGCGAACCCGTAAGCTGAATTTACTTGCTTTTCGCTGAAGTCCTCTGAAGGCCTTGGGTTAGCTGTATTAGCCAATGCAAAAAGATTTTCAATATTGAATACTACTCCATAACCGCTTACTGCCTGATAACTAGTTTTGTAACTATTGGCACCTGCGTTAACATCGAGTGAAAAATCACCAAATGTTTTCTTATAGTTTAGGAGAACATCACTGTTCCAACCGTATGAGGAACTGTTGTACTTACCATAACCTCCGTTAATAGCCATTGTATAAGTATCATTGTAATACTTCAGCTCATTATCGGTTGCGGTATAATCGATGGCTGATCTTCCCATAATTGATAGACCTTTGACAATCTCATATTTCAGGCTAATCATTCCAACACTTCTCCAGTTGTTCCTTGGCTGAAGTACGCGATTTCTTGTCCAGTAAGGGTTACCTGTACCGTTGTCATTCCATCTCCAGTAGTTCTGCCTCATTTGGCCTGCACTATTCATATATTCAAAATTCTTAATGTCCTGGGTTCTGATGTTCCTCGGAAGAACATAGAGATACCTCATAGGGTTATTGAAATCTTCACCTGTTGAAAAGACATTCTCATACTCCTGTTTGATAAAGGTGACCTTAGAGTCGAGAGTAAGTTTTTCCTTGAATGTACCACCAAACCTTAGGTTCAGGTTATTCACATGAAGATTATTGGATGCAACAATACCCCTTGCCTGAGTATTTGTATATGAAAACGCTGTGTTTGTGTTTTTTGTATTATATACAAATTGCACGTTTGTAGCAGCTTCTGCACCCTTCTGGAAATAATCCTTAAAGTTATTTGGTTGAGCCTCAAAAGCATAAGTTTGACCATATAATGGATTATTTGGGTCTGGTGTCCAATGGGCAACCTGCTGACCTGTCATTTCAGGGCCCCAGGATACGATAGCTGCAGGAGAATAAATTCCGTTAGCGCCCTGGCCATAGGTATTCTGAACTTTGTCGAGGAAAATTGCAGAGGAACCCTGGTAAGTGAATCCCACATCGATCATCATACCTTGAGCCTCACCAATACCTGATTTAGTTGTCACAATAATAGCACCGTTGTTTGCGCGGCTTCCGTAAAGGGCAGCAGCGTTAGCACCTTTCATGACTGATATTGAGACTATCTCATCCGGAGAAAGGTTTGATATGCTTCCCATGGGTATACCGTCTATTACATACAGAGGTTCACTGCTTCCGGCTATTGACCTGTTTCCTCTGAGGAGTACCTTTGAAGAAGCGCCAACACCTGAAGAGGCAGTTGTAATTGAAAGACCTGCAACCCTGCCACTAAGGCTGTTAACCGGGTTGATTGATCTGGCTTCAGCAAGAGCCTGTGTGTTAACATTCTGTGTAGCATAGGTAAGCGCTTTAGCCTGCCTCGATATACCAAATGCTGTTACAACAACATCATTAAGAGCTGTTATTGCTGGTTCCATTACCACATCGAAAACAGTCTGAGAACCGACTGGAAGTTCAATAGATTTCATCCCAATGAATGTAATGGCAATTATCGCAGCATCATTTGGAACATTTAATGTAAATGCTCCATTAACATCAGTGGTAGTTCCGGTTGTTGTGCCTTTTACCACAACTGGAACGCCGGCCATAGGAAGTCCGTCCTCCGAACTGGTAACTTTCCCCGTAACCGTTTTTTGTGCGAACATACCCTGCGAAACTGCAAATAGCAGAAAGGCAAGTAGAATCGTGATTTTTCTCATGGTTAATTAATAGGTTAATAAATAGGTTAATAAGTGCTACATGTTAATTTATAAAAATGAATCTGAAAATCCCAACCTGACGTGATCTGATTCAGATTGAGAGTTAACATATCTTTAACAAATTTAATGGTTTTTTTAACAAAAAATAATTTTGCCTTATTTTTTTGCTGCGAAAAGAAAATATTAATGATTAGTTATACTGTCCTTTAGTACTTCTAAAGCCTTTATGTAATTTTGTCTGATCACGGATGAAGTTGATTTTTGAAATGTGTACTTAACCTTAGTCTCGAGATTCTTTCTATCGTCTGGTGATAACCATTCTATATTTTCTGCTAAAGAGTTCGTTACTTCCAGGCTTAATCTATCCAGATCTCTGGTGGTGAAGTTCACCGTTTTGACCTGGTCTGCCAATAAAGATTCTACCATATTTAAGTAGTTATATTTCACTGTTGACAGCCCTGACTGAATGCTTTGATCAGACTCATCATTTGAATTCATTATCTTTCCAGCCAGTTCAAACATTCTCCTGTATATAAATAATCCAAAAATATCAAGATCAATCAATTCCTCCCTGTAATACTGTTCTTCATTTAAATCGGTAGTATATATTTGCTTCAGCTGGGACAGGAAGACAGGAAAAAATTGTACAAGTGAAGCTCTGATAATAAGTGGTAAAGTGGTATCATTTACAAAAGATAAATTTTCTTCTTTTATAATTCTGGTAAAGATTTCTCCTGAATTTTTGCTGTTCTTCCTTGGTAAGCTTAAAGGGTAATTAGTCTTGATTGAGCTTAATGTTATATTTGCATTAATATATTCATCATTTGTCCAAATTTTTGTATGATCAGGCATCCCTAATTTCTTATATTCGTCTACAGTAAGTGATAAATCTTTGCGGGATGAGTTCTTGCACGATCCGGTTATCAATAAAAAAAGAAACAATAAGATTATGGAATTTTTGAGACAGTTCATCAGTGTTATATTTAAATATATTTAAGTACTTTTCTTTTGTTCTTTATAACTGATATCCATCATTTTTCAGACTGATATCTGTAAATTCTTGCAGAATCATTATTAAGTGCAAATACCAGGATGCTTTCTCCCGAAGACAACATTACATCTTGTATGTCCCTTATTTCTCCCCTGATCATAAAACCGCTCCGGAGATCATTGAGAACCGAAAACTGTCCCCGTCCGTTCCCTGAGAGCAGCAATCCCTTACCAGCATCTGATTCCCCGAATTTAATTCTGGTTCCAGAGAAGTTTCCACCAAGCAGAATATCTTTTTTACCATCATTATTCAAATCTCCTGACTTTATGGCGTATATAGGGGAAAACTGTACTTCACGGGGGAGCGGGGATAATTCAAATTTGTTATTCCCTTTGTTTTCAAGATAACAACTTGCGAATACACTTGCCTTAAGAACCAGCGCCTCACTAAGTTCCTGCGGTGAAAATATATCTGTGATGGATGCTCGAGCGAAGGACTCATAAGTGGGAAATTTCTTTTCAATAAAGGACATCTGATCCTGTAAGTCATTTTTAGAATAGAAGGGGTAACTTTTCCCCTGGATAAAATAACACATTACTGCATCAACAGATCCGTTATTGTCGAAATCCCTTGCATAAATTGTTGCAGGTTCTGCAGGGGAAACTTTTATGCGGGAATTCAGACCAAAATTGCCTAGTATATAATCCTGATCGCCATCATTGTCAAAATCGTCTGATATAATCGTATTCCACCATCCTTCAGTATCTTTTGGTCCACACTGTTCTGTTATTTCGGTAAAAGAATTGCCTGAATTCTCAAAAAACCTAATTTTCATCCATTCTCCGACAAGAATGAGGTCTGATTTACCGTCTCCGTTGAAATCAGTCCAGAGCGCATCTGTAACCATCCCAGGGTACATCAGGGATTTGTTATACTTTTCTGTGACATCATTAAAGTAACCTTTCCCGTTGTTCTCCAGAATATAACTTCTGGGTGAGTAGGGGTAAGCGCCCGGCATTACTCTGCCTCCAATGAAGAGATCCGGATCGCCATCATTATCAATATCTCCTGATTTTACGCATGAGCCGCTTGTCAGCATTACAGGGATCCGGCCTGATGATTTTGTGAATCTTCCATTTCCATTGTTAATATAAAGCCTGTCCTGCAGTTCGGGTGAGTCTTTTGAGAATTCATTGCCGCCGCTTACCACATATAAATCAAGATCCTTGTCCCCATCAGCGTCAAAGAAAAGCGCTCCGATATCTTCGGAAGCTTTATCGTTCTCAAAACAAGACTGCTCATTCAGTTTGAAGGAACCATTGGTGTTTTGGATGTAAAGTTTGCCGGGAGTCCCGCTGGCACCTCCGAAAAAGAGATCTTCGAGCCCATCATTATTCACATCACCCTTGGCGATGTGTGGTCCCTGGGTGGAGAGCATTTGAGGCAAAAGAATCTGTTTCCTGAAATCATTATACTCATTCTCAATATGTTTGAATGGCAGGATGCTGTTCCCGGCAGGAACAAATAAAGGTTGGATTGGCTGCCGGAGCTCCGGACCAGTAATTATTGCATCGCTGTTATGAAGTGTGATAGTCTGATTTGCTTTTTGAGAGGTCAGTACCTGTTCACGAAGATCAGGCCAAATAATCCTTAGGGTATCTATCATTGTGGCTTTTCCGATACCGAAAATAAGCTCATGATTCATTGATGACATATAACCCCTTGATGGCATGAATTCCTGCATAAGAGTACGCCCCTCACACATGACCTGAACTTTTGCACCTATCCCTCCCTTGTTGAGCCCTGCCCCGTCAAACCTGACTTTAACGAAATTATTTAATTTCTTTTCGCTTGAATTATTACGGTAGACAAATGCAAAATCGTTGATATTGTTTATTACGAGATCCATGTCGCCGTCATTATCAAGATCAGCGTAGGCAGTCCCGTTAGATAAGGATGGCACCTCATCACCCCATATATCAGTGACATTTGTAAATGTAAGGTCGCCGTTGTTTTTGAATATATAGTTTTTTAATATTGTAGAAGGAATTTTTTCAATAAAGCCCATTCTTGGCATAAACGGCTCACCTCTCTGCTGTTTGGCTATCTGATCCACAGAAAACTTGACAATATCCATATTTGTATTGTTCCTCGCGTAGCCATTACTTATATAGAGATCCTTATTCCCGTCGTTATCAAGATCGCAAAAAAGAGGTGACCAGCTCCAGTTAGTACTGAATACCCCCGCATATTGGCCAATCTCTGTAAAATAACGTCCATGATTGTTCAACTGCAACATGTTGCGGGTAGATTGATGATAAAATCCGGTATTTTTAAGAATACTGAATTTATCATAATTATCAGGGCCTGCCACAATTTTATTTTCGTAATTATCCTCAGGGTCCATGTCAAGGGAGAACAAATCCGTGAACCCGTCATTATTGAAATCTGCAGCGTCATTTCCCATCGAGGAAAATGAAACATGATCGAAATATTTCTGAAGCTCTTCAGCGAAGGTTCCGTTCTTCTGATTTATATACAGATAATCCTGCTCGGAATAATCATTGCATATATATATGTCAGGCCAGTTGTCATTATTGAAATCTGCTACGGCAACTCCTAGTCCAAAATTCAGAACACTCTGTATTAGTCCTGCATCTTTGGATACGTCAGTAAATTCTTCTCCTGTATTTTTAAACAGCTTCTGCTGGTATTTGGCCTCCTGCTTATGTTTAAGCGTAGAATCCGCCCTGGCATATTTGTCAATTGAATGATTAAGGACAAACAGATCCAGATCACCGTCCTTATCATAATCGAAAAATGCGCTGTGCGTGGAGTAGGAGGGATCATTTATTCCATATTTGGCAGCACATTCTGTAAATGTAAGATTCCCGTTATTGATGTAGAGAAGATTTTGCCTGCGTTCAGCCCTTCCATCGGTAGTACAACAGACATAAATATCAAGAAAACCGTCCCCGTTTATATCAGCCATAGTGACCCCGGTATTCCATTTATCGCTTTTGCTTATGCCTGATAAATCTGATATGTCTTCAAATCTGAAGTTACCTTTGTTAAGGTATAATCTGCTTTTGACCAGATTACCGCTAAAGAAGATATCAGGCAATCCGTCATTGTTGATGTCCCCAACAGCTACTCCGCCTCCGTTATAGAAATACCCGTAATCCAGGATGTTCATTGATTCACTGTCCATTATCAGGTTCTTAAAGTCAATGCCTGTTCTTTTATGGGAAAGTGAGGTGAAAAGCTTAGTTTTATTACGGTTACAGGAAGTAAAACCAAAGAAAACAGACAGAAGAATTGTAATGATAAGAATATGCTTCATCCGGTAGGTTAATATATATTCCAGGTCTCAAAGCTTCTTTTCAGATTGAGATCTATGGAGCAAATATATTTATTAGTTTTTATAAAATCTAATAATGGCCAATAACCTTGCAGGCCTGGCACGATTTATAACCGGCTACTTTAAATTCATCCTGTAGGTAACTATTCCATAGTTATTGATCCCTGCGAGAAGATATCTTCTTCCCCTGACAGTTATAAATTTCAGTGATTTGACATCACCGGTAATTGAAAGTCCTGACAAAGGCTGGGGAATATACCTGAAATTACCCTTGCCATCACCTTCAAAAAGCTGTCCGTAGTTTGCATCAATGACACCTATCTTAACACAATTTGCACTCTGATTGCCTGCAAGAACAAAGTCGGGATTCCCATCCCTGTTGTAATCAAATACCTCTATAGCATAGCCCGGAGAAAACTGCGCTTCCCGGGGGAGGATACGCTTTTCAAACCGTGAGCCTGTATTTCTGAATAATACGCTCCTCAGTTCTGTGACTGAGAGGACACCTGCTCCCTTAAGGTCACCCGGACTGAGAATATCGGCTAGTGTGGCATTGGAGTAGGAGGCATAATCAGGGAATTTCTTGCGCAGGACTCCAATCTGATTTACAATTTCATCGTGACCAGCAAACGGGTACGATTTTCCCTGAACAAAATATGTGAGGATCGGGTCAATCGTTCCATTGTTGTCAAAATCCTTATATGTCATCACAAGTGGTTCTGATGCTGAGCTTTGCAGCTGCGAATTAGTCCCGAAATTGGTTGCAAGAAGATCAGCATTCCCGTCACCGTCAAAATCGGCTACAGCCAATTTGTTCCACAATCCTCCTTCCGGGATATCAAACCATGATTTTGTAGCCTCCCTGAATGTTTTGCCCTTTTCATTGATGAATACCCTTATTGGCATAAATTCACCGGCTATGATCAGATCAGGCCAGGAATCTTTATTCAGATCAGCAAACACAGCATCTGTAACCATACCGGCAGAAGAGAGCTCCGGCAGAATTGTCTGGGCAATATTTTTATAACGACCTGATTCATCCCTGTGAAGAATATAGCTCTGCTGAGGCAAAGGATACTCCCCCGGCATAACACGTCCGCCTATAAATAGCTCCATTTCACCATCCTTGTCGATATCTGCAGCCCGTACACATGATTTTGAATTCAGCATCTTCGGAAGAACATCTGCCTGACGGGTGAATCTTCCGGCTCCGTTGTTCAGATACAGCCTGTCCTGGAGCGCCTTGTCATTTTTTGTATAGTCATGATATCCTCCGCTTGCAATGTAGAGATCCATATCCCCATCCTTATCTGCATCAAAAAACAATGCATCGCCGTCGGTGCAGGAAAAGTCTTCCTTGAAATTAAATGATGCAGAAGGTGCAAATGTCCCATTAGCTGTCTGGAGATACAGCTTGCCGGGATTCTCCTTTACACCGCCCACATAGATATCAGTCAGCTTATCATTATTAACATCAGCAGCAGCGATAACTGGTCCAACGGGAGAGAGCATGGTTATTAACATGGGCTGGCGCTGAAAGTCATTCGATCCGTATTCTGAATGCTCATACCCGATAAGCGTCTCAACAGACGAAAATACCTTTGAAGGAGCAAGTGCAGGCACCTCTTTCAGTTTTGCAGCATCTTCACCTATTGCAATTAATTGATTTGCTTTCACCTTTTTTAGTACACTGACTTTTCCAAGGGGCCAGACTACCTTTACAGAATCAGCAAATTCTGCATTCCCCAATCCAAAATGGAGCCTTGTACTGACGCAAGACTGATAGCCACGGGTGGGCATTTGCTCCAGATACTGAACACCCAGCCGCGAGTAGACATAAACTTTGCTGCAAAGTGCGTTCACGTTCTTCCCGGCGCCATTAAGGTGAATATCAAGATAATTTGACGAAGGTGAATTTGATTCGTGCAGCATATTCCTGAATACTGATGCTGTCTCATTCTGGTTGCTGATAACAAGATCAAGATCCCCGTCATTATCGAAATCCGCATATGCAGACCCGGTTGAGAATCCTTTTTGCTCGAAGCCCCATTCAATGCTTTTATCGGTGAATGTAAGATCCTTGTTGTTCTTAAAGATGAAGTTGTGGACAGGCGTGGACTTCATAAAACTTACAAGCTTAAAAGTGTCGGTTTTCTCTCCGGTTTTTGCCTGCTGGGCGTAATAATCCCTTTTGAATTTCAGGAAATCGCGGTCCGTATAATCCTTGAAATAGCCATTTGTAATTGAAAAGTCTTTCCACCCGTCATTGTCATAATCTGCAAAAAGAGGAGCCCAGCTCCAGTCAGTGTTTGAAAGGCCGGCAAACTGGCCTATTTCACTAAATGTTCCGTTCGCATTATTCAGCTGAAGCATATTGCGTTGTGTTGCAAGATAATAGCCCTGCATCACAAACATTGCATACTCATAATAATTTTCGGGTACATACAGAAGCTTCTGCCGGCGGTTATCCCTGGGCAGCATATCGGCAGTAAATATATCGGGCCATGTATCATTATTGAAATCATTGATTTCACAACCCATAGCCGATAGCGATACATGCTGAACATTCTCTTCAAGCTTATTTGTAAAAGTGCCGTTGCCATTATTTATATAAAGGTAATCAGGTTCCAGGTAGTCATTTGTCACATAGATATCCGGCCAGCCATCTTTATTCAGGTCGGAAATTGCAACTCCTAATCCGTATCCCAGAGCATTTGAGATAATCCCGGATGTTTTTGTAACATCGGTAAAATGGTCACCATCATTTCGATAAAGCTTGTCGCCTGCGTAAAGGTCATTGCTTTTCCTGGCTTTATCGAGTTCCATGCCGCGTATAACCTTAACATTTGTAGCCACAACGAAGAGATCGAGGTCACCGTCATGGTCATAATCAAAAAAGGCGCCTACAGTGGAATATGACGGATCATCAATACCGTATGCTTTTGCCATCTCCTCAAACCTGAGGTTGCCCTTATTTATAAAAAGTTCATTCCTTCTTTTCTCAGGGCTGTCTTTGCCTGAATGACAAACGTAAATATCCAGCAGGCCATCTCCATTGACATCAGCCATTGTAACACCTGATTTCCAGCCTGGCCTGCCTGTCAGACCTGAACTTTCAGTGATGTCTTTGAATTTAAAATCTCCGGTATTCAGGTATACCTTATTGTACTCCATATTGGAGATAAAAAATATATCTTCAAGTCCGTCGTTGTTTAAATCCCCGACTGCAACCCCTCCTCCGTTATAAAGGTTTTCGTATGTAAGGGCATTGTGCTCCTCATTTTCAGTAATACTGTTCTTGAAAACTATTCCGGATTTCTTTGAAGGCACTGGTTCAAACAGTTTCGCCGGCTGCCCGTATGCAGAGAAAGCGATGCCCAGGAGCAGGGCCGTGGAGAGTAACCCTTTCAGTGAAGAATAAATGCAATCTTTAAATGAAGATATTCTCATAACTTCTCATTTAACATTCATATAACAAGCATGCAAAAATGCAAAAAAAAACATTATTCTTAAACACGAAGGGCACGAAGGTATGCACAATGGAACTCAAAGGGTTCTTCTAAAAAGCTGGAGTTAATGTTAATGTACCTCTGAAATTTCAGCCATAAGCCACAAGGTATATGCAACCATTGGAGTCCAGTATTCGGAGATCTGCCAGTCGCCGTCCCCTATCTGCGGCTGATCCGAGATATCTCCTCCAAGTCCGTTAAGCACTGCTCCCGGAAGAACAGGCACATTCGGTGCAAAGGTTCCGCCAGGGTAATGCCTGGGCTGATTATAACCTACCATTTCAATTGTGGAGCTGTTGTATGGATTTGCTCCAACTATCCAGTCAAGCTGTTTCTGGGCAACAGCTTTAAGCTTTTCATCCTTTAATATGTTTGAAGCTTTTACAAGACCTACACCTGCTGATGCAAGATTAGAGTTTATCCCTACCCACCATTCCGGATCAGGCTGCATAAAGTAACGGTACCAGTAGCTTCCTGCCTGCCTGTTCCCGCCAGGATCTTTTCCTGAATAGAGGCCGAACGGAACAATTCCAAAACTGTTTTTTTGTGAGAAGAAAGATAGATAGTTATATGCATAGGCTGAGATCATCTCCTTCCAGACAGTTACATCCTTATGCTGGGGGAAAGTTTCTGCCAGGTCGCATAGCGAAATGAATTCAAGACATCCCTGCCAGATATTCTTATATGGTTCCTTTTCAGAAGCTTTATTTAGAAAAAAGCCTTTCATTTCTCCTTCAATATCCTTGACCTGCAGCACCTTTAGTTTTGCAGCCTGACTTACTGCAAAATTCTTGTAAATATCCTGCCTGGTAGTTTTATACATCTCAAGGGATGCCTGAATTGATGCCCCAAGCACACCCGGAGTTTCGTCATCCGATTTCACTGAAGACCAGTCGAAGCATTTTTTCGCTGCGAGAAGACATTTTTGCGAATAATCAGGATTACCTGTTTTTGTTATCCTTGCCATCAGAGCTTCAGAGGTGATAAAATTATATTGCCCGATCATCCCGAGGGCATCCGTCCTGATTACCCTGTCGTCCTGAGTACCGAAAATCAGCATGTCAGTCATGGATGTACCTGTATTTGGCTTTACAAATCCGAGTTCCCCTCCCTCTTTTTCAATTATATTGTTTGTCCACCTGTTGCTGTCAGAATGCTTCTGTACATCACCTCCAACATAATTCATGACATAGCCCTGAGGTTCCTGCATCTTAAGAAAATACAGATTGCCCCACATGAGTTCCTCAAGGATCTTTTCGCGGTTGTTGTCAGGATGATTCTGCAATTCATAGGTTTTGGAAAGCCCTACCATACCGTAAATAGTTGCATCAACCCATTTTCTTAAATCACTTGCGTCGTGCCATCCTCCCGTTACATCCTGGTGTTTACCGTTATCCATCCTCACTCCGTCATCAAGATGGCACGGGGATAAGTAACCGGTAGTGCTGGATCCGCACCTTTGCTTCGAAAAATAGCTGACAATCATATCCATTGCCGGTCTGTAAACCGAGGGTGAAATTGTAAAAGGCCACGATCTGAGCGTATCATACCTTATATAATAATGGCCGGTTCTTTTAAGTTCACTGAAATTACCAACAGAATAATCTCCGAAATCTCCCTGTTCCGGATGCAAAAATCCGGTAAATACGACAGTACGGGTTTCAAGGTCAAAAACCTCGAACTTCTCCTTCATCTTTCCTTTTGTTACAATTCTTTTATCAGCCTGGGGAGTATATCCAACCTGGTTAATAAGAAGATCAACGTTCAGGTCCCTTGAGAGCCTCTGAGCCTTCAGGTCCTGTACGCCGGCAAATCCTGAAAATAAGAATATCAATACTATGGTTCTGATAAATAATTTGTTAAGGTTGTTTTTCATATTTTATTTTATTTATTATTCGCTAATTATTGTCTTCACCTCATCCCTCATCCCTCATCCCTCATCCCTCATCCCTCATCCCTCATTCCTCATCCCTCATTCCTCATCCCTCATCCCTCATCCCTCATCCCTCATCCCTCATCCCTCATCCCTCATCCCTCATTCCTCATCCCCCGTCAGATACTGCTTTTCCCTTAGTTATCCTTTGTGCGGTACTTTGTGATCCTTTGTGTTTAAATACTTTTAAATTAAACACGAAGGACACAAAGGTTTGCACTAAGGCACACAAAGAACATTTTCAACAGCCAGGAAAATAAATATAGTCAGTCTGGGTGAGGCAGATGTTAAGAGTGCTGATGTTGGTCTGCATCAAAAATAACAATTTCTTTATCAAATTTTAATTTAACTATATTTAACAATCCCTGCAAAGGTTTATTTTACCGGATATTTATATATTTATCATATTTAATGGATCCCGATAAAACATATATTCTACTTGAAAATAAGGCACTTATTCATTGTACCTGGATTATTGTTGTTTAATCTCAAAAAATTTTGACTTAAATCCGCCTGTAATACACAAACCTATGAAAACTCTAAAACACCTTATTTCAGTAATCTTTATTGTTTTTTTGGCTGCAGGATGTATGAATCCTAAAGCCGAAGAAGCTTCTAAAACCTTTCCCTTTCCCTCTTTCAGGATTATGAAGGGAACAAACCTGGGGCACTGGTTATCCCAGAGCAAGCAGAGAGGTGAAGCCAGGCAGAAATTCATTACGGAGAAGGACATCCGGTTTATCGATTCTCTGGGATTTGACCATATCCGTCTTCCAATTGACGAGGAGCAGATGTGGGATGAAAATGAAAAAAGACATGATGATGCATTCGCTCTTATGCAGAATTGTCTGGAGTGGTCGCAGAAAGCAGGTTTGAGGGTTATCATCGATCTTCATATACTCCGTTCTCATTACTTCAATGCACAGGAAAAACCACTGTGGACAAAAGTTGAAGAGCAGGATAAGTTTATCCGTTTATGGAAAGATCTTTCAAAAACACTTCATGTCTGGCCAAACAGTATGGTTGCATATGAATTTATGAATGAGCCCGTTGCAGATGATGCCGAACAATGGAATGTATTGCTTGCAAGAGTTGCTGATTCAATCCGTAAATGGGAACCTCAGCGCGTTCTTGTGATCGGATCGAATAAATGGCAGTCGGCTGCAACCTTTGACAAGCTCAGGATACCTGCAAATGATACAAATATTGTATTGAGTTTCCATTTTTATGAGCCGATGCCACTGACCCATTACCAGGCAGGGTGGACTGAATTCAAAGATTTTAAGGGTGAAGTAAATTATCCGGGACAGATTGTTCTCAATACAAAAGATCCTAAATACCAGAGGAGCTATAACCGTGACACTCTTCTGAAAATGATGCAGAAGCCTATCCACCTGGCTGACAGCCTTAAGCTTCCATTGTATTGCGGCGAATTTGGAGTTTACAGGGATTTCTTCCCTGCTGCCAAAGAGGCCTGGTACAACGACATGGTATCGATTTTTAACGAATATCACATTGCATATGCAAACTGGAATTATAAATCCGATGCTTTCGGCATCGTCGATGAAAATATGAAGCCTCTTATACCGATAATTAAGATTTTAACAGGAAAATAGTGAGCCTCTCCCTGAATCCCTCTCCCTTCGCCTTCGCGTAGCCGCTTCGGTGGAGCAAGGCAAGGGGGGAATTGAAAACCTCTGATAAGTAGAAAGTCCCCCCTGGGGGATTTAGGGGTGAAACAAAAGGAGAGGACTTTTTCAACAGTACTACGGGGGATGAGGCGCTGAAACTGAAGATAAAATAAGAACATTAAATCCAACCAACTAAACCATAATCAAATGAAAAAGAAGACTTACTTTCTGACACTGGCGCTCTTAATGATTGTCTGGCAAACAGGCACATTTGCGCAGGCGACGGCTGACAAGCTGTTCCAGGTAAAAGGTTTTTGTATCGGATCTCCCGGACCAAAAGCAGTGGATCGTTTTGTCAAATTTATAAATGATGAACTGGCTCCGAAGGGTGTCAATACTCTGCTTCTTCTTGTAGATTACAACTATCAGTTTGAAACTTATCCCCAGCTCAGGGATACTGATGCTCTGTCAAAGCCTGATGTAAAGAAAATTGTGGCTGTGTGTAAGAAGAATAAAATCAGGATCATCCCGCAGATCAACATGCTGGGACACCAGTCATGGGCCAATCATACAGGCAAACTGCTGGAGCAGTTCCCTCAGTTTGATGAAACGCCTCATGTGAAGATGCCTCAAAACTATGTATGGCCTAATGACGATTTTTTGTATTGCAAAAGCTATTGCCCTCTTCATCCTGATCTGCATAAAGTGACATTCGCTATCATTGATGAGCTATGTGATGCATACGAAACAGATGCATTTCATGCCGGCATGGATGAGATATTTTACCTCGGAGATGACAAATGCCCGAGATGTTCGGGTGTTGATAAAGCCGAGCTGTTTGCTGGAGAGGTCACAAGTCTCAGGAACCATCTGGCCCTTAAGAACAGGGAACTGTGGATCTGGGGCGATCGTCTTTTAAATGGCAAATCAACAGGGATCGGATTCTGGGAAGCAAGCTACAACTATACATGGAGGGCAATAGATATGATACCTAAAGATATTGTTATCTGCGACTGGCATTATGAAAGACCTGATCAGACGGCAGTCTATTTTGCGATGTATGGGTTCAGGGTTGTAACCTGCCCATGGAGAACCCCGTCAACAGCTGTGATTCAGACCGAAGACATGGCAAAGTTCAGGAAATACGCCACTCCCGAAATGAAACCACGCTATTACGGTATGATGCAGACTACATGGATGGGCCCCGATGGATTTATTGACGGGTTTTCCGGAAAGATGTCCGAAGAGGCTAAAGGCGCTGTACATCCTGAAAATGCTGGATATACTCCATGGGATACATATCGGGCCATGTTTAAGAGAATGGACGAGCTTGAAAAGGAGAATAAGTAACCATTCTTATCCTACAGACGGGATGCAATAATTAATTGAACCAGATATGAAAAACAGATATGCTTTACTGATCTTAATATTGATGCTTTCATTGCATATGACAGTATCAGCTCAGGTTCCTGCGGAAAAAATATTCGAGGTAAGAGGTTTTTGTATAAGCGCTCCCAAGCCTACCGGAGTAGACAGGTTCGTGAAATTCATTAATGACGAGCTTGCAGCAAGGAATATAAATACCCTCGTGCTGCTGGTTGGTTATAATTACCAGTATAAATGCTATCCGCAGCTTCGTGACTCAGGTGCGCTTTCAAAAAAAGATGTCAGAAAGATCGTAAAAGCCTGTAAAAAGAATAATATCAGGATTATACCGGATATCAACCTGCTTGGACATCAGTCCTCCGGCAACAAAATCAATAAGCTCCTTGCGAATTTTCCCGAATTCGATGAGACACCATATATAAAGATGCCGGAAAAGTATGTATGGCCAAACAAGGATAATCTTTACTGCAAAAGTTATTGCCCGCTTCATCCTGAGGTACATAAGGTGATCTTTGCGCTTGTCGATGAGCTCTGCGATGTTTTTCAGGCCGATGCTTTTCATTCCGGCATGGATGAGATCTTTTATCTGGGAGATGATAAATGTCCCAGATGTCAGGGAGTTGATAAAGCAAAGCTTTTTGCAGATGAAGTGATCCTTGTAAGAAACCACCTGAAGGAAAAGAACAGGGAGCTCTGGATGTGGGCAGACAGGTTCATTGACGGGAAATCAACCGGCCTGGGTTTCTGGGAGGCAAGCTATAACTATACCTGGCGGGCCATCGATATGGTGCCAAAGGATATTGTTATGTGCGACTGGCATTATGAAAGGCCTGATCAGACACCCATCTATTTTGCAATGAATGGTTTTCGTGTTATAACCTGCCCCTGGAGAACACCTCCGACTGCTGTTATTCAGGCTGAAGACATGGCAAGATGGAGAAAATATGCCGATCCGGAGATGAAACCCAGATACTATGGAATGATGCAGACCTGCTGGACCAGTACTGAAGGGTTTATTGATGGCTTTTACGGAACTGTTAATGACAGGAATAAAAAAGCCGTTCATCCAAAAAATGATGCCTACACCCCCTGGGACACTTTCAGGGCAATGTATAAGAGAATGGATGAGCTGGAAAAAGAGTAGAAATTAAATAATATGACCGCAAAAAAGACCCCCCGGCCCCCCAGGGGGGGTGTCGGAAAGCAATGCAAATGGGTAAGTCCCCCTTGGGGGATTTAGGGGTAATTTAATTATCTGTTAAGAATCCAACCATGAAAAAATTACACATTCTGTTAATATTTTTTGCCTTAATCCAGGCAGAGGCCTTCTCCGGTTCCAACCCCGAAATTATAAATATCCGGCAGCGGCCAGATTCAGTAGGATTGTATGAAAAATTTGAGATCTCACTCGAATTGAAATGTGATTTTGTAAACCCGTTCGATCCCGATGACATTGATATTCAGGCTGTCTTTACTTCTCCATCCGGAAAAAAATGGAATATTCCGGGATTTTATTACCTTTCAATGTCGACCCTCTGGAAAGTAAGATTTTCACCTGATGAAACCGGGAAATGGAACTATACTGTAAGTGTAAAAGATAAGAACGGGATCATTAAAAGCGCTGTCACAAACATTTGTGGCCATCAGCTCAAAAAGAAATGGCAATATCCAGGTGGCAGCAGAATAAAAGGTATCTCAAATATAGGAACGGGAAGGATTTTTATGGTGTCGGACTGTGGTATAATGATGGTTATGAAGGATTTGGCAGCGGACGTGTTGAGCCGGCCGAACTGGATAACCTGAAGACTCTGGGGGTTAATTTTATAAGCACATTTATAACTCCACTGGAAACATGGGGAACAGGGATCGGAAGATATGATCAGAATATTGCCGGACGTCTTGATGAACTTCTTCAGATGCTCGAGGAAAGAGATATGCTACTGAGCCTAAATCTCTGGTTTCATTCTTATCTGTCAGAGACTGTGTGGGGTGGAGGTAATGTCAGATGGTATATGAATCCTTACAGGCAGGTTACTGAGGCAAAGGACTTTTACAGCAGTGATGCCGCATGGAAGTACCAGGAAAAACTATACAGGTATTTTATTGCAAGATGGGGTTACAGCAGAGCCCTGGCGCTCTGGTTCATTGTCGATGAGGTGAATGGAACTGACGGTTGGGTAAAAGGCGACAGCATTGCAGCATCAGCATGGGGCAGGAAGGTTCATAACTATCTTAAAGCCAATGATCCCATATAACAGGCCAACCACCGGCACAAGAAGCGGTGGAATTAATGAATTCTGGCACGAGGGTTATCAGACATTCGACATAGCTGCACGGGAGATATATGAAGCACAGGGATTTCCGATCAACACAACAGGTACAATCGATTCAGCTAAATTAAATCCGCTCACAAGCAGTTACCGTAATTATGCCAGCGAGAATCAGAAACTGTGGCACGGATATGGAAAACCTGTTATTAACGGTGAAACAGGATGGGCCCACACTTTCTTTGAGCCAAGCATGCCGGGTTACCTTGCTATGTATCATAATGCATTATGGGTTACTCTTGCCACAGGATCAGCCATGACTCCATTCTGGTGGGCTCATTCCAGGTTTTTGAATGACAATGTATTGAATTCACAGATTACAAGCATCAGGAAGTTTACAAACCAGATCCCATTCTCAAAGCTGACAGATATTACTCCTGCTGCAGTAAAATGTCTGAGGGGAGATGCCTATGGCATGAAATCAAATGAAGTAATATTCGGCTGGGCTGTAAATTCTGCGTCCGATGTTGCCGGCGAAAAGATAACTGTTTCTTCAATCAAAAACGGGAAATATAAGTTGAAGATTTTTCATACATGGAGGGGTGCCTTCGTTGAAGAAAAGGATGTTACAGTCACTGACGGAACTATCTCTTTTGGGCTGCCTTATATGCACATAACCGGCTCTCAGGCAAATTATATCGGTCAGGATGTGGCGTTTATCCTCGAATACGTTATCACTAAATAAGCCAGGCTGTTGCAAAAGTCCTCTGTGGACCTCTGTGGGAACTCTGTGAGCTCTGTGTAAGTTCTTAATTATTTGTTACACAAGAGAGCCACAGAGAAGGCACAGAGGTACACAGAGAAAATATTACTGTCAATTTCAGACTGTCTAAAGACTGCCTCAAATAAGATAGATTAAGTTCAAAATTTAATTAGAAATGTTAAAATAATGAATATGCGAACAAACAAACTATTCGTTTTATTATCGGTCCTGCTGATGATGACAGGAATCCTGATCCCGCTCCAGACGGTCTCTGCCCAGAAGAAAAAAGGCAGTGACACAAAAATCAGTGTCCCTGCTGTACCTGAAATTGTAATTGCACAGAGCGGCACAAGCTTATACAGAATTGTTATTCCATCAACAGCCACACTGCAGGAGAGGAAAGCAGCCGAGGTTCTTAAGGATTACCTGCTGCAGATCACAGGTGCAGCAATTCCAGTAGTGGCAGCAAGTACTCCCGGTACTCCCTACGAGATTATTCTGGGGCAGAATGAACGTCTTGATGAAACAGGTGTCAGTATAAATTATTCCGAACTAAAGGCTGATGGATTTATCATATTGACAGACGGGCTTCGTCTTATTATTGCCGGAGGTAATGATAAAGGTACCCTTTTCGGAGTTTACACACTTCTTGAAAAATACCTGGGTTGCAGGATGTATGCCCCGGGAGTAAAAATTATTCCGCAAAAAGAGAAAATTCTTCTTGGTCAGATCAATGATAAAGAGGTTCCTGATTATAACTACAGGACTATTCATTACAAGGTTTCATGGGATGCAGAATATGCAGACTGGCATAAACTTAATCATGATGCGCAGGGGGAGAGGCCGGCATGGGGAACATGGGTTCACACGTTCAACAGCCTTGTTCCTCCGGATCTGTATTTCAGAGATCACCCTGAGTATTTTGCGCTGAGGGATGGAAAAAGGCTGCCGACTCAGCTTTGTCTCTCAAATCCTGAGGTTCTGAAGGTAGTTATCCAGAACCTTCGAAGGCAGATAGCCCAGAACCCGACTGCAAAATACTGGTCAGTCAGTCAGAACGATAACAGGCAGTACTGCATGTGTGATGAATGCCGGGCGCTTGATGAGAAAGAGGGTTCCCATTCGGGTACGATGATTAATTTTGTCAACCAGGTCGCAGAAAAGTTCCCTGAATATAAGATCTCCACGCTGGCTTATGAGTATACAAGGAAAGCGCCGGCAACTATCAAACCCAGGAGCAATGTCAATATTATGCTCTGCAGTATCGAAGTGCGCCGTGACAGGCCCATAGCTCAGGCTGAAGACACGATGAGCGTCAGTTTTGTGAAGGATGTTAAGGACTGGGGCCGGATAGCAAGTGATATTATAGTATGGGACTATGTTATACAGTTCAATAATCTCCTGAGCCCTTTTCCAAACCTTCAGGTATTGCAGCCAAACCTGCAGTTCTTTGTGGAGAACGGAGTGACTGCCATGTTTGAACAGGGTAACAGGGAAGTAGGAGGTGAATTTGCTGAATTGCGTACATATCTTATTGCAAAGCTTTTATGGGACCCCAAAGCCAATGCAGATACAATAATTAACGATTTTCTCAGGGGGTATTATGGTGCTGCATCCAAACACATAAGGCAGTATATTGATGAGATGAGGGAGGCATTGATCGCTTCTAATCAGCCGCTTAAGATTTTTGGTTCCCCAATTGACGCAGCTATAAGTTATCTGACTCCGGAGCTAATCTCAAAGTATAAGGAGATCTTTGACAAGGCAGAGCTATCTGTTGGCGATGATCCGAAAATTCTTGAGAGGGTCAGAATTGCGAGACTTCCGCTGAATTTTGCAATAATGGAGCAGTCCAAAAGGAATTTTACGGGAGATATGGGCGTATTCATAAAGAATGGAGACAAATGGGTTGTGCGGCCGGAGATCAGATCCATGATCGACCCGTTTACGGATCTCTGTCTTCGTCAGGGTGTTACGCGCCTCAGGGAATGGAGTACCACTCCGGAGGCTTATCGGGCAGATATGTACAGGATGTTCTTTCAGGGAAGAAATGAAGACCTTGCATATAATAAAAAGGTATCCCTGATCAGTCCCGATCCTGCCGGTATCCCTGAACAGGATATTCTGAAGCTTACAGATGGAATTAGGGCAAGCAATGACAGCAGAAATAACTGGATGGACTTTCAGGGGAAGGACCTTGACGCCGTAATTGATCTTGGAAATGTACAAAAGGTGCAACATGTGGAATGTTCTTTCTACCAGTTGGCGGCATGGCTGAGCCTTGCACCAAAGAGAGTTAAGTTTTTTATTTCGGAGGATGGCAAAACATTTACCCATGTAGGCACTGTTGAAAATACACTTCCGATTGATCAGTATGACTCATTTCTGAAGGATTTTATTGTTGATTTTCCACCGGCTGATGCACGTTATGTAAGAGTGGTTGCCCATACAATAGGCAATACACCGGAATCTCATCCGGGTGCAGGACAGCCCGCATGGATGCATATTGATGAAATAGTTGTGGAATAATTTTAAATAAATTTCGGATTGATTCTTCGGGAAAATATTGTTTTACTTTTTTATGAATATGTTAATATATGAATAGTTAATGTTAATATATGTTAACTTTTTTTTTAAAAAATTAGGATATGAAGAATCAAGTACATATTTTTGGCTTAAACAATGGCGCCAGAGAAAAGTGATTTTTGAAGGGCCCTAAAACTAAACCATATGATTATAAGAAAAGTGTACAACAATTTGAAGCGCACCATGCTTCTGTTGCTGTGGCTGGCTTGTTCGCATGCCGTGCTGGCCCAGGAACGGGTAGTATCAGGATCTGTAAAGGATTCAAATGGTGCAGGTTTGGCCGGAGTTAGTGTTATCGTAAAGAACTCTACTACCGGAACAAACACTAACATGGATGGCAAATACAGTATTTCGGTTACGCCAAATTCTGTACTTGTCTTTTCTTTTATCGGGTACACAACACAGGAGGTTACCGTTGGTAATCAGACTGCTGTTGAGGTTGTCCTGGCAGAAGAAACAACGCAGCTTGGTGAGGTTGTGGTGACAGCTCTTGGTATTGAGCGAAGCCAGAAATCTCTCCAGTCCTCTGTAACAAAAGTTCCGGGGGTAAGTTTGACAGCAGCAAGGGAAAACAACCTTGGTTCATCAATTCAGGGACGTGTTGCCGGTGTTAACGTAACAAAATCAGCTTCCGGACCAGGTGGATCATCCCGCGTTATTATCAGGGGTAACAAATCCATTGGCGGTAGACAACCAGCCTCTGTATGTTATCGACGGTATTCCGATGGATAACAGCCAGTTTGGACAGGTTGGCGTTTGGGGTGGTACTGACCAGGGTGATGGTCTTACCAGTCTTAACCCTGAAGACATTGAATCTGTTACCGTTCTTAAAGGAGCAGCAGCTGCTGCACTTTATGGTTCACGAGGTGGTTACGGTGTTATCAACGTAACAACAAAAAGAGGTTCCACTAGAAGAAAGGTATTGGAATTGAATTCAACTCAAACTATGTCTTTGAAAAGGTTTACAGGCTTGATGACCTGCAGCAGGTTTATGGACCAGGCGGACTGAAAGCAGATCCGAATAATCCTGATCCGGATGCATCGCAGATTTATTCTACAGCTTCAACCCAGAAGGAAGCATACGGCTGGGGCGCAAACTCAATGTGGGGACCGAAACTTGACGGTCATGATGTTATTCAGTTCGATGGCGTTATGAGACCATATTCATTTGCCGGCGACAACTGGGATCGTTTCTACAGGACAGGAAGCACATGGACTAACAGTGTAGCAATTACAGGAGGCGGAAACAATCAGACATACAGGTTCTCTTTCTCTGATATGAAACAGGATTTCATTGTTCCTAACTCTGGTTTTAAAAGAAAGAATGCTTCTCTTTCAACAAATGGAAAATTTGGAAAGAAGGTAACTTTCAATGCCAAGGTCATGTATTCAAATGAGAATATGCAGAACAGGTCAATGCTTGGTGACTCACCAGGTAACGCACCTCTCGCAATCTGGGGTCTTGCAAATACAGTTAACGTTAATGACCTGAATGGCGATCCTAATAAACTTGGAGCTGTTCCTGTAGGAGTTACTACACCTGACCTTAAATCTGCAGGTGAAGAGTACCAGCAGGCTGATAACAACTGGCTGCAGAACCCCTGGTGGGCTGCTTACCAGCTTACCAACGAGAACGTCAGAGACCGTTTCATCACATCAGCTGACATCAGATACAATATCCTTCCATGGTTATATGTACAGGGAAGATTAGGTATGGACTATTATACAAGGAATAACAATTCTTTGACAGCACAGGGTACAGGTTACCAGCGTGGTGGTGCAAAGAGCGAAACCTCAAACTTTGTCAGGGAAATCAACCAGGAGTGGACAGCCGGTGTTGACAAGGAATTTGGCAAGATCAGGGTCAATGGATTTGTAGGAGGAAACAAAATGGTAAACGAAGCTGAAAATATAAACGTCAGTGGTACCGACTTCAACATTCCATTCTTTACCTCAGTCAACAATACCAAATCTCAGAGCATTGGCTACGGTTATAGCAAATCAGGGATCAACTCACTTTTTGGTTCTGCTGAAGTAAGTTATGCAGGTTACCTGTTCCTTACTGCAACAGCAAGGAACGACTGGTTCTCAGTGCTGAATCCTGCAAACAACAGCAAACTCTATCCGTCAATCGGAGGTAGCTTTGTTTTCACAGATGCTTTCAAGAGCACTATGCCTGAATGGCTGAGCTTTGGAAAAGTAAGGTTGGCATGGGGACAGGTTGCAACAGCAAACGTTGGCGCTTATGCAGTTAATCCAACCTATAGCCTTCTTGGAGCAGGACATCTTGGACTTGCAATGGGTACATTCTCATTTGGTGACAATATTCCTAACCCTAATCTTTCACCTGCTTTATCAACAGAGACTGAAGTTGGTACTGAGTTAAGATTCTTCAACGGCAGAGCCGGAGTTGAATTCACATACTATTCACAGAAAACAACTGATGACATCCTCTCAGCAACAATTTCTCAGGCTTCAGGATTCAATTCAACATCTGTTAACATCGGTGAACTTACAAACAAAGGTATTGAGTTATTACTGACTGCTACACCTGTTCAGGGTCCGATCACATGGGATATATCATTGAACATAGCCCAGAATACAAACGAGGTCGTTGAACTGAGTGAGGGAGTAACACGACTGTTTGTTGATGAGCCACGTACAAGAACTGTTGGTATTTACCAGGTTCAGGGTCAGCCTTTGGTATGATCCTTGGTTACAAGCAGAAAGTTGATCCGGCTACAGGCTTAAAAGTATATGATGATAGAAGGATCACCTGTAAGAACTGATGTATTATGAAATTCTTGGTAATGGTATTGCAAAAATGACCGGTGGTCTCAGCAACTCAATTTCCTGGAAACAGTTCAGATTGGACGCTCTTATTGACTTCAAAGTCGGTGGTGACATCTATTCAGGATCGGAAGTTAACTTAACCGCCTGGGGTCTTCACAAGCAGACACTTGCTTACCGTGAAGGCGGCATGCCTATTGAAGGTGTAATTCAGACAGGAACAGACACAGACGGAAATCCGATTTATTCTCCGCTATCTATGACCCTTAACCAGGAAGCAGACAGCAAACTATTGGGGAAACCTCGCTTACCGTGCTTCGGAAAACTTCGTATACGATGCTTCATTTGTCAAGCTGAGACAGGTTTCTCTCGAATACAATCTGCCTGGGAAACTCTTGGCTAAGACTCCTCTGAAGAATGCTTCTCTTTCGTTTGTTGGAAGAAACCTTGCTATCATATACAGGAAAACCGACAACATTGATCCGGAATCTTCCTATACTAGCGGTAACGGCCAGGGTATTGATCAATTCGCAATGCCGGGAACCCGTAGTTATGGCTTTAACGTGAAGGTTGTATTCTAACCTTAAAACTTGATAAAAATGAAACATATATTAAAACTGATTCAGAGCACGCTGTTGATAGCAATTATTGCAGCGGGATGCGACACTGATGAACTGCATGAGATGAATATCGATCCGAATGCAGTGAATGAGATTGACATTGAATTACTTCTTTACTGCTTCCGAACTTGGAATGGCAAGTAATGGATCCTCAGGTGATAACAGATACACCGACTGGAGAACCAACATAAATTTTGCTTCCTTTGCAATACAGCAATTTGCCAGTACTGGTTCAGACATCAGGTGAGAAATATTTTGATGGTGACGTTGAGCCTTGTGAAGCTCCTTTCCAGTTCTATTACAGGGACGCACTCAGAAGAACTGCTGAAATACTCAAGCAGACAGGTGAAGGCGGATACTATGGCAGGACGATTGCTTAATACACGTCAGGCTGCAAGAATTATCAGAGTATTTGATTTCCATCGTCTGACTGACTTCTATGGAAGTATTCCTTATTCAGAAGCCAATAAGGGCCTTGAAGGAATTTTCCAGCCAAAATATGATAAGCAGAAAGACATTTATACCGACATGCTTAAAGAACTTGATGAGGCTTGTGCAGCATTTGATCAGACTGATGTTGATTATGCAGGATTCAAGGAAGCTGATTTCATCTTCAACGGCGATATTGCAAAATGGAAAAAGTTTGGCTATTCACTTATGCTCAGACTTGCCATGAGGGTATCCAATGTTGATGCAGCAATGGCCAATACATATGTTACAAAAGCAGTTGCAGGCGGAACAATGGCAAGCAATGACGACAACGTATGGGTAGAAATGGCTCTTACACCAAGTGAATGGATGAACCAGAACGGAATTTCACGTGCTTTCTGGCCGGGTGACGGTGGCGCATGGCAGGGTAACCTTCTGAGCGAAAAACTCATCAACCAGCTTAAGGGTACTGATCCTCTGACTGTTGCTGATGACGATCCACGTCTTATGATCTTCACCGGAGGTATTGTTGAATGGACAGCTGGTGCAGTTAATCCTATTGAACTCGATCCTCTCAAACAGCAGGGTGAACCTGTAGGATTAGACGGCGCTGAGATCAATCAGATCTATGGTACAGGTAACTCCAAAAACTGCAACTCCTTACCAGATCTTTTCATCTGTGAACTTCAAGATGATGCAGGATGATGAGCCTTATCAGATAATGAATGCAGCTGAATCTGAATTCCTTAAAGCTGAAGCTCTCGTAAGAGGAATTGGTACAGGTATTTCAGGAACTGCAGAAGAACATTATAACGCCGGTGTTAAGCTTGCTATGCAGCTTTATACTCCTTATGATGCTTCATTCGTAGTTACTGATGCACAGGTTGCAAATTATCTTGCAATCTACCCGTTCAATGCAGCAACTGCGACTGAACAGATCGGTACACAGATGTGGCTGAGTAAATTCATGATGTGGTGGGATGCATGGTCAGACTGGAGAAGAACAGGTTATCCTGTTTTAATTCCGACTGATTATCCTGGAAACTCTACAGGTGGTACAATTCCAAGAAAACTTACAATTCCTTCTGTGGAAGCTGCCGGAAATCCAAACTACGCAGCAGGTGCAACCAAACCAGACAAACTGACTACCAAGAGTTTGGTGGGATGGTGGTGCTGAATAAGTTATGATGAACTCATAATAAAATAATTTTAGAGCCCCTGAATTTTTTCAGGGGCTCTTTTTTTTAAATATATCTGATCCGATTCAATATTATCAAACCTTATTACCTGATTTTCTAATTATTTGTTACACAGAGGGTCACAGAGATGGCACAGAGCTGCACAGAGAAAACATTATAGTACTTTCAGACTTTTGAGACAGCCTTTAGCGAAGGAGCCAGGTGAGAGCGATAGTTTTAACTTTGCGTCCTTTGCGCATGCCTTAGCGCCCTTTGCGGTTAAAAAAGATTTTTGAGACAGCCTCAGAGGACATAAAAGCTAATTGAGCCCCGTAGCGGGCGTAATATGATAATTTTATTACGCCCACTACGGGGCTTGATATTATAGTTGTGGTGTATAACATTGGGCTTCGCCCAACGTTAAACTATATAAGGCCTACGGCCTTTTATAATCATAGTTTCAACACACCTGGGAAGACCGGAACTCCAGACAGAAAAGTTTCTGCATACGGTAAGGGGATCCCTCTTTCGCCGACCGATGAATTAGCAGATTATAACCAGAGTAAGCGTTGTCGGAATTCGGGACCCAAGCCTTCGAGGGTTTGAAGACTGAGAGAACCCAATGTCATATTTCGATGCCTATATTGCCGAAGATCCTGGCGCGATACAAAATCTTTGAATTTGTTTGTTAGTCTGATAACAGTTAATTATCTTTAAATGTGAGTCTGAAAATCCCGGATAATATTAAAATCCCTGTGAGTATTGTGAAAGCCATTTCGACCTTAATTTAATTATCAGAATAGTATAATTATTATTAATTACAGTATGAATAAAAAAATTCTGTTTGGATTGATCATTTTAATCCTTGTAAATGCTGAATTGAATGCCAGGTCTGACTTCAGGGACGGCTTCATAATAAAAGCTCCAAATGACACACTATTTGGGAAGATTGACTACAGGTCAAATCTGAACAACAGCAAATCATGTCTTTTCAAAACAGCTTCAGGAATAGTGGAATATAGCCCTGATCAGATTGAAGGCTACGGATTTATAAATGACAAGTATTTTTCTTCGCAGATAATCAAAGGAATATTTGTTGAGGTTCTGGTGGCAGGTGATCTTAGTCTGTATATGTCCGGAAATGATCTGTTCGTCCGGAAAACAGGAAGTGAACTGTATAAACTTGAGTCAAAACAAATAAGGGATACTGCCCAGGTTGCAGTGGTAGGCGGGACTGATAACGTTGTTGGATACAGGGAAGACATACGATGGAAAGGAACACTTTCATTTCTTACATCCGATTGCGTTGAGAGCAGTCAGAAAATTCAGCGAATGACTCTTAACGAAAAAGAACTGACAAAATTCGTCATCAGCTATAACCTATGCAAAGGTTCACCTTTCACGGATTTTAAATCACATAAGCCCTGGATCCACCTCGGTGTGGGAGCATACGCAGGAGCTTCACTCTCGATATTGAAATTTACTGAAAAGGATTATCTTCACGATTATCTTGCAGATACCTACAATTCATGGAATCCGTCATATGGATTGTCGGTCGAATTCTCTTCACCCCGGGTAAATGAAAGAATAGCTATTCAGGCAGACCTGTTCTATATAAAAGCAGATTTCTATTCGTATGTTGAAGGTCACCAGGGACTTGCCACAACATATTATGAAACAAACATTGATATCAGCACACTCGCTGTTCCGGTTATGGTAAAATATACATTTCCGGCAGGGAAATATTCCTTTTTTTTAAGTGCGGGGATGGAGTTTGATACGAATTTTGATACAAGCTCAAGCCTGTATGCCGAAGTTGTCAGCGGGAGCACAGTCAATTCATATGATGGCGAAGCGGTAAACATAAGTAAAAATCAAATTGGATATGTTGGCGGAATGGGATTTGCAAGATCCCTGGGGAAGATGAATCTCGGTACTGTACTGAGATACTATCATTCGGCTGAAGTAAGAACTGACCATGGATATGACTGGAATCTCAGCAGATTATCATTATCATTAATATTAAGCTTAAGATGAAAAAGATAATTGGATTAATACTCATTTTATCAGCATGTATTATTCTGATGAAATGCAAAGACGAGGAAGCAGCTAAACATGAGTGGCCAAGACTGACAACCCTGGCAGTTTCAAATATATCGGAGCTGGGAGCACAGTTTAATGCTGAAATTACTTACAGGGGCGACTTTGAAATTCTGTCTTATGGCTTTGTGTGGTCAAAGGATGTTAATCCCACAATTGAAAACTCTGATAAGGTTGTTTTATCCGGCAATCCTCCTTCAAATACATTTTCTGCACAGGCCACAACGACCCTGGGAGTTAATATAATAAATCATGTAAGATCATTCGTGCAGACTGCGGATTATATGGTTTACGGTAAGGATGTTGAATTTCTAAGCCTGGGAAGTAAATCGCCCAAAATCATCTTCATTTGAGCCAGTACACAGGTTCCTGGGGAGATACAATTGTTATCAAGCGGGAAAATTTCAGTTTTGTCAAAGATGAGAATATTGTCAAAATGGGAGAGAATTGAAGCTAATGTAATCACTGCTTCTGATACATTGATCACAATTACAGTTCCTGAAGACTCTGAATTCAAATTCTGTCAAAATAAGCGTCTCAATCTCCGGAAATTCTTCTTTTTCTGAACAATGAATTTCAATTATCTGATTCCGGAAATCACCGGAATTTCAACTTTGACGGGTACCTTTCTGGATACACTGCTGATTACTGGTAATAATTTTGGCACAGATAATAAAATATAATTCATTTTATTTTAATAGACACCAGCGCTTTAGATAGTCTCAGCAAACCCTGCCAGAGATAAAGGTGGTTGTACCGGCAGAACTGACTGCAACAGTAAGTACAGTTAAATTGGTGTCAGTTGGTCATGAGCTGGTATCTACGGACAATCTTTCGAATTAAAGCTCCTGTCATTGATTCTTTTGCAGCCTGATACAGTCTTTCACGCGAATGAGATAATAGACCATTTACGGTGAGAATTTTAATCCTCTCCCCCAATACAATATTGTTGTGATCGGAGATTACAGGCGGAGATCATAGTTGAGCATCAGGGCATTCTGAAAGTCAAATTGCCTGATGCCTCAATACCAGTGCACAACTGTTTCAATATTTTATGATGCTCACTATGTGGGTTTATGTCTCAGAACAATCCGTCAAATACCTTGAATAACCTTAATATTTTCTGGGAAAGCACATATACAAGGAAGAACAGATTTTCCGGGACATGGGCAGACACAAAGCAGTAGCTTTTTCAGCAAATAATAAAGGTTATTTTGGAACAGGAGTCTCAATGAATTTTAATAATCTGTTCAATGATTTCTGGGAATATGATCCCGTCGGCGACCAATGGACAAGAATTAATGATTTCCCCGGACGGCCAAGAGCTGCTGCAGTATCATTTGCAATTGGTAACAGGGGATATGTAGGTTCAGGATCAGAAAACTACCAGGATGTTGATTACTGCCCATGATATAAATCATTTCAGGGATTTTTATTATTATGATCCGGCAACACAGACATGGACAAGAGTTGCCGATTTTCAGGGTGTTGGCAGACATTCAGCTGCATGTTTCGTCATAAATAATGAGGCTTATGTCGGAACTGGTCACTGGGGTAACGATTTTCCAATGGAACATCATTTTCATCCGATGATTTCTGGAAATATAACCCGGGAACGAATAACTGGACTGAGATTCCAAAATTTCCTGAGGCACCTCGCAAGCTGTCGGATTTAATATTAATGACAAGGGGTATGTATATGATTATAATGAGATGTTTGAATTTGACGGGATTAGCTGGAGGATGTTAAATGCAGCAGAATTGCTGACATGGGACAATTAGCATTTTCAATATTAACAACCTTGGCTATTTCGGATTGGGTTCGGCTTATTACGGAGGAACAACCGAATCTGGTGGCAGTATGATCCTGTTCGATCAGAGCTCTGTAAACGTACCAATGAATTTTCACGGACAGCAGATTTGGCGGTTCAGTGTTTGTAATTGGGACTAAAGCATATATTATAGGAGGAATTGATACATTTTTATTTAGCGACCTGAATGATGTATGGGAATTCGACCCGTCAAAACCTGCATTGTAATTTGAAAACTGATCTTATAGTATTATTGAATAAATGAATTCAAATCTCAGGACTGTGAAACCATTGATCTGGATATTGGCATTTCTTACTTCAATGATTTCATGTAAAACCGATAATTCGTTTGACTATCCTTTAGTCTTTACAGGTGAAGTAATTAATATATCAGAAACCAGTGCAACCTTCACGGGGAAAATTACAAATCTTGGCAGTAATACGAATTTTGGAATCAGGATTTATCTGGAGTTTATACCCGAAAAATAACAATGGTATAAAAATCAAAAATGAAGAGACGTCAATGGGTGTCTATTCTCTGAATACAAACCAGGAATTGTTTCCCGGGAAGACATACTATGTCAGGGCATATGTTCAAACTGAAAATTCACTTACTATTTGGAAGAGAGGTGACATTTAAAAGTCCTGACAAGGAGGTTAGTCCGGGCAAATGGTCTATGATTTTTGAAAACCAGAGCGCAACTGACTGGGGAGTGGGATGCGATATTATAACTGTGATCTTCACCATAAATGATTCCACATACACAGTTTTAAGTGATGGTAAGATGTACTGTTACAGCCATAATGCCAACACCTTAACATATCTTTCCGAGACAATATTTACATATCCTGAGATACATTTCAGTGTGGTATATAATGGTTATGCCTATGTCTTTTCAAAAAATGTATTTTATAAATTTGATCCAAAGACATTGACATTCACCATGCTCAGCGATTTTGGTCAGAACCTGATTAATAGCGGGGCTTCAGGCTTTTTATCCGGAGACAATATCTATGTTGGCATTGGTCCTTCAAAAGAGTACTGGAAATACAATATAACCACTGATACCTGGCATCAGGTGAAACCATTTCCGGGAGAGAACAGCAGTGGCTCATATGCAATTTCTCTTGATAAAACAGGATATATAGGAATTTCGAACAATTCTCAGACATGGTATTATGATACGGAAAATGATCTCTGGACCCAAAGGGCAGATTCTCCTTTTGCTGCCGGATATCCTTATACCTGCACAAATACAATGACTTATGGATATTGTTTTTTCTATAAATACCTGTACAAGTATTATCCGGTATTTGACTATTGGGAAAAACTGGCTGAAATTAATTATTCGGAAGGCTTTTTATGCTATCCCAGAATCTTTGCTATCGGGGACAAAATATTTTTAATAAATGTCTGGAATATGGATAATACAGATCATTATAATGTCTGGGCATATGAGGAATAAGATACTAATTGCTCTCAGTGCAACGTTAATTTTGTTTTCAGGATCTTCGCTTTGTGAAGCGCAGTTCATATCCAATAAGATAAATATTTATGCAGGTTATGGGAAAGGTGGATTTCACGGCGACAAATCAGTAAATGAGGATAATTTCATTTACCCCTCATTATATGCAAATTATGATAAACTGGATGGGATCTCTCTTAAAGTCCTGTATAATTATAAAAAGCATTTCAGTTTTGGTCTGACATACTCCCGAATGCACGCAAGTAACTGGGAATATCCTGACAGCATGTATTATCAGGGGTCGGAAGTAAAGCTACAGTCTTTGTCGGCGGATATTCAGATGCACACAAAATTAGCAGAAACAGGCATTTTAAATAGAGTCAGGCTCTTCCTTGAGATTTCGCCAACCACCGGGATATCCAGCCTTTCATTAACGAGTCCTCTTTTTGATATACAGGAGGGGAATAGCCCGGTCGATCAGCCAGACGGCAGCCGTGATAAATATTTTGGAGTCAGTGGAAAACTGGGTTCCGAAGTGTTTTTCAACCAGATGACAGGGGTCTTTATTGATTATTCTTACGGGTACTACTCGGTCTCCTCAAAATTGTACAGCGACGATCAGTTTGCCAATCAAATTATTGAAGCCGGAATCGTTATAAAATTAATGAAGAACCAACGTTATTTTTACTGATGCATTATTATGAAGAAAACTTGTCTCCTCTTATTATTCAATCTCATAATTTCTGTCTTATACTCCCGGGAAAAACAGGGATTCTTATATTTTAAAACGGATAATAAGATCATTTATAGTATCTGTTTTACTCCTGAAGGAAGCGCCCTCGCAATTGCTGACAACAATGAGATTAAAATATTTAATACCGGCACAAGGGTATTGCAAAATACTTTCGGGAAAGGGCATACCCGTCAGATAATGGCACTCGATATTTCGAAAGACAGCAGCCTGATTGTAAGTGGCGGAAAGGACAGTACAATTGTTCTCTGGGATTTTATAAATGGCAAAATTCTGAAGAGACTAAGCTATCATAAGGGCATAATCACCTCCCTGAAAATATCTCCTGACGGCAGGTTCCTTGTTTCAGGCGGCACTGACGATAAGGTTGTTTTGTATGATATTGCAAATGATAAAGTTATCAGAGAATTTATTGATCATAAAGATGATATAACCTCTGTTGTCTTTAGTCCTGACGGAAAACTTTTCGCAGCCTCCGGGGGAGACGGGCTTATAACAGTTTACAATACTGAAAATGCAAACCTGACCTGTACCCTGAGCGGCCATTCAGGATGGGTCCGGGGTATTTCATTCAGTGAGGAGGGAACAAATATATTAAGCTGCGGTGATGATTCCCGGGTAATCAGGTGGGACGTTTCGGATAAGGACACCGCCAGAAAGATCTCCGAAGATAAATATGGTAATAGCTGGCTGCTTTGCATCGATAACCGCAAATATGGAAAAACTTACGCTTTCGGAGGGCTTAACGGACTCATTAAAGTTATGTGGCCATACGGTACTTATAAGGGTCATATTGGTGTACCCGTAAACAGGATCGTATTTTTCCCTCAGGGTGGAAACCTCATACAGATAGCTGTTGCCACAAGGGGAAAGGGTGTGATTCTTATTGATGGGAGCGGGCTAAAGCTAAAGGGTAAATAAACCTGCGTACAATTTATTCCTTGTTTCCTTCGTGAAAACCCTTGAGTCCTTTGTGTTTAATCTTAAACAATTTAAACACAAAGTATCCCAAAGGATTTCACGAAAGCCACAAAGGATCTTAATCACTGCCATTTTTTTCTCTAGAACTTCCAGTCATCAGTCCTGAAAGGAGCCACCGGCAGTCCTTCCTGGCTGAAGAGGTTTCCGACAGCGTCATTTGACCATGAAAATCTTACGGCAACGGGAGCCTTTATTTCTTTTGACCACACCAGCACTGTATTGCCATCAATCTTTACCTGCGCAGGTTTGAATACCTGATCGGCGCCTGCTATCTCAAAACAGGCAATAGCATCTCCGGTTGATTTAAGTCCTTTGCTCACATTTTCAAATGAGATCCTGACTTTACTCTTTTCAAGTTTCATTGATTGATAAAGAGGGTGCTTATAGACCAGTTCCGATACTCCATAGTTTTCTGCAAGAGCCCAGTTAGCAAGTCTTTTTCCCACATCCTGTTTGTTTTGGGGATGTATATCCTTTATATTGTCGACAAGGTCTGATACGACAACCATTCCAGTTTTAGGAATATCCATTGACTGCATCTGCATTTCCCTAATGAGCGGAGCTTTTGTATCCTTGCCATATGCAAAGGGAGCGATCTGGACATAATAGAACGGGAAATCACTTTCAAAATCCTGCCTCCAGTTTCCGATAAGGGTCTTCAGCAGCTTGCGGTAGCTCTCAGGGCTGTTTGCATTGCTTTCTCCCTGGTACCAGATGGCGCCTGCAATCCTGTAAGGTACGATCGGAGCAATCATCCCATTGTAAAGTACTCCGGGTTTTGACGGCCACCAGTCATATGTTTCAAGACGTTCAGCACAGGCTTTAAGCAAAGGATCTGATTCAACCAGTTCCGGCCTTACCCATACCTCGGCAGCTGTTCCGCCCCATGCAGCTTCAATAATACCAACAGGGATATTAAGATTCTGATTCAATTCTCTTCCGAAGAAATAGCCTATTGCGCTGAAGGCATGCATTGTTTCCGGGGTACAGGTTTCCCATTTGGCAAAACAGTTGTTCTGCCTGGTTTCGCTGCCAAGCTTCTTCACATGAAAAAACCTGATATTCGGATAATTGGCATTCTTAATCTCCTCATCCTTGTTATTGATCTTGGAATCAGCGCTCCATTCCATATTTGACTGACCCGAACAGATCCATACCTCACCGATCATAACGTTCTTCAATACTACCTCCTCGCTACCTTTTATTGAAACAGTGTATGGTCCTCCTGCCGAAGGGGTCCTTAATTTTACTTTCCACTCAGAGAGGTTTGAGATCTTAACCTTTACAGTGTCTTTGCTCCAGCTGCCTGAAACCTTTATTTCGGATCCGGGTTCACCCCAGCCCCAGAGGGGAACTTCGCTTTTCTGCTGAAGAACCATATTATCGCCTATTACAGCAGGAAGTTTTATCTGTCCTGTAACTGTGTACGATAATGAGAGTACGATGAATAATGAAATGATTTTTAAAACTGATTTCATGATAAAAAAGTATTAATTTGTATTTGTGTACAAGTTAATATTTTTATAGGTTCAAAGTTTAAAGTTCAAAATTCAAGGTTCAAGGTTTAATACAAAATACTATGAAGGTGTCACCGTATCGCTGGGTTATACTGGCTGCATTTATGTTCATTACACTGACAATTGAGATCCAATGGCTTACACACGCCGCTGTGGAGCGTCCGGCGGAAATTTTCTACAAAGGTCAGTTTGATCCTGCATCTTTTCTGAACATAGATTTTCTGGCGATGCTTTATATGATCCTGTTTTTGGTGCTGAGTTTTCCTGCTTCATACATAATCGATACATATGGAATTAAAACTGCACTGCGAGTGGGAGCGGTCATCGCCGGAATTGCAGGCTTGTGCAAGGCTCTGTTCGCCTCCAGTTTCACAGGAGTATTACTCTCCCAGGCTGGACTTGCAATAGCTCAGCCGTTTATTCTGAATGCTGTGACTGCGGTGACTGTACGATGGTTCCCTTTGGAAGAGAGAGGACTCGCGGCTGGTCTTTCCGCCCTTGCACAATATATAGGTATTATTATTGCGATGCTTGTTACACCTCTGTTGGTTGGGTCAGATCCTGAGCTGGCATCTTACGGAACCGGTTTTGAGAATATGCTCTGGATATTCGGGATCCTCACTGCAATATCAGCTGCAGCCGTTTTTTTTCTGATAAGGGAACATCCGGACGGTTATGTGGTTTCAGAACAAGATGCGCGTCACGATTTTGGCAAGGGTGTTTTGCATATCCTCCGCAACCGCGACATGCAGCTGACAATGCTTCTTTTTCTGATAGGACTTGGCATTTTCAATGCAATAAGCTCAATGACTGACAGTATATCGGAATATGCAGGAGTGAAGGATTCAGATGGTCTGATAGGAGGGTTGATGCTGATCGGAGGTATTTTCGGTGCCGTTATCCTGCCGGCCCTTTCAGACAAATACAGGAGGAGAAAGATCTTTCTTGTAATTTGTCTTGCAGGTATGGTGCCCGGAATATTTGGATTGTCATTTGCCGGCAACCTGGGACTCACGCCCGAGAAAACTTATACAATGCTTCTTATCTCCTCTTTTATAGTAGGATTCTTTGTAATGAGCGCCGGTCCGATCGGATTCCAGTATGCAGCGGAGGTCAGCTATCCTGCTCCTGAATCTGCTTCGCAGGGGATGCTTCTCTGGGTGGGACAGCTGTCGGGAATGATCTTTGTGGCGCTGATGAGCATTAACAATAACAGGCATCTTGGTTTTTTTATGGCTGTTTTTGCAATACTGACGCTTTTTGCCCTTGCCGGGGTTCTGTTCCTGCGGGAAAGCCCTATGATAAGGAGTGGAGTTGGGACTAATTGAAATGTCCTCTGTGTAACTCTGTGTCACCTCTGTGTACTCTGTGTTAGTTCTTAATAATTATTACACAGAGTTTCACAGAGAATCCACAGAGTTCAAGAAAGAAAAGTTAGTATTAAAATTTCCATTTTATCACCTTAAAAACAATCTCCGAGTAGTTGTCTCTTTCATAGAGGACTCCGATTTCATACGGGAGATATTCTTACGAGATCTGAATATGCTGTATAATCATCAGATTTTTTGTTTGATGGCGCCCTGTCAACAGGAATCGCCAGGGGCCATGTTCTTCCCTCATCATAACTTATTCTCAGGGTGAGGCTGTCTCTGTATTTTATACTTGCAGCGTTGCAGAAGGCGAGTACATTTTTACCATTTATCTTGCCGGTATTCAGGATGCTGCCTTCGCAGACAGGGTCAGGAAGATTTTTGTCAAACCAGACGCTGTCCCATGTTTCACCTCCGTTACTGCTTAGTGCAACTATACGGGCTTTTATGTCTCCCTTCTGATTCCTGGCATTCAGGATCAGACCATTGCCGGATATTTCAGCTGCCGTTGCCTCATTGCTTCCGGGTACTGGAATGCTCTCACTAAGTCTGAAAGTCTTTCCATGATCATCTGTATAAAATAGATGTGATTCATAATCATCCCAGTTTTTTTCAGGATCGCCTTTTGAGTGGTTTGCCGGGATCAGGATCCTTCCACGGAAGTTTCCTTCACCGAATTGTATTGCATGGCCTGGAGTATTTGCATAAGATCTCCAGTCCTCACTGAAGTTGTAAGCCGGATTTACCTTTGGCTGCCGTGGTCTGTGCACCTGGGTTGTTATATTTACAGGTTCACTCCAGCTTTTGCCACCATCGGATGATGTTTTATACCAAACCTCCCTCAGCCCATTTCCTTTTCTCACTTCACCCTCATGATTGTTTCCCGTGTTATAGAAAAGAAATATCCTTCCATCCGGGAATAATGGATCGCTCAGATCAACAACAGGCGCCGGATTTCCAGCCTGTATGTTGTCATAATCCACAACTGTGGAAATGGCTCCCCAGCTCTTACCGTTGTCACTGCTGCATTTTAGAACAATGTTAATATCTCCGAAATCATTGCTTCCGTTAACCCTTCCTTCAGCAAAAGCAAGCAATTTCCCGTCAGGTAAGCTGATTATTGCAGGGATGCGGTAGCTTTTATGTCCTTCTGTTCCTGAGATGAAAACCCTTGAAACTTCCTGTGCGGATGAAACAGAAGTTATCATTAACAAAAAGAGAAAGATAAATAGTAAATATCGCATTTAGTGTTGTGTTAATTAAAGTTGGCAGTTAGCAAAAAGCAGTTGGCAGTGTGCAAGAAGATGATTTGTTCCTGATGGCATTCTTTTTATTTTAAAAATTCCCTGAACCAGAGCCCCGAATCTTTAATATATCTCTCCAGTGTCTGAAAATCAACATATACAAGGCCAAACCTGGTTCTGAACCCTTTGTCCCATTCAAAATTATCCGTAGGTGACCAGACAAAGTATCCGTTTACATTTACCCCTTCATTTTTTGCTTTTAATACTGCAGCGAGATGATTTTTGAAATAGTCTGTTCTCCCGTTATCATGAACTCTTCCGTTTTCGGGAGTATCGGGAACGCATGTGCCGTTTTCGGTGACTATCAGGTTACGGATCCCTTTATACCGGCTGTACTTTCTCAGGATCTCATATAGCCCGTCGGGGTAAATCTCCCCTTCCATTTCATTGGCAGGAACACCACGGTCAGATGGCTTAATCTCCTTTGCTCTCATGCCCGGCATAAGAGAATTTTTCGCTATTGTCCTGAAGTAGTACTGTACACCTATAAAATCGAAGTCAAATACCATCTTTTCTTCATCTCCGGGTTCATATAATGACTTCAGCTTCTTCAGAATAGGAAGAGTCTCAACAGGATAACCAATACCAAGGGCTGGTTCAATGAATAAGCGGTTCATAATTGCATCCATTCTGGCTGCAGCCCCGATATTCTTATCAGTCTGGTCAACAGGCTCAACCCATGTATTTGCGAATGTGGTTCCTATGTTTGCATCGGGTATGTTTTTTCTCACAATTCTGCCTCCCTCAGCATTTGCCAGGACAGAATAGTGCACCGCCTTCATAAAGGCTTTCAGGCTCTTTTTCCCCGGAGCGAAAAGCCCCTCCATATATCCATTGCCCACGAATGAGAGTTGCTCATTGATTACCATCCAGTTTTTTACCCTGGCGCCGTACTCCCTTGTTACTACATCGGTATATTCTGAGAACCAGTCAATTATTTTTCTGTTAGCCCAACCTCCCTGGGCTTCAAGAACCTGGGGCATATCCCAGTGATAAATTGTTATCCATGGCTCTAAACCGGCTGAAAGACATTTGTCGATAACCCTGTGATAGAAATCTATGCCGCTTCTGTTTACCTCACCAGTGCCTCCGGGGATTATCCTCGGCCATGAGAGTGAGAACCTGAAGACTTTAAAATTCATAGACCTGATGAGGTCGATATCTTCAGAGTATCTGTGATAAAAATCTGCAGCTACATCTGCATTTTCGCCGCGTTCAATTTTACCCTTCTGCCGTGAAAAATGATCCCAGTTGGACTCACTCTTTCCATCGGTATTCCATGCCCCTTCCGTCTGATAAGAGGCGGCTGCCACTCCCCATTTAAAGTCCTTTCCAAAGTCGGCTTTAACAAAAGATTCCCCGGGGAAATTATATGTCCGGTCAATCCCTTTAAGATACCTGTCAAGAAATATTCCTGAGCCAGCAAGGCTTGTTTTTATTACCCAGTCGCGTCTTTTCATCCACACAGTTAATTTGAAAAGTTCAAATCATCATTGATTTATGCTTTAATAACAGAAGTAATGTTCCGGTGCCATTTAATATCTTCCCACATTCCCTTAAACTGGGGATGGGTGAAATTTGAAGAGCAGATAAACTTATAATTCTCATGCTTCCTGGCAAGCTCAACACAAATATTTCCGCTCTCTTTAACCCATTTCCAGTCGAGCTCAGGATGATCGAACCAGAAAATAGGACCCCATCCTTCTGTATTTCCGCAGACAATATTATGTTTTGAAGCAGTTGATGAAATAGCTGTCAGACGGCCGTCCATCCATTCAGTAAGCCTCTTCCTGTTATCTTTCCAGTAGGAGAGCAATCCGGAGTAGACTTTTCTGTAGTCGAGAGTCTGGTCGAGCGCATTAACTTCCTGCAGTCCCGGAATCCCATCTGTATGGGCAAACCAGATATGATAATCCATTGCGTTAAAACTTCCCAGATCGATTTTGTCAAGATCCATTGCGGAGTCCAGAGATGCAAAGAAATCAAGATCAGGGTACTTGCTTTTCAGGGTCTTTATGAGAGTGTTTATGAATTCATTATAGAAATTTTGCTGGAGTGTGTTTCCTTTCCTGCCCAGGGCTCCCGGTTCAGGCAGGTTTGCATCCCGGTTACCGGTTTTCTGTTTCTCAAGATCTGAAAGCTTATTCATCTCCTCCTTGAACCAGTCGTATCCATGCCAGTTAGGGTATTCATTAAGGAGGTCAACGTAAATTATGTTGTCAAGCAGGTTATTTGTCTTCAGAAAGGACAGAGTTTCATCCCATGCCCGCAACAGTCCTCCTTTTTCGTTGAAAATATCTTTGCGTTCTGTGCCATGTCTTATAAACCAGGTTGCAAGGCCTACCTTTATTCCGTTCCGCTGGCATCTGGGAAGAAATTCAAGGAGGGCTTCACGCGGACGGAAGCTCATTGTGTAATCATTTCCCCATACAGATGGTCTCCAGCCATCCTTGACACTTCTGAACTCCTGGTCAATCTGTCCGGATGTGTCGGCAGCCACATACTGGGGCATAGCATCAATTCGTACAGCATTATAGCCTCTTTCTGCAAGACCTTCAAGGACCCGATCCCAGTTCTCAAATTCCCCGTATCTGTGGTGCCTGAGTATCCAGCTGTAGTCCCACATGGCGATTGCAAGAGGCTTTTTAATGTTGGAGATTTTTACTTTTTCCTGAGCTGCTGCAAGGAGTGAAAATGGACTATTTTCTCTTAATACAGGGAAGGCTAAAGCCCCTGTACCGAGGGAGACTTTCTTTATAAAATCGCGTCTGTCATTCATCATTTTCTATTTATCAGAATAAATATAATCCTTTTTAATATATTATCGGATCATTATTCCGGCCTTTCATTTCTCTCACAATGTTCAAATAATAGAGGAGTGCATTTGTGTTTAATGTTTTCTCTGTGTAACTCTGTGCAAAACTCTGTGGTCTCTGTGTAAGTTCTTATATTTTGTTACACAGAGGATCACAGAGAAGGCACAGAGTGACACAGAGGACTTTTGAGACACCCTAAGTAAACTTGTAGAATTTTTCTATGTTATTAGAAATCCATACTGTACCAGTGTTTGTCGCTGCCCCTGTAGGCGTAATAGAAATTGATTGCAAGCCATGGAACCATTGGTATCATGAATCTCAGCCTGCTCCCGGCAGAGAGCAGAGGGCTTGTAGTAAACAGTTTACTGTATATATCTTCCGCATTTCCCGCATTCAGGAAGAATGACTGTTCAACTGCGAACCAGTTGCGGTTGATATAAGTTACCAGGGCTGCTGTATTTGCATTCCAGATTGATTTGCCTGATTTTTCTCCTGTCAGTATTCCTTTTACCTGTCCGGGACCAAGGTAGCTTATTAGTGATGGCAGATTCACCGTCGTATAGCCTGTTGAGAAGTCTGCATCGATCTGAAAAAAACTGTTAAGCAGTTTTGAGTATTTACCTGATATTCCCAGTGAAAAGTATCCGCGGCTCTCCTTATCCAGTCCGATACCGTATCCCATGCCGACAGTTAAGAGATAGCCATCCGACTGGTGTCTGATGCGGTTAATCAATCCAACTGACTCGCTTGTGGAGATACTCAGATAGTTTACTTCATAGCTGTCCCATTCCTTAATATCAGGGTCAAGCAACGAGGAATCTGTTTTATGGTTAAAATAGCTTATAGCCAGGTTAGGAGAAAATGTGTATTTGTAATCGGTATGAAAAGGGTTACCTGCAAAGAGGCTAACATTTTTATAATTGTATGCAACCCCGGAAGTAATAAGACCATTCTCATATCTGAAGTTCTGTGAGGAGCCGTAACTGAATCCTCCGTTAAGAGTCATGTTCCTGTACAGGAGTTGCCGGGGTATCCCAATATTCAGGTTGCCGTATCTGGCATTTGTACCAAATGTGCCGGCCACTCCGAGGTTAATATTTCTGCCCAGCAGGTTATTGTCATTTACGCCAAGTGTAAGAATGTATTCCTTACTGTTTCCATTAAATGAGAAATTGGGCATTATTGTCACTGCATCCTGTGCAGTTACATTCAGCACAATTCTTCCATTTTGAAGAGTATCAATCCTGTAGCTCACTCTGACAAAATTGCCGATGTTCCAGATTCTTGAAATTGAATTTTCTATTTGGCTGGAAGTCACCACATCGCCGGATTTAATATCAAGTTCCTGGATGATTATGCTTTCTCTTGTCCTCCAGTTTTTACGGATACTCACAGAATCGATTCTGACACTGAAATTGGTCTCAGATTTTTCCTGGCCAGCTATTCCTGCAACAGACAGAAAAAGCATTATAAAAACCTGTATTGCCAGCAGGATTCTGAAATCCATCTTATGTCTGTCATACAGGGGATTCATTGAGGAGGGCTTTATCTGCTTAAAATAAAAGTTGTAACGCTTTCAGGTGAAACATTCAGTGAATGATCTGACACCTGTACTGATATTTTTTCGAGGCTATGATCTGCGGATGTTTCCCAGGCGCTTATTGTCCCGGCAGGAAGATTTTTCAGTTTTATTGTCTGTCTGCCGGATTTCATATTTATCACAATAATCACTATCTCATCGGAATTCCTGTTTCTGTATGCTGAAACAAAAAGTTTCTTATCCTGTTTCCCTTTAGCCTCTATGCGAACTGCTCCCGGGTGAATAAACTGGCTGAAATTTCCCATTGCCCACATTGTTTTTGAATCGGTTAATTCTGTTCCGTCGCGGTTGACATAAACCAAGCCGTCTTTAAAATCAGCAGTAGAGATTCCCAGCCACCAGCACCATGCCGAAGCATTTCCATAAACAAGATCATGATGTATTACACGGGAGGTATAAAGAGCGGTTTTCATTCCAAGGTCTCTTCCTCCACCATCGATCTCTTTGGTTTTATGTAGTATACAAAATTCAGACATCCAATATTCTATGTCATATTTTCCGGTTTTGCGGGCGGTTTTTCTTCTTACGCTTCGCATAAGCCAGAGCGGCCATTCAGTGAAGTAGCTATGAGCGCAAACCTGTCTGGCAACCTGTGCCTGGTCGCCTATGTATGTTTTCCTTCCCTCTTTAAAAAAGTCCTTTATCTGATTTTGCCGTCCGGCTTTTGTTCTTAAACCTGAATTTGCAAATACAAGCAGGCCGCTTTCAGGCACCTGGATTTTTGTGGTGAGGTTATTTGAAAGCAGAGCGTTGTTGATGGAACGTGCAAGGGCAGCTGTCTGGAGATTACTGTATGGACAGCCTTCCTGTCCGTCACGCCGGCACCAGCCCCATTCAGGTTCATTTACAGGACTGATATAGTCAATGTGAATCTTCTGGTCATCAAGATATTTAACTGACTTTGCGATGTAATCTGCAAACAGGTCAGATTTATCAGGTGCCAGATTAGATTCACCGCATATGCCTGAGAAGGCTTTCCCATTCAAAGTCAGGCTAACCGGAGGCGAATTTGAGAACATCACAAGACTTTCAAGTCCTCTTTGCCTGGCAGCCCTCATCATCCAGACAGATCCGTTCTGTTTATTCCAGTTATATGTGCCGTCAGCATTAAGAAAGCATTCCGTTCGTCTGTAGGGATCCGGGATCTGGCTGCTGTCGCCCTGTTCCGAACTGCCTGCTCCAAGATTGTATCTCCATAGAGAAAGTCCTATACCTCTGAATGAACCATCGGTTTTCACTTCTTTGCTGAACAGCCAGTCGGCAGCAGTATTCCTTGATGAATCATCCATCAGGATCAGAAAATCATTGCTCCAGGCATCCGATGCACCAAAGCCCCTGATAGTCTGAAAGGTCTTTGCAGGATTGAGGGTGAACCTGTGCTGGGAGAATAGTGTCAGAGGAACTGAAAGGATAAGAAAAAGACAAAGTTTAATTTTCATATACTCTTCAGAGTAACAGGTGAGGTTATTTCTTATCCTTCAATTTTGAATATTTCAGTAAATAATACTTATGCATTATCCAGGCTTCCACAGGACCTATTTCTTTCGCTCCTCCCAGGAATTCGGCTTCTATAAATACCCTGCATGCTTTTTCAAGCACCTGGCAGACAACAAAAGCCTCATCCATATCACGACCGACACAAACAGCTCCATGATTTGCCATCAGGGCAGCATTTCTGCCCCTGAGCGCCAGTACTGTTTTCCTTACAATTTTCTTTGTGTTTGGAAGAGCATATGCCGCAACTCTGATGCTCGGACCTATTATCTGGGCCATATCATCAAGAATAGGAGGGACCTCTCTCTGAGCAGCGGCTACAGTAGATGCACTGGCCTGATGTGTATGAATCACAGCATTAATATCTTTCCGTTCGATATAGATTGCTGCATGAAGTTTCAACTCCGACGAAGGTTTGTTTTCTCCTTCCCAGGCGAGAGTCCTGTAATTTACAATGACCATATCTTCCGGTGTCAGAGTTTCATAAGGCTTTCCGCTCGGAGTTATCATCATTGTTTCATCATCTATCCGGAGACTGATATTTCCCCATGTTCCTGAAACAAGATTTTCACGCAAAAGCCTCTTTCCGGCCTCGCATACTACAGATCTGGCGTAACTTACAGGTATCATTCTGAATGATTTATTTTCGTTCATCAGAATTTTAATGACTCATTATTTATTCTCCTGTACAGGCTCTTATTCATCTTGTAAATGTCTTTATATGATTGAAATTGCCTGTTGTAAATTATTGAATTATCAATGTTCGGAATGAATACGCGCTGAGGCAGAACAAGTTTTTTCACGTCCTGCAGACTATTCATTATACCGAGTCCCACAAGAGCGCACATTCCGGCGCCAAGGGCGCCAGCCAGCCTGGGATGGGTTGTTGTCTCAATTTTCCTGTTTGTGATATCGGCAATAATCTGCATCCAGGATTCATTCTGGCTGCCTCCTCCTATTATTCTAAGGTTAGGAATTGAGAATCCAAAATCCTTTTCAAGATTTTCAATTATCCATCTCAGGTTGAATGCTATTCCTTCACTCATGGCCCTGAGGATATGGCCCCTTGTATGGTGATGGTCAAGGTTGAACATAGTCCCTCGTGTTGTAGTTGTGCCTACAGGACATCTTTCACCAAACAGCCAGGGAGTTATCATCAGGTTTTCGGATCCCGGAGGAACAGCCCTGGCATCCTCTGTTACAAGGGCATAGACATCGGGAATTGTCAGATCGTTCTTTTCCCTTGAATAGAAGTTTTCAATTATCCAGTCGATATTGCTGCCTGCGGATTCAGTAACCCCAACAACTATATTTTTATCGGGAGCAGCGCTTTGAAGACATACGGCCCCGTTTTTAAATCTTACATTCTTGTCAGTCATTATGCCAACCCAGGCCGAAGTTCCGAGATAAATATGAGCGTCAGAGTTGCCGGAAGCGCCTGAGCCGATGGCGGCGCTCTGCGTGTCATCACAGCCTCCGAAGACAGGCAAGCCTTCATTAAGATTCAGATCGAGGGCAGCTGAAGCGCTTAAGCTGCCAACCTGATCGGTTGACCTCACCAGATCTGGCAATTTGTTAAGATCAAAGCCTATCATCCTGAAAAGCCATCTTGTCCAGTCCTTCTTCTTAAGGTCAAAAGTATACGAACTGGCGCCTGACCATTCCGATACCTTTACTCCTGAGGCCCTGAATTTAAGATAACCATTTACATCAAGAACTTTATCCGTTTTGGCGTAAATCTCCGGCTCTTTCTTACGAAGCCACAACAGTTTTGGAAGCACATCTTTCCCGGTTATCTCAACACCGATCAGAGATTTGAAAAATCGTCTTCCTAAAAACCTGTTCATCAGCCATACGGCTTCCTCTTCAGCCCGGTTATCAACCCATGTAATATTTCTTCTGAGCACATTACCTTCCTTGTCAACAGGTATAATGCCCATCGCCTGTGTTGTAAAAACAATGCCGCAGACTCTGCCCGGATCAAGCTTCGAAAGAGAGAGTATTTTCCTCGTTGCTCTGACAACTGCATCCCAGTAGTCGGAAGGTTCCTGTTCCATCCATCCCTGCTGCGGAGAGTAGGATGGATATTCTTCCATTGTATGTGAAATAATGTTCCCGTTGAAATCCAGAAGGATTGATTTTACCCCGCTTGTTCCCACATCAAAAGACAGTACGAATTTATTTTCTTCCATATCAAAAACCTTTTGGTTTAATTTTTTTAAATACATTTTCAAACCTGCCAAGAGCATCTTCTATTACTTCATCAGTATCAGCCATGCTTGTATACATACGGCTACCGGCAAGAGTGATTATCCCTTCGGCCATATATGCAGCACCCATCTCTTCCATTGCATGCTTTCTTTTTTTAATCTCATCAAGAATCTTAAAGATCTTCAGGTAATTTAATTTTATAAACATGGTTCCTGTTGTCTCGAGGTGGCAAATAGAACCCTGATTATAAGCGATATATGGCAGATCGTATGAGGATATGATTTTCCGCAGTCCGTTTGTCAGCAACTCTCCGGCCCTGGCAGCTTTCCCGCAGGCATCATTTTTTTCCATCTCCAGAAGAGTAAAATATCCGGCTGCAGAGCTAAGAGGAGTTGCAGCCATAGTGCCTCCAACCATTACCTTTTTGCCAGTCTGCAAACCGGCAGCCAGGTGTTCCATGTATTCGCGTTTTCCTCCAATGCCTCCTGCCCCGGGATATCCTCCTGCTATGACTTTCCCGAAAATTGTAATGTCGGGTGTTATTCCATAATATCCCTGCGCTCCGTTCATGCTTATTCTGAATGCCGTGACAACCTCATCGAAGATGAGAAGTGCACCATAGCGGTCACAAAGGGCCCGCACTCCGGCATTATAATCAGGATCAATCGGTCTGGTGCCGCTTTCAGGACCCACGGGTTCAACAATTACAGCTGCTGTTCCACCTCTCAGCCTGTTGAATTTTAAAGTTTTTTCAAGTGCATTCAGATCATTTGGCCAGACTTCCTGGGTATGCCTTGTGGAGCCTGAGGGAATTCCGTGTGCATCAAACCGTGCAGTGCCCGGTATTCGCATGCCATATACCATCTGGTCGCTCCATCCGTGATATGCTCCACCGCATTTGATAATATTTTTCTTTCCTGTTACAAGCCTCGCGAGCCTTAGAGATGCCATAACAGCTTCTGTTCCGCTGCCAAGCATCCTGAACATCTCAACGGAAGGTATCAGCCGGTTCACAAGCTCAGCCAGCTTAAATTCATATTCATGAAAAAGCCCTGTGGATGGGCCGCATTCATTAATAAGGTTAATAACCTTTTCCCTTACACCCGGATAGTTACTGCCGAGCACAGTGGGGCCCCCGGCCTGAAGAAAATCGATATACCTGTTATTGTCAATATCATACAGATAAGCGCCCTCCGCTTTCACAATAACAAGCGGAAACGGGTAATTGAAGGCCAGATTATGCTGAACACCCCCGGGGATGAATTTCTTCGCACTATCTGTCATTCTTTTACTGCCCGCGCAATTATTCTCAAACCAGAGAAGATATTTCGCCATCTCTGCCTGTGGTATTCCAACGACAGGCTCTTCAGAGAGAGCAGTCAGTTTCAGATATAAATCGCTGATATTGTTTGTTTCCATAACTACTTTTTTAATAGATAATCCCTGACTTTGGGTCAGACCCCTCCAAGACTGTCTCAAATATCAAAAATTACAATAAGGTTTTCTCTGTGTAGCTCTGTGCATCCTCTGTGATCCTCAGCCTTCGCATGAAAGCTTCGGCTGACAATGTCTGTGTAACAAATAATCAAGAACTTACACAGAGATCACAGAGTTTTCACAGAGTTTCACAGAGATTTTTAGAGAGCCTCCAAAGAGCGGAATCTATTTTTTCTTCTCGGTAGCCTTGTTAGCGGTGAAATTCACCTTGCCATCAGGAGTGTCAACAGTACCGGTGATTTTTGTTCCGGCAACTTTTCCGTCAACTGTAATTGAATAACCTTCAACATAGAGTGAAAGAATAAGCTGATTGTTTGTGAATTTTACAGTTGTGATCTTTACTTCTTCTCCTGAATCAAATTTTACTGATCCAGTGAGTTTTCCCTCTTTTTCGATGATTGTGATAACACTGTTACTATACTCATAAGGTACATCAATAACAGCACATTTCCATGATCCGATAACAGCGCTGTTATCCGCAGCCGCAGTTTTTGCAACAGGAAAAATAAATCCAACCAACATGATAATAAAAAGAACTTTTTTCATGGTAATAAAAATTAAAGGTTTATAAATGAATTGATTAAAGTGATTTATGCAAAAGTTTCATAACACTCACCTGTTTGTTTTATCGGCGATTGAAAAAGACTTAAGGTTATTATTTATCTTAAACTCGATAGAACGATGGAGTGATTTTCCAGTTACAGGTATAATAAGATAGCCCGCTTTTGTGTTTTTTATCGACTGGATGACAGTACTGCTTCTTTCCGGATTAAGGGAAATGCTCTCTCGGACAAGGTTTTCAATATCGGGTATATAGATCACTGTAGGAGCATTTACATCTGCAGATTCATCCCATGAACAAGTAAATAGTCCGGATTCTATACTAAAGCTGTAGTTATCAAGGATCCCTCCTGTATACTGAGGATAGGGTCTTATAATCGAACTGTTGAAATAAAGATTGTTTTCAATGCCATTGTAATACGCCCAGTAAGTATTGCTGAAATGAAACCGTTCGAATAATTTTGTAATGAAGTAAGCTGCAGAGGCCATTGATTCAGAGTTGCCTGAGAAAGCTCCCCATTCACCGACAACCACAGGCACATTCATTCGCTTTGAGGTTTCATTGATCCTGGAGAATAACAGTTCAACCCTTGAATTACTCTGGTTATCGTAGTTTTTTGTATCAACCAGCAGATCATAGCCATGTGCACCATAGGCTACCAGGGGATCATTTTTCCCATTTTTTGTCTTAACAGGTTCGATACCGCTTCTGATCCCTGTATTTCCAAAGTACGCATGTTCAAGGAAAAGAATATGGGTTGTATCGGTTGTTCGGATTGCATCTCCTACACGCTGGTAGAGTGGCTGAAGAGTGTTCTTTTCGAATTGCTGGTTTAATTCGGTTGCCACGTCGAGGACTCTCGAATACTTTCCTGAATCCTGCATCCTTGAAAGGGCTTCAAACCGCCGTTCCTCGTCTGACCAGATGGCCATTACCTCATTCTGTGACAATACCTTACCTGTTTCCTCAGCATATAAAGCAGCATATTCAGTTAATATCTGCGGCAGTATGTATGTGCCCTGTGACCCGTTGAATGGCTCGTTCATAATATCATACCCGATAACCGCTTTGTTGTTTGCAAAACGGCTTGCTATGTGTTTCCACATATTGGCATAATGATCCTGCAATCCGATGCCATCAGGAGCGGGTTTATTAGCCCAGAAATTATCAAAGGCCTTTTGTACTGCTGAACTCATAAAATATGCGTCACTCCAGATCGCTCCTGTCGCATGCGGCTGGTTATCTGTCAAGGTAGCCCATACCGGAGCCCCATCGCTGAATGACACACTATAAAGATCCTGGTGCATATCAAGAAGTACGTATATTCCCTTGCTGGCTGCCCAGTTAACCCTTTCCTCAATTTTGTCAAGATATTTTTCATCGTATTTTCCCGGTTCAGGCTCCATGCCGTCCCATATTATGCCAAGGCGGATAATATTAAATCCATGGTTGCTCAGCCGTTCATAGGTATTTACCGAATCATTGTCGGTATAGTTCATTTTCTGATTCTTATTCACTTTGTTGATTCCACTGAGAATTACCTGACGACCAAAGGAATCGACAAACCTTGTTCCTGATACTGATATTGGATTCTGTAATGACTTTACAAGGTCCTCATCTGTACCGCCGGCTGATTGCTGGCATGCATTTATCAGAGGAAGAAAGAGAATAAGCAGAGCAAGATATTTTTTCATTTAAAGTATTGTTTTTATTGATAGATGGGTATAGCATTCCCTATATTGTCATTTCGGATAAAATCACTATCGCATTGATATATAGTGATATAAATCAAAAAATGAACAAATTAAAGGTATGGGCCTGTTGAAAAAGTCAAAATCCATTAACCGCAAAGTACGCTAAGGTTTGCGCAAAGGACGCAAAGACAAAACATTGACATTAAACTCTTTGCGATTAAGATGATTTTTTCAACAGACCCGGTTTTCATCAGTATTTATTTAGCGGATTTAGGAACAAATGTGATATGAATAAAGTTTGTAGGAAGCATCATGTCATCCGGGTTTTCACCATAACCGTATCCGCAAAGGAAGAGAGCTACGTTCATTTTTGTCGGTGTGATCTCCTTTACTATGAATTTGGCTGTAGTGGGGAAATCAAGGATGCCAAAATAGGCGCCTGTTGAAAGTGAGATCCATTTTTTACCTGTGAAGGTTACTTCTGAATGAACAGGAGGAATGTCTGTTGTGTTAGGATCAGTAATAGCATCAACGGTCAGATCAGTTTCATTCAGCTCCCATGTAGCATTGCTCGGAACCTCATTCAAAGTTGCTGCACACATCCCTATATCATAAGCAGGCTCGCCCTGAATCGTACCCATAACAACGCCGTATACAGCTCCCGCCAGAGCAACTCCATTTTTAAGGTCCATTTTATAATGACCATTTGAGTAAAACGTAAATTCGTTGTCATATTCAGCTTCAAGACCAAACATAGCAAGTACATTCTCTGCGCTCGGAATTGTTAAAGGCATCTCCGGTGTTATAGGGCCGCCACCGTCTGAACCTGCAGTATAGGCAGTACTCATGACCCAGGTTTTACCATTGGCTGCTGCTTCTCCGCCCGTAAGCATTTCAAGGAATGAAGCTGCAATTGTAATATCTTTTGTTACTGTGGCTTCTCCGCCACCGCCTTTAACAACAAGAGTTACATGGTAAGTTCCTGATACAGCATATGTGTGTACAGGTTTTGCCTCAGTGCTTGTTTCATCATCACCAAAATCCCATGCATAGGTATCCACATCCGTAACTGTAGGATTGAATGTTACTTCATAACCGTTGACAGTGGCAAAAATCTCTGCTGTCGGAGCCGGCGTATCTTTGCTGCACGATAATACCATTACTGATAATATCGCAAACATTGAAAGAATTAAAAAAGTGTTCTTTTTCATAATTGATAATTTATTGATTTAACATGTATAAAAATTCCGTTATTTGTTATTTTTCTCTTGTATCCCACCATACAGGCGTATCGATCAGATCGGGGCCCTGCTCCCCGACAGCTGCCTCAACGTTTTCACGGTTGGTACGGTATTCGCTTGATGAATATTTGAATCTGGTTGGTAAGATACCATTCGTTACACCCAGGGAGTAGATCTCAGGATCTGTTCTCTGAGGGATCACAGGGTATCCGGTTCTTCTTATATTGCTCCAAGCTTCTATAAAATTGGGAGTAAATGCCACCCACATCTGGGTTGAGATCTGTCTGAATTTATTCTCATCCGTCCCGTTCAGGGTTGCTTCAGGTTCTGCAGCAAGAAAGTCGCTGATCTCAGATGCAGGTACATTCCAAAGAAGCATGTTTTTTCTTATCCCCTCCTGGTACATCACGTTGGCATCTCCGGGAGCAAGAGAGAAAAGTGCCGCTTCAGCCCTGAGGAACCATACTTCAGAGGCACACATTAAATTCAATGGCATATCTTTTGCATAAAGGGCAGGTTTTGGATTTGAAAAATCTTCCCACAGATATTTTGATTGTTCCTGATCGGTCATCCCATTAATGAATCCTTTATACTCCCCGGTTTTTGTTGTGTCAACCAGTATGCCGAGCCTGGGATCATTTGAACCCTTCAGCCATTCCACAAATTTGTCGCTCATCTTCCAGTTCTGATGCTTCCTTGCATCATACCATGGATTATACAGTTCAGGATTCTCGCTTTCCTGGTATTTAAGCCCAAAGTTGCCTTCATTGTTTTCGATGAACGGCTCATTCATGCATTCAGTTATCACTGCCTGGCTGTTTGCAGGATCCACAAACCTTGTCCTCATTGCAAGACGCAAACGCAGAGAGTTTGCAAAACGTACCCATTTGGAAAGGTCATTGTCATAAATCGGGTCGGCCCCAACATAACCCATTGCCGGATCTGCAGTTTTAAGAACATCTATGGCATCCTTAAGCTGATCCATCATGTCGTGGTAGATTAATTCCTGCCTGTCATATTTTGGATACAGAATGTTCTCCATTCCTCTCGCACCCTCGAAGTACGGGATATCTCCGAAACAGTCAGTTATCCTCGAGTATTCCACAACAGCAACAATCCGGGCAATTGAATTTCTTACCGGATTTGCCGTTTCTCCTTCAGCAGTCATTCCCACAACCTTCATAATATACCTTAACGGGTTGATATATGCATATGCAAACATCTCCTTATAAACGTCCTGTGTATGGAAATCCTTATAAGCATCAGCGGCTCTGTTTTCAGAGTTTTCGACATAGATATGGGCATACTGGCATCCAAACCGGGTATCATAGTTACTTACATCCCCTACAGTAAGCTTTACTGCCGTTGTAAAGAGATATTCATCCGGCAATTCGGACAGTCGGAGCGGATCTGTATTCATATCCACAAGGCTTTCATTGCAGCCTGCAAATAGCATTAAGAAAGAGATTGCTGCCGGCAGGAATATGCGTCTTTTCATGAGTTTTATAAATTGTATTGAAACCATCTTTCCTTAAATTAAAATCCTACTTTAATATTGAAGCCAAGGCTTCTCAGAGTCGGTATGGCGCAATGCTCAAAACCTCCGCCGGTATTTCCGCTTGAATAACCAGATTCAGGATCCACATCGTTCATCCCATTATAGAAGAAGAACAGGTTCCTTCCAACAAGTGAAATCTGAACATCTGAAAGAGGAGTTCCGGACAGTAATTTTCTTGGCATTGAATAGGCAAGCACCAGTTCCCTGAGACGGACATTTGTTGCATCTACCATCCATTCAGTCCCGATCTCTTTTGACCAGATGTTGTACCAGCGGTAAATTGGATCAACCGCAACTGTGTTTGGCTGCCCTGTATTCTCATTTATCCCGCTTTCAACGAATCCTTTTGGTTCAACCCCTGGCAGGGGAACAGAATACTGGTACTGGGGATCATGAGTTGCATACCATTCCTCTCTTCCATGAAGCGATTCGGCAGAGGTACCAAAAAGAGCCCTGTAGGCTTTTCCCATTGAAGCTATCACACCACCTTTTCTCACATCGACTAGAAATGAAAGCGATATATTCTTGTATGTTACCCTGTTGGATATCCCACCAATCCAGTCGGGGTTTATAGACCCCATCTGCTTGTAATCACCCTTCTGGGCATAACCCTTATCATCTATTAATTTTCGTCCGTAACTGTCGCGTTTATAATCCCAGGCATAAATTACGCCATAAGGATCTCCGGGCCGTGCCTGGATTGTTGCTATCCATGAATCCTCAAGGATGATTGATTCAAGATCACCATATAATCCGGTAACCTCAGAGTTGTTTTTGGACCAGGTCGCTGTAATATCCCAATTGAAATCTTTACCCCGTATTACCTTTGCGTCGAGCTGGGCCTCAAACCCGTTATTTTTAAGGTGTGCGGCATTTGTCCTCTTGCTTGAATAGCCTGAGGCAGGAGGCAGCGGAATATCCATTATCTGGTTGTTTGACTTGTTATTGTAATAAGTCAGGTCGAGCGTAAGTATGTTTTTCAGGAAACCGAGGCTTGTTCCTACTTCCCATGAGCTTGTTATTTCAGGCTGAAGGTCATATGAAGCAAGCACATCGCTGAAATTGCCCATGGGATAAGGAAGCTGTGTTTGCGTAACATTGTAGTACTGCTGGGTATTGTATGGCCCGGTGTCGTTTCCAACCTTGGCATACGATCCCCTCAGCTTGCCTGAAGATAAAATATCTCCCTGGATGTTGAAGGCATTTGTAAACAGGAAGCTAATATTCTCCGAATGGTAGAAGTATGAATTATTTTCTGCAGGCAGAGTGGAAGACCAGTCATTCCTCAGAGTGAAATCAAAATAGAGAAAATCCTTATATGAAGCCGACCCCAGCCCGTATGCTGATACGACGGCTTTTTCAGAAAATCCCTGTGACGTATTATAACTGCCGCAATTTGAGATTGCAAAGAAATCATTTATTCTCAGGTTACTGCCTGACTGTGAAATACCTTTGTAGTTATTATACCTGTAGTTGCCGCCTACGCTGAAATTCAGGCTGATATCGTTATGAGGCTTAACTGAGTAATTAGCCAGAAAGTCACTGTTCCATTCAAGATAGTCATCGACTGAGTTGCCTACATAACCATTAACATTATTTGCAAGACTTCCCTTTGCGACCTGGTTGTGTCCAGCCTGGTTTGTATAATCCATTCCTGAGCGGAGCAGCAGGTACAGATGAGGATTGAAAAGGACTTTAGCGGAGAATACTCCCTGAAGCCTGTGTTTTTCATCACTGTTTGTTGCATTATACAGTTGCCAGTAGGGGTTGCCTGTATATGAGTCGGTAGTCCAGAGCTGTTCTGTCCCGTTTTCGTCTTCCATATATTTATGAAGATCATTCGAAACCATGTTCCTCGGCATTATTGAAAGGTAATACCCCGGATTGGTAGCTGCTTCAGCCAGTCCGGGTCTGTTCTCAACCTTGCTGTGAATGTATGTTACCTTTCCGTCAAGTTCGATCAGATCTTTCATTTTTGTAAAGCCTCTCAGGAAAATGGTCTGTCGTTTAAGATCGTTTGTAGGCACAATTCCTGAACTGTTCTGGGTTGTGACAGAGGCTCTCACGCTTGAGGTCTCATTTCCCCCGTCGAGCGCGACAGTATTTGTAAATGAATGACCGTTCTGGAAAAAATCCTTGTAGTTATTCTTCTGTACTGAAAAAGGTGAAGTTGTTCCATAAAAGTTTGGAAGAACCTGTCCTTCCATTTTAGGTCCCCAGCTCCATCCCCATGGGAATCCCCCGTCGGGGACAGTATTTGGATATGTTCCGTAGGCGCCATGCCCGTACTCATTCTGGAAATCGGGGTACAAAAGAGGTGATTCGTTTGTGTAATTTGAAGTAAGGGTTACTCCAATGCCTTTATTCACAGCTCCTTTCTTGGTGGTTATGAGGATTACCCCGTTTGCTCCACGGGAGCCGTAAGCAGCTGCAGCTCCTGCACCCTTGAGAACACTTATATTCTCAACATCCTCGGGGTTAATGTCTGAAAGGGCATCGCCACGGTCTGTCCCGCCCCAGCGGTCACCGCCTCCATGCCCTGCATCCACCGGAATACCATCCACCACTATTAACGGCCGGTTTTCCCCAAGTATTGAAGCCACACCCCTCAGGATAACCCTGCTCGATCCGTCAACACCTGAAGAAGATTTTGAAATCTGAAGACCGGCTACTTTCCCTGAAAGAGTATTTATAACATTATTTTCCCTTGCCTGATTCAGATTATCACCCTTTATTGAAGTCACGGAATATCCAAGGGAGCTTTTGGTCCTGTTAATGTTCAGGGCAGTAACCACAACTTCACTCATCTGGGTAATGTTCTCAATAAGAGTAACATCAATGGAGTTCTTGCCCTGTACGGGTATTTCCTGCGGCAAAAATCCAATAAATGAAAAAACCAGGATAGTATTTGAAGGTACAGTTATCTGATAGGATCCGTCAACATTTGTTATTACTCCGTTAAATGTCCCCTTCGCCAGGACATTGACTCCGGGCAATGGCTGGTTGTCTGCACCTGAGGTCACTTTCCCTTTCACTGTCATAGTGGTTTGCTTGGAGGGATCCTCAACAACTATCAGCTTATTCTCCATAAGCCGGAAGCTGAGACCTGTTCCTGCGGAGAGTTCTTTCAGCAGATCCTGGAGTGTCAGCTCCTGAGTTGTGAGTCTGATAGTGACATCAGGTTTTACAATATCATTATTGTAGAAGAATCTGTAGCCATATTTTTCCTGGATGTATGAAAAAAGACCCGGTAAATTGCCAGGGGCGCCGGTTAAACTCAATTTTTCAGACTGTGCCAAAAGCGGAGCAATATGCAACACAATAAATGCCAGCATTAATATCATCTGCTTAAGCCTCTCAAATCGTTTTTTCATTGAATTATAGTTGGTTGAAATTTCAGGGTTATCAGTTATTTCAGGTTATTTCCCGGTCTTTGAAAGCAATATTTTCCTTCCGTTGATTCTATAGTCGACATTTGAAGATATCTTAATAAGCTCCAGGATCTGTTCAATTGTTTCATTTTCGATTATTCCTGTAAACCGTAAATCTTTCAGAGAATTATCATCGAAATGAATTGTAACATCATATTTTCTTTCAAGCATAACAGCAAGATCTTCAAGAGTTTCTCCTTTTATCTGCAGACGGTCGTTTATCCAGAGAGTATAAAGCGAAGGGTCAATACCTTTTGTGACGAGAAAATTTTCTGACCTTTCTGAAGTGGGTTTATAGTAAATTGCCTGCTCATTCGGTTTAAGCATTGTTCTGTTGGATGGTTTGTTTTTTATCTCAACGCTCACAGAACCTTCCACAAGAGTGGTCTCAACCTCTTTCTCCTCAGGGTATGCCTTTATGTTAAATTGCGTTCCATAAGCCTTTATAACCATTTCTCCCGCATTAACTGTAAAGGGATGCTCAGGATCCCTGGAGACATGAAAAAAAGCTTCCCCTTCGATCCTGACTTCACGAGCAGGTTCATTATCAGGTATTTTATATTCTATCTTGCTTCCGGCATTAAGCCAAACGACAGTTCCGTCAGGCAGAATAGTCATTGCTTTTGACCCTCTTGGTGCAACAACAGATACAATCGAATTTAGATTCAGGATCCTTGAAGGCTTGATGAAAAACATTGAAAAGATTGCTCCCAGACCAAACAGCAAGATCCAGAGTGAGGCGATCCTGAAATAGCTGAGAAGTGATCTGCTTCTTTCAGGAAGCATAATTGTTTCCTTTGCCTGAATTTCTTCCGGCTGAGATTTGCCTATCTTCTGATGTACTTTCTCAAGTGCAATCGAGGTCTTTGATTTGTCACCCTTTACTACCTGGGAAGAAGCCAGCCATATATTTCTGAAACGAAGAAAATATTGTTTATTCTCTTCGGAGTTACTTATCCAGTCATCGAGCATGACACATTCTTCAGATGTTGCCTGATTGGTTAACATCTTTATTATCAGTTCGCTGATATCTTTTTTGGATTCCGGGCCGGTGTTCATCATAATTCTTCTCGATACTAAGACAAAAAATCCTGCATCTGGTCTACAGGATTTTCTGATTATTTTAAAAATATTTTTCCATTTGCTTCATAAGTCTGTTCATGGCACGTGACATCTGTGTTTTTACAGTACTCTTTGAGACCTTCAGCAGATTTGATATTTCCTTATATGAGAGATCATCACTCCTGCACATCATGAATATCTCACGGCACTGCTCAGGTAGTTCTCCGATAGCAGATTCAAGATCTGCATCAGCTTCTTCGGAAAAAACCCTTGAGAATTCTGCGTCCGCCATCTCCATGGACATCAGTTCATCCCTGATACTCAGATCATCGAGATCGACATGTTTAAAGGCTGCTGTCTGTTTTCCCCTGATATAATTCATGCAGCCATTGAATACAGACTGGTACAGGTAGGCTCTGATCGATGTATGAATATGGATCTTGCTATGCTTTTCCCATAGATTTATAAAGACTTCCTGTACTATCTCATCTGCGAGCTCGGCTGATTTGAGATAGTTCTTCGCATAGGAACATAATGGAGGATAATAACTTTTGAAAGATAAGATCAAAAGCGGATTTGTTTCCACCCTGTAATCCTGTAACCAGTTCCTTTTCCCTGAGACCCATACTTAAGCCTTCTCTGTTTCGAAGTATTATACGGAACTAAATTTATGAATTTTATTTAAAGTTCTGATCAATCTATCTTCATTAGTCCCAAAATAAGGCCTAACCATGCCAGGGCCTGTTTCTCTGTGAATCTCTGTGCCTTCTCAGTGATCTCTGTGTAAGTTCTTAATTATTTGTTACACAGACATTGTCAGCCGAAGCTTTCATGCGAAGGCTGAGGGTCACAGAGAAAACACAGAGTTACACAGAGAACTTTTGAGCATATTAAAGATCATTGTAATCGAATCCGACAGGTTTTTCTCTTAAGCCCTTTGTCTTTACGAGGAGGAAGGCAATGCCTGCCAGCATCCAGATAGATCCTACTATCTTGGCAGGGGAGGGGAGGCTGATCCATATAGCAAAACAGACGCCGAAACCAAGGAATGGAACAATTGCGTCTGAAAAAAGATTCCGTTTCTGGCCAGGGGGCCTGAGCATATAAAATTGTCTGAAGGCAGCGAGATTAACACCTATGAAACCGAGGAAAGCGCCGAAATTTAAAAGTTCTGCTGCGCCCTGATAGCTTATAATCAAAGAGATACTAACAGTCAGTGCGCCAATTAGTACAATGTTAAAATCAGGGATTGCTGTTTTTATATTGACATGCGAGAAAAATTTTCGTGGGAGAACATTGTCTCTTCCCATTGCAAATAGCAGCCTCGCAGCTCCAGCCTGGCCCGCAAGGCAGCTTCCAAGGCACCCAACGCACAGCACAACGGCAAAAACTGTTGAGAGCAATGTGCCACCAACCCTGGCGGAGACATCAAAAAAGGCAGTTTCAACATTCGGAAATGAATTATATTCAGGCCATACCTGTTGTGCTATGTAGATCTCGAAACCGCAGAATAACCCGGTGAAAAGACAGACCATCGCCGGGGCCAGCAGCATGTTTTTCTTAGGATTCCTTACTTCTTCGGCAAGAGTAGTAACACCGTCAAATCCTATATAAGTGAGAGCTGCAAAGGAAGTTGCTGTCATTATTGCAGCAAAATTGAAAGTATCCGGATTGTAGAAGGGCTTATACGAAAGAAGCCCGGACCATCCCTGTGTACTAAATAAATACCTGATCGACATGATGAAGAAGAAACTGATAATGACTGCCATGATTATAAGCAGGATTTCATTGGATCGGGCTGTTGATTTGATGCCTCGCAGGTTAAGCAGCGTGACTATTGATATAAAGACAACAACCCAGATTACAAACGGCACCGAGGGGATCAGCCGTTGAAGTGTCAGTGCCCCGTACACTGTATTTATAATCGGTATTATCAGGTAATCAAGGAACATTACCCAGCCGGCCAGAAAGCCAAGATGTACATTAAGCCCCTTGCCTACATAGGTATATGCTGAACCTGCCGAGGGGAAGAGTGATGCCATTCTTCCGTAATTTATGGCGGTAAGCATCATTCCGGTCATTGCTATGAGTAAAGTTGTGACCATGTGTCCTCTGGAAACCTGGGAAGCGATCCCAAAAAGACCAATAACAGATATTGGCTGGATCAGCACAATCCCATAGAAGATCAGGTCCCATAATCCAAGTACACGTTTAAGTTTCTGAGGCGACTGTTCCTCTACAAGTTTATGATCGGCATTGTCCCCCATCATATATTCGCCTGTTATTCAAATATTAGTTTGCCGAAGAATTCAGGCCGGTGGAAGTCGGGTTTTTCAAGTTCAACAACTGACCATGTTATATAATGATGGTTTGAATTATTTTCTGCGATCTTGTAGAAGTTGGCTTTCCACTCAACTCCTTTTCCCGGGCGGGTTACCGCAGAATATTTTTCAAGCATTGCCAGCGGAATCCTGTACTCAAGCGTCCATGTTACAGGATCTTTAATTTCAGGATCTATTATCTGAGGCAATGTGTGGGCAATCTCTATCTCTTTGATGTCTTCCTTTGCAACTGCTTTTGATTCCTTTCTCGGAACAAGATTAAAATGCATCAAAGGCGTGCCACCGCAATTTGTTTCAAGGTTGAAATAGAGGAGAGGCTGTTTTGTGTCTGGTGCAAAGAAGAATTCTACAGCACCATCTTCCCATACAGGTCCGTTTATCTCCTTTGTAAGGCACCTTACATAGCGGTCCTTAACATGAAATATAACATACAGGTTCTCATTATCATACATCATTTTTGCCTGCGCTTCCGGTTTGAATCCCGGCACTGTTCCCATGTAATTGGTGATTTCCACCGGACGAATATTTTTCCATTGCGGCTTATCCCATACCGCATCGATCTTCATTGGCTCCTTAAGCCTTGCAACATTGTAAACTGATTCTTTTTTCATCATTTTTTCATTTGAAAATGAATATATAAGAACGAAAAGTGCTATTAAGCCGGTTTTTAAAATTATGCTTTTCATCTTGAAATTATTGTTTATTATTTTGTGTATGCAAGAATTACTTTTCTCAACGCATCGCCGATCTGTTCACAGTTTTCTTCGGTATATGTCGGGAAAGCAAAACATGTGAATGTATGTTCTTCATGCCATTTTGCATTTGGTACTTCAACGTGGGAATAGTCTGCGCTTTCCGGGTTTGTATACTCCTTCGATGTGAACGGGAATCCGCTTTTCCCGAAAGAGTTATGCTTCTGGTAAGCCTGTTCTACATGGCATTGCGGCCAGAATACCTTCCATACAGCGGCTCCCTCTGCAACAGCTGCATCTGCAAACTGTTTGATATCACAGTTCATGTTGTCAACATCGAGTGAAAATGCCATAACATACCATCCGTTCCTTCTCTCCTCAGTATCGATCGGCCTGTTGAGCACCTGTGGCAGGTCTTTTATCTTTTCCAGAATTATATTTGCATTCCTTATCCTGGTGGGCATATTCCAGTTATCCATCCGTTCAAGTTCCATGAGGCCTATAGCTGACTGCATTTCAGTCATCCGGTAATTCCAGCCCACCATATTGTGAATATACGGAAGTTTTTGTTCAAGCTCGAGCAGGCTCATACGGGTTTTAACGTCATAGCCATGGTCCCTGAAACTCCTTGCAGTCCAGGCATATTCTTCGTTGTCAGTTGTTATCATTCCTCCTTCGCCTCCCGTTGTAAAGGTCTTGTTCTGACAGAAGCTGCAGCCGGCTATGTCGCCTATTGTTCCGGTTTTTTTCCCTTTATAGTATCCTCCGAATGCTTCGGCGTTATCCTCGATTACAAGCAAATTATGTTTTTTTGCGAATACTTTTATTTTGTCCATGTCGCATACATTGCCGTAAAGGTGGACAGGCATAATTGCTTTTGTCCTGGGGTTGACAAGTTTTTCAGCTGATTCGACGCTGATGCAATGGTCGTCGAGATTAACGTCCGCAAAACGCGGGATAGCTCCCGCCTGAACTATTGAGAAGCTCGATGCTATAAAGGTGTAGCTTGGAACAATAACTTCATCGCCTGGTCCGATGCCCATTGCTGAAAGGCCGACGTGCAGGGCGGCCGTACCGGTAGCTACCGAGATGGCATATTTGCTCCCCTGCCATTCGGCGAATTTTTTCTCGAATTCCATTCCTTTCGGTCCGGTCCAGTAATTTACTTTGCCTGAACGCAGGACATTCTCTACTGCTTTGATCGATTTCTCATCGAAATTTGGCCAGCCGATTTTCTGACTTGTAACAGCCTTTGGGCCGCCATGAATTGCAAGTTTTTCAGACATAATGCGTTTATTGAATTGTTATACCGATTTTTTTATTGACTGAACGTTCAGTCAACGATTCTTTTTTTTCAATTGAATAATCTGGTCAGCTGATTAATCGCAGACTGAGCCAGCTTTTCACCGGAACCAATCTCATATAATGTAGTTCCCGGAGTGGTTTCATAACCGGTGATGTACGGTGTAAAACCTTTTGGACCCTGTGTAAAAGATACAGCCGTTGGGAAATATGCTCTTTCATCATTTGTAAGTCCGGTCACGATAGTATTTTTACAGGGAGACTTCGCCTTGATATCTTTTCCAAATTCATTGAATATCTCTCCCGGAAGCCCTGCAAATGCAATATCCCCGATTCGGATTACCATTACCTCAACGCTATCCGTAATATCCTGATTTTTCCTCATTTCAATCCATTGCTTTGCATAATATTCATCAGGCATTCCATCTGCCTGAATAGGCGGCATACCTTCTTTCTCCACCTTCTTCATAAGCTTCTGAGCCCATTCAATCTGTTCGTCTGATATGTCTATCCTGCTCAAGGGGACCATCTCCCTCGAAACAGCTATCATATCTGTTGATACAGGTGTTGCGTGCTGCATTGCTTCCAGGGCTGAAACGGCAAGGATATAACCAATACGCTGACATTCCTGGAAGGTTGAGGGAAACCCTATCCGGTAATCGACCTGAGTGACATTGCCGCAGCACCCGTTACAGAACATTGATTTGAACTCCTTCCCCTTTACTCTCTTTATCGCTTCTGCAAGATATCCCGGGTAATCTGCCGTATAAAGCCAGTTATTCCCGGTCAGAGTGGTTGCATGACATCCAAAATTGACAAGGACACCACTCTCTTTCCCCTCCTGATTAAAGGAAAGGGTTATTACTTCCGGATCAATTGATCCCCATGGCTCAATAACATAGCCGGGTTCAAATTTCTCCCAGCACATGTGCGTGGTTCCATCCTTGCATTTCAGCCTGCGGTTATGTGATATCCTGCTCTCAGAACTGCGGCCTGCCGAGATCACTGTTGATTTTAAATTGTTATTGGCGACCACTACTGCTTCAGCTGCGCGGGTAAGATATTCCTTTGCTTTAGGGGCAGAAAGATCCGAAGGAGGGCCACTGTGAGTATGGGTGGCCATAATCATTATATTTTCAGCCTTTATATCGGTTTTTGAAGCTATATAATTCCTCATAAATTCGACAGGTTCCTTTGGCAAAAGACAAATGTCTATTGATAATATTGCTGCTTTATTTCCATTTACGTCCGAGGCTACAAGAGCTTTGGCATAAAGTGAATCATGAACTCCCCTGGATGCATAATCATCACCACGATAATTGCCCACCAGGTCAAGACCAACATCAGGCGTATAATTAACCTCTGCAATGCCTATTTTAAGAGTGGATTTCACACCGCTCTGATTTCCACTGCTGCATGAAGGAAGTATAAATAATGGGGCAAGAAGGATAACGGATGTGATTCCTTTCAAAATACTCCTCATTACGGATTTGAAATAACTGATTTTCATATTCTTTGTTTTTATGAATACTCTCATTCAGATCGGTTGATTATTATTAACAAATGAAGGCCGATTATTCAGACCTAAAATTATTCATGATTTCCGCCTTTTATTAATACGAATATATCTATTTATGATATAATTGTGCAATAAGTTTCAGGAATAATCTGTTTGCGGAAACCTCATCTCTTCATATGAGAGCAGCTTTGCTGCCGGAGGATGAATGTGCCTTCTGCCGGAACTGGGAAGGAGTAATGTTTTTTAGTTTTTTAAACTGACGGTTAAAATTTGAAAGGTTTTCAAATCCGCAGTTGTATGCAATCTGAGAAATGTTAAGCGCATCCTCTGTAAGCAGCTTGCATGCATAACCAACCCTCACATTCAGCAGATATTCCTTGAATGTCATCCTGCATATCTTTTTAAACGAGTTGCAGAATGCTGAATTTGACATGCTTGTGATAAGGAGCATCTCCTTCATCGATACCTCTTCGTGGAAATGTTGGACAATATACTCCAAAGCTTTTTGTATAGGCTCCTCACCGAGATTATGAAATGGTTTCATGAATCCCGGACTTGAAAGAGAGCTGTATTCCGTTGTCTGCCCGAGTATTCTGAAAATAGCTAATAGAGAGTGTAGCCTTTCTGTCCCATCGAGCTCAAAACTGTTAGCCATTAACATTTTGATCTCATCCCTTGTTTTACCGGTAAATGCCAGCCCTCTGTACGACTCATTAAGGATGCGCTTCAGATTTTTATTTTCAGGTAACTCAAAAAACCGGGTTCCTATAAAATCGTCGAGAAACTGATAGACAATGGCTTCTCCCTGAAAGCCTTCATTCTGGCTATGGTATTCTCCGTCACATAGAAATTCATGTGGGAGATATGATCCCAAAAGGAACAGATCGTTTGGTTCAAAACGGTCAATATGATCCCCGATCATCCTCTTGCCTCTGCCTTTTAGTATTATAACCAGTTCATATTCAGGATGATGGTGCCACCTTGCAAACGACTTTATTTCATGGTGAACAATAAATGATTTATCGGGGTCCTGAAGCAGTTTTGTATTTTCCGGTTTCATGTCTCAAAAATCATTCAATATTCAAATGGTTTCATCAATTTATTTAACGATGAACTATCATTTTCGCACTCCTGGACAAATTACTAAAGCTTATCCTGCAAATATAGAGCCCTGATGGGTGTTTGCTGCTGTTCCATATTATGGTATGCTCCCCGGAATTCAATTGTTCATTGACAAGTGTTTCTATTAACTCTCCGTCTGCGGCCAGGATCTCAGCTGTTACATGTCCGTCACCCGGTATATTGAAAGTCAGGGAGGTCGTACTCCTGACCGGATTAGGAAAATTCTGTTTCAGGTAAAAGCTGTCAGGATCTGAAGGGAGTGAATCGATACCTGTTGCAGTGTAATTATAGGGCTCATTCACAAGGTGCCAGTAAGGCTCGGCCAGACCATCATAATTCCGTTGCAGATAACAGGTTAGCAGCGGGTACCTTACAAATGATGTCAGATCGGACATTGATGGTCCGGTGTCTGGATCCCATTCATATACGGGTATATCCATCGGGTTGATTGTGGTGATCATGCCTCTTTCGCGGGCCATATGGAAGAGTCCGAAATTTCCCGGCTCATGACCTCCGAGCCAGTGACCAATAATATCTACATAGAACTGATTCCTTCCAAAAATTATATAATTGGACATATAGTCTGTTGCCAGATTCTGTGGATCAGGTCCAACAAGAAAATTTCCGTCCCTTCCGTAGATGCCCTCAATTATGTGAAGTCCTGCAAACGTGACTGAATTATTGTCAAGGCAACGTGTTGCCCAAGTTTCCTGCCATATCCCGCCTTCGCTTCCTGGTCGCTTCCATCTGGGTATTTTCTCAGCCACGTGCCTGTTATAGCTGGCAAGAATTTTTTCATTTGCTGAAGGATTTATATGATCCGGACTTACACCCGTCATACTGTTTCCATATGATGTACAATGTGCCTGATAGTTTCCCGCAATGGTACCCTGAAGGTTTTTGGAGCAGAGTGTCAGCCCCATGCTGTGCGCCTTAAACTTGGCTATATTCAGAAGAAATGTTTCAGGAGCGTTTACAGGCCAGAGGTAGGGTATTTTTTTGAACCAAACACCTTTAGGGACATCAACCCACTGAATTTGTGACGGAGAGAGATTCGCTGCCGGTGTATCAATACCCTTAAGGTCAATTCCCGTTCGTTCAGCCATAGCCAGGTAGCCTCCGTCAGCAAGATCATCAGGACAATTTACCTCACGGATATAAAACTGTCCTGCCTCAATGCTTAGTTCTTTCATGCTTTCAATAATTCCCTCGACAAAGAATGCATCTGTAACTATTCCCATTGTTCTTTCAATGGTATACATTGAATTACCGCGCGCCCTGCATGTAAGATTTGGTTTGATAACAACCTTGTGCGTTAAAGGGATTCCTTCATCAGGATTATCAGTCAATCCGAATACTGAACGTCCGAAAGCAAGTCCGGCCGCTCTTATTGCTTGTGAATTTGTTTTTAAATCCACATCAGTTTTCATGATAAAGACAGAATCCGGATTCTGGAGGATAAACGGGTTGACTCCGAAAAAAGATGCCTTTGTCTCACTGGAAACGTTTTTTGCCGGGACAAGCATAAAGCCTGCGCCTGCGAGTAAAGATGACTGGACAAATTGCCTTCGGGTGATTTTCATATTTATTCAGATTATGTTACAAATCGGATAGTTCCACCTCAATATTATTTATTACAGTTTCACCGGCTTCGAGATATGGCAGAATATTATCATTCCTGAGAGCAACCCTGTTCTTTGCCGGTACATTACATGGTTCGAGTCCAAGGACATAATCTCCCATGCCCATCATTTTCCATTCGGTCAGTATTGGCAGCTGATCTGCATTAAAGCTGATAGACAGGGAAATTCCCAGATTTTTATTCTGCAGAGCTACTCGTGCAATACCGTTACTGTCTGCTTTCATTGTATGAAAGTAGACCTGTTCCTCGCGGTTTGCCTGAGGCTTTATAAAATGTCTGAATTCACTGATCTCTTCTGCTGCAAAAGGGGTGGCAGGAACTGTTTTTTCCGGATCGAGTATCAATACTGAGGATTCAGATAGCATAGGATATCCCAGATTCATATGATAAAGGATTGTATAGGGGCTGGGCTTAAATCCAATGTTTGTCACTGTATCCCTGATCCTTATAATATTCTCTCCCTGAATAGTTGATATCTCGCGCTCAAGCCTGATCTTGTGACCGAATATATGTCCCTCCTCTACAATTCCCCTGAGCCTGATATTGTACTTATCGCCAACCCATCCGGAAAGATCAGCGACCTGTCTTGCAGGGATTGTTGAGTAGCGGCCATGCAGACCCAGTTCCTCATCTCCGTCTTTTACCGGGGCCCCCAGGTAAGTGAGTCCGCATGTTGTTAAAAGCCCTCCTGTAAAAGTGTTAAGCCAGCCAAAGCCGGCAGGTTCATAAAACCCCGGATGTGTTTCCCCGTTGCATGACAGGTATACAAGATTGTTGCCCCTGAATGATGCAAGTGAAATATCCATACCGCGGTCCGGCAGAATTGTGTAATGTAATCCTGAGCCCGAATTTACATCAACAGCTCTCATATCCCTGCCTCTGCCATCCGAAAGGACATAGTGCCTGCTGCCACCGAGCTGTGCTGTATTGCCAACGTATTGTAGTAATTCTTCTTTTTTCATGCGAATTAAACTATTAACCGATAAAAAAGCACTTAATTAATTCAAACACATCCAAATAATGGTAATTCGATGTTAGAATGTCAATTTTCTATGATATACCCCTAAATCCCCCAGCCTTGCTCCGCCGAAGCGGCTACGCGAAGGCGAAGAGGGGACTTAAGGAAATCCTGTAAGTTAGTAAGCCCCCCTTGGGGGGTTTGGGGGTAAAACGGACATTTCAACAGAACCTTTTGGATACGCAATGGTTATTTATTTTCTTAGCTTATCAGCTGTATTTCTGACCCCTTCGATTATCATATCAAGATCTTCCCTTGTCAGACGGGGATTCATGGGGAGACTTGTATGTTCATTGTAGAAGAAGTTCTCGGCAGCCGGGCAAAGCTTGTCAGGGTAATTATACATTTTCTTAAGACCTGTAAAGTGATAATTCGGCTGATAATGCTGTATTCCCTGTATTCCTTCCTCCTGATACAATACTCTCATAAAATCATCTCTTGATGCTCCAAGCTCTTTTTCCTTCACAAGCATTGTAAACAGATGAAATGAGTGAAAGCAGTTCGGATCTTCAAAAACTCCTCTGACACCCTTTATCTTAGCAAATCCCTCATTCAGGTAATGACTGTTTTCCCTTCTTTTCCCGATAAGCATGTCTATTTTTCTTAACTGGGCTCTGCCGACTGCAGCCTGCGATTCATTCATCCTGTAATTGCAGCCCCACTTACCGTTATCATCAATTACATCGAAGTGTGACGGAAGCCAATAGTCTTTTATGCTTTTCTTCTCCATTTTATAACCGCCAAATTCAAATCTGGTCTGCTTAGGATCCCAGTGGGTTATGCTCATTACCCTCATCCTCTGAAGTTTGTCAGCCAGATCGTCATTGTTTGTGGTTATCATTCCTCCTTCGCCAAGTGTTGTGATGTTTTTAAGCGAATGGAAGCTGAAACAGCCAACATCTCCGATACTGCCTGCCGGGCGGCCCTTATATTTTGATCCCACCGCATGGGCGCAATCTTCAAGAACGAACAGCTTATGCTTTTTTGCGATCTCCATGATGGGATCCATATCGCACATCTGGCCTGCATAGTGAACAACATATATTGCTTTCGTTTTTGAAGTTATCTTGTCTTCGATCTGTTTGGGATCGATGTTGAATGTTTTCGGATCGATATCTGCGTAGACGGGTTTAGCGCCCTCTTTGAGGATTACAAGTGATGTGGCAATAAAGGTGTTTGGAGTAACTATCACCTCATCACCCGCTCCAATGCCGAATGCCTGGGTTGCAGCATGCATTGCAGTTGTGCAGTTGCTTGCAGCCATTGCGTGCTTTACCTCAAATATCTTTGCAAATTCCCTTTGGAAAAGAGCAACCTGGGGCCCCATGGTCTGCGATTCCTGGGCCATTGCAATCTTCACGGCTCGCTCCTCATCTTCGTCATAAATGGAGCCGAAGAATGAATATGGAACTTTAAGCGGAACTCCATCGTTCATCTGATAACCGGAGGTAATCCCTCCTTCAGTATCTGAACCTGTAAAAAGCACTTCTTTAGATTTTTCCATTGTATTATAATTTTAAAGGTTTTCTGTTATCAATTTATAGCTGCTTAATCAATGCATTTCAGTCTCACAAACACCCAGACCGCCCCTGAAATAATTAAACTGTACATTCGGATGGTCGGCCAGCAGAGACATAGGCACTGAACTGTCAGTTATTTTCTTTCCGATCATCATTGCCGTTAGTCTTTGACCGAATGCATTGTCATGCGTTCCGGCATGCCAGATCGAGACTTTTTCTGCCATCCATGTCTGTACCGGACCGACAGAAAGAGCCTGCATCGGGATACCTGTCACAACTCCTCCTGCGCTTGTGCGTGCATTCTGCATGACAGTTATAGGATGAAGATCTACAACACGTGTTGTGAGTTTCCTGAATTCTTCAGGCGACGGGGGTGCATCCTTGTATTTTCCTTCCCTTTTAAAAGGGTCATTAAATGCCCAGTGCTTTGTATCTCCCTGTCCTCCCTGCATTACCGCACAGCGGACACCGCTTTCCCAGCTCCTTATATATTCACCTGTATCAGCCTTCGGGAAATGAAGATTGGAGTCAGGGATCCTGTATTTCTTCTCCATCCTGTTGAAGCACATTTCCCTGTCGGCTTTTTCAAAAGAAATAGGATGGTTTGAATCCAGTTCCTTTCCATTTACATACCATTCGTCCATTCCCCAGAAATGTGCATTTGACAGATTCATCTGAAGCTCGTTGACTATTCTGGCTACTAATGGCAATTGTTCGGTGGGACCAATGGGACCGCATATACCGACGGGATCATCACTTGTTGCCTGTTTCCATGCGGTTATATACTCGAGGGCTTCTGCAAGGTAAAAATCTTCCAGGGTATCATAGAAGATGACTTTGAAACCATCTCTCGACAGCTGAAGAATATCTTTCTCCCTCAGCTTTGCCGCATCTGTGAGCAAATCGTCAGACAGCGTGGTGAAATCCCACCAGTCGGGTGCCAGCATACTTAATTTCCGGGCCATAATTTAAAAGGTAAGTTACTTAATGCGTAAAATTATTCTGATCAAAAACACACTCACTCAGGAAAGCTGGCTTATATCCGCTGTCTGCTGCCCATTTGACAGCTGTAAGCACCTTCTGCCTGAAATCAGGCTGATAGGCAGAATAGAAAGGATAAAAGTATTGTTCATGGATCATAAGATCCACATATGCAGGTCTGTGTGAGTTGCTTCTGAGGCTGCTCAGGTAAGGCAATATTTCTTCAAGCTTAACTGTATTTATTACAAGTGCCATTCTTGAAAAGATTATTCCTTCAGTGTTGTCTCTCCAGATAAACCTGTTATTGACATGCAGCCTTTTATCATCATCAAGATAATACGATACAGTATCAGCGCCTTCAGAGCTGAAATACCCTGCAAGAGCAAGATATCCCTGATCTTTCAGTGCCCGGCACCCCTCTGCAACTGCTGCTCCCCAGTGAAGTGTTGTTACTGGTCCCATCATCTCTTCTCCGGCAAACCTCCTGATCTGTTCCTTAACCTTTACACAGTCATTCTTAACCTGATCATAACCAGCAATAAGATAGGGCCGATCAGGGAACTCCTGAAGCGCATGAAAACTGAGCCTGAGCCAGCCGGCATTATCTTTCCATTCACTCCTGTATTTATCCGTCATCTGTGAAAGATTGAATCCATCAGTCTGATAGAAAAGATTGAGGTGAATCTTTGTCCCGTATGTATCGTGCACTTCCTTCAGGAAGCCAAGGTATGGGTTTTCAAATATTGACTTATATCTGGCTGAATTTTCGTTTATATCCTGAAGGAACCAGATATTGTCATCGAGGGATAGACGGTATTTATTCGCAACATCTTTAAGCCAGTAGACAACAATTGAGCTCTTTTCACCGGACAGGTTATCAACAGCTTCTATTTCATTCCTGTAATTTTTCAGCTTGACTGAAGCCGTAAACTTTCCGTCAATCCATGTTGCTGTGGTTCCATTGATTTTTAATTTCATAACTGAAGGCGCTGAAACCTGTACTTCAGTAACTAAAGTCCCGTCACTGACCTTGCCGTCATATTCAGACAGCATGTCTCCGTCGATGGGACTTAAGAATTTGATTTTGTTTTCCATTGGGGTTGAGGATATGATTTCCCTAAGACTGTTCTGAATTGGTGCAGCGGTCAGAGCCAGTCCGGCCAGACTGGTCTTTCTGATAAATTCCCTGCGGCTTTTCATCTCTTAATTTTCTTTATTAATACTATCTCACCAAGGATATTCTTAAGGATATTATCCTGTGGAAATCCATGTCCGAGATGCTGTCTGAATCCCTCGGCATAATCTGTTCCTGCTCCGAGACCTCTTTCCGCTGCAAAGCGTTTCATCGCCAGGATATATTCATCCACTTTATGATGCGTCAGCAGCCAGTTTCTCTGACTCTCATGCCGGGCAAGCATTTTTTCCTTGACTTCTATTTCACTGCTGATATTAACATATATCGATGGAACAACGGCATCTCCGAATATATCCTTTCCTTCCATAGGATCGCAGTAATAAAGGTAAGGAACAGGTTCATACGGAGTAATTCCGACTTCCATGTTTTTAATGCCTGAGGCAAAGCATGCAGTCTGGACTATCATGCTTGTCAGCTCATGGTCGACCATATAGTCATTCGGGCTTGCCGTAAAAACCAGAGATGGTTTTATCATCCTGATCAGACCGGTAGTCCTGTTTATCGAATCTCTGTCATAAAGTATATAAACATCTTCAAGTTCGAGGCAATGGTAAGCTGCACCGATCACCTCAGCCGCCCGTGCAGCTTCAGCTCTTCTTATCCTGCTGATCTCCTCCCTTGAATACTCGGCAGTACCCTTATCCCCTGGCGCCATTGTAGCAATATGTACCTCCCAGCCGGCTTTTCGGAGTAATGAGAGTGTCCCGGCGCACATCATCTCCGCGTCGTCGGGGTGAGAGAATATCCCTAGGGCAATTTTTTCCATATCCTTTCAATCAGTTTATCTGTATTACCCTTCCGGTTTTAGCGGACTCATAGCATGCTGCCATAATTTTCTGGCTTTCAAGACCCAGAAGAACATTGTTGCCCGGTTCTCTTTTCTCGAGGATGGCACAGCTGAACTCTTCAATTTCGGCTCTGTAAGTATTAACCGGCTGAGGATTTACAGGAATGCCTGCCCCGTCATCCCTTGATTGAGTGGCGCTATATTCTGATGAGGCAGCTTCAAGATAGGCAGTCATTTCTCCCGAGGCGCCCTGTCCGATGGTTCCTTTCGCGAGTATGCTTCCCATTGAGCCATATAGTTCAAGTATATTCTTGCTGCTGTTGTCAGGAATGCAGAAGTAAGTATCTACCGTACCCATTGCTCCATTCTCAAAAAAAAGCGACACGACTGCGCTGTCTTCCGATTTATATGAATGGACGCTATTGTTGATAAAGCAGCTTACACTTTTTATTTTTCCGAAAAACATTTCAAGCAGGTCAATGCAATGACTTCCCATATCCATAAGCGATCCGCCGCCGCCGCTTGCAGGATCCTGCCTCCATGCGCCTTCAATCGGAGGATACCAGCAGGATAGCTGTGCCCTTCCGTAGACCGGTTTTCCAAGTTTGCCCTCCTTTACAATCTTTAGAGCCGCCTGGTGCTGGGCATGAAATCTCATCATAAATGAGGTGCCTAACATCACTCCCTCAGCCTTGCAGGTTGAGATCATCTTTTCAGTTTCAGCGATTGACATTCCAAGTGGTTTTTCACAAAGGACATGCTTCTTTCCACCGGCACAGGCAATTACATGTTCGAAATGCTTATTTACAGGCGAGGCGATATATATTGCATCGACTTCTGAATCAATAAGTTCCCGGATGCTGTTTACCGCCCTTGCATTAAATTCCCCTGCAACAGCTTCATTCACTTCTGAATTGATGTCATATACCGCCGCCAGCAGCGCGTGATCAGACTTCATGATTCCTTCCGGAATGGTCCTTCTTCTGGCAATGCCTCCGGAACCTATTACACCCCATTTGATTTTATTTTCCACGGTGATCCCTCCTTTGTTTTAAGCAATTTATATTTATAAAATTAATTTATTTTTTAACCGGTTGTGTCTGATTTTGCCGTCCTTGTCATTCTGTAATCAACAATTGTAATTATCAATGTGGATATCAGGACCAGAATTCCTCCTGCAACAGCCATCATGTTCAGAGTTTCCGAAAGCCATATTGCTGCAATGGGCAAACCGAAAAAAGCTATCAGATAATTGGACAGAGCTACCTGCATCGCATCAAGTATTTTAAGAGCTTTAAAGAACAAAATCATCGATAGGAAATTATGAAAAACAGTTAACAGAGTCATTCCTATCCATGTCTGATTCGTAAATGACGGAATTCTCGCAAAGACATCCTGCTCATAGTACATTACAAGAGGAGTAAGGAGGATCACCATTACAATATATGTGAAAAAGACCAATTCAATTTCAGTATACCTGTCGGCGATTTTCTTGATTCCTGTATTGTAATAGGCATTACCCACAATAGCAAGGAAGATCAGTATATTTCCCAGGGCATATTTCGATCCAAAATTCAGCTGTTTAATGTCACCCATGGAGCAAAGTACAACCCCGGTTATTGCAATAATGAAACTGATCCAGCGGATCCTGTTCATTTTTTCCTTTAACAGAAGAAAAGCAAATATCGCAGTAATAACCGGAAGACAAAGGGTCAGAATGGCAGCATTGCTTGCGAGAGAATACTGTGTGCCCCAGGTCATCAGAACCTGAGCCGGAAAAACACCCAATAATGCAAGTTGTACAAATATGAGAACATCTTTGAATTTTTTTCCTCCTTTTTTGAATTCCTGTAAGGCAAAAGGAGCCAGAAGGAGGGTGGCAAGAAGCATAGGAGCCCAAACTGTAAAATAGGGGCCCACCTGATCCTGTGTGAGTTTTATGCAGGTGAACTGCAGTGACCACATGAGATTACATAAAAATAGCAGGACCCAGGATATAATTGTGTTTTTCATAAGCAATGTTCAGATCAACAGTTTGTTATTTTGAATTTAAAAACAGCTTTTCAAATTTTGGTCCTTGGAGCTTTTTCATCCTTATGGTTGATGTAATCTTCAATTTTTGAATACATGTTTCTCCAGAGAAGATATTCAGCATCGAATCTGCCGGTAATTGTCCCCATCCTGTAACTCATATTTTCGGAGAGCCATGCTTTGCGGTATTCTTCCTTAAGGCCGGTGCAGAAATCCATCATGTCGACAATGAGTCCGTGAGTGGAATAATTTATATCATAATATATCAGATTGTCTTTTGCCCCTTTTGACTTTAGATCATAAATCCAGTTCCATCTCTCCACGATGGTTTTTGCCCATATGAATCGGGTTGCTGTATAGTCGAGCTGTCGGCAGTTGACAAGCATGGATTTGATAAATGCAGTATCGCCTGTACCTTTCTGCAGGACCCCTATAAGCTTTTCCTGGGCTTCCTCAGCTGCAAGGCGTGCATTTTTGAAGTCACTCAGATGAAGCCCGGTATTTTTAAGATGATAAGATGAAAACGGATCTGACCACATTTCAGACAGAGTATGACGGCCAAGAGATTTTGCAAGCCAATCTTCAGATTCAGCCATTTTCCCAAAAGCGATGCCCATATCTTCAGACACGCCGGGATACATTATCCGGTAATAGCTTTCTGAAAAGCTTTTCCTGTCGATTGGCTCCTTCTGCCATGCGCCTGCTGATCCGTAGGCCATGAAGAGCCAGGTGTTCCTGAGGAGTGGTTGCACGGCATCAGTCCAGACAGAAGTGATATAACCTATAGCTTTCTCATCACGGCAGGTTTTCAGGCAGATGTCAATATTGTCAAAAGTATAATCCGCTGCCGGATAGACATTTCCCCAGCTGTCTACTGCAGATTGTACGAAGAAAGGCAGTTTTTCCTTTTTTACAGGAGCCAGCCACTTGTTCAGTGATGCCGGATTATCAGAGTATTCCCAGAGTACAGGGATCAGATCCTTTGGAAACTGAGAAATAATATCAGGATAATTATTCGAAATGTCTGTCCAGACCATTACTTTCTTCCCATACTCCTTTTCTGTTTTTGCTACGAAGTTTAGCTGGTCAAGATAGAGTTCCTTCGGATTGATTGAAGGATCTTCATTTTTCAACCTTTCTGTCTCCCATGTTTCATCGAAGCCAATATGGACAAACGGACCCGGGAAGATCTCAGCATACTGACTGATCCAGTCCTTCAGGATGGCCTGTACCACAGGCTCACGCGGATCCAGATCATGTCCGTATTTCCCTATTCCAAGACCTGAATATTTTTCAAGTCTGAGGAGTTCATGCAGATGTCCATAAAATTCAACAAAAGGAATCACATCCATATGCCTCTCTCTTGCATAGGCAACTATCCTGCTGATCTGCTCCTGTGAATAACCGGCATTATAATTTATAAGAGGATAACCTTTCATATCAATACTAACCTCATTATAGAAATAGTATTGATTCATCTTCCACCGTGAAAGAAAATCGATCTGATTCTTTATCTCCTGCTCAGTCAGCAGCCCGCCATGAGAAAGATCGATCATTACTCCGCGATATGCCATCGCCGGATAGTCATTTATATCGCACTCAGGAAAATAGCTTTCTTCTTTTTCTCCTCTGATCATCTGTTCAAGTGTCTTCAGCGCATAAAAGATACCGGCATCCGTTCTCGCATTTACAATTACCCTGTCCTTTGTGACATGGATCTGATAAGACTCCCTCGAATCTGGCCCGGCCTGATCATCGGGAACGGGTAATACCTGCCCGGGCTCATCAGATCTCAGAACAATCATCCGCACTCCGGGATCTTCGGAATAGGTTGTATTAATTGTAACTCCAGCAATCTCTTTTATTAAAACTTTGAAATGAATAATAGCTGTTTGCTCTTTGTCAAGCAACTCAGGAGAAATCAATAATTTAGCTCCGGTTAGGAAAAATTTCTCTTTCCCCCATGTTACTTTTTCTGGTAATGGCAACAAGCTGGGATATTGTGCTTTGAGAATACCGCATGATAAAATGGCAAGAAGAAGAATCAGTTTAAAACAAGGTTTTTTCATATATGAGTTCCGGGATTAAATTAATTATAATCACTGCTGTAATTTTCTGATAGCCTGTTCAATGGCTGCACTGCCTTTCAGAGCATTTGCAGGATGCGGATTCCCGCTTGTAAAGGACAGCATTAGGAATGCACTTTCAGCATCGCTTTTTGTTTCATTGATTGATCCATCAGGGTCACTGACAGCCTGAAGGTTCAATCCAAGATGTTTTGCCATGAACTTATAGACGGGAATTCTTTTTGCAAATCCATAGTCATGAACTCCGTCCGGGAAATGGGCATATTCGACATTATTTTCTGCACTATAAAAGGAGTATGTTCTTTTTATAAAAGGATATTCCACTAGCAGGTTCATTTTTTGTCCAGTCAGCTCCGTCCGAAACCATAAGCATCGGTTTTGGCGCAATCATTGCAGCAATCTCGGCGTTATTAGTAAAATGATCCGCACTCTGGTGGATCGGCAGACCGCTTTCACAATTGCATCCTCCGAAGAAATGACATGAAATCATCACAACGGGGACACTCACGCTTACCCTGTCATCAAGCGCTGCAAGGAGGAAGGTCTGCGTGCCTCCTCCGGAAGCACCTGTCACCCCGATTTTTGTCATATCCACATCAGGCAATGTTTCAAGAAAATCGAGGGATCTTATGCTGTTCCATGTCTGCATTGTGAGAGCCAGCGGGACACTGTGATATTTAGCAATGCTGTCTGCGACAGGCTTTTCGATTATGGCGGAAGGATTGAGCTGTTTGCTCGATTCCCCTCCCCATCCGAACATGCTGTAACTGAAAACAACGGCTCCCATGCGTGCGAAGGTGGCGCATCGTTTCTGAAGATCCGGGTTAAAGCGCCCCCATGCTCCAAGAGTATCGCCGTCGAAATGTCCGTGCGGACATAATATTGCGGGATGCTTTTGTGTGTCATCTGAGGGCCTGTAAAGATTGCCACAGAGATAAAATCCGGGAATGGTTTCAAAATATACATTCTGAACCGTATAGCCATCATGGATCCTTTTATCGCCCAAAACGGCGTTCAGTGGTGTTCGGGTTGGCAAAGGTGATAAATTCATCCCTTTCAGGATGTTTTCTCTTAAGCATCTCCTTTCTGGCTTCCCATTCCCCCCGGCTGGAATACATCGACTCAAGCTTTTTAAGTTCAGCAGCGCCCTGTTCTTCTGTGTAAAATGCTCCCTGACGGAGCGATGGCTTAGGGGCTTCACTGCAACTGATAAGGATCAGAATGCTGATTATTAATAAATAACAGTATTTCATAGCATAGTTATTATGGTTTTAAATCTTAACTCTCTGATATTAACTGTTTATCAATTCGTTTTTATTTCCTGTCTTTATATGTTTCTTCAGCCTTCTCCTGAGCAGTTTTTATTAACTGATCAATATCAAAGCCTAAAGGCTGGCCGGCATTCACTTTGTTCTTGGCCCTTAGAAGTGCGTCCTGAAATCCTTCCGGAAGTTTGTCGTTCCGCCACCAGTTCATATCCTCTGTATAAAGCCACGCGTATCTGTCTGAGGAGCGAAGCGCGTAATATGCATTATGTTCAAACCACCTGGCCCTGTTGGCCGAGGTCATGGCCAGACCCTGCCCGGTGAGCTTGTATGGAAACGGAGACATCCCGAGCCAGTTGCCAGCTATATAGTCAGCTGATATCGCATGGCCTATCCTGAAAAATGAAGCATGTTTGTCCCATAGCTCAGGCGGTATCATTGCCCTTGCATCATCGGCAAGAGTGGCACGTATCATATAAAATTCAAGGGCTGAAGTATAATAATAGGCTTCTTCATTTGCATCAACCAGTTCAGTGCCCCGCTCTATGCCATCCAGTAAACCGGCATAAAATGCAGGATGCAGACCCCACCATGCATTTCCGAGTTCCCTGATAGCGTTCTCCCTGTTTGTAACCGGAAGCAATGCTCCGGAGAAGGGAGACCCATTCTGCCAGTCGGATAATTCCCTGAGAGAGAAGATCACAATTCCCGGAAATTCTTCCTGGAGGGCTTTAATAAACTGGGCGCCTCTTTTTCTTACCTGTTTATAATAATCTTCAAGTGTATATTGTGAAGCTTTCTCCTGCTCATTGTATTTCCAGGGGTTTTTTCCGGGCTTGTATGGCTCCGGATCCCAGAGGACCCCTTTGCAATTTGCAGCTTTCGCCAGCCTTGCTGCAAACCTTATCTGGTCCTCTGCAAGCGCCCAGTCCTGGTCAGAGAACCAGTCCATCTGGGAAGCCCCGTAAATTACTATAAGGTTATCGGTCAGTATTTTGCTTTTCTCAAGAGACAGAACCAGTTTCTTTTCGGCTTCTTTTGTTTCAGGTCTGATTTTTGCCCAGTTATCAACCATAAAAACATTCCCGTTACAAACCTCCTCGGAAAGCTTTAGGGTAACACCATCAAAAGGTCCGCTCTCATATAGTTTGAGATTTGCTTTATACTCTCTGAGAAAGGGTGAGTTCCACCCAAAGTCTATCAGCTTCTTTTTTGGAACATCATAAACTATTTGCGCCCTGAGACCGGTCAGGGCTGGCAGAAAAATCAGCAGCGAATAAAAAAGATATCGTCTATTCATGGATGCAGGTTATAGTGAATAACAAAATCAATGAAATAAAATTAACATCAGGATCAGCTCTCCGGCTAATACTATTATTCAAAAATATAATACTTACAATACAGAGAAGCAAAAATCAATCTTTCAAGGTCTTTATTTCGGGATAAAAGGTGTTCGCTTAACCACTTTACTGATCCCTGCCAGGATTACAGCATTGCTGTTCATGGGTGCGGAAACCACCTTCCCATAATCCTGCTGCTGTGACTGGTAGTTTACTGAACCATAGAGGTTAACCTCTTTAATTACTTTGCCGAAACGGGTATTGACCCATTCAAATGCGAAAGAATGTGATCGGGCTGTTCTTCATGTCGGACGAACAGGCAACTGCATCACCCTCATAACAGTAGGCGCTCTGGGGTGATCCGGTATCTCCTTCACGTGTATCAAGGCTTTTTTCGCCTCCCGGATTCCATTCGAGGATATTTACTCCATACTGGATCGGAACAATCACTTTATACCCATCCTCATAAACAATTTCATACCAACCCAGAAGGTCGGCGGAATCGAAAAAATTGGGTATGTTGAAATATGCCTTCTGGTTTGCTGCCGGTAAGGCGCAGGCATGAAGGAATATAAGACTGCTTACATCATCATTTATTTTTATGCCTTTAACTGAGGCAGGAAGGGGATTTTTGTTCTTCCCGGTGGCTCCTGCTGAAACAAGCCTGTTCCCCGACTGCTTTGCCGCAAGAGTGAATGTTTTTGTTCCGGTCTTTACCTCCCCTGGCATCAAATTGCCAAGACTGACACCAAAGACTTTAGTGTCAGCCGGCAGGTTCATGCTTTTTGATATGTCCACAGCCACAACCGGATCTCCGTCATCGCTTGGAATTCTCTGGCCCAAGAATCCGGCTCTTACAACAGGCACCACGCTTCTTACTATTTCACCAAGGTCTTCCTGATTTAGCGTATGAGATGACCATAAAAGATTGGCACATCCAAGATAATCGAGCACAAGATCCTTACCAAAATTGAACTCGTTGGTTGAAGCCCAGGCTGAAGGCGCCCCGCCTATCATATCCACTTTTTTTATCCTGTCATCCCATTTGGTGATAGCAGGTGTGAAATTTCCATAAATCTGGGTGAAACCAAATTTATACAGGTCCATTTCCTTGCCAAGGTCATCCCAGAACCAGTTGAAGACAAGTATATCTTTCGGGATAGACTCCCTGACTATCTCCGGTCTCACTGCTCCGGGTGTCTGATACTTCATTCCGGTGGAGGAGATCCTGTCCTGAACAAGAGTATCCCTTACACTTTCAAGAAGGTAGTCGCCCCACATCGCAATTTTTATCCCTTTTCTTGCGAAGTAGCTGTGAATTTTGTTAACATCCTCCGCAAAGAGAAGCGAGTAATCCTTGTCCTTGCAGCGCGGGCATACACCCATTGGTGCGCCCCACCACTCATCATGACCAATATGGACCATCTTTGGATGGATCACTTCTATATATTCATCATAAACATCATACATAAGATCATATGAAGCCGGATTTGACGGACAATAGGTATCGGGCCATTTATCACCGGGATATTCAGCAAGCTCAGGATGCCTTGTGAGCAGCCAGTATCCATGCGTAAGTGACGGTATTTCAGGAATGACCTCAATAAAATTCTGATTGGCAAATTCGACCATCTCCCTGACATCATTTTTCTCTAAAATATAGCCATCACCCGCATCATAATGGCTCGAGTTTTTCTCCTCACCATGCAGACCCAGTGTTGAGTTGGAACGGCTGTATTTAAGCTCTTTTGAAAATTCAATCCACCCGGCATTCACCTCAGGATGCCTGTCAAGACGCATGCAGTTGAGTTCTATAATGACCTTGTTGTATTTATATAGAGCCATGAAATCCCTGAGGAACCGTTTGAAGAATGCAATATTGTCAGGGCCGGGTACATAAAGCCTGATTGCCCTGAATGACATAGAGGGCCAGTCTGTAACTTCAACACCCTGTATCTTTTTTCCTTTTCCGTCTATAAGCAGCTGGCGCAGCGACTGCAATCCGAAAAAAGCTCCCGGATCATCATAGCCGGCTACAACAACCAGGTTATTACCGGCATTTAAAAAATAGCCTTCCGGACCCGGCCGCTTTTCTGTAAACTCCAGCCTGTTATCACTGCAATATTTTCTTACAAGAGGATTGTTCAGTGTGCCCATTATTACAGATCTGCCTGTTTTGGGTATTTCTGTACATGCCTTTATTTTTATTGCAACACTATATTTGTCGCTTAACTCCCTTACAAGCGCTTTTGCCAGATTCATGTCCGCTTCACTTGCATTCTCAGGTACAAGGATTGATACCGATTCGTCAACAACGAATGCTTCAGCAGTAACCCTCATCTGCTGCGGGATCGGAAAAATCAAAGGTTTGTCTGTTGCCGCAATTGCGTTTGAGCCAGTTAAAACAGCCACGCAGAGGAATAACTTTAACGAGTACTTCCAGATTTTGAATCTCTTTCTCATCTTTTTCAGGTTTTATTAGTGCTAAAGGTCGGTGTATGGGGAAGATTTTATATGGGCGATGAACAAATTTAACGACAATTTTAATGCAATCAAACTAATTTCATTTGAGAGTTTGATTTCATTCATTAACTTAGAGTTCAACAATTCACAGGATCAAAATTCATTCAGAATGAATTCAAAAAAGTTCTTTCCAGCAATGTTATTTGCTTTATCAGGTTTTTTATTTGCCTCAGAAAGTACTCTTGCACAGACAATGTCTGACAGGCCCGTGTTAACTAAGCTGCCATTTGCATTTTCACAGGCCGGCAGGACACCAATGGAAAATACCCCGGTGCTATTTGATTCCGCATTACTGCTTGTATCCAATTACAGGCCAGGTGGCGCTGATGCAAAGGGGAGGGATGCCTACCTCTATATTGACGATCTGCAAACCGGTTTGGAAGTTGCCCGTTTTGGCACCGGACATTCCTTCGTATCGGCCTTTGTAAATGGGAATGAACTAAACGTTTTTTCCCTTGAGTTCACAGATTTTGGAAGGATCATGAATTCCACCGGTATTGACAGGATGACCTCCACTGACCTGAAAAACTGGAAAACAGAAAAGGTCATATTGCCTGAGGGTGATGAACATCTGTTCAATTCATCGGTATGCAGGGATGACAAGGGTTATCTGATGGCATATGAATCAGACAAACCGGTTCAGTTCTGTTTTAAGTTCGCCCGTTCCGGCGATCTTTCAAAATGGGAGAAAATCAAAGGGCTGGCATTTACCGGTGTCAATCTTGAATATTCGGCCTGTCCCGTTATTCGTTATATCAAGCCCTATTATTATGTTATTTATCTGCATGCTGCCATTGAGGGGCACAAAGGCTGGATCTCATATATGGCCAGATCATCCGATCTGGCTGATTGGGAATTGAGTTCTTATAATCCGATACTCGAGGCGGAAACCGGAGAGGGAATTAATAACTCCGATGTGGATATTCTTGAATACAGGGGCAGGACTTATCTCTATTACGCCACAGGTGATCAGGAAACCTGGGGCACTGTGCGGATTGCAATGTTTGATGGCAGCGAAAAGGCATTTTTTGAATCTTATTTTCCGAAGAATGTTCCATTTTCAAAAGCAGAAGCCAGACTTCATTAAATAAGTTTTGTATTTCAAACCCGAAAACCAATATCAGAATGAAATCGATTCAATTATTGCAGAGATGTTTATTTTTCGTTTTACTGATTTTTATATTTCTGTCGGGTGTAAGTCAGCCTGAGGTAAACTCAGGTATAATTAAGCTTGGCGGGAGAAGGGAAATATTCCTTGATTATTTCCTGATTGACAAGCTCAGCGGAGCAAGGCTGGTCAAACACACTCCGGTTGATGAGGGTCCTGTTTTCTATTTTGACAGACCATGGGAGGGTATCTTCTCAGCATATGTTACAATAATAAAAGATGATTCAATATTCCGGGCTTACTACCGTGGATTGCCTGTTGATGGAAAGGACGGGTCCGATATTGAAACCACCTGTGTGGCGGAATCCGGGGACGGTATTCACTGGATAAAACCCGAACTGAATATTTATGAAATTAACGGAACAAAAACAAACAATGTGGTGCTTGCGGGTCAGGCCCCATCGAGCCATAATTTCAGCCCTTTTATAGATTCTAATCCTTCTGCACAGCCTGATCAGAGATATAAAGCAGTTGCCGGGGTCGACAGGACCGGATTGATAGCCTATACCTCCCCGGATGGTATCAGATGGAGCAAGCTAAAAGAGGGAGTGTTAATGAAAGGTGCCTTTGATTCACAGAATGTTGCCTTCTGGTCTGAAAGTGAAGGTTGCTATGTCTGTTATTTCCGCACATGGTCAGATGGAGAATACAAAGGTTTTCGCACTGTCAGCAGGTCAACCTCAGCTGATTTCATTAATTGGTCGGAACCAGTCAGTATGACTTTTGGAGATACCCCGCCGGAACATCTTTATACCCAGCAGACAAGTCCCTATTTCAGGGCGCCGCAAATCTATATTGCAATCGGCGGCCGCTTCATGCCTGGCCGGCAGATATTAACAGAAAAACAGGCAAAAGAGATGAATGTAAACCCCGGATATTTTAAAGACTGTTCAGATGCTTTTATTATGTCCACACGGGGAGGCAGTGTATATGACCGTACTTTCATGGAAGCATTTATCAGGCCCGGAATAGGAATGGATAACTGGGTTTCAAGGTCAAATTATCCTGCACTTAACGTCGTTCAGACCGGACCTTACGAGATGTCACTGTATGTTAACCAGGATTATGCCCAACCCTCAGCACATCTGCACCGCTACTCGCTGAGGCTTGATGGATTTGCATCAATATCTGCACCTTACAGCGGCGGGGAAGTTATTACAAAGCCATTTACTTTTTCAGGCTCGGTTCTTGAGATCAACTATTCAACATCCGCTGCAGGGGAAATCAGGTTTGAATTGCAGGATGAAAATGGGGCGCCGATACCGGGTTACTCACTTGATGATTCACAGCTAATTATCGGAAATGAGATTTCAAGATCAGTAAGCTGGAAAGGAGATGCTGATCTGAAAAGCCTGGCAAGCCGGGTTGTCAGGCTCAGGATTGTAATGAAAGATGCTGACTTATATTCAATCAGATTTAAATAACACCGCAATGCATAGCAACCGTAGCAGATCCTTCAAAGTGTTCTTTTTAATATCCTCAGCCTGCCTTCTGTTTATACAAACTGCTCTTTCAGCTCAGCAAGAGAGTAAAGATAGAATTGAGTCAGCTTTTAATCCGGCAGCATCCTCATGGAGTATCGCCTGGCCGGGAAGGGTCTCTCAGTATGACCTTGTTTATCTGAGTCCGCCTGTGGATCCCCTTCAGGGAATAGCCCTCGGCAATGGCGATGTTGGAGTCTTGTTCTGGTGTGAAAATTCGAAGATTATAGCCGTTGTAAACAAGAGTGATCTTTGGGATGATGCTTCCTTCGGTCCTTTCCGGAACTGGAACGGCTCTGAGGAGGATTACAGCACAACTCAGCGTCACGCCTGCAGGATAATAATTGATTTCAAATACCCGGTATTCAATACGCTTTACCTTAAGGATTTCAGTGCAAAGCTCAGCCTTGCCGATGGTTCACTGTCACTGGAGTCTGAAAGTGCATTCGGTAAAGTCAGCCTTAAGGCATTTGTTGATCATAAATCCGGACTTCTTTTTTATGATCTTGGAAGCAATATGAAAGAAGATGTCCCGGTTGAGGTTTCGGTTGAACGGTTTGGATCAAGGACTTTTTCACACTGGTACAGCCAGATAAACAGGGATGCGTCAATCGGATTGTCTGGTACTGAGGCTTTTGCCGATACATCCGGTGTTTTTATCACTCAGAAATTGTCCTCGGGCACATTCGCAATTGGTGGCAGGGTCATTCACGATAACGGGCTGAAAATTGAATACTCCCGTATGCATTCAAGGTGTGCAGTGATTCAGTTATCGGGCGCCGTTCAGAAAAGCGCAATGCTATCTCTGGCAGTCACCTCTCCCTCGGATGGCAATAGTATATCTGAAGTCAGAAATCTGCTGACAAGTTCAGCAAAGAAAGGTTTTGACACCTTCATGGAATCAAATACCAAAGCATGGAAGTCTATATGGGAGCGATCATTTGTCGATTATGGTGATGATTACCTGAACAATCTCTGGTACCTTACAATCTTTTATGCAAATGCTTCCCAGGGAGGGAAGTATCCGGGCCGTTTCAACAATGGGCTCTGGGGCTGGAACAGCGATGTGCAGAACTGGAATTTTTATTTTCACTGGAACCAGCAGCAGTTATTCTGGCCTCTTAATGCTGCAGGGCTGCATGAACTTGTAAATCCTTATCTCGATTTCAGGTTTAATTCCCTTCCGCAGGCTAAAAAGGATGCGAAAGAGATCTTCGGCGCAAGCGGCGCGTTTATTTCTGATGTTACCGACCGGCGCGGTTACAACTCTTCTGCTGAAAATGCAAACCATACTCCGGTAGCGGAAATTGCCCTTGATTTCTGGAGACAATACAAATACACAACTGATAGAAAGTTCCTCAAGGAAAAAGCGCTTCCTTTTATACTTGAGGCCGCCCGTTTTTATGAATCCCTTCTCGTGAAGGAGGCAGATGGTCTGTATCATGCAAGGAAAGGAACCGGTTATGAGGGGTGGATAGAACTGAGGGATGGCCTCACCGAACTTGTATATGCCAGAGTTCTGTTCGCAGCTGCAATTGAAGCATTGAAAGAGAGTGATATGGAGCTGCCTGAGGCTGTGCGTTGGAAAGAGATACTTACTCACCTTGCCCCGTTGCCTGTTATAAAGGCTGGCAATTCGTCAATATCCTCTCGGGGAGACGGATATAAGATTATGAGAGGATTCAGAAAAGGAGAAAGCTCGCCCACAGATTCAATTCTTGCCGCAGGCTGGGGTATAAATGAAGATAAATATCTGACTGTATACTTTCCTGTCGGGGATACCTCAAATTATGGACTGAAGCTGCTCGACGGTATCTTTCCTTCTGTGCCCTCATCACCTGTCTTCCCTTCCGGGCTTGTGGGGCTGACCCTTAAAGGAAGCAATCTGTTCAATACTGCCTTTGCAACTACCCTTCTATATGGAAGGGAGATCACAGGGTGGGATCCTGTTCCGGTTGTTATGGCAAGGCTTGGAATGAAAGATGAGCTTTCAACTGACCTGAGAAACTTTCCGGGAAGATGGCAGATCTATTGTAACGGGTGGGGTCACTGGGGACTAGAAGGTGAGGTCAACAAAGATGCCGAATGGTTCTTCAGGACAAATATTGTTAAGGATGTTGCCCATCCCGATAGCGCCGGGTTTCCTCTTCCTATGTGGCCATTCAGACATATGTCAATGGAGGCAATGTCAGTATTTGCAACTGCAATCAATGAATCGCTCCTCCAGAGCTATGACGGTATAATAAGAGTATTTCCTGCCTTCCCGTCAAGCAGATTCGGACGGTTTACACTCCACGCTGAGGGAGGTTTTATTGTCTCCTCGGAAATCCGGTCAGGGGAGGTGCAATGGATAAGCATTAAAAGCCTGTCAGGAAGGATATTGAAAATTGATTTACCATGGGAGAAGACAATGAAAAAATCTTTCGTTACAGGCAGGAAACAGAAAATCTCTGGTAAGAGAGCGGAGATCAAAACGAGACCGGATGAAGTGATCCTGCTTGTTAAGGAGGGCGAGGATATTGATAAATGGATAATAAAGGAGGAGAGCCCGTCAGCTAATGAAACGGTACGGTATCACTCATCAGGTAAAACCAGGCTTGGAATACCAAGAATGTTTTGAGTTGAAATAGCTTAAAAATTAAACACGAAGTACTCAAAGGAAACGCTAAGGTTCACAAAGGAAAACTCCTCAAAAATCAGAATCATGATCAAATCATCATTTCTTTTTGCACTGCTTATCCTTTTTACGGGTTGCCATGAGATAAGGAAACCAAATACAGAGGGACCTTCCGCAATATCTGAAGTGACCCCCGCTTCCAGGGCACATATCTCCTTCAGGATAGGCGTTCCCCAATGGCTTTCTGAAACCAGGTTCAATGAACTTCTGGATCTGCTCGAAAAGCATCGGGGAGTCACTGATGAGATAACTTTCTTCACCTCTGCTACTCATGCTCCCCTTCGTCCAGATGTTTTCAGGGAAAGGGCATCCATCCTGAAGTTGAGGATGGAGCAGGCAAGAAAACATGGCTACAGAACCGGCATCAATATCCTTGCAACCATAGGTCATCATAATGAAAACCTGGAAAACTCGCTTAAAGGCAATTATACATTCATGACGAATATTGACGGGCAGGTATGTCAAGGCTCCTATTGTCCGAATGATGAAAACATGAGAGATTATGTCAGGACCATATATGAACATAACAGCCCAGGCTAAACCGGATTACATCTGGATAGATGATGATGTGAGGTTTGGGCATATGCCGATTGGCTTTTCATGCTTCTGTGATAACTGCCTTAAAATATTCAAAGATGAATATGGAGTCTTATTCACCCGTGAAAGCCTCAGCAAAGCAATGAACACAGGTACTTATGAAGAAAAGCTGAAAATCAGGAAAGCCTGGTTGCAGCATAACCGCAACACAATTTCAAAACTTTTTACTCTTATCGAAGGCACTGTCCATTCTGTAGGTCCCTCGATTCCGCTGGGTTTTATGACAGGCGACCGTTTTTTTGAAGGATATGATTTTGATAAATGGGCAGAAATACTCTCGGGTCCGGACAGTATTGAAGTAATGTGGAGACCCGGAGGAGGATATTACAACGATATCAGTACAAATGAGCTTGCAGGAAAGTCGCACGATATTGGCAGACAGGTATCTCTTTTACCTGCTGAGGTGAAATCGATTGAGTCAGAGATCGAATGCTTTCCATATCAGCGGCTGAAAAAAGCTGCTGAGATAGTAGTGCTCGAAGCATGCTCGCATATTGCATCAGGATGCACAGGCGCTGCATTCAACGTGCTTTCAATGTATGATGAACCACTGGATGAATATGAACCTCTTATTGAAAGATTAAATGAAGCCCGCCCATTTTTCGATCTGCTTGTCATGACTTTAGGACGTTCACCCATTGCCGGAGTAAATACTTTCTGGAATAGAGACAGTTTTATAACAGGAAATATTGAGGAGGGCGAATGGCTCAAATCGGGAAATCCCCTTGTTGCTCATGAAATATACAATATCGGAATACCCGCATGTTATTCGGAAAGTCATTCATTTGTTACAATCCTTGGAAAAGACAATATTTATTCATTGCAGAAGGAAGAGATAGAAAAAATACTGTCAGGTGGTGTTTATATGGATGCAGAAGCTCTTTGTCAGTTGAACGGGATGGGATTCGGCGATCTTACTGGCTTTGAAGTTGTAAAGTCGGATAAAGTTGACAGAATAGAAAAATTCACAAGCCATCCCCTTAATGGAACATTTGCCGGCAGGGAGCGTGACAACAGGCAGTCTTTCTGGAATTCACCGGCATTTACACTTAAAAAGACCAATGAAGCGGCTCAGCCTCTTTCCTCACTTATCGACTATTCCGGAAATGAGGTCTCTTCCTGTACATCGGGAATTTTTGAGAACAAAGCGGGAGGCCGGATTTGTGTTGCAGGATATTACCCATGGACTTTCCTTGAAAACCTCTCCAAAAGTTCACAGATGAAATCAATTTTCAGATGGTTGTCAAAGGATTCATTGCCGGGGTATATTCAATCATTTCACAGAATAAACCTCTGGATAAGGGAACCCATAAACGGACAGACGGCCATGACTCTCACCAATTCTTCCTTTGATCCGGCCAGGGATCTTGTTCTAATGGTGAGGACTGAAAAGACGATATTAAAGATATATGATATGCAGTGCAGGGAAACATTAATAAAATCATCGGGCGCTGACGGGCCATACCAGAAGTTCCTTATCCCTGAAATTGGTCAGTGGAAGATGCTGCTTGCTGTTACTGAATAAACGGAGTTAAATTGTTTTGAAAAATAGATGTACATTTAATCAGATATTTTCACTGTAAATAAAAAAGAAATGAGAATTAAAAACGGATCAAACAGGATTGCCTGCTTGTTGTTCTGCATGATACTCTTTGCATCTGCCAATGGTCAGGGCAACAAATCTGAACAGGAACCAAAATGCACCTTGCCCGGAAGTGACTGGAAATATATTCATGCACTGAGTGATGAATTTAACGGCAGGTCAATGGATACTTCCAAATGGTATCCATGCAATCCGGGTTGGAAAGGGAGGGAACCTGGTTATTTTTCACCGGCAAATGTAAAGGTGAAGAACGGAAACCTTGTTCTCACATCCAAAACAGAAACCTTGAAGGGCATCCCACCGGAGTATAATACATTTACAACCGCAGCCGTAAAGAGCAAAAACCGCATGCTCTACGGGTACTATGAAGTCAGGTTTAAACCAATGGATTCAAGGGCTTCAAGCGCTTTCTGGTTTTATGCAATCGATCCGGATATCTGGACAGAGATAGATGTTTTTGAAATCTGCGGAAAACATCCCGACAAGACCTGGGAAAACAAATATTTTGCCACCACTCATGTAATGAAAGCCCCTGGTGTTGCAGATCATATAAGTGATAATGTTGAATGGAAAGCGCCATACAGGCTGGCTGACGTTTACAGCGTATGCGGACTTGAATGGAATGAAAAGGAGATAAAGTGGTATCTGAATGGCGAGGTGATCAGAACAAGGGAAAATACATACTGGCACCAGCCGCTTGATATGAATTTTGACAGCGAAACAATGCCTGAATGGTTTGGCCTGCCTGATCCTAAAGACAAGGCAGGTCACTTCCTGATTGACTATGTAAGAGTCTGGCAGAAAGAATAGCATGCCATTGTGTTCCTTCGAGTTTAAATTATAATTATTTAACTAATTATTTATGAAGCCAATACATAAAATATTCAGACTACTGGCACTATTTATTGCATTATCATTGATCTATTCCAGACAGGCCAACTGTCAGCCAGCCAATCCAAAGAGTGGCAAAGACATAACAGTTCAGCAATGGGTGAATGGTAATTTTGCAAGGGGAAAAGTACCACCATTCTCATTTAAATACGGCGGCCTTGATTCAAAAACTTTCATTGCCAACTGGAAATATACAGCTGAAAAGCAGGTTAGCACTGATCCGGCAATTCAGAAATCTCTCCATATATATACCGATCCGAAAACCAACCTTATTGTAAAGTGTTTTGTTACATCGTATACTGATTTCCCCGCTGTTGAGTGGGTTATTAAGTTCTTAAATGCATCGGGTTCAAATACTCCGGTAATTGAAATGGCAGATGCAATTGATTATTCATTTAAATATAATCGTGAAGGATCCTTTATTCTTCATCATTCTCTTGGAAGTGATGCAAAACGCAGTGATTTTCAGTCAATTGATGAAACCATGCTGCCTGGTAAAGTGATCACAATGATGCCGTCAGGCGGACGATCGTCTGATAATGCGGCATTGCCTTTTTTTAATATTGAATCTCCCGGCAGTCAGGGAGTGATAGTTGCTATCGGATGGACAGGGAAATGGCATGCAGACATTATGCAGGTTGACAATAAATCGGTTTCGCTTCAAGCCGGTCTGGCCAGGATGAAGTTAATTCTTTATCCCGGGGAAGAGATCAGGACACCATCGGTCTCTCTGCTCTTCTGGAAGGGAGATGATCGTATGGAAGGTCATAATCATGTTCAGACAGTTCATCCTCGCACATCATTTCAGGAAGATAGACGGGAAATTTGCTGAATATCCGCTGTCAGGAAGCTTTGATTACGGCGACCCTGCTCCTTGTAACGAATATAACTGTCTGACAGCTGATTATGCTGTAGCACTCGTAAAGCGTTACCAGCAGTTCAAGGTTGTTCCGGAGGTCTTCTGGCTTGATGCCGGCTGGTATACCGGATGCGGGTGGGATAAGGGTGACTGGTGGCAGAATGTTGGCAACTGGACGGTTGAGAAGGACCGGTTCCCAAATGGTCTGAGACCAGTGGCAGATGCAGTTCATTCTGTTGGCGCAAAATTTATGGTATGGTTTGAACCTGAACGAGTCCGCAAAGGAACCCAGTTCGATAAGTTAAATCCAGACTGGCTGATTAGGCTTCCGGGTGATGACAATGCCCTCTTCAATCTTGGAAACAGCGATGCTCGAATTTTTCTTACGGATTACATTTCTGATTTTATCAAAAAAGAAGGTATTGATTATTACAGGCAGGATTTCAATTTTGATCCGCTGCCATACTGGGAGAAAAATGATAAGCCTGACAGGATAGGGATGTCAGAAATAAGGCATATTGAGGGCCTGTATGCATACTGGGACAGTCTGCTGGTCCGTTTTCCGAACCTTCTGATCGATAATTGCGCAAGCGGCGGACGCAGGCTTGACATTGAGACAACCACCCGAAGCGCTCCGCTCTGGAGGACTGATTATCAGTATGGTGAACCGAATGGCTACCAGTGTCATACTTACGGTCTCAATTTTTATCTTCCCATTCATGGTACTGCAATTTACAAATCTGAAAATTACACATTCAGATCCGGACTGGGAGCTGCAGCTGTAATGAACTGGGAGGTAACAGGGAGGAATTCTGAATCAATTCCTGCAATGCAGAAAAGCATGCTTGAATATAAACTCCTCAGACCATATTTCTATGGTGATTATTATCCTCTTACCGGAACATGATAATCTGACACACGATGATATCTGGCTGGCTTATCAGCTGAACCGTCCTTCTGCAGCAGATGGCATTATTAGTGGCATTCAGAAGAAAAGATTCTCAGAATGAATCAATTACGGTTAAACTCCGCGGTGTTGAATCAGGATGAGAACTACCGGGTGTTTAATGAAGATACTACAGGTAACTGAGACTATTACTGGTGAAATACTCAGCAATGGTTATATTCTGAAACTGACTGAAAAACCGGGATCACTTCTGATAAGGTATAAAAAAGTGCCATAATACAGATTTAAATTAGGCAGTCTCATATGAATAGTTATTTTTGTCAGATATAAACCGGTAAAATGCAGACAGAAGACCATATTTTTCAGAAACGTGTAAACCTTTTCGACGGGATTGCCATTGTTGCCGGTGCTATGATCGGTTCAGGGATTTTTATCGTCAGTGCCGATATCGCAAGGAATGTAGGTTCGCCGGGATGGCTGATGGTTGTCTGGCTTATCACTGGTATTATAACTGTAATAGGTGCTCTGAGCTATGGTGAGCTGGCATCGATGATGCCGCATGTTGGCGGTCAGTACGTTTACCTCAGGGAGGCATATCATCCATTGCTTGGATTTTTGTTCGGATGGACCACATTCCTTGTTATTCAGTGCGGATCAATAGCAGCAGTTGCAGTTGCTTTTGCAAAATTCAGCGGTGTCCTTTTTCCCTGGATCTCAGACAGGAATATCCTTTTGCAGCTCGGACCCCTAAAGATCAGCAGTACAATGGTTGTGGCAATTGCAATGATATCATTCCTTACCTGGCTCAATACAAGGGGAATTGTAACAGGCAAAACAGTTGCAAATATTTTTTCATCAACCAAGGTGATTGCACTTTTCGGATTCATCCTTATAGGATTCATTGCCACAAAAGGGATTAATTCACTCGAAATAAACAAGGAGGTTTTCTGGCAGGCCGTCAAGGATTGGCCCCGATAACACAGTTATTCCTCTTGCAGGCTTTTCTCTTATTGCTGCTATCGGTACAGCTCTTGTCGGATCTCTTTTTGCAGCTGATGCCTGGTATAATGTGACCTATCTTTCAGATGAAGTTATTAATCCAAAAAGAAATGTTCCGCTCAGCCTTTTCTACGGAACACTTCTTATTTCAGTAATTTATCTTCTTACCAACTTCGTTTATATCAAGATACTTCCTCTGTCAGGCTCTCCTGACCGGAACGGATGTTCTGAGCCGGGGTATCCAGTTTGCAACCGACGACAGGGTGGCAACATCAGCAATGAGTGTTGTATTCGGAGACTATGCTGCCATAATTATGGCTATCTTTATAATGATCAGTACATTTGGCTGTAACCATGGACTTGATACTGGCAGGCCCCAGAGTATATTATGCAATGGCTAAGGATGGGCTCTTTTTCAAAAAAGTGGGTGAGATCAACAAAAAGGGTGTCCCCGGATTTGCACTTGCAGTTCAGGGAGTTTGGTCTGTATTGCTTTGTTTGTCAGGAACATATGGTGATTTGCTTGATTATGTGATCTTTGCTGTTCTGATATTTTTCACCCTGACTATCCTGGCTATATTTCATCCTGAGGAAAAAACGTCCTGATATTCCAAGACCATATAAAGCATTCGGGTATCCGGTAATTCCGGCAATTTATATCCTTACGACTTTTGTTATTATGATAATCCTGCTGATCTACAAGCCTGATTATACTTTCCCGGGTCTGGTTATTGTACTTCTTGGTATTCCTGTTTTCTATCTCTGGAGATATCAAAGCAGAAAAAATGGCACTTTGAAGAAATAAGAATTGCTGCCGGTCATTAGTCCGGATATATAAATCCAGGGCAGCATTACTGCATGACACATAAATACTTTGATCTGATAAATGTTCCCTGAGGAATTTAAACAAAGGATTTCTGCACAGGAATATATTGATTCTGAAGCTCTTTTAAGAGCGTTGGGAGAACCATCACCTGTGAGCATCAGGATGAATCAGGCAAAATGGAATAGGCAAGGCACTTGATTCTGAATCTGTTCCATGGTGTCATAATGGATATTATCTGCAATCACGACCATCCTACACAGCAGATCCTCTTTTTCACTCCGGTTGTTATTATCCTCAGGAGGCTTCCGGGATGTTTCTTGAACAGGTTGTTCTGCAGGCAGCCGGATCACTTGAAAATATTCAGTGTTCTTGACCTGTGCGGTGCCCCGGGAGGAAAAAGCACACTGCTTTCGGATCTGCATCGGTAGCGATAGTCTGCTTGTTGCAAATGAAGTAATCAGATCAAGAGCCCAGATCCTTGCTGAAACAGTAACCAAATGGGGTTCAGGCAATACTCTTGTTACCCAGAGCGATCCGGCTCAGTTTTTCGGAAATTGCCCGGTTTTTTTGATATTATCCTTGTTGATGCTCCATGCTCCGGTGAGGGTATGTTCAGGACTGAAATTGCTGTTTCTGAATGGTCGGCTGATAATACTGCACATTGTGCCGAGAGACAGAAAAGAATTCTGATGGATGTCTGGCCTGCGCTGAAGGAGAATGGCATACTGATTTACAGCACCTGTACATTCAATCCGGGAGAGAATGAGGAGAATATTAAATGGCTCACCGGCAGAAATGAGGCTGAATGTATCAGAATTGGATCTTAAATCATTTGAGGGTATTACCGAAATTGACTTTCAGGGGATTTATGGTTATGGATTTTATCCTGATAAAGTGAGGGGTGAAGGTTTTTTCATTTCCGCTATCAGGAAAAAAGGAAGCCGGATGTATGAAAAGCAAAATGTAAGGCTGCTGAAGGAGATTACACCCTGGAAAGTCAGATCTGAAAGTTGCTGAGGCATGGACTGATTTTAAAGGCGACAGAATATTAAAATGGGGAGAGGAGATAATTGGAGTGCCATGTGATATGAATACATATACTTATCTGTTTAAGAATCTGAAGATTGTAAAAGCGGGAACCAGGATATCCGTTTTAAAAAAGAATGATGCACTTCCTTTCCATGAGCTGGCACTTTCAGTACAATTAAAAAAAGATGCTTTTCCATATCACGAATTAAGCAGTGATGAGGCAATTTCATATCTGCGACGCGATAATTTCACTGTAAGTAATATTCCAAAGGGCTGGAATATTGTAACTTATAATGGAGTTAACCTGGGATTTATAAAAAATCTTGGCAACAGGCTGAATAACTACTTCCCTGTCGAATGGAGGATAAGGCTTGATGCTTCTGCACTACGGCAGGCAAATCCAATAATCTGGCGATAGACAGAGTAGAATGAGTTGCACAGTCCAGAGAAATGCGAACTAACTGATTCTCTTCCTCACTCTGTGGCCCTCTGTGGTTCTCTGTGCTACTCTGTGTAACTTATTAATTTTTTTTTTGCGTACTATAAAAATCAAAATCCAGTACCAAACATTAGGTTTAATTATTAGATTCGCAATTCATTATTTATATAAATAAGGATGAAACATGACATTGCGATTGCCCAGGCGGCAAAGATCAGACCTATAGGAGAGATAGCTGAAATTCTGGGTATACCAAAGGATGAACTCGAATTGTATGGTAAGTATAAAGCAAAAATACCTCTTTCATTCATAAATGAGGATAGGATAAGGGAAGCAAAGCTTGTTCTCGTCACAGCAATAACTCCTACACCTGCAGGAGAAGGAAAGACAACAACATCAATCGGTCTTGCACAGGCGCTTAATGTAATTGGGAAAAAAGCAACTGTAGTGCTAAGGGAGCCATCGCTGGGTCCTGTCTTTGGAATAAAAGGTGGTGCTGCCGGGGGCGGTTATTCACAGGTTATTCCAATGGAGGATATTAATCTTCATTTTACCGGAGATATGTCTGCCGTTGAGAAGGCACACAATCTGCTGGCTGCTCTGATCGACAATAATATACAGCTAAAGGAGGGAAATCTTGGAATTGATCCGAGAACAATTGCCTGGAAGAGGGTGATGGACATGAACGAGAGATCACTCAGGGATATTGTTATTGGTCTTGGCGGAACTACTGAAGGAGTTCCGAGGCAGTCAGGATTCAATATTACGGCCGCTTCTGAGGTAATGGCAACCTTATGTGTTGCAAACGATATGAATGATCTTAAAAAACGACTGGGGAATATCTTTGTCGGTTATACATATTCTGATAAACCTGTTTTTGCAAGAGATCTTAAAGCACAGGGTGCAATGGCTGTTCTGCTGAAGGAGGCCATCAAGCCTAATCTTGTACAGACTCTTGAGGGTACTCCGGCAATTATTCATGGAGGTCCGTTTGCAAATATTGCACAGGGAACAAATACCATTATAGCAACAAAAATGGGACTTTCACTGAGTGACATTGTTGTCACTGAAGCCGGTTTTGCAAGTGAGCTGGGTGCTGAAAAATTCTTCGATATTAAGTCCCGGTTCGGTAATCTGAATACAAATGCTGTTGTTATTGTTGCTACTATACGGGCATTGAAATATCACGGAGGGGCAAAGCTTGCAAATATTCAGGACGAAGATCTTGATGCTCTTCAAAAGGGTTTCGAAAACCTTGACAAGCATATTGAGAATATGCAGCAATTCGGATTTAACCCAATTGTTGCTGTGAACAAATTTGATTCTGATATAAGGAGTGAGATTGATCTTCTGATCGATCATTGCTGCAAAAAAGGAGTAAAAGTTGCATTGAACAGTTCATGGGCTGATGGTGGTGACGGAGCTGTTGACCTTGCCAGAATGGTACTTGAGGCAATACACGACAACACAAACAGGTTTAAGCCATTATATGAGTTGTCGTGGCCTTTTACAAGGAAGATAGAAACTATATGCAAATTAATGTATGGCGCCGACCATGTTGAATATGCACTGAAAGCAAAATCTCAGCTTGACAGAATCGATAAACTTGGACTGGGAGATCTTGCAGTTTGTATTGCAAAGACGCAGAAATCGCTTTCAGATGATCCGGCAAAAAGAGGACGTCCAAGAGGATTTACGGTCAAGATCAGGGAGGTTGAGCTCTCATCGGGAGCAGGATTTATTGTGCCAATTGCCGGAACAATCATGAGGATGCCGGGATTGCCCGCTATTCCTTCTGCAGAAAATATCGATATCGATTCAGATGGAAATATCACAGGTCTCTTTTAATGACTGAAAAATTATCAGGAGTTGTCCTTGCCGGTGGCGCCGGAAGTCGCTTCGATGGCAGGATGAAACCAAAAATTGTAATTGAAGGAGAGACAATTATTTCAAGAATCATATCCTCAATAAGGGATATCTTTGATGAGATTATTATTGTAACAAACACTCCTGACGAATTTGCAGATTTCACTTTTTGCACTATAGTGCAGGATGAGATCCAGAATGCCGGACCACTGGGAGGCATTCATGCGGCAATGAAAGCTGCACAAGGGAAATCAATATTCGTTTTTGCGGGTGACATGCCCTTTCTCGACAGGAATATAATAATCAGAATGATTGATGTTTATGAAAAAAGCCTGGCAGATGCGCTGATACCTGAAGTGGCAGGATACATTGAACCTTTGCATTCAATTTACCGAGGTTCGCTTACACGAACACCTTGAAGCTTATCTTAAAAGCAGCAGGAGCCGCGCTGTAAGGGACTACACTGAATTAATAAGGATTGAGTACATCCGGTTTGAAGAATCAGAAATAATCAAAAAAGCATTTACAAATATAAATTCACCTTCGGATATTGATGCCGAATAGCGTGTTATCCAAAAGATTACATATGATCTTCATTACATGAGGTATCTAATAGTTTTTTATTTAACTTTATCTCCGTCTAAAAAAAGAATCATATGAAGCGAATCTCAATCTATATCCTGTTTATAATTCTTACAGTTCCTGCATGCAAAAAACTGAGCAAGTATGAAGGTGTTAAATTCACGGAAAAAGAACCGCGCGACTGGGAAAATCCTGAATTATTTCAGATTAACAGGGAGGCGCCCCATGCTACAATGATTAGTTTTCCTGATGAACAGAGTGCTCTTGAAGCTGTTGATCAGAATTCACCCGATTATCTTTCACTCGATGGCACCTGGAAGTTCAATTGGGTCAAAGTCGCCCGATCAGCGTCCATTCTGGTTTTTTAAGGATGACTATGATACCCGCGACTGGAACGATATAAATGTCCCGTCAAACTGGCAGATGAAGGGTTATGATGTTCCAATCTATGTAAATATTCCCTATCCGTTTAAAATGGATCCGCCAAAGATTCCGCACGAATGGAATCCGGTCGGTTCGTATAAAAGAAGTTTTAAAATACCATCAGACTGGACTGAGAAGGAGGTATTTCTTCATTTCGGAGCCGTGAGCTCTGCATTCTACGTATGGGTAAATGAACAGCTTGTTGGTTACAGCGAGGACAGCAAGGTTCCGGCCGAATTCAATATCACAAAATATCTCAAAAGCGGGAAAAACTCAATCGCCGTCGAAGTTTACAGGTGGAGTGACGGAAGTTACCTTGAGGATCAGGATTTCTGGAGAATGAGCGGCATACAGAGAAGCGTATTTCTTCATGCGCGTCCAAAAACATTTATAAATGATTTCTTTGCTGTTGGTGATCTTGAAAACAATTATACTGACGGTCTGTTAAAAATTGATGTATCTTTAAAAGGATCGGCAAGTGGCTCAGGGGATTATATTGTTGAGGCTTCGCTTTTTGATGGGACAAAAAAGATATATACCGAGCCTAAGGATGTGCAACTTGCTGATAGTACAGGAACAGTTAATTTCACTAAGAGCTTTCCGGAAATAAATAAATGGTCGGCAGAAAAGCCGAATCTTTACTCTCTTGTTATTTGCCTTAAGGATAAGGATGGTAACGCCCTTGAATATGTAAGCGCCAAAGTCGGCTTTCGCAAGGTGGAGATAATAAAATCACAGCTGCTTGTTAACGGAGTCGCTATCCGGATAAAGGGTACAAATATGCACGAACATGACGACATTAATGGTCATGTGGTTGATGAGGCTATGATACTTAAGGATATACGGGTCATGAAGAGCCATAATATAAATGCTGTGAGGACATCTCATTATCCCCAGCAGGAGATGTGGTATCAGATGTGTGATAAATATGGGCTCTATCTGATTGATGAGGCAGATATAGAATCGCATGGAGTGGGATACGATAAGGATGTTACCCTGGCCGACAAACCGGAATGGGCTGATGCTCATCTTGAAAGGATGCAGCGGATGGTTGAAAGAGATAAAAATCATCCTTCAGTTATTATATGGTCAATGGGTAATGAAGCCGGCGACGGACATAATTTTCTGAAAGGTTATAAATGGATAAAAGGAAGGGATATCACACGTCCGGTGCAATATGAGAGAGCGGGTGAATTTACAAATGCCCCTGAAAGACACTCAGATATCGTGTGCCCTATGTATTCTAAAATCGAATACATTGAAGCATATGCAAAGGATGAAAAAAGCGACAGGCCTCTTATAATGTGTGAATATGCTCATGCAATGGGCAATTCAACGGGAAATTTTCAGGATTACTGGGATGTAATTGAAAAATATCCAAAACTTCAGGGTGGTCTGATATGGGACTGGGTTGATCAGGGCCTTCTTAAGACAGATGAAAATGGAGAGAAATACTGGACATATGGCGGAGACTATGGTGAAGAAGGAATCCCAAGCGACGGTAATTTCTGCCTTAACGGGCTTGTATGGCCCGACAGAACACCTCACCCGGGGCTTGCTGAGGTAAATAAAGTCTATCAGTATATAGGATTTGATGCTGTTAATCTTGCAGGAGGCGTTGTCAATATCACGAACAAATATGACTTTACAAACCTCTCAGAGTTTAGTTTTGAATGGGAAATTGTAGCTGACGGAGTTACAATACAATCGGGTAAAGTTTCAATACCCGACCTGAAACCGAAAGAATCCCTTCTTGTAAATCTGCCACTGAATAAAATAGAGCCTGCCGCCGGAACCGAATATTTCCTCAATATCAGGGCACTGAGACCCGATGCATGGAATTCTGTTCCCGAAGATCATGTTTATGCCTCCGCACAGTTCAAGCTGCCTGTTGAGGGAAAACCCATGGTTTCAAAGCCTGAGAAACTTGAGATACTTCAGACAAATACTTCAGGGTCAAAGCTTGAAATAGGGGGAAGTAATCTTAAAATAGCATTCAACCTCGCCAAAGGCAGAATGGAATCCTTTAACTATAAAGGAAAAGAATTGCTGAAAAAAGCTCCTGAACCTGACTTCTGGAGACCTCCCACTGACAATGACTATGGCTATGGTATGGACAAGAAATTGCGTATATGGAAAAAAGCAGGCGAGAGAACCAGGGTAACAAAAGCAAATGTAAGCCAGCCCGACATGGGAAAGGTTACAGTCAGTTTTACTTTTGATCTTCTGGGACTCGATGGTGCAAAAATAGGCGGCTATTCAACATCATATACAATACTCAGCTCAGCCGATATTATTATAAGGAATCAGTTTTCAAAGATCTCAGGTGCAATTCCTGAGATTCCACGAATGGGCATGCAGATGCAGCTTCCTGAAGAATTTGCAAATTTAAAGTGGTTCGGACGCGGGCCGCAGGAAAATTATTGCGACAGAAAAACCGCTGCCTACGTTGGTGTATATGAAAGCACTGTAGCTGATCAGTATGTGCCATATATCAGACCTCAGGAGAATGGCTACAAGACAGATACAAGATGGCTTACTTTAACTGATGACAGCGGGAACGGCATTCTTTTCACCGGCGATCCTCTGATCTGCTTTGCTGCACTCAATAATATTCACGACGATTTTGAATCTCCGGGAAAGTTGTCGCAGTACAGACCCGATGCAAAATCTGCAAATACTCATACAATAGATGTAAAACCACGCGATCTGGTGAATCTGAATGTCGATATGGGACAGATGGGTGTCGGAGGCGATGATTCATGGGGAGCAATCATACATCCGAAGTACCGTCTTCTTGCAATGAAATATGATTATTCCTTCAGAATGAGACCCTTTGGAAAGGATGATGATGTTCTGAAGCTCTCAAAGCAAAAATTCTGATCTTCTTTTCTCTGTGACCTCTGTGACTCCTCAGTGGCTCTCTGTGTAAGTTCTTAAAAAGTTACACAGAGTACACAGAGGTCTCACAGAGATTCACGGAGGTTTTGGTGCTCATTTGCTTTCTCAGATTTCCTCGTAGAAATATGCGATTTTCCTGTCGGCATCATCCCATGTAAGAATCTTTCTGCCCTTTTTAAGGAAGTAGAAGTTAAGAAGCGCAAAATCACCCGCACACATTGTTGCATGTACAAAAAGAAAGAGAGAAAGGCTCCATTTCCATAGTCCCGGCAGCATCAGAATAAGAAAAATTGTGGCAACGCTTATCAGAAGAAAAGGAATAACTGCCACAATCCTGAATTGAACGGGGTGTTGCAACATACCTGTGAGCTGTAACATAAAAAAGGTATTGTTTGAGATCCATTCCCACCCTTATTTTCCTTGCACCTGATAGGATAATAGGGTACAATATGCAAAAACTCGTGAATGGGGATGCAGAGCAACGGGAAGAGTACCAGCCAAGGATTGAGTGAAGCAGAATTTCCCCGAAAGGAAAATATCCGGCTATATTCATTCTTATCCTGATGGCTGTTCCAAGGAAAATAGAGGCAGGACCGACCAGAAAAAAATAGTCACTGCCGATATTCTTTTCAAATAATCAAGAATAAAAGGAATAAGATCATCGTACGATATTTCAAGAATCTGCCTGTATTTTGACTGATCTTCAAGATCCTCCACCTGTAGTGCCATAAAAATGCTTTTGACAAATGTACTTTTTTGGAAAGGTACTTCAAAGAGCCGCGATTATAAAATCTGCTGCTGCAATAAGTCCGGCACCTTTTCATTAAGCAATATGTCTTTTACCATTTGGTCTGTTATTTGATACCTTTGCATAAACGATTTCAGAGGTGCGGAGAGGCTTCTCAATACTGTTTTTGTTAATTATTTCTGCTGAAGCATTTGGTCAGAAGGATTCTGTCAAAGGTAAGAAATGATACTTTGCCTGACAGATTTTACCTCATACAGGAGGTTGACAGAAATGGAGTGAAGCTGCCTGAGATTGAGATCAGGGAGGTGACTATTCATGCCCGTCCTGAAAGAGCACGGAGAAGTGAGTACAGACAGTATGAGAAACTGGTTTCAAATATAAAGAAAGTCTATCCCTATGCCTTGATAGTCAGGTCAAAACTATCAGATGTAAATGAGGAACTGAAAAGTATTCCCAATGAACAGGGACAGGAAAAAGATATCTGAAGGATGTTGAAAAAGAAGTATTTGCCCAATATCAGGATGACATTGAGAATATGACAATTTCTCAGGGCAGGCTGCTTGATTAAGCTGATTGACAGGGAGACTCAGAATACTTCATATGTGCTTATAAAAGATTACCGGGGCAAGTTCAGTGCCGTCTTCTGGCAGGGTATTGCACGTATTTTCGGAACAAATCTTAAAGAGGAATATGATCCGTATGGTGAGGATGCCCTTATAGAAGCAATTATCAAAGAGATAGATGCCGGCAGACTGTGATATTCAAACTCACACTATGTAATGAAAAGAATATTTATTGCCGTTAAAGATAGACGCCGAGAACCGGGCTTCTTGATATGATTTCAGATCTGAAGGAATACTTTAAGGGATGAAAAAATAAAATGGACCGAAACGGACAATTTTCATATAACAATTGCATTTCTGGGAGATACGGGAGAAGAGAAAGTAAAAGATGTGAGTAAAATGCTGAAAGTGGTGTCCGAAGGTTCAGGCGCCTTTGAACTGATCATAAAAGGAGCAGGAGTATTTAAAAACTTTAATGATCCGCGTGTTCTATGGACAGGTATTGAACCGTCAGAAAAGCTTAGCGGACTTTATGAGTTGGTAAGATTCCAGGATTGAAAGATATAGGCATTAATCATGGAAGACAGAACATTCAGACCTCATCTTACACTGGGGCGGATAAAGAGGATTAATGATATTGAAAAATTTAAGTCATTGATAATGAAGTATATGAATATGGTGTTTCAAAAGCAGCAGGTAAATGAGGTCATCCTTTATGAGAGTGTGCTTTTTCATTCTGGACCAGTCTATTCGCCACTTGCAAGATATTCATTGAAATAATCCGCAGACGCCAAACAACTCTGTGATGTCTGCTCCGACTGTCTCACATTTTTTATATTTTTGCAGCAATTAAATTTATGCTTGGGAATATCAAATGACAGATACATTTGAAGCTAAAGGCAAACGCAAGAAACTGGTTGCGGAGCTGCGACAGAAAGGAATTGTTGACGAGGAGGTACTGAGAGCTATCGACACTGTTCCCAGACATATGTTTATGGATCCGGCATTTTTTAGCCATGCCTATGTCGATAAAGCTTTTCCGATCTCTTCCGGGCAGACTATCTCCCAACCCTATACAGTTGCAGTTCAGACTTCCCTTCTGAGAGTCAAACGCAGGGACAAGATCCTTGAGATCGGAACCGGTTCAGGTTACCAGGCAGCTATTCTTGCAGCCATGGGCGCTAAGGTTTATACTATTGAACGCTTCCGGGAGCTATTCATAAAGGCTCAGAGAACTCTTACATCCCTGGGGTATTCTGCAGATTTCTTTTACGGGGACGGCTATGAAGGCAAACCTCAATACGGGCCGTTTGATGGCATAGTGATTACGGCAGCCGCTCCTGTCATACCTGAGACTCTGCTTCAGCAACTTAAAACTGGAGGCCGTCTTGTTGTTCCTGTCGGAGGTTCTGAAACCCAGGTGATGACCGTTGTGGAACGTACAGGACCGGATACCTTCGAGTATTCTCAGTATGGTAATTTTGTATTTGTTCCCATGCTCAAGGGAACCGTAAACGGAAAATAACTATGGAAATATTTAAGCTTGTCTTTTCACCTATAGAGGTCAATACATATATCCTCGCAGATCAGTCAAATGATTGTGCAATTATTGATTGCGGATGTTATGACAGATACGAATTTGATGAACTTGTCAGCCTGATTGAAAGCAAAAAGCTAAACCCTGTCTTGCTATTGAATACACATAGCCATCTCGATCATATCTTCGGAAACAGGTTCGTTCTTGAAAAATACAATCTGAGAACCCTCTCCTCTGAAGAAGATGAAGTGAACAGGATAAAGGCTGTCAAGCATGCTGCTATATTCGGGCTGACTATGAATGAGGCTCCCGAGCCTGCTGATTTCATAACCGACGGGCAGATCATAACTTTCGGATCGACAAAACTTAAAGCTCTGCACGTCCCGGGTCATACCGCAGGAAGCATGGCATTTTACAGTGAGACTGACGGTTGTGTCTTCACAGGAGATGCCCTGTTTGCAGGAAGTATCGGAAGAAGCGATCTTGAAGGCGGGGATCATGACACTCTTATTAACAGTATCCTCAGCAAGTTATTCGTCCTTCCTCCTGCAACAATAGTCTACCCGGGACATGGCAATAAAACAACAATTGAAAAGGAAAGGATGACAAATCCCCATTTTTCCTGAAATAATTACTGCTAATTTTGCAACCAGTTTCTAAAGTATTTTAATTAAAGTCCGAACCCGGACTGTTTATTATTGTTGTTTACAGATACTAAATCTATTCAGATGACCTCAGATAATTTTGTTTACCGTCATGTTGGCCCGCGCGATCATGAGTTGCCTCATATGTTGAAAACAGTTGGCGTGAATTCGCTGGATCAGCTGATACAAAAAATAATTCCCGAAAATATCAGGATAAAGAAGCAGCTCGCCATTCCGGATGCGATGAGCGAGTTTGAATATCTTAATCATATCAGAGCCGCAGGAAGGAAGAATAAGATGTTCCGTTCATTTATCGGACAGGGTTATTACGGAGTCGCCACACTGCCTGTAATTACCAGGAATGTGCTTGAAAATCCGTCGTGGTACACTTCATATACTCCTTATCAGGCGGAGATCTCCCAGGGCAGACTGGAGGCTCTTCTTAATTTCCAGACAATGGTCATTGAACTGACAGGCATGCAGATCGCCAATGCTTCACTCCTTGATGAATCAACGGCGGCAGCTGAAGCAATGATAATGATGTACAATGCCAGATCGAGAGATTCGGTTAAAGCAGGCAAAAACATTTTCTTCGTTGACGATGATATTTTCCCGCAGACACTCGAAGTCATCAAAACACGGTCAAAACCGCTTGGAATAGAGCTTGTAATCGGAAAATATACCGAGGCATACTTCAATCGCCCATACTTCGGGGCTTTTGTTCAATATCCTTCCGCTTCGGGACAGATCAGGGATTATAAATCATTCACTGACATGGCCCATTCGGCAGGTATGCTTGTCGGAGTTGCCGCAGATATAATGAGCCTGGCCGTTCTCACACCTCCGGGTGAATGGGGCGCCGATATTGTTGTCGGATCAAGCCAGCGATTGGGACTGCCCATGAGCTTCGGAGGCCCCCATGCAGGATTTTTTGCAACAAGGGATGAGCTGAAGCGAAGTATGCCGGGACGTATAATCGGAGTATCAGTCGATGCTCAGGGCAACAGTGCACTGAGGATGGCTCTTCAGACAAGGGAACAACATATTAAGCGTGAGAGGGCTACTTCAAACATCTGTACCGCACAGGCGCTGCTTGCAACAATGTCAGGCATGTATGTCCAGTATCATGGTCCGGAGGGTCTGAAAAGAATCGCCAGACATATAATGAATATGGCCTGTACTCTTAACAACAGCCTGAGAAACCTTGGATACAGACAATTCAATTCCGCATTCTTCGATACGCTCCGGATAGTACTGAATGGCAGCATTTCATCTGATACGATAAGAGAACTGGCTCTTGAAGCCGAAATGAACTTCTATTATCCCGATGAGAACACTGTCAGAATCAGCGTTGATGAAATTACAACATTCAACGAGCTAAACACAATTATTGCAATATTCGCCAGGGCTGCGGGAAAGAGCCCTGAAAATGTGAACGGCTATTGCAACTGTAAATGTATCGAGGAGAAATTCATGCGAAAGTCAGACTTTCTTAAGAGCGGTACCTTCAATATGTATCATAGCGAGACCGAGATGATGCGCTATATCAAAATGCTCGAGAGAAAAGATTTCTCTCTCACACACAGCATGATATCGCTGGGTTCCTGCACTATGAAGCTTAATCCGGCCGCTTCTCTTTTTGCCCTGAGCTGGCCTGAATTCGGAAATATTCATCCTTTTGTGCCGGCAGACCAGGCTGAGGGATATTACCAGATTATGCAGGAACTGGGTGAAGTCCTTAAAGGAGATAACCGGTTTTTCATCAATATCATTTCAGCCAAATTCGGGTGCAGCAGGTGAGTATACAGGACTTATGGTTATCCGTGAATATCATCTGAACAAGGGAGAGGAGCACAGAAACAAAGCGCTTATTCCATCATCTGCACATGGCACAAATCCTGCAAGCGCTGTAATGGCAGGAATGGAAGTTATTGTTGTGGAATGTGATGACAAAGGCAATATCAATATTGATGATCTGAAAAAGAAGGCTGAGGAACATAAGGCTGATCTGGCCTGCTTCATGATTACATACCCTTCAACCCACGGTGTCTTTGAAGAGGCTGTTATTGAAATGACAGAGATCATTCACGCCAATGGGGGGCTTGTTTATATGGATGGTGCAAATATGAATGCACAGGTAGGTCTTACAAATCCCGGTCATATCGGCGCTGACGTATGCCACCTGAACCTTCATAAAACATTTGCAATACCCCATGGAGGAGGCGGTCCCGGTATGGGCCCCATCCTTGTTAATGATAAGCTGGCTGAATTCCTTCCTTCTCACCCAATGGTTAAATCAGGTGGCAGTCATGGTATCACGGCTGTTGCAGGAGCTCCTTTCGGAAGCGGGCACGTTCTGACAATTTCACATGCTTATGTTATGATGATGGGTGCAGCTGGTCTTACCACTGCCACAAAATATGCAATCCTTAATGCAAATTATCTTTCCGCGGCATTAAAAGGACTGGTATAATACTCTTTACACCGGAAAAGAGGGATTTGTGGCCCATGAGATGATAATTGATTGCAGAAACTTTAAAAGTGCAGCAGGCATCACTGAAGCTGATATGGCAAAAAGGCTGATGGATTACGGTTTCCATGCTCCTACGCTTTCTTTTCCTGTTCACGGTACTCTTATGATAGAACCAACCGAATCAGAGTCACTAAGGGAACTGGATAAATTTATCAGCGCCATGAAGTCTATATGGAATGAGATTCAGGAGATAAAGAGGGTAAAGCGGATAGAGAGGATAATGTTCTCCGAAATGCACCTCATACAGCAATGGTTGTAACAGCCGACGAATGGAACCATAAGTATGGTCGGCAGAAGGCGGCCTTCCCTCTTAAGTGGGTGGTTGAGAATAAATTCTGGCCGTCGGTTGGCCGTATTGATGATGGCTACGGCGACCGTAACCTTGTCTGTACCTGCGATCCAATCGATACATACAGGACTGATTCATTAAAATAAAATTGGTCTACTCTTAAAATAAATCCTCAATTTTATTACTTAATTATTTTCATGAATCAGCCATTAGCTTTATGCGCAATTCTTCATGGAATGATCTGATTGCTTTAATTGACGGTAAAAAGCCTGAGTTATCAGCCGGTGGGGTTCATAATTGACAGTCCGTGGATCCCGGGCTGGTACGGTATCTCAAAAATTGATTATTACTCATCGGATGAACTGTGGTTCAGGTCAAACCTGAAAGCTGTAAATGCATTTCCGGATGTCTGGTTCATTCCAGGATTCTGGTCGGAATACGGAATGTGCACGGAACCTTCAGCATTTGGTTCAAGGATGATTTTTCCTGAAAACAACCTGCCTCATGCAGAAAAGATCATAAAAGGGATTGAAGAGGCAGACACTCTTCCAATACCAAATGTGAAGACAGACGGATTATTGCCTTTCATGATCAGCCGGCTAAGGAATAATCAGGACAACTATTATTAAAGAATGATCATCAGATAAGGTTTGCAGTTGCCAGGGGACCACTGAATATTGCAGGTTTCCTAATGGGAACCACAGAACTGATGGCTGCAATCTGGTATGGACCCTGACCGCACTCACAGGCTTCTCTCACGAATAACTGATTTTATCTGTGACTGGTTATCATGGCAGAAAGAGTGTTTCCCGTCAATTGACGGAGTTCTGATCCTTGATGATATTAATTGGTTTTGTCGGAGAAGATGAATTCAGGGAATTTGTTCTTCCATATTTCAAACGGATCTTCAGCTGTACCGGTTCCAGAGCGAGGTTTCTTCATAATGATTCAGAGGGCCTGATTACTGCAAAATATCTGAAGGAGATGGATGTCAATATGTTCAATTTCTCCTTCAGCCATTCAATGAGCGAAATACGCAGCCTGGCCGGTCCGGATGCAGTTCTTGTCGGAAATATTCCTCCGAGGGATATCCTCGCCAATGGTACTCCTGAACAGGTAAGAATGGCTGTAAGGAAGGCATTTGAAGAGATTGACAATCATGACAGGATAATATGGTCGGCAGGAGGTGGAATGCCGCCTGATGTCAGCACTGAAAATATACAGGCTTTCATTGATACTGTAAAAGAAGTATCCGGTAGTATAAAACCATGATCTTAGAAATACAAATCAAATTTTGAATCTATGAAGAAGCTGCTATTATTAATTGTTCCTGTTACATTTGTCTTATTTTCCTGCAAATCAGGAGGATCAAAACAGACAACAGGAGAAAAACAAAGTGAATCGATGGAAAAGAACTATCAGGTAAAACTGGTTACTGTTGATCCCGGGCATTTTCATGCCGCCCTTGTTCAGAAGAGGATGTATGAGCAGGTAGCTCCGGATGTACATGTCTATGCTCCTGAGGGTCCTGATTGTAAGCAACACCTTTCACGAATCAATTCCTATAACAAAAGGGAGGCAAATCCAACAGCATGGAATGAGATAGTCTATACCGGAGCTGATTTCTTTGAAAAAATGCTTGCTGAAAAATCAGGCAATGTTGTTGTATTATCGGGCAATAATAAAAAGAAGGCCGAGTATATCGCAAAATCCATTTCCGCAGGCTTTAATGTCCTTGCCGATAAACCGATGATAATCGATCCTCAGGATTTTCCCGCACTCGAGGCAGCGTTTGCTGATGCAAAGGCAAAAGGACTTTTATTATACGATATTATGACCGAAAGATTCGAAGTTACGACAATTCTTCAGAAGCTTCTTTCACATAATGCTGAGCTGTTCGGACAGCTTTCAAAGGGAAGCAGGGAGGAGCCTGCTGTGACAAAGGTCAGTGTACATCATTTCTCAAAAGTTGTGTCTGGAAGCGCACTGATACGCCCTGCATGGTTTTTTGATGTGCGGCAGCAGGGTGAAGGAATTGTTGATGTCACAACTCATCTTGTCGATCTTATACAGTGGGAATGTTTCCCGGAACAGATACTGACTACCGGAGATATAAAGATGATAGCTGCAAGAAGATGGCCGACGCTTATCTCAAAAGATGAATTTAAAGGGGTAACGGGGTTGGATAGCTTCCCTGATTATCTGAATCAGGATATTAAGGACGGAAAAATCAACGTCTACTCAAACGGGGAGATGATATACCAGATAAAAGGTGTATATGCAAAAGTATCGGTTGAGTGGAAATATCAGGCTCCTGCCGGAGGAGGAGATACTCATTATTCAGTAATGCATGGAACGAACTGTGATCTTGTAATCAAACAGGGTGCTGAGGAGAAATTTGTTCCTACATTATATATTGAGAATATAAAAGGAATGACATTGACTGATTTCAGGGCAAAGCTTAAGGAAGCTCTTGTATCAATGCCATATGACAGCCTGGGGATTGAAGAAGCGGGCAGAAATTCACTAAAGATCAATATCCCCGTTAAATACAGGGTCGGTCATGAGGAGCATTTCGGGCAGGTTACAGCTAAATTCCTCGAATATATGAAGGAAGGCAAATTGCCGGAATGGGAGGTGCCCTGCATGATAACAAAATATTATACGACTACAAGCGCGCTCAAAATGGCGAGAGGGAAATAGAGTTTTGTGATCTCCCTGTGTTCCTCTGTGTCCCTCTGTGCGACTCTGTGTAAGTTCTTCAAAAAGTTACACAGAGATCACTGAGAAGACACAGAGTTACACAGAGAAGAGATCTATTCGAAAAGATCTTCCAGTACCATTGAATAGAGTTCCTCAAGCGGTATGCCGGCCGCTTTTGCCTGTTGTGGGATGAGGCTCTCTTCAGTCATGCCGGGAATTGTGTTTATCTCAAGGAAATTTGGCTTGTTGTCAATAAGTATAAAATCAACCCTTACTATTCCCTTGCAGCCCAGAAGATCATAAACTCTTGAGCTTAGCTTCTGTATTTCATCTGTAACTGCCTGTGGCAGATCTGCAGGCGTCACTTCCTCTGATTTTCCGGGAGTGTATTTGGCTTCGTAGTCGAAGAACTCATTTTTGCTTATAATTTCGGTTACAGGCAGTGCAATTGACTTTTTCCTTGTCTTTACTACTCCGCATGCTACCTCCCTTCCATCCATAAAAGCTTCAATGATAACCTCATTGCTCTCTTTAAAAGCAGTCATTATGGCGCTACTGAGTTCTTGTTGCTCCTTTACCTTTGACACACCAAAACTGGAACCGCTGTCGTTCGGTTTTACAAAACATGGCAACCCGGTCTGGCTCAGAATAGCTTCCTGATCAAAATCATCACCCTCACGTATGAGTATTGAGCCGGCCATCGGTATGCCGTAATCCTTCAGAAAAAGCTTGCATGCCTGTTTGTTGAATGTAAGTGCAGAACAGAAAGTCCCGCAGCTTGTATAAGGAATGCCCATCATATCAAAATAGCCCTGGAGCAATCCATTCTCCCCGGGAGTACCATGTATTGCAATAAATACTGCATCGAATCTGATCCTGTTATCATCTGCAACAAGGGTGAAATCATTCTTGTCAATATTATGATAACGGCCCTTTTTATCTTCCCAGAACCAGCTGGTGCCCCGTATTGTAATTATATAAGTTATATATCTTGCAGAGAGATTTTTGCTGACTTCAATGGCGCTCTTCACTGAAATACCGAATTCGGAGGAATCTCCTCCTGCAACTATTGCTATTGTTTTCATAAATGTTTTGTTTGTCGATCCCAAAAATAAACATTTTAGGAATGGGATTTTGTGCGGGCTTGTAAAATTAATATTACACAGAGGTACACAGAGTTTTTCTCTGTGTATCTCTGTCTTAACTCTGTGTCACTCTGTGTAACAATAAAAATAAACTAAATTCTTCATATTGAATGATCTGTTTTAATGTTAAATTTGTTGAAATTTTAAAAAAATCGAAAAATGAAAAAAGGTTGTTTAATAGCGCTTGTAGTAGTGGGCTTCCTGGCCCTAGTCGGTTTTGGTATTGTTTCCTGGGGAACAAAAGTTTACAATGGAATGGTAACCATGCAGGAGTCTGTAACCAGCCAGTGGGGCAATGTTGAAACAGCCTACCAGCGCAGGTCGGATCTCATACCTAATTTTGTGAATACAGTTAAGGGAGCAGCAAATTTTGAACAGACCACACTTACCCAGGTAATTGAGGCAAGAGCAAAAGCAACTTCAGTTTCAATTGATCCAACAAAAATGACTGCAGAAAACATGCAGCAGTTCCAGCAGGCACAGGGTCAGCTGTCATCAGCTCTGTCAAGGCTGATGGTTGTTGTAGAACAATATCCTGAACTGAAGGCAACACAGAATTTCAGGGATTTGCAGGTAGAACTTGAGGGTACTGAAAACAGGATCTCTGTCGAACGCAGAAAATTCAATGAGGTTGCCCAGGTGTATAATACATATATAAGAAGATTTCCGCAGAGCTTTCTGGCAGGAATGTTCGGATTTCAGGCCAAACCATATTTTGAGGCCGCGGAAGGTGCAGACAAGGCACCTGAAGTCAAATTTTAACTCTTATCAAAAAGATATTAATGAAAGCTTCAACGTTCTTTACAAAGGAACAACAGGCTCAGATTCTTGCTGCCGTCAGGGAAGCTGAAAATGAAACCTCCGGTGAGATCAGGGTGCATATCGAGACCCATTGTGATGAAGATGTACTCGACCGTGCAGCATGGGTATTTAAAAAGCTCGGGATGAATGAAACGGAGGAGAGGAACGGGGTACTTTTTTACCTTGCCGTTGGTGACAGAAAATTTGCCGTTATCGGTGATGCCGGCATCAATGCAAAGGTTCCTGAAGGATTCTGGGATGGCGTAAAAGACCTGCTTCTTAAAAATTTCCGCGAAGGAAAGTTCACAGAAGGTCTTTCAGCCGGGATTATTCTTGCAGGAACACATCTGAAGAAGCATTTCCCTCATAAAATGGATGATAAAAATGAACTGCCGGATGAAATCTCATTCGATAAACTAAAGGGGGAATAACTGTTATGATACGAAGAATATTTTACCTGCTGGCTCTGGCAGCAATTTTCTGTACTTTTAATCCGGTTGCTGCCTGGTCGCAGGACTTTCCCGAAAAACCGGTCCCGCCCAGACTTGTAAATGATTTTGCCGGGATCCTGAACCAGGATGAGGTCAATGCTCTTGAACAGAAGCTTGTCACATTTAACGATTCTACCTCAACACAGATATCTGTTGTTACAGTCAAGAGCCTTAATGGGTTATGATAAGGCTGACTATGCCCAGCGTCTGGCAGAAAAATGGGGTATCGGGCAAAAAGGTCTGAATAATGGTATTCTTATACTTGTCAAACCAAAACAGTCAGATTCCAATGGACAGGTTTTCATTGCCCAGGGTTATGGCCTTGAAGGAGTAATTCCCGATATCACCTGTGCAGAGATTGTGGATCAGGATATACTGCCTTCATTCAGGGAGGGAGATTATTACGGTGGACTCAGTAATGCGGTTACAACACTTATGGCGCTGGCCAGGGGAGAGTTTTCTGCACAGGATTATGGTCAGAGAGCTCATAAAAAATCAGGTAAGAATATCCCTTTTGGCCTTGTTGTGTTTATAGTCTTTATAATTATAATGGTTATATCAAGAGGATCCGGTGGATCAAACAGCAGAAATATAAGCTCAAAAGGTTTGCCGTTGTGGCTGCTTCTGAGCATGATGAATTCAGGCAGAGGCTCTCATAGCGGAAGCTGGGGTGGCTTCTCCGGCGGCAGTGGCGGCGGCGGGGGAGGCGGATTCGGCGGATTCGGAGGCGGAAGCTTCGGAGGCGGCGGTGCCGGCGGAAGCTGGTAATCAATTCATTTATTCACTATTATTTAAAGGTTACACAGAGATTCACAGAGGTATCACAGAGATCACAGAGGATTTCTCTGTGTATCTCTGTGTATTCTCTGTGTCCCTCTGTGTAATATGTATTTTTATAGATTCTCAGTCTCTCTGCCGGAGATATATTTTCTCCATTTTTCGATCACCTGTTTCATATCATCAGGCAGCTCGGAGTCGAAAAAGAGCCTTTTCCCGCTAACCGGATGATCGAACGCAAGCGACTTGGCATGCAATGCCTGCCTGGGCAGTATCCTGAAGCAGTTTTTTATGAACTGCTGGTATTTTGTAAATGTGGTTCCTTTCAGTATCTGGTCACCTCCATACTCTGCATCATTAAAAAGAGGATGTTTAAAGTGACTGAAATGGATCCTTATCTGATGAGTACGGCCTGTCTCGAGCTTGCATTCAACAAGCGAAATGTATCCAAAATCTTCAAGGACTTTATAATGTGTAATTGCATGCTTTCCTTCCTCCGGATCTTCAAAGACCTGCATTATCTTCCTGTCTTTCAGATTTCTCCCGACATTGCCTGTAATTGTGCCTGTTGCTGGTTCCGGCGTGCCCCACACAAGCGCCTTGTATTTTCTGTCAGTGGTCCGGTCGTAGAATTGCTTCGAGAGCCTGTTTAATGCATATTCATTCTTTGCAATAACAAGTATGCCCGAGGTGTTTTTATCGATCCTGTGTACGAGGCCCGGCCTGGCTTCTCCTGTATTGAAAAGAGGAAGATCCCTGAAATGCCACATCAGGGCATTGACAAGTGTTCCCGTGTAGTTGCCGTAGGCCGGATGCACAACCATTCCGGGCTCCTTGTTGACTACGAGCACATCTTCATCCTCATATACAATGTTTATAGGGATGTTTTCAGGGATGAGCTCAATCTCCCTTGGCGGGGTTGGCAGCACAACCTGTATCAGGTCCCCGGGTTTTACCTTGTAATTTGGTTTTACAGGATTATTGTTTGCCAGTATATTCCCGGCATTTGCCGCATTCTGTACCCTTGTCCTCGAAGTATTTTCAATCCTGTCGGTAAGAAACTTGTCGATCCTCAGATGCGACTGTCCCGGATCAATCTTAAACCTGAAATGTTCAAAAAGCTCCTGCTGGTCATTCTGTTCCTCTTCTGCCATTCCGGTTTCTATTTTGTTTTTATGAGTTTGCCGTAGCCGGCAGGTTTGCCGTTAAGGCTGGTAATTATTATATAGACGCCGGAGGGAAGATATGAGATGTCTATTCTTTCCCTGAGTGCAGTCTTTTTGAGTTCGTGGCCGTAAAGATCCATAATTGTTATCTCTGCTTCTCCATTCATCAGCAGATCACCCGCATCGATTGTAATATATTCGGATGCCGGGTTAGGCCAGATCTTCAGGAGGTTTTTGTCTTTGTAGACAACATCGTCAACATTTGTAATTATTATAGCGTCACCTACAACAGAATGTATCATGACTGTTCCATCCACCTGCGACTCCTGCCAGCTTCCGTTAAGCCAGTAGAACTGCTTCCCTCCATGAGGAGTATTTACGTCAAGCCCCGCATTGAGAAATGATTCTGTACGCTGCCTCCAGCCGACATAAAAGATGCCGTTGACCGGCACTTCATCGGGCAGCCTGTAAGTATAAAATCCGTTAATGTCCTGTCCTTGTTCCACCATCACCTCTTCAACTGTATAGAGCTCATTACCGGGTAAACCGTTGTTGTCATCCCATACCATCAGATCAAAAGCCCGTTTGTTGGCATCAGTATAACTGTCATTGAAGCAAATGCTGATTGCCCTCAGAGTGTCTTCAATGTATGATCTGAACCTGTAGGCAAACATCGCATTTCTTGACCCAAGTCCGTTTATACCATACCCTGCCTCGGCTGTACCATCATCAAATGCGAAGTAGTTCTTGAAGGTCTGATAATAGACCATCGTATCATTCTGCTTCGGGTCAAATTCATCTGTTTTCAGAACAGATGTAATTCTGAAAAGAGCAGAGTCATTTCCAGGGGAGTTAAATGAGTAAACTATGTTGGCATTATAGTCTACACTTGTTAGCGGATCTATGTTTGTAGCGCCGGCAGAGAAGAGATATGAAACTGAATTGTTGTATTCATCATAGATCTCAAAATTCCTTGTCACATTCCTTATAATAGTGTCATTGTTCCTGTAATGGACAGGAATCGCTGAACCCATCTCCTGAAGCTCAATTTCCCTGTACTGTTTCCATGGCATCGCTTCGTGGTTCTTCAGGACGGATCGCACAGGCAGCGTAAATGCAACATCAGAAAAAATTGTATCGCCTGCATTTCTTCCCTTATCGAGGAGAACATAATCAAGATTCCAGTGATCACAATTGCCAACCATGGAGAGATCATTCTGATTTGGACTCAGCGAAGCATAATTTGTAAACCTGAACTGAAAACCCGTCTTTAGAAAACGTGCATCAGTGATGTTTATAATTACCGGTTTGAACTTCTTATCTGTCGTTCCGGCTGCCTTCCATACTGAATACCATTTGCTTTCATCCGGAGCCAGGAACTGAAGAGTCAGACTGTCGTTAGGTTCGGGAGAATCTCCAAGACCTCCTGCCTCGTAAAAAAAACTTAACCAGACATTGTCGCCGGCAGTATAGTTTAGATTGACCGGCTGCGATGTAAGCTGATCAGATTGAAATTCGTATGTTGAAGCTGCTTCATACATCCTGCCGTTGTTGTCGAGACAATCAAAAGTAGCAACGCCGCTTGTTATTTGCTTATCGGAATAGGTATTGTTAACAAAGACATAATCATCAACCCATTTTTCTGGATCGGGATAATATGAATGACCGGAGAAATCATCGAAAAATGGCAGTAAAGAAGGTTCCGCGAGCAGAACAGCAATTTTCTTACCTTTTCGCTCCCCTTTTTCAGTAAGTAGAATGTTTGACCTGAGGCCTGAGACAACTTCCTGTGCAGAAGATATATTCATGCAAAGAAGGGAGATGAGAAGATATTTAATTATCCGAGGATAAACCGCCCGCGGGAGGAACGAATAAACCATTGAGAAAGAGGTAACGGACATGGAACTCTCTATTAACATCAGAGAAGACGAAGAGGGAGTTTTTACCGCCGTTTTGAAAGGACGGCTTGACACTTTGACCTACGGCGAATTTGAAAAGCAGTTCAAGGAAATTACCTGTAAAGCCCGCGCGCTTATACTCGATATGGCCGGTATCGATTACATCAGCAGCATAGGACTGAGCGCTTTATTCCGGGTAAATCTCGCGCTCGAAGAACGCAAAGCCACGCTCGCGATGATCAATATGCAACCGCATATAAAACAGGTATTCGATACGATGCATGTGCTTTCGCCTCAGATATTCGTCCGCACAACGTCGTGTTCTCGCTCTTGGCCGAAACCGGACTGGTGGGGCTTGGGCTGTTTGCCGCGCATCGCGTTTTGGACGCGCGACGCCTGGCGGCTTTGGAGCGACGCGACTCTGCCGCTTTGGGTTCGCCAGCAGGGTCTGTTGCTGCTGATCGCGCTGGGCGCCTATTTCGTCAACGGCATGTTCCACGACGTGTCGGTGGTGCCGATGGCCAATATGACGCTCTTCTTTCTAGCCGGCGTCACGGCGAGTTTGCAGCGAGAACGGTAATTGTTGCCGCGGGCTCGCGCTGATTCCCGATTGCGTCTCGGGGCAGGCGCGCTGCCAAATTGGGACAGCCCCCGTGAACGCTTACCTCGTGGGCGTCCGGCAGGCGATACTTAGTCGATCAGCTTGCGGAAGGCCATTCGCAGCGGAGAGATGGCCGTTGGTCGGATTCGGTGTCGACTTCGGCGGAAATGGCAACGTTGCCGTGGCCGTTGGCATGTCCATTCGCCGCTTGGGCGGTCGATCCGACCGGCACCGGACAGAAAGACGATGCCGAAGCCGACCAGCAACGCCGCCGAGCACGCCGCACAGGGCAATCACGATCGCGGCCGGGGCCGACGGGACGAATGCCGGCGTCGGGCGTGTCGATGCGGCGATGAGGCTGGCGGCCTTGGCACTGGCGCGGGCGGCCCGGGCCTCGGCCAGATTCTGCTCGGCCCGCTCCAGCAACATGGCCCGGTTCTTCACTTCGGCCACTTGGTTGGCATACGGGGCCCGAACGGTGGCCAGGGTGCGAGCCGGTCGTTGGTCTTGGCCAGTTGGTCTTCGAGCAGCGCGCGGCGGTCGGCGATCACTTGCAGTTCGACCTCGACGCCGCGGCGGGCCAAGGCCAGTTCGTCGTGCAGGTGGCGGCCGATCTCTTCCTCGGATTCCTTGGCGGCCTGCACGCGGGGATGATCGGCCGACATCGTTCCCAGCAGCGCGGCGGTGCGGAGTTGGGCGTCGACCAGCCCGTCCTTCAGCCGCCGCAGCGACGGATGCGATTCGAGCAGGCGATTGGGCGTGGCCACGAACCGGCCGGGGTCGTCTTGGGCCTTCGTCAGCACGGCGAGCAATTCTTGATTGGCCTTTTCGGCCGCGGCGTTCTCGCGAAGTTGAGTGCGGATTTCCTCGCCGCTGCGACGCAAGGCGCTGTCGCTGCTGGCCATGTCCTGCATCGAACGCAGCTCGGCCAGATCGCTGCCCACGCGATTCTCGGTCGCCGCCAGCGCGGCGGTCGCCTCGTCCAGATCGGCCTTGGCCAGACGGACGGTCTTGGTCAGCTCGTCGATCATGCTCTGGGCCTTGGCGTCGCGGAGCTGCTGGAACTGGGTCTGAAGTTGCTTGAAGATGGCCTCGTTCAGCGCCACCGATCGGTCGCGGTCTTCGGCCCGGACGGTCGAGATAGAAGACTTCGGTCTTGCCGAACTCGGCCCCCTTGGGCGGAACGAGCTTGACGTACTTGCGCACCGTCGACGATGTCGCGTTCGGTGGGCCAGGCCGCCGGGATCTCTGTAGCTCGGCCGGCGGACCGACTTCTCGCAACGCGGCCTCCAACACGCTGCGGCTCTTGGCCACTTCCAGGATCGTCTCCTGGATGGTCTTCATTTCTTCGGGATAGCTGAACTTGCCCGGCGACTTCTCGGCGTTCGACGCCTCGTTGCGAACGATCAGGGCCTGCGAGGCCTCCCACGTCGCCTCGTGGACCACGGCGTAGACGCCGACGACCGCGGCGATCAGCTACGGCCGGCACAAGCCACAGCCGGACGTGGACGCGCAGCAGATGGATGACGTCGCCGAGGGCTGGCATACGGTCGGATGGTGCGGGCTGCATGGCGGAACTCGCTGCGGTGTCGGGAAGCATGTTTCTGGTGACGAGCCTGGGGACGCAAACCGGGTGCCGCACGTCGTGGCCGCCAAGGCTGGCGCGTAAACCTCTGTGATGGATCGAACTTTGCACGTCAACCGCATCTAGCCGGGTCCGCGATGTCGCCGACGTTGCCGACGGCAGCAACGCGATGTTGCCGGGCGGCAACGCTTGCCGATGCCGTCGGCAGGTCGCCACTGGTCCGCCATGCGTGTTGACCCGTGGTTTCACGCCGGCTCTTTCCGTCTGCGGAATCGGCCGAATCGGCGAGAAACAGAACGACTTGCTTATCCGCGGCGTGACAAAGAGTTGTCGTACCGGTGCTGGCGGCAGTGGTGCGCATCTGCCGAGCGACGCCGCTGCCGTCGCATACTCACCTAGATCAGGGGGAAGAGCAAAACGGCAATCCGTTCTGATTCGTCGATTGTTCAGCCTGTTTGCGCATTTCACTTTCGCATTATCCCGATAGAACAAGATGCGACGTAGCCTTGTAGCAGTAACGTCGCCATTTGACCGAGCATTGCCGCATGCGCGTCTGCTGAATACTAGCTTCGACGAGTTGGCACGCTACGCCGACGATTGGCAGCGGCTGGCCGGCGATGTCCCGTTTCGCAGCTGGACCTGGCTATCGCATTGGTGGCGAAACTACGGACCCAGCGCGATTCCGACCGGGCATCGGCCCGGCTAGCGGTCCTTTGCGTCTTCGACCACGCCGAACGCTGGTCGGCATCGCACCCTGGTACGCTCGATGCTCCAGCGATTTACGGCCGTGTGCTCCGCCCGCTGGGCTCCGGCGAAGTCTGTTCGGACTACTTGAGCGTTTTGTGTCTGCCGGCAGACGCGAAGAGACGATCGCGGAAGTACTGGCCGAGTATCTCGCTGCAATCGCGATGCATGGCGAGGGCGACTCGCTCCACTGGGACCTGCTGCACTTCGACGGCATCGAAGCGGCCGATCGTCCGATGGGTCGATTTGGTGGAAAGTTGGACGTTGCAGGCTGCATCGTGGATCGCCGGCCCGGCTTGAATTGCTGGCGACTGGCACTGCCCATCGATTGGGAAGACTACGTCGCCAGTCTGGGAAAGAACCTGCGACGCGACGTGCGCCGCATCGAGCGGAATTGCTCGACAACGGCCGCGCGACGCTTCACAGCGTCGCGCGGCTCGACGAACTGACCGAAGGCCATGCAGATTCTGGTCGAGCTGCACCAGCGGCGCCGAGCCATGCTTGGGCGAAGCCGGGCTGTTTCGCCTCGCCGCGTTTTCTGCGGTTCTACCGCGACGTCGTGCCGGAGCTGTTCCGCCAAGGCTTGGTCGAGTTCTATTGGCTGGAGATCGACGGCCGGCCAGTCGCCGCCGAGTACCAACTGGTCGGCCAGCGGCATGCTGTACGCCTATCAAGCCGGCATCGATCCGGACTCGATGAAGCATCAGCCGGGCAAGACCATCTACCTGGCGATTCTGCGGCAGGCGATCGAGCGCGGCAATCGGGCGTTCGATTTCCTACGCGGCGACGAACCGTACAAGGCCCGCTTCGGCGCAGAGCCGCGTCCAACGCTGAACTACCGGATCATACCGCGGCGCATGCATTCCGCGACTGCGGCACAACGTGTGGCTGGCAGGCAAAACCGTGAAGCAGATTGGTCGAAGATTGGCAGGCCTGACGGAGCGAGGATCTGACGCATGAAATCCCATGATCTACGCTGGCTCTGAACGAGGTCGGAGTCGCAACTGAGCCATGACACATGCCGCTTTGGAAACGAATGCTGTTGACCGCTTACTACCACGCCACCCGGCCGGTGCGCGCGTGGAACTATTGGACCGAGGTATCGCGGGATCACCTGCCGCTGATCGGTGCTCTACTATCATCGCATTGCCGACGATCGGGCCAATCCGTGGACGATCTCCAACGCGATGTTCGTTCGCCAGATCGAATGGCTGCGCGAACGCTTCGACATCATCTCGCTCGACGAGGCCCAGGCGCGCATCCGCCGCGGCTACAACCCGCAGCCGTGCGTCAGCATCACGTTCGACGACGGCTACGCCGACAATTGCCAGCAGGCCATTCCGTGGCTGATCAAGAACCGCATTCCGTGCACGTATTTCGTCACGCTGCGACAACGTGGTGAAGGAGGAGCCGTTCTCGCACGATCTCGTGACCGGGCATCGACTTGCGCCCGAATACGATCGAGCAGCTTCGCGCCATGGCCGCCGCCGGCATCGAAATCGGCGCCCACGCGTACACGCACGCCGATCTCGGCCCGATTACCGATCCACGGCTGTTGCACTACGAGATTGTTCAATCCAAGGCGGAATTGGAGGCCGCCCTGGGCCGGCCGATGCGCTATTTCGCCTTTCCCTTCGGACACTACGCCAATCTGAATCCGGCCGCGTTCGCGCTTGGCCAAAGAAGCCGGCTATGCGGGCGTGTGTTCGGCCTACGGCGGGTTCAATTTTCCCGGCGACGACGCGTTCCACTTGCAACGCATCCCCGTCGACAACGACATGATCCGTCTGAAGAACTGGGTCACCATGGACCCGCGGAAAGATCCGCACGACGGCGATTCGAGTATCAGGTGAGGTTGGGGACGGGCAATGGCGGGCGAGAACGGGTGACGGCGGAGAACGGGGACACCAGCAGTACGTGGCAAGTGCCTGGCCGAGAAGGAGCGTGAATCCCGAGGGCTTAGCGGTTCACTGAAACGCCAGGCAAAGACTGTCCAGTGGCACTACGAGCACTCCATCCCGATCACGTCCATCATCATCATCCACGCAATTCCGTCAATCCCATTCGTCCCCCATGTCCCTCGGCTTCGATAATCCGGAATATCCGCCCGCCACGGCCCGCTGGCGACCGACACGCTCGTCGATAGCGTGTTGATCTTGCTGGGCCTGACGGTCGTGCAGCGGCTGGTCGGGTTTGTTCGGGCGGTGCTCTTCTGCCGTTGGCTTGACGCCGAGCAATTGGGCCTGTGGGATATGGCGTTTAGCTTCCTGGTGCTGGCAGCGCCGCTGTCAGTGTTGGCCATCCCCGGCGTCTTTGGCCGCTATCTCGAACGTTACCGGCAGCGGGGCCAATTGCGACATGTTTCTGCGAGGACGACACGCTTGCATGCGGGTCACTGGCGCTCACAGCCGTCGTGGGCAGTCCTGCTGCGCGCGACGTGGTTCTCTCGCCTGGTGTTCGGGACTGAAGATCAAGCCGAACACGATCGCCTCTGGCCGCCGGATGCCTGTTCGCGGTGATCGTCTACAATTTCCTGGTCGAACTGTTCACGGCGCTGCGAAACATCCGCGTCGTGTCGTTTATGCAGTTGGTCAACAGCGTGGCCTTCGCGATCCTAGGCGTTGCCCTGTTGCTGAGTTGGCATGCACGGCCAGAGCGTGCTCGTGGCTTACGGCGGTTCGTGTCTGATCGCGGCCGGCTTGGGCCGGCTGTTGGCTGCCGGGCGTATGGCATGCCGCGCCCCGGCCGTCGGCGCCAACGCCGGACGCCCGATTTTGGACGCAGGTGGCGCCCTTTGCCGCTTGGGTCCTTTTGGCCAGCGTGCTGACGAACCTCTTCGGAGTGATCGACCGTTACATGATCGTCCATTTCTTCCGCGCGTCGGCGAGCCGAGGCCCTCGACATGGTCGGCAACTATCACAGCTCGCGCGTGGTCAGCAATACATTG
>CAWFRW010000030.1:0-64448 GCA_963818295.1 uncultured Bacteroidales bacterium
GCTCCAGACATCTTCGTGCCGACTTCGTTTTTGCATGGCCATCAGCTGAGATTGCTGTAATGGGACCCGAAGGAGCTGCAAATATTATTTTCAGAAAAGAGATCACTTCAGCTGAGATCCGGATGCAATGAGAAAGCAGAAAGTCGAGGAATACAAGGCAAAATTCGCCAATCCCTATGTTGCTGCTTCAAAAGGTTATGTGGATGCTGTTATTGAACCTTCTGAGACAAGGAAATTTTTAATGCATTCAATCGAAGTGTCTGAAAATAAAGATGTTCACATGCCACTATAAGAAACATGGACTTCCTCCTTTTTAGTAAAAACCCATCTGATAAATTAAATAGAAATTGTAATGAGTACAAAAGAAAAGCCGGAATTCCTGAACATCAACAATAGCTTATATCAGACCAGGATCAGTGACAAATTCAAGAACAGGACAAGGTATGAGCCGGCAGATCCCAGGCTGATACTTAGCTTTATCCCGGGAACCGTTGTCGATATTTTTGTGACCCCGGGCCAGAGTGTAAAAAAGGGCGAATTGTTGTTGATTCTTGATGCCATGAAGATGCAGAACAAGTTGAAGAGTCCTATGGATGGCATAATAAAGACTATTATCGCAAAAAAGGGTGACCGTGTATCCAAAGGAGTATTGCTTATAGAATTGGAATAGGGAGATCACATCATACCTTCCCAGATAACCATATCCTTCAGGGTATCTGGCATATTTAGCGGTTTTTCGTTAAATATGCCATATACGCTGGATCCGCTGCCTGACATCGAACTGAAAAGCGCACCGCAGCTGTAAAGATCATCCTTGATTTTACCTATGACCGGATGTTTTTTAAAGGCAAACTCCTCAAAATCATTTAATATGAGGTCTTTCCATTTTGTAATGTCATGTTCTGCAAGCGCAAGGAGACTTGAAGATGGTATTTCAGGTCTTGCAATTCCTGTAAGCTTCCCCTGTATTTATAGCCACACCTGGATTCAATAAGATTAGATAGTAACCCGACAAAACGGGTTTGACTGGCTCAAGAATTTCTCCCCTTCCTGTAGCATATGATGGATCTCCGTCTATGAAAAACGGACAGTCACTGCCGATCTCAAGAGCAGTTGATTCAAGCTCGTTTCTGCTGACGGACGAGCTGAAAATGCCTGTTTAAGGCCTTCAGCATGCATCCTGCGTCAGAAGATCCTCCTCCAAGACCTGCTCCATGAGGAATAGCTTTATGAAGATGAATCTTAAGCCGGGGGAATGAATACTTTTCCCTCAGTTTCAGTGACAGCCTTCATTACTATATTATCCTCAGGATTTACCCCTACGGAAATACCTGTAACGATCAGATTATCCTTTCGGTGCAGATTCAGGAGAGGCAACAAATTCAAGAGCATCATACAGACTGACAGGATAGAATATGGTTTCAATATTGTGATAACCGTCATTTCTCCTGCCTGTTATCCGCAATCCAAGATTGATTTTAGCTTTTGGAAAAACTATCATTATGCGGTATTTAATGTAAAAATACCATATCGGTTTGAATTTTTTGTTATTGATTTCTTTATAACCTTATCAACAAGTTTTAAACATTGCTTTGTTTGTAACAATAAGTTGATCTTTTTGACTTGGAATTATGGTATTTCATACCTTTGAAGCTGCCCTGGCTCTCAAAAGCATTAGTGTGTTAACTACTTGTAAATAAGCATATAATATTAATGGCAAAACAAAGAACTAATCAAAGGCCAGCTATTACGGCATTGCCCGATTTCGGAAAAGTACCTCCCCAGGCAAACGATATGGAGGAGGCTGTCCTTGGTGCAATTATGCTTGAAAAAGAAGCTGTAATAACAATTCTTGATGTACTCAAACCTGAGAGTTTTTATAAGGAAGCCCATCAGAAAATATTCAAAACAATTTCTGATCTGAATGCCAAAGGAATTTCCGGTTGACCTTTATACTGTTACCGAGGAGTTACGGGCACACAATGAGCTCGACAGTGTAGGAGGACCGGTTTATCTGACCCAGCTTACAGCCAAGGTTGTTTCAGCAGCGAATGTCGACTACCATGCAAGAATTGTTGCTCAGAAATATATCCAGCGTGAACTTATCAGGGTATCAACTGAGATTCAGAACAGGTCTTTTGATGATACCTATGATGTTACTGAGCTTGCTCGATTATTCAGAAAATGCACTTTTCCAGATTGCCGAAGGAAATATTAAGAGGGAAGTTGCTCCAATAAATCTTGTTATTAAGGAGGCAATACGGGAGATAGAGGAGGCAGGTAAAAGAGAAGATGCTCTTGTTGGCACTCCCTCAGGATTTACAAAGCTCGACAGGCTTACATCGGGATGGCAGAGATCAGAACTTGTGATCATTGCAGCCCGTCCTTCAATGGGTAAAACTGCATTTGCACTTTCAATGGCCAGGAATATGGCTGTTGATCATGGAAAAAGTGTTGCAATATTTTCATGTGAGATGTCTTCAATTCAGCTTGTAAACAGGCTTATCGTTGCCGAAACGGATATCCCCGGCGATAAGATCAAGAATGGACGGCTGAATGAAGAGGAGTGGAAACAACTTGATACAAGGATCAAAAAACTTGTACAGGCACCAATATTTATTGATGATACCCCTGCAATTTCAATTTTTGAGCTCAGGGCAAAATGCCGCCGGCTTAAGGCTCAGCATAAGCTCGATATTGTTATTGTCGACTACCTCCAGCTCATGTCAGGTCCTGAAAATGCAGGCAGCAGGGAACAGGAGGTAAGTAATATCTCACGGTCGCTGAAGAGTATTGCAAAGGAACTCGATATACCAATACTTGCACTTTCACAGCTTAACCGTTCGGTGGAGATGAGAGGCGGAACAAAAAGGCCGCTGCTTTCAGACCTCAGGGAATCAGGAGCAATTGAACAGGATGCTGATATGGTGGTCTTTATTCACCGGCAGGAAAAATTCGGGATCCCGGCCTTTGAAGATGGTTCATCAACAAAAGGAATAGCCGAGATCATTCTTGCGAAAAACCGTAACGGTCCTGTCGATGATGTCAGACTCAGATTCCGCGAGGAAAAAGCTCAGTTTGTGGATATTGATGATTTTGACCTTGAATACAGCGCTGACGGACGGAGTCGTCTCAGAGCATCACACTGGGATCAAAGATGAATCATGATTTCCGTAAGCTTGGCGGTGAATTTGACAAGGAGACAGATATTCATGAGGAACCGCCTTTTGCATAAAATTTGAATAAACTGGTCAAATGATGCGATAGCGTCCGGAAGATTAGCTCATTAATCGAACCTGCAAACAGTGTAACTATGGTTAACGGAAAATTCAAGTTCAAGGTTGTTACTGAGGACTTCATGTGCCTGAACCAAATCAGAACTTGAGTTATAGAGACTCGGACACAAGGTTTTGTCGCAAAGGCACTTCAAAGGCAAAGCAATAATGAAGCACGTTAGCGCCGATTGAATCAGTGCACTGACAGTAAAAGTCAGCAATGATTATCAGTCAATTTTTAATATCAGCTTTGCCCCGAAGCTCTTGTATTTAAGATCTTCGAACCCAACATATACTCCAACCTCTGCGAAAAAGAATATCTCACTCATGCTGTAGCCTAATTCAGTGTAATTCGGGTGATAACGCGATCCCAGGTATGAGACAAGGAGATTCTCCCTTATCAGGGTATTGCTTAATCCGGGAAGCAGCTTGAGAAGAAGGTAGGGAGTTGTATATTTCAGATGAAGTTCTCCAAAAGCTTCGGGTGTGCTTGTTGAATAATATCCCGGAAGCATGAAGGCATCCTCGTAATCATTTATCAGCACAGGGATCTCCTGAGGGTTGAAATGAAAGAAGTCGTAAAAAGTCAGCTGTCTGTTATCAAGAAATCCTCCTGCCCTTACTCTCCATCTGAATTCACCGAAGGCTCCGATTTCGTGGCTCCTGAATACCTCTGCCCTTATCATATCATAATGGGTAACCTGTTCTCCTGTTTCCCGAAAGTCATTTATCCCGTGTTCCCATGACAGACTGAAGGTAGGCCAGTCGGATCCGGCCGGGATCTTCCTTCCCTTTTCAATCCTGTATTTCTGCCTTGGTATATATGTGAGTTTTGCAGCAATTGATGCATGATCCTGATCACGCAAGGCATGAACAGGATCTGCTTCCGGAGCAAGATAATCGTTGTCAGGAATATTGTCTGAATATTCCCTTGAAGTATTAATTATTGAAAAATCAGTGTTATTCTCAAGTACCTTTCTTAATTCATAGGTTGAGGCAAGCTCAATATTCAGACCGTTGACAATTTCACTCCTGTATCCAAGGGTAAGAAAATCAGATTCATAAAGCTTCAGGTAATTTTCGCTCAAACATCAGAGTGGATGCCGTATTCAGAAGGGGATTGATTCCTCCTCCGTTGCCAATATCCTTGCTTGCCATTCCTGTCCTCAGGTATATTTCCTTCTGCTTCATGCCGTTGAATTTGTAGCTGGCATTTATTCTCCACATCAGCTGGTTCCTGGCGAAGGCATATCTGATATCAGGAAAAATACTCAGGGATCTATTCTCCTTCCATGATTTTGACAAGCGGAAATCCAAGTCCATAAACCAATCCGTCAACTGTATTGAAGGTAAGGTTTTTCATGTCAATTAATCCTCCATATGTGAAGCTGAAGCCTGTTGTGTCTGACCAGGTCTTTCCCAGTCCTATATCTTTAAGCGCCTCAAAAAATTTGCTTTTCTCCTTTTTCCCGGATAGACTGGCAGTGTCGGCTTTAATCTCACGCAAATCAGAAGCGGCCCTGATGCTGTCATTGATCTTTATGCTTCTCATCTCTAGTTCAGAGAGCGGGATCGGACGTATTTCAGCCCAGTATGCACTGTCTTTTTTTGCAGCATCCTTCTCAATAATATGAGTTGTATTATCCTTTATCTCGAGATTTTTCCTGATGCTGTCATCAACACTCTTTTCAGACTCTTTTTCCATCAGCCTGGAAAGTTTTACCATATCACGGTTTGACAGTTCATCCTTTTCAAGTATTTTGTCAATCTGTTTTTTTGTTTTTGTTCTGGCTGTGTCAGGAGCCGGTTCCGCAGCTTACTGTTCCTGGCAGTATAAGTCAGTTGAAAGGATCTTCGGTCTCTGAAGTGCCAGGTTTGGTTTTACATCATTGTATTTTACAGATACTGCATATCCGGCATCAGCTTTAAATCCCATAATCCCGATATTTACCTCAAATTTATGGCTGACAGGCATCCATATGTCATCCTGAACCGGAATATACAGCTGTTGCACCCTTATCTTTCCTACAAGATTCTCATTTGTGAGATCAACACTCTGGAGACACCACAGATCATCAATTATATAAATTGTTCCTTCAAGGAGCTGCTGACTTTTCCGTTTTCGGGATCACCTGAATCTTATTTATCACATAATTGCCCTGCGGTGATGCGCCAAGATATTTGAAATTGTAATGAGAGAAGGCATTTGGCGCAAGAGGAGATATTGCCATATCCCCGATTACAGGCTGATAGAAACTTGCTGAGATATACTGCATCGGAGATATTTCATTTCCTTCCTCAGGAAAGGTGCTGTTGAAAGAGATAACTTTCTGAACATATTTATCAGGAGCGTTAAACTCGATCTCATTATATGATTCCATCAGATAAACGTCACCTTCTTTCATTGTTTCTTATCCCTGAGAGGAGCCGGATTCCTTCTTTGCCTCGCGCTCCATTTGTTTTTTTATCAGCTTTGGGATCTTGTTTATTACAAGGTTTCCTTTCAGATAAACATCTGCTTTGTAATGGCTTATATTATTAAGATAATAGGGTGCCAGACCAATCGCCTTTCGCATTATGCCATATGCAGGATCCTCTCCTGAGGCTGTTATCCTGACCTCCGGGATCTGATAGTATTGAACCGGAAGGATTACATTTTTTGTTATCGTATTGTCTGACAGTGTTATACTGAATATAACGGGCTCAAAACCGAGGCTCTGGTACATTACAGTATATTTTCCGGCCGGAAGCTTTAATTCATAATCGCCTTTTGTATTGGAGGTGGTACCCTGTTTCAATTCCTGAATATATACAGTTGAATATGGAATAGGATCACCCGACTGACTTGTTATCCTGCCTTTCAGGATCTGAGCATGTGATATTGAAGTTGAGACAAAAAGAAACAGTAATATCCTGATAGCATGTTTCATACAGGAATACTTTTCCGGGGATACAAAATACTTCAATCGGTTATTTTTTTCCTGAAACTATAATTACAATCTCTCCCTTTGGAGGTTTGTTGATATAATGTTCTGCCAGAAAAGACAAACTTCCCCTTATATTTTCTTCATATATTTTTGTAAGTTCCCTCGATACGCATGCTTCCCTTTCAGCTCCGAAATGCGATGCAAGTTCCTGAAGTGTCTTTACAAGGCGGTATGGTGATTCATAAAATATCATTGTTCTTGTTTCATCAGTAAGACCAGTCAGTCTCTTGTTTCTCCCTTTTTTTGGAGGAAGGAAGCCTTCGAAGCAGAACCTGTCAGATGGCAGTCCTGAATTTACAAGCGCCGGGATAAGTGCTGTGGCTCCGGGAAGTGTCTCAACAGGGATCTCATGTTCAAGACATGTTCTGACAAGCAGAAAGCCCGGATCGGATATTCCGGGTGTTCCGGCATCTGAAACAAGAGCTACCGTTTGTCCTGACAGAATTTTTGAACATACCGACTCCACGCTCTTGTGTTCATTGAACATATGGTGTGCCTGCAGCGGAGTGGAGATATTATAATGATTAAGCAGTTTCTTTGCCTGGCGGGTATCTTCTGCAAGGATAAGATCCACACTGCCAAGAATTTCAAGCGCCCTGAGGGTAATATCCTTGAGATTTCCTATAGGGGTAGGGACCAGGTAAAGTTTACTCATTGGCAGGAAGTTTGCGTTTTACCAGATCAAGCAGCTGTTTTACTGCTTCATTTTCATTCATTCTCGCCTGTGTAACTCATAATTACAGCTTTTGCATCTGTGAGATTTTCAGCATTCTCAAGCCGTGAAATTGCCTGGTGGTAATCAACCTGATTACCTTTGAAGATCTCACGGATAAAAAGGAATTTATCATTAATACCTATAGCATCTGGAAGAGAATCAATGGGTTGCGATTTAAGCATTATCTGACAGATCATCCTCACTCTTGATGATTCCCAGCTTATCATGGAAGGTGTTTGAAAGATTGCTGAATTTATCGGCAAGTATCGGTGATTCCTGTTCTCTGACAGTGTTTTTTTTATGTTCAGGCTCTTTCACAACAGCCGGATGTGCTGTTTCACTGGGATGCAACCTCCTCTTCTTTTCCTCAGTCCTGGAACAATGACAGGTTCCTGCACTGTTTACGATGATCAGGTTGAATCTGTACCCTCTTCTGACATACAGGTTCCTTCTGCACCTTCTCCTGTAAGTCAGGCTCTTTCTGCACCTTTTCCTGGAAAGATGATTCCGTCTGTGCTTTTTGCTGAACACAGGCTCCTTTTCAACGAGGGATGAAGTCTCCTTCAGATTCTTCAGGATTGCAATACATTCGCCGGCACTCCTGCATTTCAGTTTGGCCAGTTCTACCTGCAGGGCAGGGACTCCCGGATACTTTTTAAGATCATCAATAATATCGCTTGCCTCTTTGAGATCTTTTATTATTAAATCAATGGTCGCATTGAAATCCATACATTTTGATGTTAATTTAACAAACCATTTTCCTTATTTTGCAAAAGTAACTATTATTCCACAAGTCGATTGCGGAATAAAAGTACAATTTATAGACGCTATATAAGACTTTGACAGCAGATGGACTTTCTTGAGAATTCGGTAAGGTCGGCAGGGCAGAAGGGGATCAATTGAGGTCATAACCGGATCTATGTTCTCAGGAAAGACAGAAGAACTGATAAGAAGGCTCAGAAGAGCACAGTTTGCCGGACTGAGAGATTGAAATATTCAAACCCTCTCTTGATAAACGTTATTCGGAGAACAGGGTTGTTTCTCACGATGATAAATCAATCATTTCAACTCCTGTTGACAATCCTTCGGCAATTATTTTGCTGGCAGGAGATGTGGATGTTGTAGGTATTGATGAAGCACAGTTTTTTGACAGCTCTCTTGTCGATGTCTGCAATCAGCTGGCCGATAATGGTATAAGGGTATTGGTGGCAGGTCTTGATATGGATTTCATGGGAAATCCTTTTGGTCCCATACCTGCTCTTCTTGTCTGTTGCTGAATATGTTACCAAGGTACACGCAATATGCGTGCGGTGCGGCAACCTGGCTCAATACTCATTCAGGAAATCTGATGAAGCACAGGTGGTGCTGCTTGGGGAAAAGGATATCTATGAACCTCTCTGCAGACATTGTTATAATAAAGCTATAAATAAACAGAAGATGAAATTGTATTCAGCAGATATTGCCAGGATCGTCAATGGCCGGCTTATAGGTCCTCCTGATCTGCCTGTAACAGAAATTGTAACAGACAGCCGGCAGTTAAGCTATACTGAAGGACTGCTGTTTTTTGCCATCAGAGGAAAGAATCATGATGGTCATCTGTTTATTGATTCGCTCTACGGAAAAGGGATCCGGATATTTGTCGTTGAAAGAGAACCCGAAACTTCATCCGATTATCCAGGAGCAGCATTTATAATCACCAGAAACACAATTGAGGCACTTCAACTGCTTGCAGCATATAAGAGAAAAGCTTTCAAATCGCATGTTATTGCAATTACAGGCAGTGCCGGAAAAACAGTTGTAAAGGAATGGCTGGCAGAAATAATCGGACGCAGCTCATCCAGTTGTGAGAAGCCCTAAAAGCTATAATTCTCAGATCGGAGTACCTCTTTCAGTCTGGAAACTTGATGATAAATATAAGTATGGGATTTTTGAGGCAGGAATTTCTCTACCCGGTGAAATGGATAATCTGCGGAAAGTCATTGATCCTGATATAGGTATTATAACAAATATCGGAGATGCTCACAGGGAGAATTTTCCTGATGACAGAAGCAAAGCAGAAGAGAAACTGAAGCTGTTCAGAGATTCAAAAACAATTATTTACTGCAGGGATCAGGAGATCATTCACACTCTTATTACAGGCAGCGAAATACTTCGATCAAAAAATCTTGTTGACTGGTCGTTTGAAGACCACGGCGCAAAAATTTTTGTTACCCGGAGAAATTTGCCCGGCAGTAATACCGGACTGCAGCTGACTTTTAATGGAGAGACCCATGATTTTGAGATCCCATTCCGCGACAGGGCTTCTGTTGAAAATGCTGTCACGGTTGCTGCTGCATGCCTCGCCCTTGGAACAGATGCCGGCATTATCTCCGATGGCCTCGAGCGGCTTGTTTCTGTGGCCATGAGGATGGAGATGAAGAGCGGGATCAATAACTGCCGGCTTATTGAGGATTATTATAATTCAGATCCGGGATCACTTGGGATGGCGCTTGAATATCTTAAGTCGCAGACCGGCAGAAAATCAACCCTGATACTTTCTGATTTTGTTCAGAGCGGAAGGGATGAGGCAGAACTATACAGCGGGGTGGCCTCCCTTATAAGAAAACAGCAGTTGGAAAATTCATTGGTATAGGAAAGGCTCTTTCAGCGAACAGGGCATTTATTCGGAGATAATGCAAAGTTTTTCTATTCAACTGAGGATTTCATCCATAGCTTTAATGCCGGTGATTTCAGGGATGAGATTATCCTTATTAAGGGAGCCAGGGTATACGAATTTGAGAAGATAGGCAAACTTCTGGAACAACAGGTACATCAGACAGTGCTCGAGGTTAATCTTGATGCAATCTCGCATAATCTCAATGAATTCCGGAGACATCTTGAATCCGGGAACCAGGATGATGGTAATGGTAAAGGCATTTGCATATGGGGCAGGACCGAAAGAGATTGCTGCATTACTTGAATACCATCGGGTAAGTTATCTGGCTGTTGCATATGCAGATGAGGGTGTGGAGCTGAGAAATGGAGGAGTGACTCTTCCGGTGATGGTAATGAATCCCGATCCTTCTGCTTCAGAGCTGATGATAAAATACAATCTTGAGCCTGAAATTTACAGTTTTGATTCATTAAATACATTTACCGAAACAGCATCGAGGCACGGACTTATTAATTATCCGGTTCATATAAAGATAGATACGGGAATGCACAGGCTCGGGTTCATGCCGGAAGATGTGGAGACCCTCGCTCTCCTGATAAAATCAAAGGAGTGTATAAAGATCATTTCAGTATTCTCTCATCTGGCAGGCAGTGAAAATCCTGAACTTGATTATTTCAGCAGGAAGCAGGTGGATGTTTTTCTAAAGGCTGCCGGACAGATACAGGAAGCAACAGGCTATCCTTTTATCCGGCATATTCTGAATTCTGCAGGAATCGCCAGAATGCCGGAATACCAGTTTGAGATGGTCCGTCCGGGGATAGGCATATATGGCGTTGGTCATCTGCCGGGGTTAACTCTCTGAAGCCTGCAGGCCGTTTCAGGACCAGGATTTCCCAGATAAAGACAGTGAGGGGAGGAGAACCGGTGGGGTATGGCTGTGCAGATGTATCTGATACCGACAGGATGATTGCTATTTTGCCGGTCGGATATGCCGACGGATTGAGCCGGAGACTGGGAAACAGGAATGGAAGTCTTTTTATCCGGGAGAAAAGGGTACCACTTGTTGGCAATATCTGTATGGATATGTGCATGGCGGATGTTACCGGACTGAATGCTGAGGCCGGCGATGAAGCTGAAATATTCGGGAGCAATATTTCTATTGAGGAAATGGCTGTAAAATGCGGGACAATTCCTTATGAGATTCTCACATCCATCCCGATGAGGGTAAAACGGGTGTTTTTCAGGGAGTAGTAAATTTAAACACGAAGGAATCGCAAAGGGATTCGCAAAGGAACACGTAAGACCTTGGTTCTGAAGAGATCTGTTGCGTAGAATGGCATGTTTAGACCGGATAGGTTCCTGATATATCAAAGATCTATGAAATCCTATAATCAGCTCTGTAGGTATTCTCTAAAACCGGCTTGGATCTGTGTTTTGTTTTATTCAGAGATAATAGCTTTAAACGTTCAGGCCTGATCACTTATCTTTTCGAGATTCGCAGTGTTCAGCAATGTGATTTTTCTTCCCTTGATTTTTATATTGCCCTCAGAAACCAGATTTGAAAGAGTACGGATGGCATTCGAGGTAGTCATGTTTGAAAGGTGTGCAATATCGCTTCTCGAGAGGCAGGCCTTGATAGTCTTTCCGTCAGCTTCAAAGCCATAGATCCGTGCAAGCATTAAAAGAGACTCCACCAGCCGTCCCCTGACATGCTTCTGGGTGAGGGATACCATTTTGTCATATGAATAGCTGAGCTCTTCAGAAAGTAATTTCCCAATCTTTACAAGTATTTCCGGATTACTCCTCAGAATTTTCAGAAGGTTTTGCTTCTCAAGTGTACAGATTACAGATTCTTCCGTTGCAACTGCAGATGCTGACCAGGTGGTCTCTGTAAACAGGTTCTGGAAACCTGTCAGGTCCTGCTCCTTCAGCATTTTAATTATATGTTCCCTGCCTGCAACTCCTGTCCTGCATACTTTCGCCTTCCCTGATGCAATATATACAAGTCCGCGGCCTTTATCACCCTCCCTGAACAGATATCCTCCCTTTTTTACAGTTGCGACAGTATGATGCTGAACTATTGATTCCTTCTCCTTCTGGTTTAATCCCTTAAAGAGAGAGGAAGTACTTTCCAGACAGTTCTCGATATAGGAATTTATGATAATGCATTAAAAATTCACTTTAAAACAACATGTCAAAGTTAATAAAATGCATTTTCATGCTAAAAAATTAGTGTTTTTTAACATATTCCATAAAAATCAAATGGAAATGAATAACAGACTGGAAGAGCTTAATATCTTGCAACAAGCGGCATTCTTCTGCCTGCTCCGAAAGCTTTTGATGAGATCCTGAGAACAGGAGGCGCCTGGTATCGCTTGTATTCGTTGAAATTGATCATTTTTATCACCCTGTAAACAGTATCCCGGTCACAACCATCGCTTATAATCCGTTCAGCAGGTTTCTGGAGTTCAATGTACTTATATAAGATTGCATCGAGAATGCTGTAGTCGGGCAGGGAATCCGAATCGAGCTGGTCGGGTCTGAGTTCAGCAGATGGCAGCTTCCTGTATTATGTTAAGCTGGTATTATCTCCTTTTTCAGGTTTATATATTCTGCAAGCCTGTAAATATCAGTCTTATAAACATCTCCGATCACTGAAAGTCCTCCTGCCATATCCCCGTAAAGTGTACCGTAGCCCACTGCGGCTTCACTTTTGTTTGATGTGTTAAGAAGGATGGATCCGAATTTATTCGAAACAGCCATGAGTATGTGTGGCTCTGACCCGGGCCTGTATGTTTTCTTCAGTCACATCACTCGCTTTTCCGTCAAAAAGCGGAGCAGAGTTCTTTCTCAAAGGCGGAGAATGGTTTTTCGATGCTTATTATATCATAACGGACATTCAGGTTTTTGGAAAGCTGAACGGCATCCGTTACAGAATGGTCAGATGAATAGCGCGAAGGCATTAGCAGAGCTCTTACATTTTCACTTCCAAGAGCCTCTGCAGCCAGAGTGAGGCAGATGGCAGAGTCTATGCCTCCGGAAAGACCTATAATTGCACTTTTAAGTCCGGTTTTAATGAAATAATCCCTTATCCCTGTAACCAGGGCCTGATGGATCAAGGGAAATTGCATCTGGCCTTGAATATCCCTCAATGGAACCTGTCCGAAAGGATATCCTCAAGAGTAAATGTCATGACTGCCTCTTCAAAAAACGGAAGCTGATGACATACCTCACCATGCTGATTAAAAATTACAGAAGCGCCATCAAAAATAAGCTCGGTATTTGCACCAGTCTGGTTGACCATTATTACAGGTATCCTGTATTTCAGTGCCTTTGGATCTGAATATGTTTGCTTTTGCTTCAGTTTTCGAATATGAAAATGGTGAAGCGGAGATATTTATTATAAAGTCAGGATCCTGTCGGGCGAGCTCTTCCATTGGAGACACAGTGTATAGCCTTGACTTTTCAAATTCATTGTCAAATGGTTGTTCATCCCAGAGATCCTCACAGACAGTGATTGCTATTTTCTTCCCCATGAAAGGGAACACAGAAAAGCTGTTTTCCGGTTCAAAATACCGGTACTCATCGAAAATATCGTAGGTTGGCAGCAAAGCTTTGTTGACTGAAAAGATGATCTTTCCTTCCGAAAGAACGAGTGCGGAATTGAAAAGCTTCTTGCCTTCCGGCCGGTTATTAAGTGTCGGAGAGCCTACAATTGCAGTTATGCCTTTACATACGTTCGCGATCTCCAATTACTGCAGTGTTACACTTCTCAATAAAATCAAGCCTGTCGAGCAGATCAAGCGGAGGATATCCTGAAATGCACAGCTCTGAAAATACAATAAGATCGGACCCTTCATCCCTGGCTTTTTTTATTGCATTACATATCAAGTTCCTTATTCCTCTGCGAAATTGCCAATATGATAATTCAGCTGTGCAATGGTTATTCTCATATTTGCTGCTGTATTGTCTATTCAATCGTAAAAATAACAAATAATAAGAGAAGTCACTCTAACGTTTCCTATTGTTGCCTTAAATGCGAAAAAGTGTTTATTTTTGACTGCCTTAACATCATATACACTATGAAGTCCGGAATTTCGATACTTCTGATTTTTTTGCTGATTGCCCCGGTGGTGACTTCCTGTAAAAAGAACCACTACAGGATCAATACATCTTCAATAAAAGTCAATATTGAGATCAGACGGCTTGAGAAAGATCTTTTTACACTTGATCCGGGCGATGTGGCCAAGTGCTGTTCCTGATCTGAAAAACAAGTACCGTGACTTTCTGCAGCTCTTCAGTTATGTCATCAACAGCGGTGATGTTAATGATTCTTCATTCGGTGATTTGCTCACAAGGTTTTGTACCGACAAGCTGAATAATGAAGTTTATGCATCTGTTATGAAGCTTTATCCCGATGTCTCCAGCATGTTGAAGGGACCAGTTGAAGGAGGCATTCAGGCATTATCTCCATTATTTCCCGGACAAAAAGGTGCCGGCAGTATATACATGCATAACCGGTTTCAATAACAGTATTATAACAGCGGACTCAATTCTCGGAATCGGACTGGACAGGTATCTTGGGGCAGACTGTGAATATTACAAGAGGCTTGAGATCTATAAGTATCTGGCTGACAGGATGACTCCTGAAAATATTGTTCCGGATTGCATTTACGGATGGGGGGCTTCTGAGTGGGATTTTTCTGCTCTCAGATATACAGCCGACAATGTCCTGTCGGAGATAATTCATGAAGGCAAGCTTAAATATTTTGAAAAATGCATGCTCCCTGAAACTACCGATGAGCTGATCTTCGGTTTTACAGATGATCAGTTCAGATTTTGCAGGAACAATGAGAATCAGATGTGGCAGTATCTAATCGAGAAAAATCTGTTGTTCAGTACAGATAAATTTACAATACAGAAACTTACAGGAGAGGCTCCGTTTACAAGTTTCTTCACAAATGAATCGCCGGGGAGGGCTGCTGTGTGGATTGGTTTCAGGATTGTTGAATCATATATGATGAAGAATCCGGATGTCTCTCTGAATGAATTAATGACAAATGCCGATATTCAGTCAATTCTTGAAAAGGCAAAATATAATCCCCAGAAATAAATGTAGGGACACAGTTATCCTGCGTCCCTACATATTATCTTCTAAATTGCAATCCTATTCTGGATGAATAGCCTCAACGGGGCAAACATCTGCGCAAGCACCACAGTCGGTGCATACATCCGGATCGATTTTATAAATGTCGCCTTCAGATATTGCTTCAACAGGGCACTCATCAATGCATGTTCCGCAAGCAGTGCAATCATCATTAATTTTGTAAGCCATTTCTATTATTTTTTGATTGGTTAATTACAATTAACGGACAAAATTAAGTAAAATTTTCAATTGTAAAAAAAACATGATAAATATATATTCCAATAATTCCATTTATTCATGGTGAAGTCTGAGTCTCTTTAAATCAAAAAACCGCAAAGTTCACAAAGGCCAGACTAATCTCCATATTCACATCTTTCCCAATCTTTCGTCATGTGAGTTTTAACCCCTCCCTGCCCTCCCCTTAAAAAATAAGGGGAGGGTAAGAGCTAACAATCTGATAATAACGTCTTTTGCCCCTTCACTTAGTCCGAAAGGGAAGGGGGCAGGGGATGGGTTTGAAAGGAATTTGTAGGGATCAGAACTTCAGAAAGTTGCAGATAAGCCAGCTCAGATTTGCAACACCGGTTACAAGCCCATCTTCATCAAGGTCAAAATCAGGTGTATGCAGCTTCCTCATCTCAGTTCCCTTCTTTTTTATACCTATTCTGTAATAAAGTGAAGGAGCAAGTGATGAATAAAATGAAAAATCATCTGAGCTCATCCTGATATCAAAAGTCTCCGTTTTGTCATCCCCGAGCAGTTCTTTACTGAGCGCAATAGCTCTGTATGTAAGGTCTTCATCATTTTCAAGAACAGGATAGCCTTCTTCTATTCTTACAATTATTCTGACTCCGAATTCCCTGGCGGTTTCATCAGCTACGGACCTGACAAGGTCGAGAGCCTCTTTTCTCCACTTTTCATCGAATGTTCTGAAAGTACCTGCAATTTCAACCTTTTCAGGAATCACGTTTGTTGCACCTTCGCCGCTTATCCTTCCTATACCGAGGACTGTCGGGATCTTATTTTCTGCCTGCTGAGCCGACATTCTGTCTTTAAGCCTCACAACAAGATGAGAGGCTATATAAATCTGGTCAGTTGTGAGCCCGGGAGGGCGGCATGGCCTCCCTTGCCTGCAACTGTTAATATATATTTCATCGCACGAGGCCATATACCGGCCTGCTTTATAACCTGTTTTCCCTGTCTCGAGCTCCGGGAGAATATGTTGTGCAATTACTATTTCTGGTTTGGGATTATTGAGTTCACCTGATTCGATCATAAGCTTTCCGCCGCCGGGTGATTTTTCCTCTCCCGGCTGGAAAATGAGAAGGACTGTTCCTCCGAACAGGTCGGAGTTATTTTTCAGGAGGGAAGCAGTACCCATAAGCATTGCCATATGGGCATCATGTCCGCATGCATGCATGACTCCCGGATTGACGCTTGCATAATCAGACTGATTTCTTTCTGTTATCGGCAGGGCATCCATTTCGGCTCTCACGGCAATAATCCTGTTCGCCGGAACCCTTGCCTTTGATTGTTCCTATGATCCCTGTTCCAGCTATTCCATTACGGTATGGAATACCATTTTTTTCGAGCCACTCACAGATAAATGCAGCAGTTTCTGTCTCTTTATATGATAATTCCGGAAATTTGTGAAAATGCCGCCGAAGCCTTATCACTTCTTCTTTCAGCTCAGATGACTGATGCAGGATCTTCTCTTTTGTTCCGGACATTATAAAATCTTTTAGATTTCAATTAAAAATCGAGGCTGAATGAAAGATAGAATATCCTTGGGAGAACATAATTGTTGTCTATTCCCCATGCCCAGTCAGCCCTGACGAAGTATCCCAGGATCTGGGCCCTTCCGCCCACACCAAAGCCAGAGACAATCGGATCCCTGTTGGAGTCAAGGGTAACTGTCACCGGACCATTGGTTAGTTTTTCGGTGGCATATCCATTATAATCATCCCAGGGGGATCTGCCAGACCATGCTGTTCCCATATCTCCAAATCCAACAACCTGGATGCTGTTCAGGAAATTGGAACGCAGTGGATGTCCGACAAGGTATCTGATGATTGGCCATCTTATTTCGCTGTTGATGAGGGCAAAGTTGTTACCGTTTCTTATGTTCTGCGAGAATCCGCGCATATTCGTTGCAAGCGCCTGAAATCCATAGTTGACATTTGGCGTAACAGGTATTGCGTTATTGAACATCTGAACATCATTGAACAGGTAGCCCATCCAGTTGTCGACGCCACCAAGATAATACAGGAGCTTGGTAGGTCCGAATGATGTGCTTGCTGCAAACCTGTTGGCCCATATCAGTTCCCTGTGGATACGGATGTATTTCCTGAAGTCGATGCCAAGTACCACCATGTCGGATCTTGCCCTTGTGACATCCCTGTAATATTCGCCGAAGATCTTGAACCTTGTACCATAGTATATATTTACAAGCCTCTTCCGTGTATTGTCATATATCAGTTCTCCCTTAAGACTGACCCAGTGCTTTGTTACATCAGGGTAATTGAGTGAGGCGATGTCGGTTGAAAGAAAAACCTGTCTGTCAAAACGGTAGGAGACAGTACCCTTGATTGCAAATACTTCAGTCAACGGCTTTGCGTATGAGAGATAGATATTCTGGGATATTGTTTTAAAAAGAGCTGAGTCGTTGTAGTTCAGGAATGCCTGCCTGTGATAAATCAGCTGTTTGTCGAATTTTCCCTGAAGGTTCTCCACGCTCAGAAGATATTCATTGCTGTCGAAATTGCCTGCAAGCCTGAAACCTCCTGTTATCCGGTAATTTTCAAAAAGATCAACTGTCCCGAACCGTGTAAGTATATTGACCCCCGGATTAAAGTACGGGGCACCTCCGCTGTAGACCTGGTAGGTATTGTTCAGAAAACTGAAATCTACCTGGGTTACGAGATAATTGTTATAGAATGATTTTTCATAGATCCTGATCTGCGGAAGTTCAATACCCCCGGTATCAAGGTCTATATCCATATATTTTTTGCGCCACAGCTGTTCATAATAGTTCTGTTTCTCCTTTTCAAAAATATAATGGCTGATGTCAATGGGTTCATTCTTTATATAATACTCATAGATTGGTTTTGTCATCGTATCCCTTCTTCTTTTGTCTTCAGCCACCAGCCATTGCCTCAGTTGTTCAACGCTGTCCGCCTTATGGAGGAAGCGGGTTTTTTCTTTTCTGAAGGAGGTTGTTGTGATCTCTGAGGGAGATATGACATCAGGCTCACTTATAAGCCCCTTTCTCAGATTATATTTTCTTTTGTTGAACAATACCTCACCAAATGAATTTGATCCGTTTGAGACTGACTGATTGAGAATATTCCTGTCATAATTTGTGACAGGATGCGATTTGATGAAATACCTGTAATGTGTTGTGGTATCAATAAAGCTGATTGTACTGTCAAACTTTGCAACATACCGGTTAAGAATACCATTCTGATCACCAATGTATGAAAATTTGTTTTTTTCAATTGACAGTGGCATGAAGCCTGTCGTTGTATTTATCTTCCGGCAGTCTGACAAGAACATTATTTCCTTTGGCCAGATTGTATGTGAACAGATCGAAATTAAGGGCAGTCTTTTCAAAAGGATCTCCGGTATTTGTCAGGGTGTCTGAAAGGCGGTTTGAAGAGAAGAGTATCTCATCCTGGGAGTCCTTTATGAAATGAAGGATGAAGGTCATCCGGGAATATCGCGGGTGATCTGTTCATTGGTGCCGGAAGAGATTGTATGTATGTAAAGGTCAGTTATTCCATCCTTTACGGCAGAAAAGATCAGTCTTGATCCTTCAGGAGAATAGGAAAAGTCAAGTACCTTATCAAAATAAAGCAGATTTCGTTTTTCTGTCTTCTTTTCATTTATCCTGTAAAAATACATTACAAGATCAGCTTTTTCCTCATTGATATAGGTAAGAATCTTACCGCTTGGATGCCATGCCAGTACAGGATATGTATTGTCTGTGATCTGTTCAAATTTTGGCTCTTTTCTGAAAATGACCTTCTGTTTGCCTGTGGCCTGATTATAAAGCCAGATCTTCTTTCTTCCCAAGTCATTTGTGACATAAGCAATGTATTCACCGTCGGGACTTACTTTTACCTGCTGGTAGATCTGCTCCTTCTTCGATTTTTTTACGGTATTGGCATCATCAGCAGGAAGGCTCTTGTCATCTGCAAATTCATCAAGGTAATACTGGTGCCACTCCTTCAGAAGTTCACGCAGATCTTTGCCTATTACATAAAGGAAGCCATCATCAACATTTTTATAAATTTTTGTCAGATAGATTATATTGGGAATAAGAACATCTCCATATTTCTTGCCGATGAATCTCCAGAATGACTGACCTGCATCAATGGCATCCTCATTTTCAAGGTGGTTGATATTCTTGTATTTGCCTGATTTAAGCCCGTCTTTAACCCTGTTTTCGGCTTCATAATTCCATCCTGATGATACATACTGTACCAGGCCTTTTATATACCAGTCGGGCATATGAATTATTGAAGAGCTTGTTATCCTGTCCTTCAGATCGGCATTGTAGAGCATTTCATTGATTATCACCTCTGTTATTGCGGCTGATATCTGACGTTCATATGCCTGATGATCCCCTTCATAATACAGCATCACCTTATTTTTGATTATTCTGCTGTATCCGCCGGTATTATAACTTTCCTGATCAGAGGTTACAAGACCTATATTTGATTGTTTGTACTCGGCATTCTTATTGTAAATGATGAAGATTAATCTTTTTTCAAGTGTATAATCGAAATAATCTTCAATATCTGCAAGTTTTTTCTTGGCATAATCTGCAGTGAACTCTGCAAGATCACGTCCGGATTCATTAAAATAGCAGTCAAAATCATCAAATCGGTAAAATTGCCAGTAATAGTCGTAATACTGAACCTTGTTTTTTCCGAATGTCATCTGGTGTCCATTATAAAACTGACTATTTGCATTCAGATAAAATGCAAATGCTATTATTATGATAATCAGTTTTTTAATGTTTCTCATCTGCATAATCCTTCTTGAGGCAGACCGGATATATAAAATCTACAAATTCTGTTCCAAAAAACCGTTCTTTTCCGCAAAACTAATGATAATCTGATTTAAACTATCTAAAAAAGATAAACTTTATTATTTTTACATGACTTTGTTTGAAATCAGATTTCGGTCTGATTTTTGTATCATGATAAACAACAAAAATTATCTGGTATTGTTATGTAAGCGGATTTTGTTTCAATGTTGAACATAAATACAACCTGATAAAAATTATTCATCAAAATTTTAAATGCACAATTGATATGAAAAAGTATCTTTCATTATTTTCACTTCATGGTTTTTTGTATTGCTTTGAATGCTCAATATGCACAGACAAAGATGAAAGTATCAGAAACCGAACACGATTTCGGAAAATTCAAAGAGGAAGCCGGAAGGCAGACTTATGATTTTATTGTAACAAATACAGGAACTGATCCACTGGTTATTCAGAATGTTGTTGCATCATGTGGTTGTACAACTCCTGAATGGACAAAGCAGCCAATCCCGGCAGGCGGGACAGGCAAGGTAACTGCTATATATGATCCTAAAGATCGTCCGGGGATATTCAATAAGACTCTCTCTGTATATTCAAATTCAAAACCAGAGGTTACTGTTCTTGTAATCAAGGGAGAAGTCATTCCTCATGAAAAAACTGTTGAAGAGTTATTTACATTTCCGGTTGGAAGCTGTAAGGTTTGAGAGCAACCATATGGCATTTACAAATGTGATGAAAACTGAAAAGAAGATCAGGGTTATGCAGATCATAAACACTTCCGATGCTCCTGTAAAAGTTGAGTTTATCAGGTTTGCCTGCCCATCTCTCAGCTCAAAGCCAATCCTGAAACACTTAAACCGGGTCAGAAAGGCCTTGTTGAAGGTACCTACGATGCTACAAAAAATGCGGGATGGGGAAATGTAAATGATATGGTAAAAATTATCCTTAACGGTGTTACACAGGAAAATGTTTATTATTATGTTTCTGCAAACCTGGTTGAGGATTTTTCTTCTCTTTCAAAGACGGATCTTGAGAATGCACCGGTCTTTAAAGTTGCTTCCACAACTGTTGATCTTGGCAAGATAAAGGGAAATACACAGAACGAAGTTGAATTCAAATTTACAAATGCAGGTAAGAATGACCTGATTTTAAGATATGTCAGAGCTACATGCGGTTGCACTGCCGTACAGCAGGGAAATCAGGGTGTTGGAATTAAGGCAGGCCAGTCAAGCTCTATTAAGGCTACATTCAATTCCGGCAGCTACAAAGGCAAGGTTACAAAAGCTATCTATGTTTACACAAATGATCCTAAGAATTCAGAGGTTGTACTGATGCTTAATGCAGATGTTGAACAGCCTGAGGCCACCAAATAGATAAAAAGATATTATAATGAGCAAGGGTGTTAGGTAATTATCCGGCACCCTTTTTTATTTTTGCAGTAATATTAATTGAGCTCAGATGGAAGAGAAAAAGGAGTATAGCAGCGCTTTGAGGGTAAATGCTGGTATTAAGCAGCCTCCAAGCGTAAATCCTGATGTGCTTGGCAGATCAGCCAGAAAAAAGCGGAAGAGATATTCTGAGGATGAATATGTTGAAGCTATTCTTGCTGGTAACAGGACCATTTTGAGTCAGGCTATTACTCTTGTGGAAAGCTCTTTGCCGGAGCATTATGAAATGGCACAGGCAATTATCGAAAAATGTCTTCCTTACAGTGCAGAATCGATAAGGATAGGTATTACAGGTGTTCCCGGTGCCGGGAAAAGCACTTTCATTGAAACATTTGGATTGCATATTACAGGTGAAGGAAGAAAGCTTGCAGTTCTTACTATCGATCCAAGCAGTGAGCATACAAGGGGAAGTATTCTTGGCGACAAGACAAGGATGGAGAAGCTCAGCATTCATCCTTCAGCTTTTATAAGACCATCACCGGCAGCAGGTTCGCTCGGTGGTGTAGCCAGAAAAACAAGAGAAACAATAATTCTGTGTGAAGCAGCAGGCTTCAATACAGTAATTGTTGAGACGGTAGGAGTAGGCCAGTCTGAAACAGCAGTAAACTCAATGGTTGATTTTTTTCTTCTTCTTATGCTGGCAGGTGCAGGTGATGAGCTCCAGGGAATAAAAAGAGGAATAATGGAAATGGCCGATCTTATAGCAATTACAAAAGCTGACGGAGCAAACAGACTGATTGCTGAGGGTGCACGGGTCTCATACCAGAATGCACTTCACCTTTTCACATCAAGAACACCCGGATGGAAACCACAGGTGCTCACATGCTCAGCACTGGAAAATACCGGCATAAGGGAACTCTGGGATCTAATACTTGCATATTTTACCCTTACAAAAAAGTCGGGATATTTTGATGAGTTCAGAAAACAGCAGTCTGTAATAAGAATGGACAGCATGATAATTGATTACCTGAATAATACATTCTATAACCAGGAGGATGTCAAAATGCTGAGACCTGAAATTGAACAACAGCTTTATGAAGGGAAAATTACATCCTATAAGGCTGCTGTTAAATTGCTTGACAAATATTTTAAAAGGTGAAAAAGCAGATAAACAGAGAAAAATCAATCTGTCAAGTAGAATTAATATCTTTGCGCGAATCAATAATATTGAAACATATACAAATTCAAACTATTAAATATGAAAAAAAGCATTTATCTGGTTCTGATTGTCTCAATAATTGTTTCCTGTACTTCCAAAGCCACATTATGTGGTGAAGGGGAAGATTGACGGTTCAGACAGTATTACATTTTATCTTCAGAAAAGAGATGCCGGAAAAACAATTACAATTGATTCTGCAGTTTCAAAAAAAGGCTCATTTACAATCAAAGGAGGAGCAGTTGAATATCCTCAGTTAATTCAGCTTGTTGCAGGAAATACAAGAAAAAGGACAGCATTCTATCTTGAAAACTCTGAGATTACAATTACCGGAACCCTTGATTCACTGTTCAATGCAAAGATTACCGGATCAAAAACACAGGATGAATACAATGCTTTCATAGAATCAAATAAACCCCTGAGCGATAAATACTCCAAGATCATACCAGGATTACCAGGTTGCAAGAAAAGCAAATAATGCCGAACGTCTTGCTCAAATTGAAAAACAGGCTGATTCAATTCAGAATGAAATGACGAAGCTTCAGAAAGATTATGTCAAAAATAATCCTGCCTCATATGTCACACCTTCAATCCTTGTCAAGCCTCAGTTATGAGATGAAACCTGAGGAACTTGAATCAATGATCAATGCACTTGATACTGCAGTTGCTGCCTTGCCTCAGATTAAAAGCCTTAAGGAAAGACTTGTAGTTATGAAATCTGTTGCTGTCGGACAGAAAGCTCCTGAGTTCACAATGAATGATACAAATGGAAATCCTGTTTCACTCTCTTCAAAGATAGGCCCCAAATTACTGCTTATCGACTTCTGGGCAGCATGGTGCAACCCCTGCCGCCAGGAGAATCCGAATGTTGTGAAGGTTTATAATGAATTTCACAAAAAAGGATTTGATGTTCTCGGAGTCTCACTTGACCAGAAAAAAGAGGACTGGCTTAAAGGCTATTGCTGATGACAAACTGACCTGGACACATGTTTCGGATCTTAAGTACTGGGGAAATGAAGCTGCAAAATTGTATGCGGTAAATTCAATTCCTTCCAACTTTCCTTCTTGATGAAAATGGAATTATCATAGGAAGGAATCTGCGTGGCGATGATCTGTATAAAAAGTACAGGAAGTTCTCGGTAAATAACAAACAAATATGTATTAACCACGAAGTACGCTAAGGTTTTGCGCAAAGATCTCAATGACAAAGCATTGCTATTATAATCTTTGCTTCCTCTGCGAAAATCTTAGCGTTCTTTGCGGTTAAAGGATTTTGACTTTTTAGTACCATCCGAACATTATCCTGCTCCTCAGCCATTTCTTCAAGAATAAATCCTGTACCCCTTACAGTCCTGATATCAATGTGCTTGTCGTTATTTACATATTTTCTCAGCCTGCTGATAAATACATCCATGCTTCTGCCCAGGAAATAATCATCTTCACCCCATATTTCAGTGAGTATGTCTTCCCTGGCAAGTATCTTATTCTTGTTTATTATAAAGTATTTCAGCAACTGTGCCTCCTTGAGGGTCAGCTTGACCTTTGAATCCGGACAAATAAGCTCAAGGGTATTATACTTCAGTATTGTCTGTGAAACTTTATACTCATCATTTGCAGATGAATAGACCCGTTTGAGTATATTGTTGATACGCAGGATGAGCACTTCAGGATCGAAAGGTTTTGTGATATAGTCATCAGCCCCGATCTTAAGACCTTTTACTATATCTTCCTTCAGACTTTTGGCAGTCAGAAAAATGAGCGGCATATTCGGATCAAGATCCTTTATCTTCTTCTGCCAGTGTAAATCCGTCCATCTCAGGCATCATTACATCGAGAACGCAGATATCAGGCTTATCATTGTTGAAACAGATCCCATGCCTCTTTGCCATCACGGCCAAGTGATACCTCAAAACCACTGATTGTAACATATTGAGCAAGGATATTTCCAAAATCCCTGTCATCTTCAGCTATTAAAACTTTCATATCCTGTATGTATTGTTAATAAGGTAATGTAATTGTAAAAGTACTTCCTTTTCCCTGTTTGCTGCTCACTGATACATCACCGCCATGTGCCTGTGCTATTCTTTTGACATAGTATAGGCCCAGCCCCAATCCTTTGAATTTATGAATATTGCCTGTGGAAGCCCTGTAAAACTTATCAAATATATGTTTCTGGTCAATTTTGCTTATTCCGATTCCATTATCGGCAATTGAAATTGTTACTCCTTTTTCGGTATGGAATCCTTCAATCCTCATCTCAGGGTCTTTTTCAGAATATTTTACAGCATTCGAGAGAAGGTTATTTATCATTGTTGTAAAATAAACAGCGTCAAGATCAACTTTAACTCCATTGAAGCTATAGTTCCTTTCTATTGAGGCACAGTTTCCGCAACCTGATCTGAATGAATCTATTATGTCATTCATAATTTCTTCAATATCGACAGGTTTTTTGTCCAGCTCAAACTGGGTTCTTTCCCACATGCTTATCTCCAGGATCATGTTTATAAGCTGGTTCAGATGAATGCTTTGTTTTCCTATCAGCTTTGCTGTTTCAAGGATTTTTTCCTCATTCTTAAGGATCTTGTCTATTTCAAGGGTTTTGCCTGCAACAGTTATTGTCGACAGTGGTGTTTTCAGCTCATGAGTCATGTTATTTATGAAGTCAGTCTTAAGATCTGAAAGCCTCTTTTCCTCCCTCAGGTTCCTGTATGTTATAATGAAATATCATGACTACAACAAGGATGCTGAATATACTCAGCGCAAATGAGAAGGCAGGTTTCCTTGAGACAGCATTTTCTGTTTGTCGGAAAAGTCAATATAGTACTCAAATAGTAATCTGTAATTGTTATCCTCCATCCTGAACCAGTTGACAAGTATTTTTGATCCTGAGATATCCGTTATTGGAGGCTTTCCGCTCTTTTCCCGTGTAAGCTGGTTGTCGAATTCCTGGCTATGGTAGACTTTGACCGTATCATCATCTATCATGTCGAGCCTGTTTATTACTATTGTGTAATTGAACTTTTTCTCCCATCCTCTTTTCTCAAAATATGCTGACAACAAACCGGAAAGATCCTGTTCCTTATTCAGAACCTGCGTGAAAAAATCAAGTACTTCGGTTTTTTTTGAATCCAGTTCCTTCTGATCCTTAATTGCATGGAGCTGCCTGTTGGCCTGCTCTGAGTAGTTTCCAAGAATGTACCGGACAGTGTCAAAACCGTCACCGGGCATTCTTCTGTTTATAAACGAAAGCGCTTCCTGTGAACGCAGTGTGTATCTCAGAATAAACATTTCATCCTTCTGTTTCCAGATCCCTCTTATTATAAAAACCTGGACAGAGATCAGTATCAGAATGGAAAATATCCCAAGAAGCAATACAGTATCTTTCTTTTTCATCAATCAGACTTTGCACTTCAAATTTATTCATTTTATTCTTAGGTTAACAGCGCATGGCAAACATTAACCTGACGTTAACCCGGTGTTAACAAACTGAGCCATAATCCGGCTGTATCTTTACATTATAATATTTAAAACCAAAAGCAGCCATGAAAAGATCAAGTTTATTTTTAATAGTTATTCTTCTTATTGCGTCATTATTTTCAATGCAGCAGTTAAATGCGCAGGATAAGAACAAGGAGGAGAAGGAAAAGCAAATCGTTATAGAGAAGGAAATCGAAGCGCAAAAGAGATCAATGCAGGATCAGAAAAGGGCTCATGAAGAAGCATTGCAGCGTCTGCAGGAGGCACAGGAAGGTCTTGACAGTATCAATGTAGAGGTTGAGGTTGATGATGATGACATTCTGGGTCACCCTGTCAGGGCCCATGTGAGAAGAATCGACCGCTCATTCAATTTTGATGCACCTTATGTTTTTACGCCGGGGGCAGAAACATTTTGGGGCCATGGGTTTGAAGGAAACGATGAGAGCACCTCATGGGAATTTTCAAGGAAGGTAAAGGAAAAAACACTCAAAAGCGAATACACATTCGATGTTGAGAAAACGTCAAATTCAGTTGTGATGTCAGTTAATGGCGATTGCAAGGCAGGGGAAATCAGGATTAAGATAATCATGCCCAACGGAAAAACCTATTCTGATATTGTAATTGACGAATTCGGAAATCTTAACTGGAGAAAATCTTTCGCAGTCTCCGAAACTGAGAACCAGGATAAAGCAGGTTCATGGAAATTTGTTATCACCTCCAATAAGGCTACAGGGTATTTTAAAATTTCTCTTCAGGCTTATTAGCAGAGACAAAAAAATTTGGGGCTGTAAAAAAAGTCAAAATCCATTAACCGCAAAGGGGACCAAGCGTGAAGAAATAGCCCGGTGGGCTATTTTAGCGCAGGGGCCAGATTGCGCTGGTGGCCTATTACGCAAAGGTCGCAAAGATCTCTATATAAATGTATTAACTTTGCGCACTTTGTGAAAACCTTAGCGTGCTTTGCGGTTAAGAAGACTTTTTTACAACCCCAGAATTTTGTATTCCACCACATTTTATTATTCCGATTTTGCCGATACCCGGCCACCCTTTACACTCTCTGCCCTGATTGTGTATTTATTTCCACCCCTGACAATCCATTTCACATCAACATGCTGATAACCCCTGATATCAGTAACCTCAAGTCGTTCCGGATTCTTCTTCTGTTCCTTATTCACGTTGTTGTCTTTATCCGCCACTATCATCCCCGCAATTACCTTGCCGCCATCAAGATAAATATAGTCGGGAGGATCAATCCTGAATTTCAGATTATCTGTTGAATGGGTAGGGAGCATTCTGGTGTTTGCTATAGTGGCTGTCACTTCATTCAGTTCAGCTGTAAGTTTCTTTACCTTAACTGCAGATATTTCAAGCCTGGGTGTTTGCCATGCATTGTAAATGCAAAAGGCTGCATTTCTGTGCGCATCAGTCTCAAGCATGAACCCGGGGTGAAGCCTTCCAAAGTTCTTGCCAAAACCTCCGACTTCAATTTCTCCGTATACAGGGTGAATGATTTTCTGCCATGGTATGAAGGCATCCTCGAAAAGCAGCAGTCTGTCAAATTCATAGGCATCATTTTTTGTGGAATCATAGAACATAAGGTAGCTGTTCCAGAGCTCATTTGAATATACAAAGCAGCCCATTGCACCATACCACCAGTCAAGTTCCCCTCCGTAAACTGAATAGAGATCCTTCCAGATTGTCAGCAGCTTATAACCGGGGATCATCAGTTCGCCCTTTTTCCCTATATAATTTATTATTTCATCATCATCCTTGTTGTATGATTCAGATCCTCCTTCCTCTATTGACGGTCCGCGGAGTATCATTCCCCCGAAATTATGAAATGTCTGCGCTCCGTTAATATTCCTGTGTTTCATGATAAAATCTCTTACTGCCTTGTTTTCAGGCAGTGAAAAAGGGTATTTACCCGCACCGTTCTGTACTGTATTCGGCTGCCAGTTGAAACCCCAGTCGCGGTTGCCGTCATATCCGCCCGGGCCATCTTCATTTACAAGACCGTCTCCGTCATTGTCAATCCCTTCCAGCCCCAGAAGTTCATATTCACCTTTTTCGCCGGGCTCAACCAGTACCAGACGTCTCGGATCCTTCGGATCTTCCTTGTACCTGCCGAATTCACTTTTCCTTCTCATCTGATTAATATTCCTGTCATTATTCAGGTCATCATATCCGTCCTCATCATATAGCCCGTCTCTGTCATTATCAGTTGGAACAAGACCTGACCTGGGTGGAAGGCCTGTTGAGGTAAAATACTCCCGGGCGTCAGGATTGATAGTAGGGGCTATGTAGAAAGTTTTGTCCTTCAACAGCTGTTTTATGAAGGCATTATCATTGTACATCTCACAAAGATACCATGCTGTATAAAGAGCCATCTCTGTCCCCTGGAGCTCAACTGAATGTATGTTCCCGTCAATCCAGAACCCGGGCTTATGATCAGGGCTTCCGCTTTGCCTGTCACTTATTGTGAGAACAATTATATCACGGCCCTGGTAAGATTTTCCCGCGATTTCCATTGTAACCAGATCAGGATATGCTTTGGAGAGTCGTGTACAGAGATCATTTACTCCCTCGCAGGTATAGTACTTATTCCACGATGCCGCCACTCTTGGGTTTGCAGGAGATCCGGCTGCCCTGTAAAATAATTCCTCATTCTGCCCTGCAGCATTATTTGAAATGACAAAACTTACCAAAAGGAAAGAGAGTATTGAATATATATTTTTCATTCTTTGTAATTTGATCCGTTTCTTAACTATTTTAGTTCAATTGTAGCAGTAACTGAACCAGTATTCAGAGCTCCTGCTGTGATCTTCAGAGCTCCTTTCCCATTGACAAGCCAGCTGAAATCTGCTGTCTGACCACCATCAAGCCTTGGTACCTGTTGTACTTTCTGGCCGCTTAGAATGGACTGTCCCTGTGAGAGGTCCACTGAAAGTCTCATGACCCTCGTCCACATATTCTCTTCTCCTGTTTTTGCACAGGTTGCAAATATTCCCTTGTTGTGAAGTTTCAGGGATATTCTGCTGATTCCCTCGCCGGCGTTTTCTGCCGTTAAATCCAGTATCTCAAGCTCAGGATGCATAAACGCTACTGCTTTGATGAATTTGTAGTTTTTAAAGATCAATGTATCAAGTGCCCCGGCAGGAGGATTTATCATTGAGAATGGCTTAATGCCTCCGACCTCTGCAATTTTTCCAGGGAAATCAGGATGGCTTACTTTTGTCCAGCCTGCAAAAACGTTTTCGATATTGATTTTTTCTGCATATTTCAGGAATTCCACTTCTGCATTTTTCCCTTTTTCGACTGGGAACCACCAGGCAGGAGTGCTGAAGCTGTATCTTCCATAGTGAAAATATGCCCATTCCATGAAGTTGCCGTGGCAGGATTTCGTTTCAGGAGCCCCTGAAATGCCTGTTATTTCATGATATTTATCCGATACAAACTTATTGATCGGTTCATCATCTTTCATTATTGTCTTGATTATTGCGTTCTTACCCTGGCCTGATTCAGAGTTCATCGGCTGTCCAAGATTATCCTGGGGGCCGAAAGCGAAAACGGTGTAGATATTAAATCTTTCAAAAAGAAAATCAGCTACAGCTTTTGTCTCCGGTTCAGAGACCGGATAGGCACCTGCCCCGGGTCCGAAGAATTCATAATTGAAAGTAAAATTCCTGTTGAAATCAACACCGCCCGGTCCGTCTTCATTAAAAATTCCATCCTTATCATTGTCAATACCTTCTGTAAGGACAAGATAGTTTCCTGCTTGCCCCTTTTGAAATATCCGCATCGACCATAACCCGTTTATCTTCCTTGCTTTCAGTAAATCTTCCGGCCGGGTCGCTTATCCTTATAAGAGTTATCAGGCCATCATGATTCAGGTCTTCAAATCCGTCCTCATCGATAGAGAAGTCGCGGTCATCATCGACTGGTAAGGCATTGGCCTTTCTTTCATATTTCATATCAGAGAAAAACTGTTCAGAGGCATCCGGGTTTACATCCGGGAGTATATAGAATGTAATTTTATCAAGCAGTTCTTTCACCTCACCTGATGATGCTTCTCCAAGAAGACAAGCTGCGAATCCAAGGCAAGCTCCCTTCCGAGAATATGACTTCCGTCCACACCTCCCAATACTGCAATAGCAGGTTTGCTGTCCGGATTGCCTGTTCCGACTCTAATGAGCCATATATCCTTTCCGCCTGCACTTCCTGCAAGCGATCTTACAGAACATAGCTGAGGATAATCGCTGGCGAGTGCCTGAATTTTTTTGGTGAGTGATTTATAATCGTGATACTGATTCTGTGCGTCAAGCTGCAACGGAATTGTAATGAGGATTATAATCGGAACGATCAAAATGTAAATTACTTTCTTCATGTGATAGTATATTGTTAAAATTCTCCGGGCAGGCAGATATTTTCTTGTAGCCGGGTCTTCAAGTGATTTGTCATGCAGATCAGTGTGCAGAATAAACAGGTCATTCCCTGCCATTTTTAGCATCCCTGTTCCTGCGGATTTTTGACTGAAAGTTATTGAAAAAAGGATCCCAGTTCCTGTTTTGAAAAAACTCACTGGTCAGGTTGTTGAAATAACCGAGTACATGTTTGGGCGAAAGTGTAAAAATCAATTCATCATTGTCACTGAGAACGGGAGCCGTGATTGTAAAAATCTCCTCCAAGCTCACTACATTCCTGACAGATGCAGCTGAGTAGTTTTCATATGTTATTTTTGGAATTGCAATTACAACTGTAAAAGGACCATAATCCTTCCTCTGAAACAGAAAATATGTAATTTCTATAGGTTCATTGGGATTCACCCTGTCGGTGGAGTGTACCAGCTGATTCTCAAAGATGAATCCTTCTTTCATTATCTTTTCAACTACAGTTAAATCTCTTGTATTATGAAGGAAGAAGATAGCAATTTCTGAAGTTCTTCAGTGTTGAGGCAAGTATTTCTCCTTTATTCTTCATGCGAATTGAAAACATGTATCGCGGTAAACCATATTCAAAATTAGCTTATATTATTTTATTTGCAACACATAAACCATTTGTTCTGTTATATGTTAAATTTGTACGGACTTAGAATTTTCTGCTACGTGAGAAAGATTTTCTTTTTGCTTGTTTTTATTTTATTTTGTTCCTGCGGCCGTGATGGTAAAGATACCGGAGGAAAAATCATTACAGTTAGCATTGCACCATTTAAATATTTTGTTGAGGCAATCGGAGGAGATGATTTTAAAGTAAATATAATGGTTCCTCCGGTGCAAATCCGCATATTTATGAACCATTTCCGAAGCAGATCTTCATGCTGAGAAAATCGGTCGGGTATGTAAGCAATGGCTACCTTGGATTTGAGATTACCTGGCTCGACCGGTTTTATGATACAAACAGGGACAATGAAGAGATTGTCCTTGAGCAGCAATATAGAACCCTGGGATCGCATCATCATCATGAAGGAGATCATGTTGAAGGAGCTGATCCGCATTACTGGGTTTCACCAAAGTGTGCACATGATAATGGCATCATCAGTCAGGGATTTTCTTTGTGAACTTAATCCGGGAGAATAAAGATAAATATGAGACTAATTATCAGTTGCTTATTATCACAGATCAAGGAGTTGGATAAAAGAGCTGCTGATCTCTTTGCCGGAGTGCAAAGCAAATCTTTTATGATTTTTCATCCGAACCTGGGCTATCTTGCAAGGGATTACGGACTGGAGGAGATTTCAGTGGAATATGAGGGGAAAGAACCTCCTCCTTCAAGGATGAGAGAACTTATTGACCGTGCCAGGAAAGAGCGGATAAAAACGATATTTGTACAGAGGGAATATGATACAAAAAATGCCAGTGCAATTGCAGATGAAATAGGGGCAAAGATACAGATAATTGATCCATTGGCGGAAGACTGGCCGGAATCAACATCAGAGATTATAGATGCCCTGTACAAAAGTTTAACTGAAAGTTCAAAATAACCTGATGTATGGCAAGCTTATTTGAAATTAAATCCCTTTCAGCTTCATATGGAAACACCATTGTGCTGCAGGATGTCAGTTTCCGGGTCATGGAAAATGATTTTATTGGTGTTATAGGTCCGAATGGAGGAGGAAAGACAACTCTCCTCAAAGTGATTCTCGGTTTGCTCAAACCTGTAAAAGGGAGCCTTATATTCAATTCAGCTCTTCTTGACAGCAAAAGTATTGGTTATCTGCCTCAGATATCAACAGGTGATGTAAATTACCCTGTTACTGTTATGGATATCGTTCTGTCAGGTCTTATGATAAAAAAAGGGATTATTACCAGGATGTCATCTTCAGACAGGCAGAAAAGCCTGAATTGTTATGGATGAACTTGGATTGTCGGGGATGAATGAGTTCAACACTCAATGAGTTATCGGGCGGACAGATGCAGAGGGTTTTTCTGGGACGGGCAATTATCGGAGATCCCAAGCTGCTGCTGCTTGATGAACCCGGTAATTTTGTGGATACAACTTTTGAGAATGATTTTTACGAAAAGCTGAAGGAGCTCAATAAACGGATGGCTATACTTATGGTATCACATGATGTGGGAACGATCTCTGCACATATAAAATCATTTGCCTGCGTAAACAGGACACTTCATTACCATCCCTCGCATGAGATCACAAATGAAGATCTGCTGGCCTATGGTTGTCCTATTCAACTTGTTACTCATGGAGATGTTCCTCATACTGTACTGAAAATCCATTAATTGTGGAAGCAAACATTTTTCAATATGAATTTATAGTAAAGGGTCTTCTCGGAGCAATCTTTGCAAGTATCACGGCCGGACTGGCAGGAACCTATATTGTTTCAAGACGAATGGTTTTTCTGAGCGGCGGAATAACCCATGCTTCATTCGGCGGTATTGGTATCGGCTACTTTGCAGGTATCAATCCTGTGATCGGAGCTGCTGTATTTGGAATTCTGTCGGCCCTTGGAGTTGAATATCTTTCGGTAAAACAAAAGATCAGGGAAGATTCGGCAATTGGAATACTATGGGCATTCGGAATGGCTATAGGAATTATATTCATCTATCTCACTCCCGGATATACCCCAAATCTCATGAGTTATCTTTTCGGAAGCATTCTGACTGTCACAAATACCGATATTATAGCTCTCGGAATTATGTCGGTGATTCTGATACTTTATTTCGGGATTTTTTACCGTACTATACTCTATATCTCTTTTGATGAGGTATTTGCAAGGACATATTCATCGTATGTGGATATTTTCAAATATATTACAACATCGCTGATAGCTCTTACAATAGTGCTGAATATAAGAATGGCAGGAGTAGTACTTGTTATTTCACTTCTTACAATTCCTCCGAATATTGCAATGATTTTCACAAGGGTCTATTTTAAGATTGTCATCTGGTCGGTAATTGCAGGATTTATTGGAACTTCAGCCGGCTATGCAATTTCATATTTTGCAGGGATTCCTGTCGGAGCAACAATTATCTTTACCCTTGTTATAATCTGGGTAATTGTTAAAGGAATAAATCATCTTGTAAAAAAAATATCAAATACAGAAAGCAATGCAGTGTCTGATGAAAAGGTTGTCATACCTGACGAATCGCAGAGATCATGCAGCTGTAAGTCAGAAATCAGTATTGACTTAATATATTAATTAACAAATAAATAATATGGATTACGATCTTATAATTATAGGCAGCGGACCCGGTGGTTATGTTGCTGCCATCAGGGCTTCACAGTTAAAAATGAAGGTTGCAGTTGTTGAAAGGGCGGAAATAGGAGGAATATGTCTGAACTGGGGTTGTATCCCGACAAAATCATTTCTAAAGAGCGCTCAGGTATTCGAGTATATAACCCATGCAGCTGATTATGGAATAACTATTTCAGGAGAAGCAAAACCTGATTTCAGTGCGATAATTGCAAGAAGCAGGGGAGTTGCAGATTCAATGAGCAAAGGAGTCCAGTTTCTCTTCAAAAAAAATAATATTACCCACCTGAAGGGCTATGGAAAGCTTGCAGGAAACAATAGTGTTGAGGTAGAAGATCAGGACGGCAATAAAAAAAGCTATTCGGCGAAAAATATTATCATCGCATCCGGAGCCAGATCAAAAGAGCTTCCAAACCTTAAGCAGGATGGAGTAAAGATTATCGGCTACCGTGAGGCAATGACACTTCCAAAACAGCCAGAATCAATGGTTGTTGTCGGATCAGGCGCAATAGGAAGTGAATTTGCATGTTTCTATCAGTCACTTGGGACGAATGTCACTCTTGTTGAATTTTTGCCCCGCATTGTTCCCAATGAGGATGAAGAGGTTTCAAAACAGCTTGAGAGATCATTTAAAAAGATGAAGATGAAGATAATGACTGATTCATCAGTTGAATCAGTCGATACATCCGGAGATAAATGCAAGGTTACAATCAAGACCCCAAAGGGAATTGAAATTATTGAAACTGATATTGTACTTTCTGCAGTTGGCGTCACGCCAAATATTGAAAATATAGGTCTTGAAAAGGCAGGTGTGAAAACTGAAAAAGGTAAAGTAATAGTTGATGATTATTACAAGACATCAGTGCCTGGTATTTATGCAATCGGAGATATTGTTCATGGTCCCGCACTTGCACATGTGGCTTCTGCAGAAGGTATTATATGTGTTGAAAAGATTGCAGGAGAGGAGCCATCACCCCTTGATTACAATAATATTCCGGCATGTACCTATACAACTCCGGAAATCGCATCATGTGGTATGACTGAGAGCTGCTGCAAAAGAGGCCGGGTATGAGATCAAAGTCGGCAAATTTCCATTTTACTGCTTCAGGGAAGGCAAGTGCCGCAGGAGCAAAAGAGGGTTTCATAAAACTGATTTTTGATGCTAAATACGGCGAACTGCTTGGAGCTCACATGATTGGAGCCAATGTCACCGAAATGATCGCAGAGATAGTTGTTGCAAGAAAGCTTGAAACTACAGGTCATGAAATTATTAAATCGGTTCATCCTCATCCGACAATGTCGGAGGCAATTATGGAAGCAGCAGCAGCAGCTTACGGTGAAGTAATTCATATTTAAACCTGCCAAACGCAACCTTTTTTTAATTAAAAGCATCAATATCTTGAATACTTATTGGTATTTGAGACAATTATTTTTTATTTTTATAATCTCTAATGGTATAAACCATTGTCAGAGATTAAAGAAATAATTAAAGGTTGTCTTGCAGGTAACAGGAAGGATCAGGAACTTCTGTACAGAAGGCATGCGGCAAAGCTTTATGCTGTTTGTCTGCAGTATTCCGGCAATAATGAAGAGGCACAGGGATATTTTGCAGGAAGGGTTCATTAAGATCTTTGAGAATCTTGGTACTTATAAGCATGAGGGTTCTTTCGAGGGGTGGATGCGCAGGATAACTGTCAATACAGCTCTTGAAAAATTCAGGAGCAGAAACAACCTCTATAAGGTTGATGATATTGATCAGATACCTGAACCCGATGCTGAACCTGATAATCAGGATTATGCAGGGATTGGAAGCTGCTGACCTGCTTGATATAATACGGGAATTGCCACCCAAATACAGGATGGTATTTAACCTTTATGCAATTGAGGGTTATTCGCATAAAGAGATAAGTGAGATGATAAATATATCTGAAGGAACATCAAAATCAAACCTTTCACGTGCAAGAGCAATCCTTCAGAGAAGAGTCGGATCATTTACAGGACTTAAAAAGAGAATTGTAAATGGATGAGAGAAGGGCAAATATAGATCTTGCTTTCAGAAACGGTCTGAAAGACTATGAGGTGCTCCCTCCGTCCAGATGTCTGGAATTGTATTGACGGCAGACTTGCTAGCCAAGGCAAAACCACACTATTTCATGCGTGTAGCTGCCTTCCTTGCCATAGCTATGACACTGAGTGTTCTTGCTTACCGCTGGACTGGCAAAGCTCCCGCCAGTACTTGATAATGACAACGATTGCGTTGAATGAAGAATCAACCTCATTATCACGCAGACAGAAATATTGTTATTCCCGTCTCACATGAAGGAAAACCGGAAGATCCAGCAGTCCCCGGAATTGAATATAATAACCGAAAATAGTTCAGATGCCAGTGCAGATCAGTCACTGGATGATAATTCATGTATCGGTAATCTACATGCCAAGGACAAATCTGATGCTTCCCGATCAATGACATCCTCCCTGAATACAATTGTGCATCAGCCATCTGCTTTCACCGGAACAACAACAAACATCCTTACTGTAGATGATGTCAACAAGGAATACTCAGGACTATCTTTCCGAAAATAGCTACAGAAGATAACAGCATGAATAATACAGGAAGATGGTCTATTGCCGCACTGGCAACCCCTACATATTACGGAAAGATAAGCAGCTCCAACGATAACCTTTCAAAACAGATAATGGCATCAGAACAACCGGTGGTTTCATATACAGGGGGAGTTGCTCTTGCTTATAAGGTCAGCAAAAGGTTAAGCATTCAGTCAGGTCTTTTCTATTCTTCCATCGGACAGGAACTCGATGGGATAAATTCCTTTTCAGGATTTCAGAAGTATGACAATACAAAAGGAGATCATAATTTTGAAATCCTTACAACCAACGGAACAGTCTATACAAATAATGCTGATGTCTTTTTGTCTGCCACAAACAACAGCGAAAGGATTATAACAAGTTATACAACAGGGATGTCTTTGACCCTCAGAAAGCCAGCCTTGAATATATCAACAGCTCAATGAAGCAAAGCTTCAGCTACCTCGAACTGCCGGTATTCCTCCGGTATAAGCTCGTTGACAGAACATTCGGCTTCAATCTTATCGGTGGATCTATCATATAACCTGCTCGTGGATAATTCAGTATATACAGTGATTGATGGGAACAAATATATGATCGGTTCAACCGAAGGAATGAATATGTTTACTGTAAGCAGTTCCGTTGGAATGGGTGTTGAATATAAGTTTTCCGGTAAGCTTTCATTAAACCTTGAACCAACCTTCAGATATTACCTGAATACATTCAATAATGTGATCGGTTCACAATTCCATCCATATTCATTCGGAATCTTTTCAGGAATTTCATATAAATTCTGATCCGTTCTATCAACCTCTTACTTCCTGATTCCGGTGAGGAGTTTAATGCTTTTTTCCCCTTTTCCTGATCTGTCACTTCTCACTAAACTAATGACTAAACCGTTTTTCAGGTTTAAAAATGTTACCTTTGCACTTATTTTTTTAATCGTTTGACAGGCATGATAAATCCTTATAGAAAATCTGTTATTTCAGCTCTTACTCTTGTAATTGCAGTTATTAATTATATTCTGGATAGCCCAGGGATTCAAAGGTACCGGAAATGGGAAGACAGAAGCTCCCAGACAGTCTGATTCCGTATATAATATTAAATCTTTCAGACTGCCGGATCTTGTGACATTTGCCGGTGAGAAGAATGCCTCTCGAAAACTTTGATACCAGAGAGAGCCTCGAGCGTGAGATTCTTATAAGCGCCTACAGGCACTCTTCCACAATCCTTATTATAAAGAGGGCCAACCGCTATCTTCCGATGATCGAAAAAATCCTGAAAGAATATAATATCCCCGATGATTTCAAATACCTGGCAGCTGCTGAAAGCGATTATACAAATATGGTATCCCCGGCTGGAGCGACAGGATTCTGGCAGATCATGCCTGAAACAGGCAAGGAAGAGGGAATGGAAATAAATCAGGTGGTCGATGAAAGATACCATATTGAAAAATCGACCCGTTTTGCCTGTGAATATTTTCTTAAGTCATATGAGAAATTTGGAAACTGGACACTGGCAGCCGCATCCTATAATGGCGGAAGGGCAAGAATGGAAGAACAGATTGAGATTCAGCATCAGAAAAACTATTATGATCTCCTGCTCGCCGATGAGACAGCACGATATATTTTCAGGGCTGTTGCATATAAGCTGATTATTGCTGATCCTTTCTCATATGGTTTTGATATCGGCAAGGCTGATTTATATCCTGAGCTTAAATACCATGAAGTGAAGGTAGATACAGCTATTTCAGATATGTCGGTTTTTGCACAGAAATTCGGCACCAATTATAAGATGCTGAAATTCCTCAATCCATGGCTCAGGAAACCCTTATCTGACACCAAAGCCAAATAAGGAGTATATTATAAAAATCCCGGCCGACGGTATGAGGAATGGTGATAAGCCGGAAAGTTCGAACGGATCTTTTGAAAAGGAAGATTTGAAATGAAGGATGAAATAAACGTTCTTGGTGCAAGGGTCCATAATTTACAGAATATTGATGTGACAATCCCGCGAAACAAACTTGTCGTTATAACAGGTTTGAGCGGCAGCGGAAAATCATCACTGGCTTTCGATACAATATATGCAGAAGGTCAGAGACGTTATATGGAAACCCTTTCTGCCTATGCCCGCCAGTTCCTCGGGGGGATGGAGCGTCCCGATGTTGACAAGATTACAGGACTGAGCCCTGTAATTTCAATCGAACAAAAGACCTCAAATAAAAATCCCCGTTCAACTGTAGGAACAATAACCGAGATCTATGACTTTCTCAGACTGCTATATGCAAGGGCCTCTGATGCATATTCATACTTGTCAGGCGAGAAAATGGTGAAGTATTCCGATGACCAGATCCTTGAGCTTGTAAAAACCCGTTTCTCAGGCAAAAAGGTCTATTTTCTTGCGCCTGTTGTAAAAGGGAGGAAGGGCCATTACAAGGAGCTGTTCGAACAGCTCAGGCGCAAAGGGTTTCTGAATGTGAGGATCGATAATGAGATCAGGGAACTTGTTCCTGGTATTAAGCTCGATCGTTATAAAACTCATAATATTGAACTTGTTATAGATAAATTTATAGTAGGGGAGATTTCAGATAAACGGCTTTATGACTCCGTTCTGATGTCGCTCGATCAGGGAGAAGGTATCATGATGGTACTTGACGCCGCGAGCAATGATCACCGGTATTTCAGCCGGCATCTCATGTGTCCGGTTACCGGACTATCTTATGACGAACCGGCCCCGCACACATTCTCATTTAACTCACCCCAGGGTGCTTGCCCTCATTGCAATGGTCTTGGTGAGATTTCGAGCATCGATGAAGAGAAGCTTATTCCCGACAGGGAACTCAGCATAAGAAAAGGAGGTATCGAACCTCTTGGAAAATACAGGAATATATGGATCTTCTGGCAGATTGAGGCAATTGCCGAAAAGAACGGTTTTACGCTTGATACTCCGATAAAGGATATCCCTGAGGATGCCCTGAAGAAAGTGCTGTACGGATCAGATGAGGTGCTGAAGCTGTCAAATACTCCGCTGGGCATGACATCCAATTATTTTCTTACCTTCGAGGGCGTGGTCAGTTTTGTGGGCAGTATGGAGACGATCAATGGAAAGAAAAACAGTGTCAGGATCAAGGACCAGTACGTACAGTATAATGTTTGTCCCGAATGCAACGGAACACGTCTTAAAAAAGAATCACTTTTTTTCAGAATTGACGGAAAGAATATCGGGGAACTTTCAGCTCTTGGATATAAGGGAACTGTCAGCATTCCTTTCCGATATTGAGGAGAGGATGAGCTCAAAGCAGAGACAGATAGCATCCGAGATCCTTAAAGAGATAAGGCCACGACTCGGGTTTCTGCTGGAGGTGGGGCTGGAATACCTCTCTCTCAGCAGAGGCGCGAAAACCCTCTCAGGAGGTGAGAGCCAGCGCATCAGGCTTGCAACTCAGATAGGTTCGCGTCTTGTCAATGTTCTGTATATCCTCGATGAACCGAGCATAGGGCTGCACCAGAGAGACAACCGGCGACTGATTGCGTCACTTAAACAGCTTCGCGATGCAGGTAACTCGGTGATAGTTGTAGAACACGATAAGGAGATGATACTTTCAGCTGACTATGTTGTAGACATGGGTCCGGGTGCAGGCAGACACGGGGGTCTTGTGGTCGCTCATGGCAAACCCGACCAGCTGCTCAGACAAAATACACTTACCTCTTCCTACCTCAACAATACAAGAAAATTCGATATACCGGAAATAAGGAGAACAGGCAATGGCAAATTCCTTGTACTCACAGGAGCTTCCGGTCATAACCTGAACAATGTCGATATCAGCCTCCCCCTCGGCACGCTGATCTGTGTAACCGGGGTGTCGGGAAGCGGCAAATCATCTCTTATAAATCAGACACTTCACCCTGCGCTTGCAAAGAAATTTTATGGAGCCGGGAAATCCCCTCTCCCCTATAAAGAGATAATAGGACTGGAGAACATTGATAAAGTCATCGAGGTAAGCCAGTCCCCGATAGGCAAAACACCAAGGTCAAATCCGGCAACATATACAGGCGTATTTACTGATATACGCAAGCTGTTTGAACAGACTACGGAAGCCAAAATCAGAGGCTTCGGGGCCGGAAGGTTTTCCTTCAATGTAAAGGGCGGTCGCTGTGAAGGATGCGAGGGTGCAGGGATGAAAACAATAGAAATGAATTTTCTGCCCGATGTTTATGTCCATTGCAATGAATGTAACGGCAAACGGTATAACCGCGAAACACTTGAAGTGAAATATAAGGGGCAATCGATTAGTGATGTTCTTGAGATGACCGTGAATAAGGCTGTTGAGTACTTTTCAAATGTGCCTTCAATTTATCACAAGATTAAGACGCTCCAGGATGTCGGACTGGGTTATATAAGACTCGGTCAGCAATCAACAACCCTTTCCGGAGGAGAAGCCCAGCGGGTAAAGCTGGCAACAGAACTTGCAAGAAGGGATACCGGCAAAACACTGTATATTCTTGATGAACCCACAACGGGTCTTCATTTTGAAGATGTGAGGGTTTTACTCGATGTCCTTAATAAGCTTGTGGAAAGAGGAAATACTGTAGTAGTGATTGAACACAATCTTGATGTGGTCAAAATGGCAGATCATGTTATCGATCTTGGCAAGGAGGGAGGAAAGGGAGGAGGCGATATTTTATTTTCCGGATCCCCGGAACGTCTGTCAGAATGTAAAGAGAGCTATACCGGGATTTATCTGAAACAAGAACTTTGAACATCGGAATTTAGCTATATTTGGAAGTAATATTTATTTCTTACAATAATCATGGAGAAACCGGCAGATCTGATTAAGGATGCTTTTGAGCAGAAGACATGGAATGAGATACATACAACCGACTCCTGGCGTGTATTTAAAATTATCTCAGAACTTGTTGAAGGATTTGAAAAGCTTGCAAGAATCGGTCCCTGCGTGTCTATTTTCGGTTCAGCCAGGACTCATCATAATGGCAGGTACTACAAGCTTGCAGAGGAGATAGCTTATAAGCTGACTCAAAACGGATATGGAATTATAACCGGAGGAGGTCCCGGAATAATGGAAGCTGCAAACAAGGGAGCTGAGAGGGGTAATGGAAAATCGGTCGGGATAAACATCGATCTGCCATTCGAACAAAGACCAAACCCTTATATCGATCCCGACAAACTAATCACATTTGACCATTTCTTTGTAAGAAAAGTGATGTTTATGAAATATGCCCAGGGATTTGTTGTGCTGCCTGGCGGTTTCGGGACTTTTGATGAACTTTTTGAGGCTATAACGCTTATACAGACAAAAAAGATCGGACGGTTTCCTATTATACTTGTTGGTAAAAAATACTGGGGAGGACTCATTGAATGGATCAAGGAGATGATGCTGGCAGAGGAGGAGAATATAAAACCGGAAGATCTTGATCTTTTTACTCTTGTCGATACTGCAGATGAAGCCGTGGATTATATTGTGAAGTTCTATTCAAGATATCTCCTGAGCCCGAACTTCTGATCATACCATTCTCATCCTGTCCATCTCGCGGGTGGCATCCTTTCGTTTAAGGGTTTCACGCTTGTCGTATTCCTTCTTGCCTTTTGAAATAGCTATTTCAGCTTTTGCGAGCCCTTTGTCATTTATAAAGACCTTTATTACGATTATTGTCAATCCTGTCTCCTTTACCTTCCTTTCAATTTTTCTGAGTTCGCGTTTGGTAAGCAAAAGCTTTCTCTCTCTTAAAGGATCATGGTTGTTCAGATTACCCCACCAGTATTCGGCTATGTGCATTCCCTTAATAAAGAGCTCGCCTTCACTGAAAAAACAGTATGAGTCTGCGATTGTAGCCTTGCCAAGCCTTATGGATTTGATTTCAGTCCCTGAAAGCTTTATTCCGGCAATGAATTTTTCAAGGAACTCATAATCATGAGAAGCCTTCTTGTTCCTTATAACAATATCTCCCTTGCCTCCCTTCATCCTTAATTATTATGAGAAAAGTGTATAAAAAAACCTCTCCGTGATCATATTAAGAAGAAAGTTAGTGCTTATATAAATACCTGTAAAGGTGATTGCAGCTGCAATAAGCAGCGGCATCTTCTTATAAGCCGGAGGATTCAGCAGTGTCTCCGCTCCGGTCCAGAATATATAGAGGCCATATAAGCTTATAATGTTTACAAAAAGAAGCGATTCGAAAAACCGGCTAAGATCTGGCACAACAGAAATGGAACAACAGAAAACACTACGAGGATGAAAGAGGTGTTGAAATCTCTGCCCAAGGTCAAGCGGATATGTTATCTCACGAAGGATATATGATGTAAAATAAACTGTAATAAATATTACTGCCAGGCATTTGATGCTGAAAATAACCGAATAAGCTACCGATAATTCGGAATTGGTATACAAAAGTGATCCAAAAAATGCTGAAACAGATACAAGTAAGGCCAGAGGAAATAAAAGACTGTATCTGACAGTCGAAGCAGATATTTTTCCGGATTTTGCAGTTGCCCAGAAATTTGCCGGATTTGAAAACAAGATCTTTAATTCCCTTGAGGAAAAAACTGAAATTCATAAAAAAAGAGATTTGAATGCCCGGCAAAATTAACTAAATTTATGGTAACTTGCTTTTCCCTCCCAAATCATTAACTAACTGGCTGTGGAATTAATTTCGAACTACGACTTGCTAATAGTTACCGGACCCACTGCCTCAGGCAAGACTTCGCTTGCTGTTGCTATTGCAGGAAAGGTTGCAGGAGAAATTATAAGTGCAGATTCACGCCAGGTTTACAGGGGAATGAATCTGGGTACAGGGAAGGATTATGAGGATTATCTGATTGAAGGAACACAGGATCCCATGTCACCTTATAGATATTGCTGATCCGGGATACAAGTACAATGTATTTGAATACCAGCGCGATTTTACAAGAGTTTATGCCAGCCTGAGAGAACGCAAGGTTTTTCCGGTGGTATGCGGAGGATCGGGAATGTATGCCGACAGTATCATATCGGGCTACAAGATGGTGGAAGTCGCACCTGACAGCGGATTCCGGAGCAACCTTGAAAAGAAGCCGATGGAGGAGCTGATAGAAATACTTTCAACATATAAAAAACTCCATAACTCAACAGATTTAGATAGCAAAAAAAGAGTTATTCGTGCGATTGAAATTGAACATTTTAATCAGAATAAAGCAAAACCGGTCAGCAAATTTCCAAGAATAAGATCACTTGTCGTTGGAATTCTTCCAAACAGGGAAACACGGCGCATGAGGATTTCATACAGGCTGAAGCAGCGTCTGGATGCAGGTATGATTGACGAGGTGAAGCATCTGATTGAACAGGGTGTAAAGCCGGAGGTGCTTATTTATTATGGTCTTGAATATAAATTCATCACTCTTTATCTTACCGGGAAGCTGGGATATGAAGAGATGGTGAAAAATCTTGAGATTGCCATCCATCAGTTTGCCAAGCGGCAGATGACTTGGTTTCGCGGAATGGAGAGAAGGGGTGTTAAAATCAACTGGCTCGATGCAGATCTTCCGCTCGAAGAAAAGATAAACCGTGTAATGATATTGCTCACAAGCAAAACCTGAGGCTTTCTCAAAAATCCTCTGTGTCCTCTGTGTCTTCTCTGTGCAACTCTGTGTGAGTTCTTATTTTTGTTACACAGAAGACCACGGAGAAGGCACAGAGCAACACAGAGAAAACTATGTTACTTCAGATACGTATCAAGCCATTCAAAAAACTCATTCTGCCAGATGACTGCATTCTGAGGCTTTGTTACCCAATGGTATTCATCCTCGAAGAAAAGCAGCCTGCTTGGAACACCATTCAGCTTTGCAGCCTGAAATGCCTCAAGGCTCTGTGTATATGGTATCCTGAAGTCATTCTGACCTGTAATTATCAGTATTGGTGTTGTCCATTTTTCGACCATAAGATGCGGAGAAAACTTATAGCTTGGCAGATTTTTCCAGTACGGACCTCCATAATCTTTGTCCGGAAACCAGAGCTCTTCGGTTGCACCATACTCGCTTTCGAAATTGAACACACCGCAATGCGAAATAAAAGCTTTGAATCTTCCCTGATGAACACCGGCAAGATAAAAGACTGAAAAGCCTCCATAGCTTGCACCCACTGCACCCATTCTGTTTGCATCAACATAAGATTCTTTTGCCATGGCATCGGTTGCATCAAGATAGTCCTGAATGTTTTTTCCGCCGTAGTCACCTGAAATCTGTTCTTTCCATGCCTGTCCGAAGCCTGAAACACCACGGCGGTTTGGAGCAAATACTATATAACCTTTTGCAGCTATCATCTGCATATTCCACCTGTATGACCAGAACTGATCAAGTGATGACTGAGGACCTCCTTCGCAGAAAAGCAGCGCAGGATATTTCTTTGCCTGGTCAAAGTCAGGAGGATATATAACCCACATCTGCAAGTCTTTCTTATCTTTTGTTTTTATATATTTCTCCTCAACCTTACCCATCCTGATATTATCATAGATCTCTTTATTTATTGAAGTGATCTGTCTGATGGAGGAAGTTTTTAGATCGATAGCCGAAAGTTCAGGAGCCATCGACATTGAGCCCATCTGTGACACCATTACTCCCGACTTTAAGATTGAATGGACCAAGATTATGCACGCCTTCTGTTACCTTTGTTACTCCATTGCCCTGAAGATCAGTCATGAAATATCTGGGAAGTGCCAAGATGAGAACATGCAAAGTAAATTTTCTCATTATTCTCCCAGGCAATATTTGATACATCAAAGTCCCATCCTTTTGAGACCCATGTCTCTCGTTCCATCATTTATATTGTAGACAAAAAGTCTGTCGAGATCTGCTTCATAACCATCCCTTTCCATGCTCTGGTATGCAATCTTTGAACCATCGGGTGAAAAGACCGGAAACCTGTCATAGCCTTTGTTGCCTTCAGAAATGTTAATTTCCTTGCCGGTTTCAATATTATAAAGGTAGACATCTGAATTTGTGCTTACTGCATCATCCTTGCCGTAAAGCCTTTTGGAGGTATAAGCCACGGATTTGCCATCAGGACTCCAGGAAATTTCTCCTTCATCGAAGTAGGGGGCAGTGGGCGATTCGAACTTTTGTCCTTCCATTATATCCTTTTCTCCGGAAACATTTGTTCCGTCAAAACCTGCAATGAAGATATGGCTGTATGAATAATCGCCCCATGCATTCCAGTGCCGGTACATGAGGTCATTTATGATTCTTACTTTCGCTTTTGGAAGATTATACTTTTCATTTGCAGTCTGATCGAGTTTAACCCGTCTTGTGAAGTAGATTTTATCTCCGGCAGGGGAGATATTAAAAATCTCAAAATCATTTATCCCGTTGATCGTCTTTTGCCCTGAACCATCTTCATTCATCGTGCACAGCTGGCCGTCATTAACATAATGCTATTGACTTTCCTTTATTGAACCATTGTGGCGAAGCTCCTCCGCCAGTTGTAAGCTGTACGGGATTTCCCCCGGCAACAGGGATTTTGTAAATGTTTGTTTTTCTTGCTTCACTTTTGAGGTCTATATCAGTAACGGTATATAAAACATTTGCTCCGTCAGGAGAAAGGGTAAATGTTCCCAGCCGTCTGAATTTCCACATTATTTCAGGTGTCATTACCCTCCCTGTCTTCTCTGCATCAGTAAGCTGGTTATTTAATTGGGGAGAAGTTTCAGGTGTAACTGCTGTCTTTTTGTTTGCATGATGCAAATAACAGCATAGCCAGAAGAAATACCGGCAACAGATATCTTTTCATGATTGTATATATTATAATTTGAATTATTTTTTAAGAGCTTCGGCTACTTTGTTTTTCAGTTCGTCATATAATTCCGGATTGTCTTTGAGAATTTGTTTTACTCCGTCACGTCCCTGTCCGAGTTTGGTTTCGCCGTAGCTGAACCATGAACCGCTCTTTTTAATTATATCAAAATCGACACCAAGATCAACAATTTCACCAACCTGGGAGATCCCTTCACCGTAAAGGATATCAAAATCGGCCTTTTTAAATGGAGGAGCAAGCTTATTCTTTACAATTTTAACCCTTGTCCTGCTGCCAATTATCTCTTCTCCATCCTTAAGCTGGCTTGTCCTTCTGATATCAAGCCTTACAGATGCATAGAATTTAAGTGCATTTCCTCCGGTTGTTGTTTCGGGATTTCCGAACATTACACCGATTTTGTCCCTGAGCTGATTTATGAAAACGCAGGAAGTATTTGTTTTATTGATATTTGCAGTAAGCTTTCTGAGTGCCTGTGACATCAGTCTTGCCTGGAGACCCATTTTTGAGTCACCCATCTCACCTTCAATTTCAGCCTTTGGTGTAAGAGCTGCCACAGAGTCAATAACAATTATATCGAGCGCTCCTGAACGTATCAGGTTATCAGTGATCTCAAGTGCCTGTTCACCGTTGTCAGGTTGTGATATAAGCAGGTTTTCAACATCAACTCCAAGTTTTTCCGCATAGTTGCGGTCGAAAGTATGTTCAGCATCTATAATTGCTGCAATACCACCGTTTTTCTGCGCTTCTGCAATGGCATGAATTGCCAGTGTAGTCTTTCCGGATGCCTCCGGACCATAGATCTCAATTACTCTGCCCCTTGGCAGTCCGCCTATTCCAAGTGCAGCATCGAGACCAATTGATCCCGATGAAATGACCTGGATGTTGTCTATTGCATGATCCCCAAGCTTCATAATTGTTCCCTTGCCAAAATCCTTTTCAATTTTACCAAGGGTGACTTCGAGCGCCTTTAGCTTCTCCTTGTTTATTTCTTTTCGTTCGATGCTCATATTATTGGTTTTACTATTAATTATACAACTTGAAAATCTGTTCTGTATGACCTGCAGTATCAACCTTCTGGATAATCTTCTCTATTATTCCCTTCTCATCAATTATAAAGGTTGTTCTGATAACCCCCATATAGGTTTTGCCATAATTTTTTTTCTCTCCCCATACACCATAATCATTGACTATTTTTTTTGAGATGTCGGCAATAAGCGGAAAAGGGAGGGAATATTTTCCCGCAAACTTTTTATGCGGATTTTTCACTGTCGGGACTTACTCCGATAACAACAAATCCCTGATTCAGCAATTCAGTGTAATTATCACGCAGATTGCATGCTTCAGCTGTACAACCGGGAGTATCATCCTTCGGATAGAAATATAATACTACTTTTTTCCCCATGAAATCGGTTAGTTTAATCGTATTGCCATTTTGATCAATCCCTTCAAATACGGGGGCTTTTGATCCCTCTTTTAATTGTTCCATGGATTATATATTTTGTTATTATGGGTAAATTTACGAAGTTTGAATTGTTTTATGCAAGAAAGTATGGATTTGTTATTAACACAGATCATCCTTACGGAGAGTGAAAAAAATGATCAGGATATTGATAAAGAGATGTTTGTAAAGAAATATAATATGTGCGATATTAAAAGGCAGAGAGTGAAGTTGAGTTTAGTAATGATGCTGTTGGCAGTATTTTCATTCAATAATATTTTTGCCCAGAGCTCTCAGCCTGTTGCAACCCGGCAGTCTTCAGCCGATGCATTTTCAAAAGGGAATTATGAGCTGGCATATGAAGGATTCACACAATTGCTCAGGAAATATCCCAAAGATCCGTTATATAAATACTATACGGGAGCCTGTCTTGTGATGATGAAGAAAAACCCTGCTGACGCAGCTGAATTGCTGCAGCAATCTGTTAACAGTGCATCTGTAGGCAGATCATTGCCCCCGGATGCCCTGTTCTATCTGGGAAGAGCGCAGCAGATGTCGGGCAGATATGCAGAGGCAATTGCGTCATATTCAACATATAGCGATCAGGCAGGCAAGAAAGTTGCCCGGGAACAGGGTGTCCCCGGATATATTCAGGAGTGTGAGGATAAGAAAGGAATGCTGGCAGCATCCGCTTCAATGCCTGCAGCACCTGTTGTTACGGCAGTGTCTGCTCCGGTTGAAAAAACTGTGACTGAAATGCCGCTTGAGCAGCCAGGCAAAGAGGAACCAATGAAAAAAGATGCAGAGACAGCAAATACGCAAAGGCAAGAGCTGCCTTCTGAATATGAAAAGATACTTGATGATGCTCTCAAATTACAATATAAAGCCGATTCGCTGACGCAGATTGCAGGCGAGCAGAAAAAACAACTTGAAAATATTCCGGAAGCTGATAAGACTATCTTTAAAATGAAGATAGCACAGAATGAGATTCTTGCCGCGAGCTATCAGAAGTCGGCTGATATGAAGTACAATGAAGCCCAGTCGAAGATGTATCCGGATAAGGAAAAAGTTCCACAGAAAAAAGATACTTTGCCACCTCCTGTTAAGACGGAACCTGTAAAAGTTGAGGAGCCTGCAATTGCTGTTCTCACAACCGGGAAACCCGACACAGTAAAGAAAGAGACACCTGTTGCAGCACTGCCGGCAGCCAGCTTTTCATCCTTTGAGGTTCTTGCCCCGGGAGCAGCATACCCTGATGAGAAGATTAAAATTGATCCCGAAATGCCTGCAGGTCTGATATACCGGATACAACTTGCCGTCTTTCGCAACCCGGTGGCTCCCTCATTCTTCAAAGGTATAACCCCTGTATATGGTTTTAAAGTGCAGGGAACAGACAAGACAAACTATTATGCAGGATTGTTCCGGAGATCAGCCGACGCAAAAAAAGCTCTTCTTCAGGTGAAGGAGACTGGCTTCAGGGATGCATTTATAGTTTCAGTGGCAGATAATAAAACGGTCTCTTCCGACAGGGCTGCAGTACTTGAGAATGAATGGGGGAAGAAACCTCTTTTTAACACTGCTGCACAGGGATCAGCATCTGACACAATTCCTCCATCCCTGGCATTCAGGGTGGAGGTTGTGAGGTCGCTTAAACCAATGAAGCCGGATGCTCTTGAGGCGTTGAAATCGATGGCCGGAAACCGTGGCCTGGATATTCTGCATCTCAGTGACGGCAACAATGTGTATTTGATTGGAAAATTTATTACTTTTGAAAGTGCTGCAGAGTATGCTGATTTACTCGTCAGAAATAACTACCGGAGCGCTAAAGTTGTTGCCTGGCTGGGGAACAAGGAGGTGCCGGTTGATACTGCAAGGCAGCTTTTTAATGATCTGCAATGAAGGAACGGACATTACACAGGGATGATAAACTGAAAAGCGGTAGCGAGACAAGCACTCTTGTTTTGTACAATGATGATGTCAATACATTTGATCATGTAATAAAATCATTGGTTGAAGTGTGCGGTCACGACGCTGTTCAGGCTGAGCAATGTGCCCTCATAGTACACTTTAAAGGAAGCTGCGATGTTAAGATCGGAATACATGAAGTGCTCAACGCTATGTGCAGATCGCTGAATGCAAAAGGACTCAATTCGGTAGTCAAAAGTCTTTAGGTCATTTCCCCCTGTGAAACAACCCGCTGAGCCCCCTGTCAAATAATGTCAGGAAAAGGATGCTTATAAAGAGATAGGGCAGGTAAGCAGGCAGAACAAACCGGAACAGGGAATCAATATTAATATTTACCGCTGGAAGACTTAGATTTTTAACGATGTTCATCAACGGCATGCCTGGAAAATCATTGCTGGCAGCCGGAAGCAATAATACAGCTGCAGTCAGGATCAGTGTGACGACAACAGATATCAAGGGGACCAGATATCTTGTTCTGAGACTCTCCCGGGTTTTAACGGGTTTGGGCTCGAGACTAACCATTGTCATTACCTTTTCTGTGAAACCTGCCGGAGCCTTTTCAATCTCTGAGGTGTTGAAGTAATCCTTCATCAGGTTTTCATTATACTCCTCATTTGTATTCATAGGGTATGTGTTCTTTTCTTTTCAGCATTTTCTATTACCTGAAACATCTTCTGTCTTGCCCTGAAAAGCTTAACCTTTATATTCGTTTTGCTTATTCCGGTAACATCAGATATCTCTTCAGTACTCATCTCCTCATAATAATGGAGAGTGATCAGACTCCTGTCCTCTTCGCTTATTTTCTGGAATGCAAAGTTAAGCAAAGATTTTCTGTATTCGATTTCTGCCTCCTCCTCACTTGCATCAGTCCCGATGAAATCAGTGGCATCAGCCGGAAAATCCTCGAGTGAAAGGAGATCTCTCTTCTTTAACCTTACATAGGAGATAGCAGTGTTGTAAACAATCCTGTAGAGCCATGTCGAAAAACTGCTCTCTCTCTTGAAACTTCCCAGCGCCCTGTAGGCTTTTAAAAATGAATCCTGTGCAATTTCTTCCGCTTCCTCATGGCTGCAGCATATCCTGAAAGCAAGATTATATGCCTTGTCCTTATGCCGGTTGACAATTTTGGTGAAAGCGTTGATGTTTCCTCCAAGAACCTGGTCAATACAATCTGATATGTCGTCTTTGTTATTCACACTGACCATTTGACGTGTAAAGTTATTAAATGGTTACAGTCTGGGAGGTATATTTCAACGAAATCTGCGGGAGACTAAAATAAGTTCCCGCAGATTGCGCAGATTTATTTAAAGGATATTAATATTCTTCAGGCAGGGAAAGGATCTGTTCGTAACTGAATACAGGACCATCTTTGCAGACAAACACTTTGCCGACATTGCAGCGACCGCATTTGCCAAATCCGCATTTCATCCTGTTTTCAAGCGTTGTATAGATATCCTTATCCTGAAAACCAAGTTTTTTAAGAACAGGCATTGTGAATTTTATCATTACAGGAGGACCGCATAAAACTGCAATTGTATTTTCTGATGAGGGAGCCAGCTTCTCAAGAACCAGCGGAACAAATCCTATTTCACCTTTCCAGTCAGGAGTCTGTCCTCCGGGATCAACTGTTGTTATCAGCCTGATATCAGGTCTCTCTTCCCACTCCTTCAATTCATGTTTATATACAAGGTCAGATACCGTGCGGGCTCCGTAAACAATTGTAATATCCTTGTATTTATCCCTCAGATCGATAGTATTCCAGATAACGCAGCGCATTGGAGGCAAGGCAATACCTCCGGCTATATACAGAAGGTTCTTTCCTTCCCATTCTTCAATCGGAAATGTATTTCCATACGGACCCCTGAAACCAACAGTATCACCTACTTCAAGATTTGCCAGGGAGTTTGTTACACGACCGGCTTTGCGGAAAGTACACTCAATATATCCTTTGCGGGTGGGAGATGATGCCACACAGAAAGTTGATTCTCCTTCACCCAAAACTGAATATTCTCCAAACTGTCCGGCCTTGAAAGAGAATTTTTCAGCCTCTTCGCTGTTTTTAAATTTTAAGCGGAATGTCCTTACATCAGGAGTCTCTTCAATAATATTTTCGATCTCCATCAGATAGGGCTTATAGATATTGTCGCTCATATTCTAACTGATTAAATATTTTGTAATGCTTCCAATTGTTCGGCAATATTCATATCGACCGGGCATCCGCTTGAACACCGTCCGCAACCAACGCATCCAAGCGATTCATTCCGTTCGGGCATATATGAAAATTTATGCATTATCCGCTGTCTCCATCTCTGGCTCTGAACATTCCGCGGATTATGACCCGAAGTATGAAGGGTGAACAGTCCGAAACCACAGGAATCCCAGCTGCGGTAACGTTTCCCGTTCTTGCCTCTGGTTTCATCCTGGATATCAAAACATGCACATGTGGGACATACATAGGCACAAGCTCCGCAACCAATACATCTCAGGGAATTTTCAACCCAGAACGGATGTTCAAATGCAGTTGCCAGCTTTGCTGTTACCTGCTCATGACTGAATTTCTGATTGACTTCAGTAATAATTGCTTTTTCATCTGATACAGGTTCAAACAGATCTGCTGCTGAGTCTGACAATCTCATTGCCTTTTTCAGTCAGTATATCTGCATGATAATCACCGTTCTTCAATCGCGACAGCAATATATCGCTTCCTTTTGCTGAATCGGGAGAAAGTCCTACCGAAGTGCAGAAACAATATTCATCACTCAGGTGACAGCTTAGTCCTATCACAGCCAGTTTTTCAAGACGTTTTGCAAAGAATTCATCTTTGGTATCCCAGCAGAATATTGACCGGAGGGTATCAAATGCAGCATTATCGCATGGATGTGCTCCCCATAGCACTACTTCAGGGATCTTGTTCAGATCAATATCAGTGATTGTACTCTCAGTCTTTGCATTTGTATAGTAAAATAGATTCTCAACCTTCGGGAATACAATATTTTTTACCGACAGTGTCGACCTGATATGATCGAATGTGACTTCGGCAAAAGCCGGATTATACCTGTATTCAATCTGTTTATCGGCAGCAACAACCGGGGCATATACCTTCCGGTTTGCAGTTAAAGCAGTATAAAGCTTTTCAAGCGATTGCTTCCGTATTAATTTTCTGGTAGTTTCCATGTTAAATTATAAAGCTTTCTTTATCATTGGGTTCAAAAGTCGACAATACCGAATTCATCTTATCTGATGTACCTGCATATACCTTGAAATAATTGTAGACCTGATCGGTAAGCTGCATTGTAAGCAGGTGGCATGGAATACCGACCGGACAAGCTCTTCCGCATTCACCGCAGCTGATGCAGCGGCCGGCAAGATGCATCGCTCTCAGAATGTGCCATTCCATATTGCCATGAGTATTTGCCTGTACCGGTATCCACTGCGGCTGGTTGACCTCAACAGTGCACCTGATGCAGTAACACATCGGACATGCCTGTCTGCATGCATAACATTTAATACATTTTGAAAGTTCTTTCTGCCAGTAAGCAAATCTCTCTTCAGGGGTCAGCTTGTTTAATTCAGCCAGCAGGATTTTGTATTTTTCGGGATTGCTGAGATCAGATTTTTCAATATATCCCTGCATAACCTGTATGTCAGCAATATCAAGCAGGCTTCCATCTGCCAGATATCCCCAGAACAACTATATTTTCTGCAGAGAGCTGATGTTCTGAGATCAGCATCATAATGCTTCTCATTACCGGAAGTGTGGCCACAATTGCCATTTTTCCAAGATTTTTTACCTCCTGTTTTGTGAGGTAAACAGCCAGATTCTGAACACATTTATCATTATAAATCAGTCTTCCTGTTTTTTCGGGATCAGTAATAAATGCCGGACGTATAACACCTGTAGGACCTGCTTCATAACCAATAACGACCTGAACAGTCTTGTTTTCAAGCAATTCTTTTGCCCTTTTAATCAGATTATCCATTTTTCACCTCCTCCTCAACTGATTTATTTACCAGTTCCTTGTAGGATACATATGGTCCCAGTTCACGTATGCGTGTAACAGTTGAATTTACAACATCTGCCCATTTGGCACCTTCGGCTGCCGATACCCATGAAAAAGTAATCCGGTTCATGTCAACTCCCATAAAATCCATTAGTTCCTTAAACATTATCCAGCGGCGTTTTGCATGAAAATTACCTGATGTATAATGGCAGTCATTCGGATGACAGCCCGATACAATTATTCCGTCAGCTCCATTGGCAAATGCCTTCAGACAGAAGCATAAAATCGATGCGTCCTGTACAGGGGAAGCGGATAATCTTTACATTGGATGCATATTTTATCCTGCTGGTTCCTGTCAAATCGGCACCTGCATATGTACACCAGTTACATACGAAGGCGACAACTTTTGGTTCAAAATCTGACATATATTTTCTTTTATAAAAACTGTATCTGATAACTGATTAATATTCATTAAGCAGAGCCACAACTTCAGCATAGACCTGGTTATTTGAATAACCATGCAGGTCGATTGATTTGGATCGGCATACTGCATACACATGTGCCGCAACCCTGGCACAGACCTTCATTGATTTTTGCAGCTTTTTTTACAACTTTTCCATCGCGGTTCTTGAATTCTTCACGCTCAATTGCCTGGTACGGACAGACAGGCTTGCACATGCCGCAGGCAACACAGGTTGAATACAAAGGCGGAGCCATCCGGTTTACAACTGCAACAAGCGGTTCACGTGTAAGTTCGCTCTGTGAAAAGAGTGCAGCAACTTTTACAGCAGCTCCTGAAGCCTGGGAAACTGAATCAGGAATATCTTTCGGATTCTGACATGCACCTGCAAGAAATATCCCTGCAGTGTTTGTCTCAACAGGTTTAAGCTTTGGATGTGCTTCTGCAAAGAACTTATGCGAATCGTATGAAACATGCAATTTCTGAGCAAGATCTTCAGCACCCGGGTTTGCAACTCCTGCAGTTGCCAGAACAACCATATCAGCAACTATTTCAACAGGTTGTGCTCCAAGAAGTGTGTCAACACCTTTTACAATAAGCTTTCCATCTCTTTCATAAACAGTGGATACCCTGCCCCGGATATAGTTAACATAATCTTCTTCAATTGCACGGCGTACAAACTCATCATAATTTTTTCCGCCTGACCTGATATCCATATAGAAAACATGAGCATTGCCTTCATGTACCTTATGTTTATAAAGCATTGCATGTTTGGCAGTGTACATGCAGCATATTTTTGAGCAGTAGGCAATTCCTTTTGCCGGATCGCGTGAACCTGCACAGGCAATAAATACAATATTCTTTGGCACCTGTCCGTCTGATGGTCTGAGAATTGCTCCTGCAGTTGGACCTGAGGCTGAGGCAAGCCGTTCAAACTGCAATCCGTCGATAACATCCTTATATTTGCCATAACCATATTCAGGGAAGAAATCGGCATGTTTGATATCGAATCCGGTTGCAACAACAATTGCTCCGATCTCAAGATCAAGAATTTCATCAGGCTGATCGAACCGGATTGCTTTTGTAGGACATACGATCTCGCAGATCTTGCATTTTCCCTTTAATATAATAGGTACAATGTTCCCTGTCAATAACCGGTCTGTTTGGAACCGCCTGCGGAAAAGGAACATAAATGGCAGGTCTCATTCCCATTCCCTGTTCAAATTCATTCGGGATCTTTTTCTGCGGACATTTTGTTGTGCATAAGTCCGCAACCGGTACAGGCTTTTTCATCGAGACTCTTGGCTTTTTTACGGATCTTTACCTTAAAATTTCCGATGAATCCCTCAACGCTTTCAACTTCAGCATAAGTATAAAGAGTAATATTCGGATGCTGTGCCACCTCAACCATACGGGGTGTAAGAATACACTGGGAACAGTCGAGGGTGGGGAAGGTCTCTGATAACTGCGACATATGTCCACCGATCGATGGTGAACGTTCAACCATTACAACCTTATGTCCGCAGTTTGCAATATCCAGTGCTGCCTGAATACCTGCAATACCGCCTCCGATAACCAGTGATGTTTTTGTAACAGGAACTCTTATCGGCTGAAGGGCAGAATTTAGTTTTACCTTTTCAACCTGTGTTCTGACAATATCAATTGCTTTTTCAGTTGTCAGTTCATTCTTTTCATGAACCCATGAACAATGTTCCCGGAGATTTGCCATTTCGCAGAGGAAAGGATTCAATCCTCCTTCGGCACAGGCTTTTCTGAAAGTAGGTTCATGCATACGGGGAGAGCAGGCTGAAACAACAACACCTGTCAGCTTATGCTCCTTGATGGCATCCTTTATAAGAGTCTGCCCGGGATCTGAACACATATATTTATATTCGGTGCTGTAGGCTACATGTTTTAGTTTACCTATAGTTTCAGCAACCTTTCCGCAATCGACGGTAGCGCTTATATTTTCACCACAATGACAAACAAATACACCTATTCTGGCCATCTTAAAAAATGTTTATCTCTTTAACTGATTTTAACCTCAACAAAATGCCGTTTCAATCCAACTTTTGAGGCCGGCAAGCCTATAGCCAGACCAATTGCCTGGGTTACAAAAATGACAGGGATATTATATTCTGTTTTCCAGTACTTATTAATATCAGGACGCCGCATATCAAGATTTGAATGGCACATCGGGCATGCAACAATAATTGCATCAGCACCCCGGTGTTCAGCATCTTCAATAATTTTTCCCGAAAGTTTTGATACGATATCTGTACGTGAAATGGAGAATCCTGCACCGCAGCATTCTGTTTTATAGGGATAATCAACCGGAGTTGCTCCTAGCTTTGCCATCACAATATCCATTGTCTGCGGATCCTCGGCCCGGTCATAATTCAGGACTTTATTTGGTCGTACAAGCAGACATCCATAATAACAGGCAACTTTATATTTGAACTGGTTAACAATTTTTTCATCAAGCTGCGGAATTATATATTTGTCAATCCATTCAATCACATTGAGGATCCTTGATGTACCCCTGTAATCCATCTCAATAACTTCGCTTATCCGGTTCTTAAGTTCCGGATCCTTCTTCAGTTCATGCTGTGTTACAACAAGCCGGCTGTAACAGGCAGCACATGGTACAATTATTTCATCGAGACCGTTTTTCTCTGCAAGAGCCAGTATACGGGCAGGCAGGGCAAGTGATAACTCCTTGTTAAGGTTATGGGCAGCAGTAGCTCCGCAGCAGTTCCAGTCGGGAATCTGGGTAAACTCCAGACCAAATGCCTCTGCAAGGGCAAAAACCGATTCATTGTAATCACGTGCAGATCCGGTCAATGAGCATCCGGGATAAATGCCAAATTTCATATATTCCTCCTTAATTGCTTGTTTTCTTAAATATTCTTGCGATCTGTGCTGTTCCCTTTGATCATAGTCGGGAAACAGATGCAATTTGCCTCTTGATATCATTTTTGGGGCAAGTGATATATCCTGTGTAAGATTAAGAGACTGACGTTTATAATCGAGTAATAAGCCCGAGCTCATACAATCTTCCTGTGAATCTTATTGAATTCAGAAATGATTTGTGAAAAGCAATTATATTCTTTGCTTTTTTGTTCACCTTCTTTTCACTCCTTGATCTCTGCCGCAGATAATCCATCATCGATGGAATATCAATCTCCATCGGGCAGCGGCTCAGACACATCTCGCAGGTTACACAAAGCCAGATTGAATGCGATCTGAGTACTCTGTCATCATTGGCAGGTGATTCTGTCTGGAGCAGCCTCATTACCATGCTTGGCGGAAGATCCATTTCATCAGCAACAGGACAGCCGGCTGAACATTTGCCGCACTGATAGCATTTCTGGGACTTTACATCAACCTTCTTCTCAATGCTGTATGCCAGTGAATTTCTTTCTGTATGATGTTCGGAATGAGACATTTTTATGCTTATATATTATTCAACACTTGAAAAAAGACGAAGGAACTGAACACGTTCATATGTTGCAGGATTATGAACATTCTTTCTGCTTAGCAATCCTTTGAAATCTGATATGCGGCTGAAGTTATGCTCTGTCATCCAGTCATGAACACCGCTTATAATTTCTGGAAGTATATCAAAATGATTTTTATAAAATACTGATACCATCTGTACAGCATCTGCTCCGGCAAGAAGCTGTTTTATAACAGTTTCATGATTATGTATTCCTGTTGATGCTGCAATATCGCAATTGATCTTTCCTGCAAGCAGGGCTACCCATCTGAGTGTATGAGTATACTCGCTATCATTGCTGAACATATTTGATGCATTTACCTGCAGATGGTCAATATCAATATCAGGATTGTAGGGCCTGTTAAAAAGTGTCAGACCGGCAATGCCTGTTTCAGACAGTTTCAGAGCCGTATGGGAAAGACTTGAAAAATAGAAACCGATTTTCAGTGAAATCGGTATTGTAATAAATTTTCTTACTTCCTGAATTATATCAAAATATACCTTTTCATGCTCAGCGCTGCTTTTTTCAAAGTCAGACGGAAGAAGATAAACATTTAGTTCAAGTGCATCAGCACCTGCATCCTGCATACGTTTTGCAAAATACTGCCAGTCATACTGGGTGTTGCAGTTTATACTTGCAATTACTGGAATATCAATTGCCTTTTTTGCTTCCGTGATCAGTGAGAGATAATGGTTTAGGGTGTGTTCCCTTGCATAACTGGTCAGATAATCATAAGCCTCCTCGTAATAAAACTCCTGTCTTGCTGACAATATTCTGAAATGTCTCCTGCCACGATTTCATCTCCTTCTGATCTGATTGCATGAACTTGTCAGTTTCAAATTTGATCTGTTCTTCAAATATCGATTTAAGAACAACTGCTCCGGCTCCCATCTGAGAAATTATCTTTAAGGTTCTCCAGGGAGGAGGTGAGTCCGGAACTGCCCACAACAATAGGATTTTTTAATTGCAATCCAAGATATTTACATGAGAGATCAGCCATAGTGTTATTTTTTTAACAGCTGTAAATTTAACAACATATTGGAATATCCGAGATGATATTTAGCATTTTTAATATATATCATAACATTGTTTTGAACAAAAAATGAACGATTTTTCAAAAATGGAGACTCTTTTTTGTAACCGGTATGTAATGTATCCTGTCTAATGAATAAAATGAGTTTTTAACCAATATTTACTAAAATGGCAGCAACAGCAATCACATTTATCGCATTTTTTGCCGCAATGTTCGGCATAATTTATGTTTACTACACAACCCGTCACAAGGAAAGACTGGCCCTGATAGAAAAAGGAGCAGATGCTTCTCTCTTCAATACAGGTAAGGAAGGCTCAAGATCAGGTATCAACTGGGGCAAGTTTACACTGAAGATCGGGATGCTCTTCATGGGTGTGGCACTGGGTATTATTGTAGGAGCAATATATGTCAAATGCAGGCATTCTTGATGAAGGATGCAAATTATCCTGCAATGATCTTCTTCTTCGGCGGACTCAGCCTTGTACTGTTCTATATTATCGACAGAAAAAACAAATAATTTTCATTCTTCCTTCATTCTCTGTGGCCTCTGTGTCTTCTCTGTGTCGCTCTGTGTAACAAATAAGAACTTACACAGAGAACACAGAGGATTCACAGAGTTGCACAGAGAAATTATTTCATTTAATATAGAATTCTATCATCTCTTTTATCGCCTTCCTGCAGACAGTACAATACCCTTTGGGCCCGTTGCTTTTCATCCGGCACTCCATTTCGGGACGGAAGATGCCTTTTGCAGAATAACCTCCTCCTTCAAATACACCTGTTACATTTTCATATTTATCCTCTGCCGGTGTCGGAACAGGAGTCCCTTTGACAAGATCTTTTTTCCATTTGGAACCGAAATCAACCATAGTTGTAATATTGGGTTCCCATGGTTCAACATCCAGCGGATAGAACTCATCATATGCAACTGTAGAAGAGTAGTATTCATCTGCAAGACCCGCAAATCCATGTCCGAATTCATGTATGAATACTTTTTCCGAGAGTATATTGCCTGATGATGTACCGCTGTAATAGTTATATACACCGCCGCCACCATACCTTGTGGTGTTGATGAGCACGATTATTGCATCATGCGGAACGGCAGCAGCATAATCGTTCACCGCCTTTATATCCTGTGTGGTAAGATAGCGATCGAGGTCGAAGGTGTAGAAGCTTGAATTCAATGCAGTATTTACATATATTCCTTCACCGGGCACATCAGTACCGGAATCCTGTGAGACCGCATCCACCGCCCAGATATTGAACTTCTCCTCATATGATCTGAATGGCTCTTCAGAAAAGAGAGCAGTTTGCCATTTTTTTTACATCGTCATGGAATTTATCCATTTCATCCTTCCTGATAGCCTTCCGCAATAAATGCAATATCTACTGAGATATGTGGATCGCCACCTTTTTTTAATGCCGATGCAGCTACATTGAGGGGCTTCTCCTTTCTGATGAAGTAATCCGCCGGATCTATTTTTATATCAAACAGCTTTGAGAAAGTTCCATCACGTTTTCTTCCGCTGATAACAAACTTTATCTTGTTTTTCGGATAGGGCATTGTTGCGACCTCGTAAAAGCTTCTTGATATTGTTCTGGCTTCAGCAGTGGTCTGCCATTCCTGGAAGAGAGAGCTGAATCCCCTGGAATAAATGAAGCAGATCTGAAGCATCATCAAAAACCTCATATCTGAAATTGCCATAATTAAAAGGGTCGATGAGATTTGTATTTGAACCTGCCCAGAAAGGTTCCTCCTTCATCCCCATCGGGTAGACTGTTGTGCTCTGACTGTTGCCTGAAAACATGAAGTCGAATCTAAGGACCTTGTCAGTAAAATAATCATCAAATCTGATCTGTGCCGTTACAGAAGCCGAACAGATCAGAAGGCTTAATATTAAAGTTCTCCTCATTATTAAATTTATTGCTGTTGTATATCGTAAAGCTAAAGATTTTCAATAACACCGATCAATAATTTAGTTACTTTTGCGACAAATTACTTAATTGAATTATTATGCGGTTCATGAATGATCCTTCGATATGGATAAAGGAGTTATTTATTGAGGCCGGGCTCAGTTACAGTTTGTCATCGTTGCTCAGCACAGTGACCCTGGTGGTTATCGTAAGTATATTGAGCTGGTTCGCCAATTTTCTTGCCAAACTGATAATAAACACTATTGTTACAAGGATTGTAAAAAAAACCACTTCTCAGTGGGATGATATTTTCCTTGAACAGAAAGTTTTCACCCGTCTGTCGCATCTTGCACCCGCACTTGTAATATGGTTCATGGCCGGATGGGCATTGAAAGCTTATCCGGGCTGGCTGATCGCTGTTCATAAAATGGCTTATATCTATATGGTATTTGCAGGGATGATAGTCCTCCTTGCCTTTCATCGAAGCATGGCATCAGATCTACAATACGCTTGCAGTTGCTCAGCACCGCCATATAAAGGGATATGTACAGCTTGTAAAAATTCTTGTTATTCTGATTACTATCCTTGTTGTTGTTTCCGTGATATTCAGGCAGGATATAAGCACAATAATTGCAGGTCTTGGCGCCATGGCTGCCGTACTGATACTGGTCTTCAAGGATACCCTTCTGGGGCTGGTTGCAAGTATTCAGCTCTCTGCCGACAATATGCTCAGGGTGGGCGACTGGATCACTGTACCTAAAAGGGATGTTGATGGACTGGTTGTTGATATTACACTTAATAATGTTAAGATTCAGAATTTTGACAAGACGATTGTAAATGTTCCGACATACTCACTTGTAAATGACTCTTTTCAGAACTGGAAGGGGATGGAGGAGTCTGGTGTAAGACAGATCAAGCGTTCAATCTTCATCGACATGAAAAGCATCAGTTTCCTCAATAATGAGATGAGAGAGAAATTTTGCGCTGTTCCTGTACTTAAGGAATATATCGAATCATTTCGAGAATAACAGGACTGGGATAACGACACAGAATAATGCTGATAATCTAATTTTTTCAATTCTTCACGTCTGACCAATCTCGGGGTTTTCAGGTATTATGCTGAATCTTATATTAAACAGCATCCGTTATATTGATAAAAATCAGCCGTTTGTTGTCAGGCACCGGCCTCCGGAAGGAAATGGACTTCCACTTCAGGTGTATGGCTTTTCCCTGAATAATCAGATGGTTCCGTACGAAAATATCCAATCCGAGATCTTTGAGCATCTGCTGGCAATAATGAATGAATTCGGTTTGAAGGTATTCCAGCAACCAACCGGAGATGATATGCTTGCATTGTCAAGAATAAAATAAAGACTGTAAATTTTAATAACTGATAAGAATATGGCTGACCTGAATACAAGAATTAGTGACTTTGTCTGGAAAAACATAAGTGAGAAGCATGTTACAGGCAAAAAGGATCCATTCTGGGAATCTCTTGTGAATGCCGGGACTGAGTTATGGCTCGACACAGGTGATATGGAAGAAGCGGAAGCGAACTGGACAGCTGAAATGAGCGCATTGACTACAAACAATACGCTTCTTAACAATGAGATACAAAAGGGGATATATGATATTTTCATCATCCGAGGCCAAAAGCATCGTAAGAGACCTTCCTCCTGATGAAAGGGTTAAGGAAATTGCATTTATACTCAATGCCCGGCACGGACTGAGGCTGGCTTCGAAGTTCGGAGGATATGTAAGCGTTGAACTCCATACTGATACAGCTCATGATATAAAGGCTATCCAGTATTATGGCAGGCGGTTTCATGAAATGTGTCCTGAACAGTTTATTGTTAAGGTGCCATATACGGCTGAAGGATTGATAGGAGCAAGGCTTCTGAAGGATTCAGGTGTCAGGATAAATTTCACACTGGGCTTCAGTGCACAGGGAGAATGTACTTGTGACAAAAGTTGCAAGACCTGATTATGTGAATGTATTTCTTGGCCGCATAGGAGCCTATATCATAAATAATAAGCTTGGAGATGGTTCCGGGGCAGGAGAGAAGGCAGTTATTTCATCACAGAACTGGGTTACCGGTCTCTCTGCGGATAATCCATGGCAGACAAAACAGATTGCTGCAAGTTTAAGAAACCATGGACAGCTTGAACTTCTTGCAGGGACCGATGTATTTACAATGCCTCCCAAAGTTGCGGCAACAGGCCATAAGGAGCTTAAAGGGAAATTTTACATCCCGTACTCATGAAAATTATGAGGTGAATCTCAATGACTCTGCCAATGGTGCAGGTATTGAAAAATTCTGGGAAGTAAACAACAATGTGCTGAAGCTGGCTGACAGGCTGGCGGGAAAGATCCCGGCCTCAGGTGCAGAGCTTATAAGCATTGCTCATGAAGAGGGATGCGCTGATATGTTTCCGTTCCTTACCAGGGAAGAGAAGGGATTTATTGTATCAGATGGAAAAATACCTGTCCATTCAAGATGGGCGAATAAGATAAGTGAGGGAAAAATTGCTCCCGATACATTGCTTACACTCGCCGGACTTGCATCCTTTGCTTCAGACCAGGCAATGCTTGATGACAGGATCAGGAATATTATTGAATAGGGTCGGCAGGAGACGGTAATCAGTAATACAGCGTTAGCGCGGATTTGCAATCCGTGCTATGATAATGCTGATTATTAAATTTTTACAGATAAAGACTTTTGGCACGGATTACAAATCCGCGCCAGCATGGCACTGGCCTTACAGTGTTATCACGGATTTACATAATCCACGCCATGTAGCGCGGATTGATAGTGTATATCACGGATTACAAATCCGAGCCAAGACTTATGGCCTTACAAACCCGCGTCACCGATTACCGAATACCGATTACCGATTACCGATTACTGATACCCCTGCTGCCTCATAATCTCATAGATCAGGATTCCTGCAGACACAGAGACATTAAGCGATTCTATTGCACCTGTCATCGGTATTCTTACCTGTTGATCGGAGAGAGATATGAGTTCACGGCTGATACCCTTATCTTCCGATCCGAGAATAAGTACAACGGGACCTGTCAGCGTGTGCTTCTGATGCCAGGGACACCTGATTTTTCAGTTGCTGATAATACTTTTAATCCCGATTCCTTCAGATATTCAACAGCACGTACAATACTTTTTTCCCTGCAAACAGGAAATGAATGCAGCGCTCCTGCTGATGTCTTTACAGCATCAGCTGTGATCCTTGCCGATCCTTTTTCAGGGATCATTATTGCATGGGCTCCAAGGCATTCGGCTGTACGAACCACGGCTCCGAAATTCCTTACATCCGAAACTCCGTCAAGAGCAATTATGAAAGGATCTTCCCCTTTTTCATAAATCATCGGTAGCAGGTTGGCAATATACTGGTATTCAATGACTGATAACCAGGCCAGTACACCCTGGTGGTTTTTCCGTGTTACAAGCTCGATCCTTTCAACCGGTACTATCTGATATACTATGTTATTTTCCCTTAACAAGGGTCATCAGTTCATGATAAGTAGCACCCTGCAAGCCTTGTCTTATGAGTAACCTGTCGATCTGTTTTCCTGCTTTTATGGCTTCAATGACTGGTCTTAATCCGAAAATACAATCCTTCTCTTTCTGCATCTGTTAATTTAAATATTTTGCTTAAATCCCTTCCGGATTATCCAGACGGAATACAACTCCCTTTCGCCAGCTCAGGATGGCTTTATCCCAGTATGTCACCAGTGTTTCACTACGGCTCAGGTAATAATCATTATCTGAATATATGTCCTCTTTTTTCTTAAAGTTAAAGAAGAGATATTCCTCCTTAACGCTGTATCTTCCTCCCCATGATGATTTGACAACCGGTTTCCTGTAACCCCAGTTTTCCCCGTCGATTGTTTTGTAGACCTTGTCAGGAGGCCCGTATATAATATAGATCATTCCACTCTCGCTTCGCCAGCCCTGTTTGTATGAGGTAAAATAAAAGTTGGAGTATAGTACACGGGTATAATAGATCCTTATCAGTTCCCTTGCCTTGTCAACGTTGCCTCCAAGCTTTATCCAGAACTCATCGAGAGCCATCTTCTGTTTCAGTGCAGTGCGCAGAGTATCCAATCTCATCCTGAGTTGC
>CAWFRW010000031.1:0-27967 GCA_963818295.1 uncultured Bacteroidales bacterium
GACAATGATTTATCGGGAAGCCATTCCCAGAGCGGACCCAGGTCATGCCTTACTTTTTCGATCGTTACCCGGGGGACACTGTTGGTTTTCCTTTCCACAAAAGCCCTGAATTCTGGTTCCCTCTGAAGGTTTTTCAGAATGGATGACAGAGAGCTTATCTTTCCTGATCCGCTGTCGTTAATGAAAGCAGTAGTATTATCCATCGGGGGACCATCATTTCATTAGCACTAAACACGCCGGTACATTGATCTTCAGGAAAGACTCTATCTGTAACAGATCAATAAAATGAATGTAAAATTCCTCCCTGTATAATGCTTTGGGACGATATTCAGAGTATGTACCGATCTCATCAGGTGAAAAGGAAATGGAATTATCCTGTCATCAGTTTCATAGCTTATATTACTCCGGACACCCTGTCCATAAATTGAGAGCAGCGCAAATGAAGGATGGCAGCAGGGGCAAGATCAATGAACCGCTTTGTCAGTTCAAAAGGTTCCTCCCCGCAATCACTGTCAAGTCCGAACATGAAATTAGTCTGAACCTGCGGAATATAACTCTGAATCATATTTACATGATCAGCTATTTTCCTGACTTTGTCAATGCCATTTGCAAAGCCTGTCTTCGATTTATCACCATACTCAAACCATGATTCAATCCCCGGCATTATCATCCTGAATCCGTTCTTTTTTAGTCTTCTTACATTGGGCTCACTGAGTACCGAAAGACTGCATTCAGCAATAAAATCAACTGCTCCTGGCGGAACCACCGATTCTATTGTGTCCATGATGAGGTTGAACTTAATCCCGAAATTCGGATCATACCATCCTATCCTGGGATGTTTTATCTGCCTCATAATAAAGCTGAGATCATCCCTGATCATACCTGTATCAAGCTGCTGATAAGGAACCTGTGAATCAATACAGAAATTACACTGGTATGGACATCCAAAACTGCCTATCATTGGAATTACCTTGATAAAGTTTGAATGGCGGTGAACCTTTTCTATAAACTGCCATCTCTCCCTGACCCCTGGAATGGAGGTTGGTTGTGCAGAAGCCAGCCAGATAGACTCCCTCATGTCTGTTCATTTCGAAATTCCGGGAGAAGCTGTTTCAGCAGATCCCTGTCAGTCATCCCTAAAACATAATCGAAATACTGACAAGCATCGCCCGGATAACTTCTGGCCATGCGGCCCGCCGAGAACAGTTACTGCCCCTCGCGACCGGAAATAATTACTCATGGCATAAGCCAGCTGCGCAGTAAAGGTGAAGGAACTTATGAAAACAAGATCTGCCTTGTCTGAAAGAAGATCATTCAGTTTCTGTGAGCCTGTAAAAATAGAATAGTTTACCTCATGACCCTCTTCCCTGCACCATACACCTACTATCTGAGGCATGATGCTCGTATAGTTGGAAAACATATAACGACGGTACAGTGACTGGGAGGGACTGTTATGGATCAGATCAATAATACTGATTTTTAGCTTTTTCATCCAATCGTCCTGTTTGACCTGGTACAACGGAGCTGGCAATACTGTTCAGATTCCCAATAAAATGCTTACAGACAGCCTTGTAAAGCTCTTCAAATGACAATTACATCAAGACTGCCACTGATCATTTTTTCATCACTTCCAACCAAAGTTAAACAATATTTTTTCAGAAGTCAACAATATTTTCCTGATCCAGACCTGCTATTCCTGATTCATATTTGGCCGGAGATTTAAAATTTTGAGACATCAATATTCTACATGCTCTACTTTATTTCCATTTTATCTCCGGGTTTAAGAATATGATACCTCTCTTTCAGAGATTTCGAGAGTCTGATCATTACTTCATCAGGGTACCCCTTTGCCCAGAAACGGTTTTCCTCGTTTACTGCAATTGTGCTGTGATGCTGGGGAAATATATAATCAGGGTTCAGGGTATTTATCAGAATAACTGAAGGTTCAATATACATATTATGTTCGGTGGGTGAGACAAAAAGCACATTTACCTTTTTTATAAACAAGTGGTCTTCAAGCAGGTATGTGTCGCCAGGCTGAAGAAATGTCTTCCCGTTTATAGTCAGGAGGTAACCGCAATCCTGGAGGTTTGCATCATAATAGATTGCAAAATTGGCATTGCCATGAATAGCCCGTATCGGCTCTACCCTTATCCCTTTTATTTCAAAAGGTTCGCTGTGGTCTGGCAACAACTATCCTGCTATCAGGGATCTTCATCTTGTGTGCTTCAGGCAAGACAACTCTCGGGCATTACAAAAATGCAGGAGGATTTCTCCAGAAGGATCTTTGAAGTATACTCTTCAAAATGATCCCCATGGGCATGGGTTATGAAGGATATGTCAAGAACAGATGCAAGTTCCTCAGGAGTGACCGGGGCAGGGGCAATACGGCCATTGTCATCAAGAAACAGGTCAGTGGCAATAACAAGGTTGCCTGACTTGATTACCCAGCTATCCTGTCCGGCCCACCAGACCGAGGTTCCGCTTTTCTGATCGCGGATCTGATCTATCATTTTGGTTTCCTGGCTGAACAGGCTGAATTAACAGAGATGATAGACAAAGAAGACAAAAAACAATCTTTTCATCGGATAATATATCTTATTTAGATTTTTCAATCAAAATGTCCTGAAAAATCAGAATGACACAAGATAAGAAAAGAAAGATAAGGATTTGACAGGTTCAGATTGAAACACTTTCTGAATAATTTATAATTCTGGCAGGAGAAAGTTAACTCCACAATTATTCATAGTGCTTAGATCAGGTGAACCTTTTGGTATGCGGAATCTTCGTAATCTGATAATATTTGTAATATATTACTATCTTTCATAACTTTAAAAAAATAAACCGTTATGAGAAGGCTTTTTCTCTTTTTTATAGCATTTGTTTTTTGTTTAAGTCGGATCTGGCCAGAAGCCGGAATCATTCGACTACCAGATCCTGGTCAGGAATAAATCAGGGGAACTGGTTGTTTCAAGGCCTGTATCATTCAGATTCAGTATCCTTACCGGAAACACATCAGGAGTTGTTATTTACAGTGAAACCCAAACAGCAGACAACGAATAAGGATGGCTTATTATCAGTCACAATCGGGACCGGATCGTATAAAACAGGAAATTTCTGTCAATATCGACTGGAATGCCGATAAGTATTTCCTGAAAGTTGAAGCAGATCCTGAAGGAGGCGTCTTCCTATACCGATCTGAGCACAACACAGCTGCTGAATGTTCCATTTGAATCTCAGAAAAAATCCGCAAACGAGATCAACAGAAGTCGTTATAGAAGATGAATTCCTGATGACAAGAAAATATGTTGGAGAATTTCTGACCTACAGGCATACTGGTCCTGAGACTTCCAACGGTCCAAATATAGTCTGGATAAAAACATCAATGGATAAAACTTTTGGTAAATTATCAGCATATGGCAAAAACTGCGATTTTACTCTTGGAGATAAGCTCTATATAAGAAGGATTTTCTACTCTCCCGGGAGATGTATCAGGCTACTGGGTCTACCAGGTTGAGAATGACTCTTCAATCTACTACAGGCTCAGTGAATTCCAGTACGATAAGAAAGTCTATGTAGAAACCTTGTTTCTGCAATAACAATAAATGATTTAGAGAATTATCAGCTCCAGTGGACGGTCTGTGACCCGTCCCCTGGGGGACTCTGTAGTAAGTTGGTTTCAAAAGGTTACACAGAGGGTCACAGATTAGGCTTCACAGCAGAGCCACAGAGAATCATTTTTATTTTTTACTCTTCAGGCTTCCTTTTTTGCGAGGATCTTCTCGATCTCATCCATTATTGAGTTCATTGCAACAATCGTCTTATCGAAAGGAGCAGACGTTGTCATATCAACACCTGCTTTTTTAAGCAGCTCTATTGGATAATCTGAACCTCCTGATGATATGAATTTAATGTACTTTTCGAGAGCTCCCTTTTCATTATTCATAACCCTTTCAGCCAGAGATATTGATGCTGTGAATGATGTACTATACTGATAAACATAAAACCTTCTGTAAAAATGAGGTATAAATGCCCATTCCATCGAGATATAATCATCAACATAGCAAACTCCCTTGTCGTGTCCGTAATATTTTTTTACCTCTTTTTCATACAGGTCTGAAAGGAATTCTCCTGTCAATGGTTCTCCATTTTCAGCTGCCTGATGTGTCTGAGCTCAAACTCAGCAAACTGGGTCTGCCTGAAAATGGTTCCCTTATACTGATCGAGCCAGCTCATAAGAAGTGAAAGACGAACATCATCATCTTTGATCTCCTTCATGATTTCCCTGAAGAGCAGGACCTCATTGAAGGTCGAAGCCACTTCGGCAACAAATGTCGGATAGTCGGCCATCGGATATGGCTGTGTCTTGTTGGCAAAATAGCTGTGCATTGTGTGTCCAAGCTCGTGTGCAAGAGTGCTTACATCGCTGTATGAACCATTGTAATTCATCAAAATATAAGGATGTACATCGAAGGCAGCATCAGTTGAGTATGCTCCTGAACTTTTTGCAGTTGTCGGAAAGACATCAATCCAGCGCTCATCCATAGCTTTCTTTACAATAGTTATATATTCAGTACCAAGCGGGGCAAGAGCTTTCAATACCAAAGCCTTTGCCTCATCAAAGGTGAATTTCAGGTCAACATCCTTAACTACCGGGGCATAAAGATCGAGATACTTCAGGGTGTCAACATTAAGCATTCTTTTCTTTATTGCCAGATATCTGTGAAATGCAGGCAGGTTCTTATTTACATTATCAATAAGTGAATTGTAAACCTCCACAGGGATATTATTGGGATAGAGGGCTGATTCGAGAGAGGATGTGTAGTTACGGGCTTTATAGGAGAAGATATCCGTCATAATGCTTCCGTAAAGCATTTCACCATAAGAAGCCTCAAATTTTTTGTAGTTACCCCAGAATGTCCTGAAAACAAGCTCGCGGTCGGCCCGGTTTGGAAGCCCTCTGTAAAGATTATATCCGGAACTTGTAAGAAGGATATCTTTTCACCGGTGCTGAGAGTAACTTCCGGAGATGGCATTTCAGCATTGCTGAAAGTATTGAATGTTGAGGAAGGCACACCGGATATTAGTCCCGACAAAGCCATGATACGCTCTTCTCCCTGACTGAGAGTGTGCTCTTTTTCATGGAAAAGATCCTTTAATCCCTTACGGTAAATTTCAAGCTTCGGCTCATCTTTTATGAACTGTTCTATCTTCTGCCAATCCATTGAAAGTATTTCAGGATTCACAAAAGAAGCTTTTGCTGAAAAATCTGAAAAAAGCTGCTGCAATTCCTTTGTCATTGAAGAATATTTCATGTCGCGTGTGTCCAGATCTGAATTCATGCTGCTGTAACCATATAGTCTTGAAGCCTCTTTTTCAATACCTGACAGATAATCAAGACACCTGTAAAGATCAGCTGCACTCCGGGTCAGTGTGCCTTTAAAATTCTCTATACCTGACAAACCGGCTACAAGCTTATCTTTTGAACTCTCCCATTCGGCATCCGATCCATAAATGGGTTTGAGATCCCATTTGTAATTATCCTGTACCTGAGAACGCTCTTTCTGTGCTGAAACATTCAGGCCTGAAACACTTATCAGGACAATGCACAAGCAGTATTCTCAAATAAAATCTAGTTTTTATCATCCAACTAGTTTTAGTTTATCTTTTTGTTTTTCAATTACTGAAATTAATTCAGAAATATATCCGCGTATTCTTCATGCAAATCCGGACAAGGCTGGTAAAATTAAAATAATAATTGAGGATTATGACAGAGGAAAATTCAAAATCGGCTTGAATCAGTCTGTTTATTGAAGGCTGCAGACAGTGATTACTCAACCACATCATGCAAACCGTGCCCTTATAAAAACTCCTTTATCCGGTTCCAGTAAAAGGTTGTCATATGCCCTGATCCGTTCCATCGTCTTGCTATCTGTTCCAGATCATACGGACCAATCTGATCGGCAAAATATAAAAATATCCTTTCAGAGACCTTATAATCGAAGAGATCGTTCATTTTATATTTACTTCCGGTCCTGTTATTATAATCCTGAAGTCTTATTGGCCGTATCTGGAAAATCCCTGTAGCCTCTTCTAACGGGGTTATAAGCCATTGTATCATTCATTGTTTCAACAAAACCAATTGCATACATCAACTGTTTGTACGGCTCAACGGGAGAGTGGATCAAAAAGGATTATTGCATCCTGTAGCGGGTGAGGATGCCCTGAAGACAACCATCAGATAAGAGCAGCAGTATTGAAAGTACTATTTTCTTTATGATGGCTGGCATTAAAACTTGTATTAGGTGAGATGAAGTTACCAGCCCTTTTTCTGCTGAAAAACTCAAAACTTACAATGAATCATATACAAAGATAGACCTAATAAACCCATTGTAAATATACTGAATCAGTGTTTTTTATGAACAATGTATCAACGTTGATGAACAGCTCTTTTTTATAAGCCAGAGTGTCCATTTCTACTGATTTCATAGGTCCGGATTTCTACCGGAATATCATTTTAATAATGATCGAACTTTTAAGAATCGTTAAACAAAATCACGCGGATAAGTTCATAGGGTAACATCAATCCATAAAAACTTCTTTTATATCGTACATTGAATTTGTATTATTAAATTTACTTTCTGAACGGAGTTCTTGTAAAGAATGTTTGTGTTTCAGTGAACTCTTTAAATAAAACAATATTCAATATCAGGAGGATTTTAACTATGAAAAAACCAGGATTTTCAAGACGTGATTTTGTTTCAGCGGGCTCTGTATTGGCAGCATCTGCGGTTGTGTCAACGGTTTCGTGCCAGGCTGCAGGCCTCCCGGCGAAAAGAGCAGAGGAATGCTGAATGCAATGGATTTCGGAGCCAGTGGGCGACGGGACAACAGATGACACCCAGGCTATTCAGAAAGCAATGGATCAGGCTGCCCTTTCTAATGGGGCAGTGTTTATCCCTGAGGGCAGATATCTTTGTTCGGAGTTAAAAGTTCCTGAAGGAATTGGAGTTCATGGATTGCCGGCATGGAGTTACAGGAACGGCAGGGGAACGGTTCTTATCTATAAGGGAGGAGGAAAATGTCTCATCAATCTGACAGGAGCGTTCGGTGCTTATCTCTATGGTCTTTGTCTTGACGGGAATAATATCGAAGGAGGTGCACACGGGATCCTTGTGGATAAACCTGATTATGGAAAACAGGAAGATACTCCAAGGATAGACACCTGCCGGGTTGAAAAATTTACGGGCGATGGTATACGGCTTGAAAGGATCTGGTGCTTCGTTGTACGCCATTCACATTGCTTTGTCAATAAAGGATGCGGGTTGAGAGTCAGGGGATGGGATGGATTTATCCTTGATAACTGGTTCTCAGGAAATGGCGAAGCCGGATATGCATCATATGATGAAAATGCATCAAATACAATTACCGGCAACAGGATTGAATGGAACCGGACAGGAGGTATTATAATAAAAGGAGGATCACACTATAATATCACAGGCAACTATATCGACCGCTCAGGCAGATGCGGCATTGCACTTCTGCCAGGGGCAGAAGGAAAAGGCTGTGAAACACTCTCAATAACCGGAAATGTTATCTACAGGAGCGGTAAACCGGAATGGGGCAAAGAGGATGACTATGACAGCTCACATGTCAGATTTGAGTCTGTGAAGGGACTTGTATGCGTGGGAAATGCCCTTGAACTCAGGAAGGGATGACGGAGGTGAAGGAAGCTATTCTCCCGACTATGGTATCGTTCTGAAAAAGCTCGAAAGCTCAATAGTTAAGGATAATGTTCAGCATAATGGTGCACTGAAACAGCTTGTTGCCGACCTTGGCGAACATGGCGAAGGTGTAATCATAAAAGACAATGTCGGATCATTACGGAAGATCGGATGAATTTAACATTATTCCTTCATGACTGGTAACTCTATGTAGCTTGAATATTGACTATTGCAGTAGATAGTATGAGTTGCTGTTATGAAATCTTCATCTTTTGCTTCAAAAATATTCGGAACATATTTTTGTGGATTGCGGTCAATAATCGGGAACCAGGTACTCTGTATCTGTATCATCATACGATGTCCGCGAAGGAAGGTATGATTGATCTGATGCAGGTCAATTATGAACTCTTCCGGTTTACCGGGTATCATCGGTTCAGGATTTTTAAAACTCTTTCTGAAACGCCCCCTGAATACCTCCATTGCGACCGGCAGCTCATACTGGCTCATTAACATCTCACTGCTGTCAAAAGCACGGGTATACGTCAATTAGCTTCACTACAAGATCAAGGTCACTGGCAGATAGTGCTTGCAAATATATGAGCAATGACTTCACCGGTAACAGTAACGTTTTCCTTAAGTGAATCACCGGTAAAGCTTACAACATCAGGCCTTGTAGTTACAAAACGCTGGTCTTCAACATGCCATGAGTCCCAGCGGCTTCCATAGCTGTAGGTAGCTTCAATCGGAAGTGTCCGGTAGGGAACAGGTTTCGAAGGATCGCTGATATAGCTTACGGAGCCTGTTGAAGACGAAGGTTTTGTAAATCCGGCAGAATTGTCAGCTACTGCATAGAGCTTCTTTATCTCTGCATTTTTCGGAGGCCAGCTGTCATAGGTCTTCCATTGATTTGTACCTGTCTGAAAACAGTTAGCTTCTGCAAAACCGGCATCACCCTTCCCTTTGAGCCAGTAATCAAACCATCTGTTTCTGAAGATTATGAAACCATTCAGCCGTATTGCTGCCGAATGATATCCTGCCAAGGCTCTCTGCTGTCATACTACCCCATTGCCCGTGATTCCATGGCCCGAGAACAATAAAGTTCCGGTTTGCCGAATCTCTTTTTTCCATATGAGTGTACATCAGCTGCGGACCATTAATATCTTCCTGGTCATAATAGCCACCGACATGAAGAATAGGAATCTCAGGCCGGGAAACATAGCTTAAGGGGGAATCTTTCTGCCAGAATGCATCATAATCGGGATGGACTACAAAATTATTCCATGTGGGGATTTTATTCTTAAAGTACTTTTCATTCACATTTCTGAGCGAACCCAGGTTAAGATACCAGCTGAAAAGATCAAACTGCGGAAAAGGGAAATGGATACTGCTCTTTTCTGATTCCACCTGGTATGTATACTCGAGACCCGTAGCTCAGCCTGAAAGCGCCATTGTGATGAAAATCATCACCAAGGAACAGGTCTCCCATACAAGCCTGCTCAGAAGAGGCTTTTAATGCGGGATGGGGATCAACGGAACCAACAAGGGCCAGCCAGCCAGGATATGAAATTCCAAAAATTCCTGCCTTGCCGTTATTCCCCGGAATATTTTTTATGAGCCAGTCGACTGTATCCCAGGTATCTGTACTTTCATCAGTTACTCCTTTCCGGCTCAGATGACTGATGCGGCAGATGGATCTGCATCTTCCCTTCACTCTTGAACTTACCCCTTACGTCCTGAAAAACAAAAATATAACCCTCCTCTGCCATCGATCGCAGACTCCCAAGCATATCAACATTCACTACTGAATCTCCATTCTACCTGAAAATCCGACTCCATAGGGTGTCCGTTGCATAAGAACCGGAACTTTCTCACGCAACCTGCCGGAGAAAGGACTACTGTGAAGAGCTTTAATGCCATCCCTCATCGGTATCATGTATGTTTTCTTTGATATAGCCTGGTGATTTTTTCCCGGCCTAGAGGTCCGTTTCTCAAGAGCTTCATTAACTGAAGCCCTGAAAATATTGTACGACCAGGTAGCTCCTGAGATTGCATCAAGCGCGTCTATATCCTGTTTTTCGTGTTAACTTTTCGGGTAAGCCTTCACACCAGCCCAGTCATTCCTGCTTTGCTGAATATATACTGGATTGCCTTCAAAATGTTTTTCATAATTTCCATCGAATACCTCATGAAGGCTTGAGTCCCTTATCACAAAATCAACCCCGGTGAAAATGCCTTTTTCAACCTTCAGACGGCAAATGCCCCAGTATGGCTCATCTGTGTAAATCCCTCTTGACTCTCCCTTCATAGTACTCCATCGCTGTACGAAGGGCTATTCTCCTTCTGTTTTTTAACTGCATATTCGCAGCCTGACCCCTGCAAACTGAATAAACAAAACAAAGAATCAACACTGATGCGCTGAAAGTGAACCATTTAAATTCTTTCATGATAATTAGTTCCATAATTTATCCTGCAGATATGATTTGCAAATAGTGCCTGCACTCTGATAGCGGGAATAAATATAATAAAGAATTCTTTACCAGTCTGCAGTAAAAAAGGCTGAATAGTTTAACTGCCGGAGTCATAAATATGTTGTTACTCTACCGGAACAAGTCTGATTATCATTCCCGGCGCCTCAAGCGACACATAGATGAAACCATCAGGCGATTCTTCCACATTTCTCATACGCCCGATCTTATTCAGAAGTACTTCCTGATGTATTACCTTGCCATCTTTTAGTTTTCACTCTTACAAGATTATGGAAACGGAGCGAACCCATCAGAATGTCTCCTTCCCAGTTTTTATATCTCTTGCCTGTTACGAATGTCATGCCGCAGGGAGCAAAGGATGGCCTCCAGTATGTTGACCGGTTGTTCCATCCCGGCCATTGCCGTATCAGGGCTGATAATTTTCCCATCGTAGTTAATGCCAAATGTAATAAATGGCCAGCCATAATTTTTCCCGCGGTTCTATAAGATTCAGTTCATCTCCGCCCTTGGGGCCATGTTCACTTTCCCAGAGTGTACCATCGAATGGACTTATAACCAGTCCCTGAGGATTACGATGCCCGTAACTCCAGATAGTCTGTCTTGCACCGGGCGTTTGACATAAAAGGATTATCGTTTGGAATTGTACCATCATCATTCAACCGGTGTATTTTGCCCCAGTCGTTTGACAGGTCATGCACTTTTTTCATTGTACCTCTGTTCACCGACACCAAAAAAGATATGTCCTTTCCCGTCAAAGGTTATTTTGCAGCCAAAATGATAGTTTGTTGTTAAGGGGGAGATCCCTGCAAAAAGCAGTTGTTTTTCCACCAGGGTATTATCCTTCAGCTTTGCTCTCATAACTGAAGTATTCCATCCCTCTTCGCCTTTTGCCGGCAAGCCTGTATAGGAAAAATATATCCAGCCGTTCGTCCTGTAATCGGGATGAAGCCTTATATCCATTAATCCTCCCTGCCCTTCGGCATGCACTCTCAGGCAATCCTTTTATTTCAGCGACAAGAATTCCGTTTCTGTAACGAAGCATCTTCCCTTCCCTCTCATTAACAAGCATATCTCCATCAGGAAGAAATGCAAGTCCCCAGGGAACATCCAGCCCTTTTATGACCGTATCGGGCCGTATTTTAACATCTTCTGTCTGGTAAATTCCCTCCTCCGGTCTGAAACTGTATCTTTTCCTTAATTTCAAGCTTAAGGGCAATGAACCTGGCAAGATCTGTCATTTCCTCCTTTGACAGAGTATCTGCATAACCAAGCATCCCAAAATCGGAATATCCGTTTCGATGCTTTTATAGATAGCCTCCTGCACGTGCCGTATTTCCATTTGCGTCCCTTGAACCATCCCATGTCGTCCCAGTGACAGCTGGCACAAAAATTAGCATAGTTTCTGGCAGCCCTTACCATTGATGAATCCTGTAAGGCTGTAGACAAGACAGAATCAGCTTTTTTCTTCGATGAATCGACGATAAAATTGCATCCCGATGAAGCTACGATCAGGAAAACTGAAATAATAAGCAAAGGATTTTTCATGGTGTAATATAATTAAAGTTCACAACTATATTAAAAATATCTGCAATCTAATATATAAATAAAGAATCTGAGTAATCATGTTAAACATGACCTACATAATCTCTGAATCAATTCCTGTAAAATCTGTATTTCAATCCCAAGTAAATAGTATACCACCTCGGCATTCCGGGGTAATAATATCTCGGCGGCCTTTCGCTATTCCCGGAGCATTTACAACAACCATTGATGCATACCTCTTATCCGAGTTATATTATTCAGACCTGAACATGAGCATCAAATCCCCATCGCTTTCTCAATATCAAAAGAATAACCCGCCCTGGCATTGAGTATAGTCCAGGGATCAGTAAAATGCTGTTGAAATCATCAAGAGCGATTTTTGCGGAAGATAAAACCTCAATCCTGGGAGTAGATAGCCAATTGAACTTTTCAGATCAATACTACCTGCAAAATATTTCTCAGGGATCCCGGGCAACAGATTCCCTGAAAAATCATCTTCTCCCTCAATAAAATCAAGAAACCTGAAACTGTTTAATGAATAACTCAGCATTCATTACCGCTGAAGAGGGTGCGGTTTCATTGTTTTCCCGTTTCCCGAACAGCCATTGCTGCAGAGAAATTTCAATGCCCTTATGCAGTGAAGCCCCGGCATTCATACCTATATAAAAATCCTCCTGCAATTCTTTTTGGAACTATCAGATCACTTACCTTCATATAGTAAACTGCCAGATCAATGAATGACCAGCTATGAAAAAGGTCAAATCTTGCACCAGCCTCATAGCTCCAGGCTTTTTCAGGCTTTATATCAGTGTTGATCAATCCCAGCGGAGTCATTGTTTCGGATAGTGAAGGAATAGTAAAGCCATGATTGACTGCAATATATGAGCTTATCTGACCTCACAGGGCTCCATGAGACGGATATCCTTGGAGAAAAGACCGGATCAAACTGCTGGAACCGGACTGATTTACAGTATCGGATGAAAACTGGTCAGTAAACGGAAACCGGATTTATTAATATTGAATCCACCTGTAAAAGTAAATCTGCGACATAGAGACTCAACTGTGAAAAAACATCAACCTGGTAAAATGATTCTCTCCCCTTTTGCAGCAGATCCCCTTTTCTACCCGATTCCCCCGGGATTTTCAGATATGCTGTTGTTATACAACTCAAAAAAAAGGTTTGAACCGGCTGTAATCTTATAATTCACTGATCCTGACTTTTCCGACATATCTTGCCAAGAATCTTCCTCCATAGGATACATCTGATTCATCAAGAAAATTAAATGGCCTGTTTTCCTCATTTTTCCTGAAGGTGCTGAAAAGTGATGCAATAATATCCCAGGTCCCTGAGGGATGGTAATTAATTTTATACCCAGCATTATCCGTCCGGGCGTTTTATTGCCTCCTGTTTTCAGCCACGACGGGGCGGCAGCCCGCGGATCAGATACAAATGTTGCAGAATCAACTGAACTGGGTATCTGAGCGTTACGATCAGGGAACCGGAAAGCAGCAGACTCACCTGACAGCTTTTCTCCAAGACTGTGATTAATGTTTAGAAACAAGGAGTTACGGAGGTAATTGCTGTTTTCCCTGTAACCATCAGATCTAACATCCGAAAAAGAAAGCAAAAGGTCATTGCTCCCTTCTATTTTCAGAATAGGTAAGAGTGTTTTTCAGATAACCAAAAGATCCGAAGGAATTCATAAGGCTCAGTTCAGAATGGTCCTATTTGCTGATCTTTGGGATAAAGAACAACAGCACCTCCAAGTGATGCTCCATATATACTTGAGGCCGGTCCGCGAAGTATCTCAATCCTGCCAAGGTATTCAGGGCTTATATCATCAAAATATGTTTCCCCTTCAGCACTGTAGAGCGGGATACCGTCAAAGAACATTTTGATCTTTTTTGTCCCGTAAGGATATCGTGAACCAATTCCTCTGAGAGTCAGCTTCATGGTTCCGGGAGTAGCCTCCTGAATTGAGAGACCAGGAGCGTTGTGCCAGGACTGATACAATATTATACCCTGAAAACTGAAGGGAATCGAGTCGGTACTATTGAAACAGCCCCGGCTACAGATATGAATCTTTCAGGATTATGATATGCAGTAACATTTACTTCAGACAAATTATGACTAAGAGACTGAAGCTGACTGATAGAATCATCCTCCATTCTAAGGTTAACCTGCCCTTGCACAGGATAAGAAGTGACAAGCAATAAGAATATAATATTGTATCTCATGCATATATTAACTGAATAGAAAGGATTTTGTTCTCAGCTAAATTATGTTATGCTGCCAGAATAAGGAATGTCTGTCAGAAAACCAGAGATCAGTATAATTTATAAATGGAAATTAGCTTTTATAACCTGATTCCGGTATTAATATTAATTTTCAGAGTGTTTTTCAGTGGAGTTTATTACCACAATCAAGGTCAGATTACTTCCTCCTCTGTATTACCTCCGTGTCAATAACTCCCCATAGCTATCGGGAGGGACTCTGTGTGCCTTCTTAATTATTTGTTACACAGAGAGCCACAGAGGAATCACAGAGGGGCACAGAGAAAATAAATTGACATTTCAGACTTCTGAGACATCCCCTGGTATTAACAGAATCGTATTAGTAACCCCAGCTTCTTCATTATTTCAAGATCCTTCTTAACACACTCCAGAGGAGTCTTACCCTGGTATGATTCCTGTTCAATAATATAGCATGTTGTCCCGCCTATCTTTGGTGCTGTATCAATAACCTTTTTGGTATCAACAATACCTTCGCCCAGAATAGTGCTTTCATATTTTTCATCTCCCGCTGTTAGCTTTGATTTCATCCTTTACATGGACATTTTCAAATCTTCCGGGATACTGTTTAACAACATCAATAGCGATTGCTCCGCCATTGTAAAGGTTCCCGATATCCAGCTGAACAACCACCAGTTTAGGATCCATGCTCTTCATCATGATGTCGAATATCTTTTCACCGTTAAGCTGTTCACTGAATTCAAAGCTATGGTTATGATAACCAAATTTCATACCCTGCTTGTTGCATAATTCCCCGCATTTGTTAAAAACATCCATATAACGTCTTGAAATCATCATATGTGGTTCTCATTGATTCATCCATTGAAGGGCTTACAACATACTTCTGTCCAAGAACAGCAGCATCTTCAATAGTCTGTTTCCAGCTGTCGGAGAAATCCTTTTTTGCCTCATCCCAGTGCTGTTTGCCCATTACAGTATGGCCGCTTATCATTTTAAGTCCCAGACCATCGAGAATTTTTCTGAATTCAGGTGCCTTATACCCATAGAATTTCCTGTCAATGTAATTTGCATGCTCTACATAAACATAACCCATCTTTGCAAGCTGTGTCAGAGTTCCTACCGGATCCTTTGACATCTCATCGCGGACGGAATAAAGTTGCAGACCAACAATACCCTTAGCTTTCGCAGCAGGCAAACAGCGATCCCGGAAGGAGCGCTGTTCCCAAGTGCAGCCATTGTACCGGCTTTTACAAATGTTCTTCTTGAAGTTTTCATCTGTCATATTCTTTTTTTGGAGTATCCCATTTTCCTGTTTAATGAGATATAAAGATACCTTATTTTCAATTATTATTCGTACATGTCATTGATATCTGCCTTTGATAAGTCGAACATCATATTGCCTATCTTACTGACAACGGCATCAAAGCACTTCCTTCCTTTTTCAGGTGTGGCCCCGTAAGGATTCCCGATCCCGGTATCGGCAGTAACCTGGGTCCATTTACGCTCAGTCCATGCCCATCCTTCGTTAAAGGCCTTTAACCTGAATTTCTTTCCGTCACCTCTCCCTGCTTCATCAAGAGGAAGAGTCAGCTCCGGTGCAACATATTGCATCATACTTGTTTCCATCTCATCTGCATGACCCCCGCTATTCTCAAAAAAATCAGAATTGTCAAATGATTTATACCAGTTGCAGGTACAGATGAACATCTTCGGATACCTGAGGCCCAATTCCCTTATCATCTGGCGAAAATCGTTCCCTCCATGCCCGTTCAGGATAAGAAATTTATATATTCCATGTCTGTTCAGCACATCAGTAATATCATCGAGTATTGCAAGCTGGGTGCTCGGATTCATGTTAATATTCAGCTTTATATCCATCTGACCGGTATTTACACCAAATGGAATGGCAGGCAGTACGATTATTTTGCACCCTTTTCCCATGCGACCTGTGCAGCATCAGCTGCAATTCTGTCGACCATTACATTGTCTGTTGAATAAGGAAGATGCAGGTTATGTGCCTCGGTTGCCCCCCATGGCAATACAGCAAGTTCAATTTCCTGATCCCTGAGTGTTTTCCAGTTTGTTTCTGCCAGAATAAATGGTTTCATCCTTTATGGTATTTGTTCTGACGAAATTAACACTTTCCTTTTAAATTTAACTATCATCAGAATCTTTCCCATATCGTTAACCACGGTCCCGATAGCTAACTGGATTTAATAGGTGCTAATAATAGAATTAGCAGAATAATTTATAAATTAAAATGGCACAGATTGCAAATCCGCGCCAGCAATGAGTGTCTTATTTCTTCGGTTTTTTAAGTTGAATGATCTCCTTATCCTTTTCTTTGATCTCCTCTTCAAGCTTAGTTACTTTTTCATTGAGCTTATCAACTTTTCCGTTGAGCTTCTTTATATCTTCACTTAACTCTTCCACCTGTTTTGTGAGATTCTCCTTGTCTGTTTCAAGACCCTTTATTACTGGTGTATAAACCGACTTTGCATAGAACCATGAGGTAAAATAACCTATCAGAACTGCAACAAGAAGCAGAGCTATTATGGTGATCACTGCTCCTGTGGGAGACTGTACGAGTAGTATAAATAATTTTGTCATGTTATTGCATTTTTAAAGATATTTCCGTTCTTCTGTTCTTAGCCCTTCCTTCAGCTGTAAGATAGTCAGCTGCCGGTTCCGACGAGCCTTTTGAATCCATAATCATCCGGTCAGCTCTTCACACCCTGATTTTCAAGGTATGTACCAACAACCTGTGCCCTTTTCAGGGAAAGTTTACCATTGTAATCATCAGTCCCCACCAGATCAGTATGTCCGGTAACCGAGAGCTTCGACTGAGGGTATTTTTCCAGCCATGTCTTAAACTCGGAAACACGGTTGTCAGTTTGTGGATCAGGTTTGAATTTTGCGTCGTTGAATTCAAAGTAGATCAGAAGATTCTGAGGCATCGATGCTTTAAGTTTCATCAAAGAATCTGCCTCGCGTGTCTGTGTTTCAGGGATTGTCTGCACAGCTACCGGTTTCCTCATGGCTGGAAGAAGTATATCATTATAGAGCCATGCAGAAATGAAGCACCAGATAACGAAACAAACACACCCGGTGATAAGGATTCTCATTTTTCTTAATTATTTGGTTAGAAATAAGGTAATCGTCCCTCCAAGTTATGAAATATTAATAATATTTCTAACTGTAAACAGTAGAATTTTTCAATTCGCCTTAAATCCGGGGGGGAGGAGTTTATACATCACCGGAGTGACAAGCCTGGCCAGCAAAGTAGAGGTAATTAATCCGCCTATAATTACCCATGCCAGAGGTGAATAGAGGTTGGATTTGCCAAGTGCTATTGGCAATAAACCCCCGATGGCAGTAAGTGTCGTCAGAAGAACAGGAAGGAACCTTATCTCTCCTGCCCTGATAATGGCTTCATTCAGCTCAGTTCCCTGCTGCCTTAACTGATTTGTGAAATCGACAAGAAGTATAGAATTCTTGATTTCTATCCCAATAAGGGCTACAAATCCTATTGCTGCAGCAAATGAGAGGGTATATCCTGTGATAAAAAGGGCCAGCAGCCCCCCGATTATTCCAAGAGGAATTACCGATAATACAATAAGAGTGCTTTTAAATGTCCTGAATTCGAGGATAAGAATGGAAAAAATGCCGAAAATAGCAATTATTATCGCACTGCCGATACCGCTGAAACTCTCCTGCCTGCTCTCAATCTCTCCGGCAGGTATGATCCTAAAACCTGCAGGCAGTCTCAGCTTACTTACCTTTGCAAGGATCTGTTTAGTAACCCTGTCAGTGTTATAACCTGTAGTCACTGAGGAGGAGATTGTCATCGACCGTTCATTATTATAATGCTGGATAAGTGTAGGGGAGTCCTCGAACTCTATCCTTGCAAGCTGGGAAAGAGGTATCTGTGCTCCGGTAACTGATGAGACATAGATATTCTCCAGTGTGGTTAGAGTATTTGCATTCTTTTTGGGCAACCTTACATTTATCGGGTATTCCTTCCCCTCCTGGTCCCTGAATTTCCCTGCTGATATGCCGGAAAGACCCAGCCTGATTGTTTTGTCAATCTCAACAGCCGGAACACCAAACATACCTGCCTTTTCATTGTTTATTACTACCCTTATATCAGTAAGCGACTGACTTAGAGGATTTTTAACATATGTAGTTCCTTCTGTATCCCTCATTAAATCTTCTATTTTCTCAGAATAGAGTTTTGTCGAATCAAGATTTTCACCAACCAGCCTTAAAGCAATCGCAGCATCAATCGGTGATCCGTTTTCAAATTCGTAAACATATACCCTTGAATTAATGAATTTATCAAGGGTATCCCGAAGGCTTTCGATAAAATTTCCTATGTCATCAGGAGCAGCTGACTTTAATTCGCAAAGGATCTCGCCAAGAGTTGTCTGTTCACTTTTCTGAAAAGAGTTATAAAAGATCATCGGATTTCCCTTGCCAATGTTTGACATATAGTACTTGACCTCCGTTTTATTGTCTAGTATTGATTCTACGCTTTTCACCACCTTATCTGTTTCACTCAAATTACTGCCCCTGGGAGTCTCAATTGTGATCAGAAATTGTGGAAGACCTGCCTTGGGAAACAGGCTGAACCCAATTAACTTTACCAGGAACATAGATGAAAAAAAGAGTAGTGCAGCCACCGTGACGGTTATTACCGGATTCTTCAGAGACCATTGCAGGGCACGGCCGTATGTAAAATCTATACCCCTGTTCAGCCCTTTCAGTATCCGGTTGCCTCCCGGATCAACATCACCCTTAAAAATCAGACTGGAAATAAATGGGATAATAGTAAGGGCAACAAACAATGAACCCAGGACAATGAAGGTGACCGAAGTAGGAAGAGTTCGCATATATTTGCCTGCTTTGCCCGGAAGGAACATTAGCGGAAGAAATGCAAGAATAAGGGTAGCCGTACAACCTATAACGGCAGGACCGATCTGACGGGTTGCCTTGATTGCTGCATCAAAAGGTTTTGTTCCACCCCTGACCCACCTGGATATATTCTCGACCACAACAATCGAATCATCAACAAGCAATCCAAGTGAGATTACAGCACCAACAATGCTAAGCTGGTTAATGCTGAATCCAACCAGGTAAAGACCGGTGACACCGATCAATACAGATAAAGGTATCGAGATCATAACAATACCGGAAGCACGAAAACCCAATGGCAGAAGGGTTATAAGTACCAAGCAGAAAGGCAAAAATAAAATCTGTCTGGAGCTTTCCAAGCTTGTTCTTTACATTTTGTGACTGGTCAAATCCGCGTTCAAGTGAGATGCCTGAAGGCAGCTTTTTCTCAAAGGAATCGTAAACACTGTAGATCCTGTTGCGGATCTCATGAATATTCTGGCCCGTTTTCATGCTGGCAATCAGGAAGACTGCCTTATGGCCATTATATCTGCCAAGATACCTGAAATCCTCATCCTTCCAGCTAACCTCGGCGATATCTCCAAGTCGCACAAGCTGTCCTGCATCTGATCTTACAATAGTCTGTCTGACCTCTTCGATGCTCTTATAATTTCCGCTTGTTTTTATATTGAATTTCTTTGGCCCCGCTTCAATACTGCCTCCCGGAATATTTGCATTCTCACTCTGAATAGCATTTATTATCTGGGAGATCGTGATATGAAGCTGTGACAATCTGGCCAGGTTGATGGATACTCTGAGTTCCTGTTCAGGATAGGCTACAGCTTCCACTTTCCTGACTCCCTGAACAGAAGTTATTTCATCTTTCAGGTCCTCAATGTACCTGGCAAGTGTTTTATAATCACAGCTGTCTGATACCAGGGCGCTCTGAACAATGTTAGTATTCCCAGCCTGGAGTTTCAGAGCTTCAATACTGTAGAGATCCTGAGGCAGTGAGGGTCTTATTGAATTTATCTGCCTTAGGATCTCATCATACTTTTTATCGGGATCGGTATCTGAAGAAAATTCAATTACAATAATGGCGACGCCGTCCTTGATCTCAGATTTTAATTTTTCAATATCCTCGAGCTCGTTAAGCGATCTCCTCCACTTTACCGACAACAAGCTGCTCAATGTCGGCAGGTGATGCTCCGGGGTATAGCGCTATAACAGGGAATATTGAAATTGGAAATTCAGGATCTTCAGCCTGCGGTATTTTCACATATGACCAGACTCCAAGAGCAATCAGGAGAAGAAAGATCACTATCGTGAACTGATAATTTTTTACCGCCGATTCGGAAATTTTCATAACCATATTTATTTACCACTGAGCTAAGTTGGCTATCGCGGAGGTTCACGGAGTATTCAGGAATTTCTGATTTCATCTTCCTCCGTGTCACTCCGTGTTCAAACTCCGTGTTACCCCGTGGTAAAATTTATCATTGTTAAAATCCAGATCTCAGCTATCTTACAATTTGCACACCTATCCCATCGCGCAGATAAGCCATTCCCTCAGAGACAATTTCTTTAACTCCCGACGGTATACCTCTGACAGCTGCAAGGCTGCCGGTCAGAGCTACGATCTCAACTCTGATCTTCCTTGCATTTCCTTCTGCAGTCACTGCATAAATATATCCATGCTGCTCGTCCGCCTCAACAAGTGATTCTACAGGAACCATTGTATATGTGTCCCTTACAGAGGGAAAAATTTCAATTGATGCAATAAAGCCGGATGCAAGACGGTAACCGGAATCCTCAAGTGTCAGCTCTGCTTTATATGTTCCGGTGTATGGATTTGACATCTCCCCTAACTGGTCAACCCGTCCTGAAAACTTAACTCCCGGATAAGCATCGAAAAGGACAATCGCAGAATCTCCGGGGTTGATTTTAATGAAATGCCTGTCTGACAAACCTGCCTCTACTTTCCAGAATTTACCCGATGAACCAAAGAGAAATACCGGATACCCTGATGACACTAGCTCATTCTCCTTCACAAACTGCTTCATGATAAACCCGTTATCAGGAGCCTTAATCCTGGAATGCTGAAGGTTGAATTTTGCTATCTCAAGGGTGGTTTTAGCAATATTCATAGCTGTTTCAGCATTCTGCTTCTTTTCAAGCGACAATGCACCCTCCTTAAACAGATTCTCCGCTCTCAAATAGTCACGCAGAGCTTTTTCATAAGCAATTTCTGCCTGTTCTGCATTAGCTTTTATTTCCACGAGGTCAAGTGATGCAAGAGGGTCTCCTTTCTTTACTTTATCTCCCTCCCTGACAAATATCGCTGATACTATTCCCCCTGTCTTGAATGAAAGCTTCAACTCCTCAGTCGAAACCAGGGTTCCATTGGTATGAACAGGCAAACTGAGCGCCAGGGTGAACAGTGAATCGACTTTTACTCTTACCGGTTCTGCGATATCCTGTTTTAGTGACACATGCCGGCATGATGTCAAGAAGAATAAAATAAATGCAAGAATTGGTATCCTGGTTACCATTGTACGTGAATATAATGTTCAGGCCTTAAACAAATTTAAGAATCGTTTCACAACTTAACAATAATTTCCCGGAATTTGACCCGGAAGTCTACGAACAAAAAGAGAATCTCTGTTGTTTAATTATTTTACCTTATCTTCGGTTCCGCACAAACTAAAAATTAATTCCTGATAAATGATTACTTCCGAAACAGCTGTTTCTATTAAGGACACAACAGCAAATCCGGCTCCCCTGGGGCTGCTCGGCTTTGGGATGACCACCGTGTTACTGAATCTTCATAATGCCGGGTTGTATGAACTCAACTCCATGATAATAGGGATGGGGATCTTTGTGGGAGGAATTGCTCAGATAATAGCAGGTATTCAGGAGTTTAAAAAGAATAATACTTTCGGAGCCACTGCATTCACTGCCTACGGCTCCTTCTGGATTGCACTGGTTGCCATATGGTTACTACCAAGAACATCAATGGGGGCAGGGCTAAAATCAGATGAGATCTCGATGGGCTGGTTCCTTCTGATGTGGGGTATATTCACAGCATTTATGTTTGTCGGGACTCTGCGCCTGAACAGAGCACTTCAGATAGTATTCGGATCATTGACACTTCTGTTCCTTCTACTGTCAGTAAGTGACTTTACAGGAATCAAAGAGATAAAGGTCATCGCTGGAATTGAAGGTATCTTCTGCGGTCTTTCGGCAATATATGCCTGTGCTGCTCAGATCCTCAATGAGGTATACGGCAAAGCACTCCTTCCACTCGGAAAAGTTTAATTAAATCTTAGTCCTGGTTTTAAATCGACTACTTTTTGAAGAGCTCTTTTTTGAACCTCGCAAGCAATACCTCTTCGCTCTCGTTATTGGTGATACCATCCAAGAGAATAACCCTTAGGCTTTCAATTGCATCATCATTAAAGCCAGCTTCAGTTGCTATCCTTCTGATGGCTCTCTTTTCCTCCTCAGTAACTACTTTATCTGCGAGGATCATTACCGCAACATTATAAAGCTGCTCAAATTTCTCATCAAGGGAATAGGGAGTATGATATTCGTGATGGCTCTCACTATCAATTAATCTATCGATTTCAGGATCGGTAAGCCCAAATTTCCTCCCTTCCATGTGAAGCATTGCCATTTCATCCGGGCCTATCTTTCCATCAACTCTGCAAACTTGTATGAGAGTGACATAGTAGCTCCTGTTTATCTTTCTCCCCTGGTCTGTAATAAAGTCAGAAAAACTCATAAATTTTAGTTTAAATTATTTTTGCATCTAAATTATCCTCTTCATCCTATTCTATTCATATCAGAGCAATCTTTCTGTTAACAATTAGACAATTAATTCAAATAATTGTTGACTGTCAAAAAAGAAATCCCTGTCACTCATTTTCATGATCCTCCAGTCTGGCTTTCCAGAACTCATTAAAACTAACAGCAGGTTCTTCACACAGGTAAACTGCAGTTCCATATTCCCTGGCATCCGGATTACTGACCCTCCCTACAAGCGTAATCGTTCCAAACAGGGCTTTTATATCATCCCCCGGTTCATCGTTAATATAAATCAGAGATTTAATATCAGGATTAAACTGTACTGGAGCCCAATACTGAAAACTCTCATTGAAACTTACAGCTTCCGGAAGATGGTACTTTTTACGACTACAGTTAAAGCCCCTGCCTGACCATAATTTTCGCAATATATGAATGATGATTTCTTGTCTTCAATACTCAGATATGCCTTATTAGCAAGTGAAGTCATCTCCTCCCAGCCCAACATATCAGCATAATCCTGAGGTAATGAATGGATGGATCCGTCCTCAAATCTTCTTCCGACATCGATTCCGTACTTTTTGTCAAGGGTATTAAAATAATTTATCAGTCCATCGGTTTTGAATACAGGCAAGCCCATTGGTACCAGGGGCAATGTAAGAAGCACAAGAATTAACGGTAAGGCTGCTCTGAAAATGTTTCTCCTGAGCTGGTTATCATAAAATACAGCCCCGGAAACAATTAGAAGCGGAAAGATCCCCGAGTCTGATCGCCCTCCCCTTCAGAAGCATAAGGCCTGTGATAATAAAAACGGAGAGAAAACCCAGAAATCTGAATCTTTTCATCTTTTCTCCAAACAGAAGAAAGACAATGCCGGCAACTGTCAGGATAGTCCCTGCAAAAGGCATTAACAGCTGTTCTGATAAAAACAGGGAATAATCCATATGTACGAGCTGCGTATCGTAAAGCTCGCCAATATGGTTGAAAACAGGCAAGCCTTTTGCTACCTGCCATGCCAGGTTTGGAAGAAAGACCAGGAATCCGGCGCCAATTCCGATCCAGAACATTTTCTTCCCAAGAAACCCACGGTATGATGTAAAGGGAATTATTACCAGCAGGCCTGTTAATAGAATTCCTGCAAGATATTTATTCAGGAGAGCCAGCCCTGACAAAATACCGAAAGCAATAAAAAAATTATCATTTTGAGTATTTATATATCTTATAATCATATAAATAATAAGTGTCCATAGAAATACCTCTACATGCACCGGTTGAAACAGAGTAAAAGTCCTCATAAAGAAGATTGAGATGAGTAGTCCGAGAGCTGAGAGGAAGGAGGCATATCTGGAGCCCCCAAGCTCATTTGCCAGGGCCGCAGACAGCATGATCAGTGTACCTCCCAGCAAAGCAGGGAAGATCCTGACAGCGAAAACAGAGTACCCGAAGATATTCTGCATCAGCCAGGCAATCCAGCCGATAAGGGGAGGAACAGAGGCATATCCGGCAGCAGGATGCATTCCAAGGGAAAAGTAAAGGAGTTCATCCCTGTGGTATTCAAGATTATTAATGATCGCCAAATGCATAAATACACTGAAAAATGCCAGGCAAATTATCTCCGGGCGCAGCCACGATATTTCCCGCAGTGATTTCATCTTTTATTGAAGATAAGGTTGGTCGATAGAAAATAGAGTATAATAATTCTTCAGGATAAGTGATTTTAATTCGTCCACTTCCATATTCAGATCGTCAGCCACCTTCTCATATATTATACTGATTCCCACATCGGCTCCATCCGTTTCAAGGAAGATTCTCTCACTGGGTAAACTCCTGAGCAGATTTGATGATTCAGGTCTTAAAACGAAGTCAAACCAGAATGACAGAAACATTCCCTTAGATAAAAGCTGGCCGGCAAGCTCCACACTGCCCCTGAAACCATGTATCAGCCAAGGCATTTTGGGCCTCATTCTTTTATGCACCGGAAGAAGTTCATCCCATGCTCTGACACAGTGAATAAAAAGCGGCTTACCTACTGCTTCTGAAATTTTCACCTGGGCAATAAAGGCCTCTGACTGGATTTCCATCGCGGCTCCGCGGAGCTTATCGAATCCTGCCTCTCCTATTGCCAACAGATTGGATGAAGAGGAAACTGACTGAACATTATCTATTAACCTGAGAATTGATTCCCTCTCGAGATGCCAGGGATGTATACCATATGTGCAAGGCTGATCTGAGACATCAACAGGTCTTCTCTCCTCATGTGCCATCAGATTCTCAATGGCAAAGATACCGGCAATTATGCCGGAACCATGAGTATGAATATCAATATAATCCCCTGGCAGTGGACTGTTCATCTGATCTATCTGGTGATTATGGAGACTCCTTTTTCGATCCTCCTCAGTGTCTCCTCTTTCCCGATCCACTCTATGATATCAAACATATGAGGTCCTCTGGATGCTCCGACAATTACCAGCCTGAATGCGTTCATAATGGCCCCGATATTATATCCTTTCTTCTCAATCCAATCTTTTACAACAGGTTCGGTGGAAGCGGATGAAAAGTCATCAATTTTCTCCAGCAAAGCCTTAAGTTCATTCAATTGTCCGGCTGTTTCCTCTTTCCACCGCTTTTTTATAACCTCAGGATCATAAGTATCAGGTGCTTTAAAAAAGAAATCTGTCTGCTCCCAGAGATCTTTAACAAAGCTTGCCCGCTCCTTTACAAGCGCTACAAGAGACTCCAGTTCAACGATGTCAACAAAGATCCCATGGGATCTCAGCAGTTCCCTGAATTCAATAGCCAGCTGATTATTGCTTCTTTTCTGAAGATACTGATGGTTGAACCATTTTGCCTTATCAGGATCAAATCTTGAGCCTGATTTGCCTACCCTGTCAATTGAGAAAGCCTCAATCAGCTCTTTCATCGAAAAAAGTTCCTGTTCTGTTCCCGGATTCCATCCAAGCAATGCAAGCATATTAACAAATGCCTCAGGGTAATATCCATCCTCACGATAGCCTTTTGCCGTTTCACCATAGGGCCAGTATAACGGGAATACCGGGAATCCCATTTTGTCACCATCCCGTTTGCTTAATTTCCCTTTACCATCGGGTTTCAGCAACAGAGGCAGGTGAGAGAACAAAGGAGGATCCCATCCAAAAGAACGGTAAAGCATGAAGTGAAGCGGAAGGGAAGGCAGCCATTCCTCTCCCCGTATGACATGGCTTATCTTCATCAGATGATCATCTACAATATTTGCCAGGTGATAGGTAGGCATCCCGTCAGACTTAAATAAAACCTTATCATCAAGGGTGCTGGTATTTACTACAATATGTCCCCTGATAATGTCATCAAAATGGATTTCCTGATCAGCAGGCATCCGGTAACGGATCACATATGCTTCTCCCTTTCTGAGTTTTTCTTCCCATTCGGGTTTATTAAGGGAAATCGAATTATTAAGTTTCTCTCTGACAGAGGCATTATAAATAAATGTTTTGCCTTCTTTTTCAGATTCGCCTCTCATGATCTCGAGTTGCTCAGGTGTATCAAAAGCATAATAGGCATCGCCTTTTTCAACAAGCATATCTGCATATTGCCTGTAAATAGCCTGCCTGTCGCTCTGGCGGTAGGGTCCATAAGCCCCTCCTTCCCTGATACCTTCATCCACCTTCATGCCGCACCATTCCAGCGATTCCATAATATACTCTTCTGCACCCTCCACAAATCTTGCCTGATCGGTGTCCTCAATTCTCAGAATAAATACACCGTTGTTCTTTTTTGCAAAAAGATAATTGTAAAGCGCCGTCCTTACTCCTCCAATGTGCAAGGGGCCTGTCGGACTTGGGGCAAATCGTACTCTAACCTGTGCCATAGTGTGATGAAACCATTAAAAATATGTACAAAGATATGTAAAGCCAGTCACAAATAATACTATTACAAAAATCAGCTTTTACACCACGGATTTATATTAATTTAGCAGGACAACATATATGTAAAACCATACCATAATTTCGACCTCTATGAATAAAATGAAAGCTCTGGTAAAAGCCCGGCCTGAAAAGGGTTTGTGGATGGAGCAGGTCGCAGTGCCTGAACCCGGACTCAATGATGTTATAATCAAAGTCAAAAAGTCAGCAATATGCGGGACTGATCTGCACATTTATGAATGGGATCAATGGTCGCAGCGAACCATAAAAACACCAATGATAATCGGCCATGAATATATGGGCTACATTGAAAAGATGGGAGCCGGAGTCTCCAACCTGAAAGTTGGTGACAGGGTGACCGGTGAAGGGCATCTTGCCTGCGGTCATTGTCGCAACTGCCGCAGAGGGAAGGAACACGTCTGTGAAAATTCAGTCGGGATTGGCGTGCATAGAGATGGTTCTTTTGCAGAGTATGTAAAGATCCCCTCTCAGAATGTGATGTTGCTTGACCACCGTATTCCCGACGACTGGGCAGCAATTATGGATCCTTTCGGAAATGCAACTCATACCGCTTTATCTTTTCCCCTCCTTGGAGAAGATGTGCTGATCACAGGTTCGGGCCTGATAGGCAGCATGGCTGTCGCTATCGCCAAATTTGCCGGTGCACAGGTTTATTGTTGCCAGTGATCTCAGCGAATACCGTCTCAATATCGCAAAGCAAATGGGAGCTACAATGACAGTTAATCCGTCAAAAGGGGAGACTATTGCAGATGCTGTAAAACAACTGCATATGCATGGTTTTGACATAGGACTGGAGATGTCGGGTTCTCCAAAGGCATTTATTGAAATGATTAACAGCATGTATAACGGTTCCTGCGTCTCATTGCTTGGCATTCTCCCATCTGATTTCGGAGTTCCATGGAGCGATATCATTTTCAAGGCAATCACGCTTAAAGGAATTTACGGACGTGAAATGTGGGAAACATGGTATAAGATGGAACAGATGATTATCGGAGGAATAGATCTGAATCCTGTTATTACCCACCATTACCATATTGATGATTTTCAGAAAGGTTTCGATATTATGGAATCGGGTAACTGCGGAAAGGTGATCTTAAACTGGGATTAAAACCCACCCTGGTGATCCTTAGTGCCTTGGTGCCTTGGTGGCAAAAATAATATGCCACAAGGACACTAAGACACCAGGATTCACCAAGACATAATTCAACTCATTATTTATTAAGTCAGAAACTGTATTGCTATGTATACAAATTTTAAGAATCATCTGGATAACCTGCTGAGTGAGATCAAAGAAGCAGGTTTATATAAAAGCGAGCGGATATCC
>CAWFRW010000032.1:0-13057 GCA_963818295.1 uncultured Bacteroidales bacterium
TATGCCCTAACCTACTGGACGAGTACGTATTGCTTTATGGAAGGCGGTAAGTTTCTCCGCATCACTGACAGGAAAAAAGAGATGTTCAAACTCTCTGCAGGAAAATATATAGCGCCTCAGGTCATAGAAAACAAGCTCAAGGAGTCGAGCTTCATTGAACAGGCAATGGTAATAGGTGAAAATCAGAAATTTGCCAGCGCCCTCCTCTCTCCCAACTTCTCATTTCTGCATGACTGGTGTTCAATACATAAGATCCAGTTCAGGGATAATAATGAGCTGGTAGAGTTGCCGGAGGTTTTAGACAGGTTTTCAAGGGAGGTCAGGGAAGTCAATAAATCGCTTGGCGAATTTGAGCAAATCAAAAGATTCAGGCTCGTAACTGAGGAGTGGACGCCACAGACAGGGGAACTATCTCCTACCCTTAAGCTGAAAAGGAATTATCTTGCCAGGGAGTACCAGATAATAATTGCAGAAATCTATTTTTCAGGTGACAGGGAGAATAATGTGATCGGAAGGATCAGGAACGGGATTAATGGGGTTCTGAAGAATCTGCCGAAGTTCTGAAAAACTGAAAAGAAAAACCACCATCAGAAGATGTTTTTGCCAGGATGTTGTATGTCTGCAGCGAAAAGCTTCCGGTGGTGGTTTTTCAATTCAGAATTTTCCGCTCATTACGATCTACTTATTTATTTTTAGAATTATTCCGGCATTTATGCCAAAGTAGCTTCCATTATCTTCTTCAATAAGGATGTAATTATATTTCAGATTAGCCGTAAATGCCAGATTGTCCTTGATATCATATTCAATTCCGGCAACCGGGGCAAAGCCAAAATAGGAATCGGAGGTGGAGGCTGAAATACCCTGACTGTTGCTTTAGACTTTAAAAATATACAGACCCAGATCGGCTCCTACAAAAGGTTTTACCTTCCCTGTGCCAAAATGGTATTCAGCCAGAGCTGTTATAGGACATAAACCTGAACCGGAAGCCTCAACATCCTCTTCTAACCCGAGATCTTCAGTACCAAAACGTGCCCATCCTACATCTACTCCGACAGCCAGATTCTCATTCAGCATATACTTTCCGAGCAGATCAAAGCCAAAACCGGTCTTCATTCCATCAGCCATACTTCCTGTTGGAATCTGAACTCCAACAGTAGCCCCTACATTTATCTGGGCCTGAGCGTTAAAAACAATTAATCCAATAAAAAGTGCAATTAAAATCAGAGCTCTTTTTCATGATCAGGATTTTTTAAATTTTGCCTACTCTTATGTTTTTCGGCTGCCACAAATTAAGATTGTATAAGGATTGATTAACAATAACACATACACAAGTGGCTTTACATGTATATTGTGTATTAAGACAACAAATTTTAAACACGAACATTTGACAATCTGCCATGAAATTAAATAATTACGTAAATTCCCGGCAATCCTGCTCAGAACAGATTTCATTAAAGTATTGCCGCACCTCAATCTGCAATATAAATTTATCAAATATTTGAATTGGTTGCAATACAGAAGATATTTCTTTTCCACTGCAAAATATTAAAATGCCCCTGACTTTTGCAGATTCATTTCATATTAGCAGTCCGGCTGGAACTTAATGAGATTTTTATATCTTTGACCCTTTCCTTTGAAGATGAAATACAGTATAAACAAGCTAGTTCTTCAACCACTCCTTATAATTATTCTGGTTCACCTTTTTTCCTGTTCTCCCGGGTCGTGCCTTGATGAGACAGAATCGATGGTGAAAGCCACTTTTTACAGTAAGGAAACGCTTAAAGCTGTTGCACCTGACAGTGTTACCCTGTATGGGGTAAATATGGATACACTGCTGATATATGACAAGATCCGAGAATTTACAAAGTGCAGAATTCCCCTTATATGCAGATGCTGACGATGTGTAAATTCGTAATAAGGATAAATGGAATAAATGACACAATTGAATTCACCTATGACAGTTCCACTCACCTGCTGTCGAAGGAGTGCGGCTTCACTTTCTTCTTCGATCTTGATACAGCCATTCATTCAATATAATATAATTGATTCAATATCAATTGTTAAAAAATCGATAACAACCTTCAATGAGGAGAATATGCGTATATTTTATTAGTTGCCTGGCAATTTTCCTCAGCCCGGTTTCGCAGGTAAAATGCCAGGACACTCTGCTTATTCCGCTGAAGATAAATGCAGGAATAGAGTTACTTGGGCCTGTAAATTACTTCATAAACAAGGAGGCGCTCAGCATCGAAGGTTATGTCTCAATGGATCTGAGCGAAAAATTTGGCCTTGCACTCAATGCAGGTTATCTTGATTATGAGTATTCCCAGTATAATTATACATACTTTAACAATGGGTATTTTATCCGTGCCGGTGTTGATTTCAATATTCTGAAACCAAAAAAATCTCTTGGAAAGTATTGGGGAGGGATCGGACTCAGATATGGTCTGAGCCATTTCACATGGGAGGTTCCGACATTAAGTCAGTCAAATTACTGGGGTGAATCGGCTTCTTCAATTCCTTCAACAAAAAACTGGGGCCATTTTATCGAAGCTTCACCTGGTATGAGAGCTGAGATTTTCAGGAATTTCAGTATGGGCTGGTCAATCAATCTCCGGATGTTGCTTTATACAGGCAAAACTGATGGTATAAAACCTATCTATATCCCCGGTTTCGGAAATGCTGACAAAAGATTCAGCGCGGGGTTCAGTTATTTCATTGTATGGAATTTCCCATACAAAAAGATAAGGGTAATCACAAAAAAAGAGGAGCCTGAGGAAGAAGAAGATCTTGATGAGACAGATCAGCAGAATAATCCAGAGGGAACAGGCTCTTCGGGCATCAGGCAACAGCAATCCGGCAATAGCAACAGGTAAACAAACAATCCCCCTGAATTTCAATGCCAGGTCAGCAGCGTCCTGCTAACTTTCTTTTTTGCTGCTGAATATGAGCAATCCTGTAAAAGTAAGTAACCCATTGAGCAGAAGCAACTCAAATCCGAACTTATAACCGTTAAACAATACCTGTGAGTATCTGCTGAGAAAATAGCAGATAAGCGGAGATATAAGTGCAATTGCAGGAGTCAGCCTGTCTTTGACCTTTCTCCTTGTAAAAAGGCCGAATGAATATAAACCCAGGAGCGGACCATAGGTGTAACCGGCTATCGTGAAAAGCTTGTCAATCACGGCCCTGTCGCTTAACTTACTGAATACAAGAACACTTATAAAAAACACAAATGCAATGGAGAGGTGGACTATATATCTTATCCGGGTCTTTGCCTTCTCGGTAATACCTTTCCTCTCCTCCAAGACCCAGAAAATCAATGCTCACCGAAGTTGTAAGAGATGTTAAAGCTCCGTCAGCGCTTGGAAAGGCAGCAGAGATAAGGCCAATAAGAAAAACAATTCCTGCAACAGGACCCAGGTGGCTGATAGCCACTGTGGGAAAGATATCATCGCTTGTTTTAACATCAACTCCCTTTGTATGAACATAAATAAGCAAGCAGTGCACCAAGAAACAGGAACAACAGGTTAACAAACACAAGTATTCCGCTGAATGTGAACATGTTTTTCTGAGCTTCCCTTATATTCCTGCAGCTCAGATTTTTCTGCATCATCTCCTGGTCAAGGCCGGTCATTACAATTGTAATGAACATCCCGCTTAAGAAACTGTTTCAGAAAAAACCGCTCATGGTGCCAGTCTGTTATAAACATCCTTGATATAGGACTGTTCTTTACTTCTGAAGCAAGGGTTGTAAGAGAAACATGCAGATCCTTGCCGATATATATCACTGACAGTATTACTGCAAGCAACATAAAAGTGGTCTGAAGAGTATCTGTCCAGATTATTGTCCTGATTCCACCCTTAAGAGTATACAGAATTATAAGAAGTATAAATACAAGAACATTGACCCAGAAAGGAACATGCCAGGCATCAAAAACAAATATCTGCAATACATTAATAACAAGATACATACGCAAAGATGCACCAAGGGTCCTTGAGAGGATGAAAAATGCTGCACCTGTTTTATAGGACCAGAATCCAAATCGCTGATCGAGATAGGAATATATGGATGTGAGTTTCAGTCTGTAATACAATGGCAACAAAACAGTTGCGATAACAAAATAGCCAAAGAGGTATCCGAGTACCACTACCATGTAGCTGAACTGGGTATCCTTGACCCAGCCGGGAAGCGACATGAATGTGACTCCTGAGAGAGAAGCCCCGATCATTCCATATGCTACGACAAACCATGGGGAGACCTTATTACCTATAAAAAATGACTGATTATCTGCCTTCCGGGCAGTTATCCATGTTACTGAAAACAGGATTGCCGTGTAAATGAGGAAAATTCCAAGAATAAGTATCGGAGACATAGTCGGTTTTATTAGTTTACAAGAATAACAAAAAGTAAGGAAGGGAGAAAATCCTGAACTCTTTAATTAACACCGGAAATTTGGATTAATTTTGCAAAAAAGTTAACGTCATGAGTTTTTCCGAATTTCCTTCAAGACTTCTTGAAAATGCTGTGAATGAATTTGCATCACTTCCGGGAATTGGAAGGAAAACAGCTTTCAGATTAGTGATGAATCTGCTAAGGCGGGATTCGGAAGATGTGAGGAGGTTTGGTGAAAGCATCATCAGGCTGCACGGAGAGATCCATTACTGTAAAATCTGCAACAATATATCCGATACCGAAATATGCAATATATGCAGTGATGAAAAGAGAGATAAAACAGTTATCTGTGTTGTTGAGAATATTCAGGATGTGATGGCAATTGAAAATACGAGGCAATTCAACGGATTGTATCATGTACTGGGTGGAATTATCTCTCCTATTGATGGAATTGGCCCATCGGACCTTAAGATTGACAGCCTGGAGGAAAAGGTAAAGAACAGTGGCATAAGGGAGGTTATTTTTGCCCTGAGCACAACAATGGAGGGTGATACTACAAACTATTATCTCTTTAAAAGGCTAAATAAATACAATATAAATCTTACAACCCTTGCCCGGGGCGTAGCTGTTGGGGATGAACTCGAATACACTGATGAAATCACCCTCGGAAGAGCTATTAACAACAGGAATCCATACCAGCAGTTATAAAACATGCCGGAAGGGGTTTTAAATTATTTACAGAACGGGTTTATTGACCGGAATTGTAAAAACAATTGTGCATTAGAATTGTTAATCTCATGATTTAATACTAATTTGCTATTGAGTGGTTGACTGAAAACACGCAGGTTTAATCCTGAAAATCAGGAAAACTCAACTAAATTTTATTACCGGAAAAATCAGGAATTATGGCAAGGATGAATATTGTTTTACCTGCAATGGGGGAAGGTGTTATAGAAGCTACCATCAACAAATGGCTTGTTGAGGCAGGCACGGTTGTCAGGGAAGACGATCCTCTGGTTGAAGTAGCCACAGACAAAGTTGATTCCGAAGTCCCGGCACCTATGGCAGGTACTCTTGTCTCAATCCTGGTAAAGGAAGGCTCTGTGGCCAAAATCGGTGATGTTATTGCCGTAATAGAAAATGATGTGGTTCAGACAAAAGAGGAGTCAGCCAAAGTCCAGAAAGAAGTTGAACGGATAAGGGAGACAATTGAGGAGGTCAAAACGGAGCAAAAAGAGGTTGAGGTGGTATCGCAGGATATGAAGAGCCGTACACCCTCAGGAAAATTTATCTCCCCTCTTGTCCGCAGCATTGCGGCAAAAGAAGGAATCAGCTATTCTGAACTGGATACGCTCAAGGGTACCGGCATGGATGGAAGGATAACCAAGGATGATATAAATAAGTTGCTTGAACAGCCGTAAGAAGGCTGAAGAACCTCTTCAGGAGACAACGCAAAGGTGAAGAACCCGTGAAGGTGGCCTGTGGAAAAATCTACCGGGGATGAAATTATTCCGATGGACAGGGTAAGGAAGCTGATAGCAGACCATATGGTATTGTCAAAGCGAACATCACCGCATGTAACATCTTTCATCGATGCGGATGTCACAAAGCTGATGAATTGGAGGAATGCCTACAAGGAGAAGTTTTTCCAGACAGAAGGACAGAAGCTGACACTCACTCCGATATTTATCGATGCCGTGGCAAGGGCTCTTTATGAATTCCCGATGGTAAATATTTCTGTCGATGGCACTAATATTATAAGGAAAAAGAATATAAACATCGGGATGGCAACAGCACTCCCTGATGGAAATCTCATCGTTCCGGTAATAAAAAATGCCAATGAAAAGAACCTGACCGGCCTTGCAAAAGCAGTGAATGATCTTGCAGAAAGAGCCAGGATCAATAAACTGAAACCTGATGAGATTACCGGAGGAACATTTACAATAACAAATTTCGGAAGCTATGATAATCTTGCCGGGACGCCCATAATTAATATGCCGCAGGCAGCTATCCTGGGAACAGGCGTCGTCAGGAAAACACCGGCAGTTATTGAGACTCCCGACGGTGATATGATAGCAATCCGTCAGATAATGATACTCTCGCTCAGTTATGATCACAGGGTCATTGACGGGCGCATTGGCAGGTAAATTTCTTCATAAGATAAAAGGGATCCTCGAAAACTATTCTCCCGATCTCCTCTGACCTGACATTTGTTTAGCCAGGATATGAACTTTCACTGCCAGACATACCTTCGATAAAATTCCGGAATAGTTTGCAAAAAGGGTGTCATTAATAATTCTTTTGCCATTATTTTTAATAAATTTGTTCATCAAAATCTTTCAGTATGAGCAAAAGATTTGTCTGTTTGTTTCTTACACTGGTTTTTAGTCTCTCACTAACTGCACAGGATAACAAGGATCTCCAGGCTATTTTTATTGAAGCCGAATATTTCCTGATGAATGAAGATTATTCTGATGCACTGAACGATTATCTCCAGCTTTATGAAAAGCTGCCTGATAATTCAAATCTGGCTCATATTGCATAGGAGTCTGTTATCTCAATATTCCCGGGAAAAAGAATCTCTCTGTCAGCTATCTTGAAACGGCATCAAAAAACATGTCAGCAAAGCATAAGGAGGGAACGCTAAGCCAGATCAACTGCCCCTTATGATGCTTTATTCTATCTGGCAACCGCATACAGGATAAATTATAAGTTTGACAAGGCAAAAGAGACTTTTACAAAATATGCAGGAACTCTTCTTCCTGATGATCATGAAAATCAGGATTTCGTTAAACATGAAATAGAGGTTTGCAGACATGGCGAAGGAGCTGATAGCTCATCCTGTTTCATTTACCGAGGAGAATGCAGGTGAATTGTTCAATGATGAAAAATCAAATTTCAATCCTGTTATCTCTGCCGACGGGAAATCGTTTGCATATATGGTATCTCTGAAATTCTATGATGCCATAATGTTTTCAAGACTCTGCAAACGGGAAATGGACAGCACCATTAAATATTACACCTGAACTTCAGTCAGACGGTGACTTTTATATCTCATGCCTCTCAGCAGACGGGAAACAGCTGTTCCTGTCAAGGGATGACAACTATAACAGCGATATATATTCAAGTTCATTTAATGGAGGTGTATGGGCAAAAACTGTTAAACTGAACAAAAATATAAATACAAAATACTGGGAATCGCATGGTTTTATTTCAGAAGATGGAGAACAACTGATTTTTGCATCCGACAGGCCCGGTGGGTTTGGCGGTCTTGATCTCTATCTTTCCCGTAAAGTCAATGGTGACTGGGGTCCTGCAGTCAACCTGGGACCTGAAATCAATACTCCTTTCAATGAAGACAGACCATTCCTGATTAATAAGGGAAAGACTCTTTTCTTCAGTTCCCAGGGTCATGAGAATATTGGCGGTTATGATCTTTTCAGATCAGATATGCAATCAAATGGCTTATGGAACAAGCCTCAAAACCTGGGATATCCGCTCAATACACCGGATGACAATGTGTTCTTTATGCCGGTCGGAGACGGAAAATCAGGATATTACTCAGATATTAAGGAATCAACAGGGTATGGTAAAGAGGATATCTACAAGATCACTTTTAAATAAACTTAATTTAGAAGCACACTGAATAGTATTTAAAATCACTATAGTTTTTTATTTAATGGGCAACTTCAGAGTAATAATTTCAGGTACCCTTTTGCAACTGTTGATTCTGGTCATTTTTCCTTATTCTGCCTCTGCACAATCATCTGCTGAGAAAAAGAATATTTTTACGCAGGCAGAGACATACTTTCTTTATGAAGAGTATGAACTGGCTAACCAGTTGTATATCCTTCTTGAAACACCTGACAACCTTAATATTAAGTACAAGATCGGAACCTGTTATCTGAATATTCCGGGTGAAAAGGAAAAATCGGTTCCCTATCTCGAGGCGGCAGTCAGGGATGCAAGCTATGACTCCAAAACCAGATCCATTTAAAGAAAAAAGAGCTCCTCTTGATGCCTATTTTTCCCTTGGAAAAGCCTATATGATCAATAATGACCTGGAAAAAGGATTAAGTACACTTGAGACCTTCAGGAAACTGGCAAAGGAGACTGAGGACAAAGGCGGAATGAAAAATCTTGAATTTATTGATCAGCAGATCAAAGCCTGCAAAGATGCAATTGACCTAAGGGATAAACCATTGATTTTCAGCAAAAAAATTCTTGGTGATGGTTTCACCCAGGGAGCAATAAATGAGAATGCTGCAGTAAGTTTCGACGGGAATACAATAGTCTATACTGAACGCCGCGGAATTGTTAATGCCATTTTCTGTTCCAGAAAAGATAAGGGACATGGCAGCCTCCTGTCGATATTACCTCGGAGCTCGATGCCGGTGATGATTGCTCTATCCTGTTCCCTTAACAGCGATGGCACTGAATTATTTCTCTACAAAACCGACAATTACGACGGAGTAATTTATTCATCTTCCTTTATAAAGATGGATCATGGACACCAATCAAAAAACTCAACAAAAATATAAATACAAAGTTTTATGAATCTCATGCCGCTGTCTCTGCTGATGGGAAAAAACTTTATTTTACAAGTAACAGGGAAGGCGGACAGGGAAATCTGGATATTTATCTCTCCGAAAAGGATGCAACCGGCGACTGGGGACCTGCAGTGAATCTGGGGGATACAATCAATACACCATACAATGAAGATACTCCTTTCATAACTGAAAATGATTCTGTTCTCTATTTCTGTTCTGAAGGACACACCACAATGGGTGGCTACGATATCTTCAAAAGCCGGAAAAAGCGGACCGGCATGGGAAGCTCCTGAAAATATCGGTTACCCGATAAATTCAAGTGATGATGATAAGTTCTTCCAGCCATGGAATAATGAGAAAAATGCTTATTATACATTTACAACTGGTTATAAGAAGAGAGATATCTTCTATCTTGTAATGAACATCCCGGAGCTGACCAATTGTCTGAAATTACCGGAAAACTATCACTGTCTGATACAGTTATGCCATTCGACAAAACCTTCAGGATAAATCTTATCGATCGCACCTCAGGTGATACTGTTGATGTCAGTTATCCAAACAAGCTCACCGGCATCTATGCCTTTTATACCTATGCCGGGAAAATACAGGTTACTCTATACCGGAGTCGGCTATATTACCCAGTCAATCGATACAACTATTAATCAGGGAACCGGCAAAATTGCCCTGAATATTGATATGGTACTTAAACGCGATCCTGACTTTTGCAAAAGGGACTGAATCTACGACCGCATAAATCTCAACGATATACCTTCAATTGCTGAAGCTGACACAAGCAAGCTTATTAAAAACCTGAATGTAAATGACCTGAACGACTCGAATATCAATGATGCTGACATACTCTACTATACAGTACAGGTTATGGCCCTGTATAATCCAATCGATATAAGCTATTTCAGGTACATTCCTGATATACAGGTAATGTACAACGATCAGGACAGATTTTACCGCTATACAACCGGGATGTTTCACGACAGGGAGGAGGCATTTGCCTTAAGACTGGAGCTTATAAGAAAAGGATATCCTGAAGATATTTTTATAAAGAAAGTCTCAAAGTAAGTTATTCATCCTGATACCTCATGAAGTACAAGGAAATAAAGCTCAGGGCACTCGAACCGGAAGATCTGGAACTTCTCTATGAGTGGGAGAATAACGAATCATACTGGACAATAAGCAATACTATCTCCCCATTCTCAAAATATACTCTTAAAAGGTATCTTGAGAATTCTCACAAGAATATTTATGAATCGGGACAGCTTCGTCTGATGATTGAACTGATTCATGATAAAGTAACTGTGGGAACAATTGACATCTTTGATTTTGATCCCTTTCACAGGAGAGCCGGACTGGGAATTCTTATAGCCAATGAAGAGTACAGAAGAAAAGGCTATGCCTCAATGGCACTGACCTGTCTGACAGACTATTGTTTTAAAACTCTTCAGCTTCATCAGTTGTACTGTAATATTCTTGCCAATAACAGTGAGAGCATGGAACTCTTTAAAAAACATGGATTTGTCCAGGCAGGAATCAAAAAGGAGTGGATAAAAACATCTGATGGCTATCTTGATGAGTACCTTTTCCAGCTGTAAATGAGTAATAATCGTATTCAGTAATCAGTATCCGGTAGGTCAGGATTCAATCCTGTTGCCAGGAGTCCGCATGCTGCTGAAATATCAGTCCCTCTCGATTTCCGGATTGAGGCAGAAATTCCTGAAATTACAAGATTATGTTTAAAATACATCATCCTTTCAGGAGAAGATGACTGTTTTATATCATTTCCTGCAGGATGAAATGGAAGCAGGTTGATCCTGATCCTTGACCCGCCGGCAAGTGATTTAAGCTCCGCCAGGTGCCTGTCTGTATCATTCAGATCTTTTATCATCACATAAGCAAGGCTTAATCTTCTTTTTTTCTTTAAAGGATAACCCCTGAGCAGCTCAATGATTGTTTTCACCGGATACTTAGTCTCTACAGGGATCATCATTTTTCTCTCTTCTGCAAAAGGAGAAAAAAGACTGAGGGTAAGGTTGCATTCAGAGGCTTCGAGAAATCTTTCAATTCCCGGTGTTATACCTACAGTAGAGACAGTAATATTTCTCGGACTGAGTGAAAGCCCCCACCCTGCTGTCAGTATTTCACAGGCTTTCAGTACATTATCAAGATTATCCATTGGTTCACCCATTCCCATTAGTACAACATGTGTAACAGTACCTGCACCAGGGATACTTATATACCTGGTTGACAATCTCCCCGGCTGTAAGGTTCCCATGAAAACCATATCCTCCTGTAACGCAGAAAGAACAACCCATCCTGCAGCCCTGACTGGGTGGATACACAGACAGTATTTCTTTTATTTATCCGGAATAAATACTGATTCAAACAACTTCCCGTCAGAGGTTCTGAAAAGATATTTTATTGTTCCGTCAGCTGACACTTCAGATGCAACAGGGGGAAAGATACCAGTGGAGAAATTCTCTTTCAGCATATCATTCAGCTTTTTAGGAATTTTCCTTATCAGTTCAAAATCAGTGCTTCTCTTTTTATATATACTATGGGCTACAGATTACTGCATGCGATATGTTAAACCCTGCACAGCCAATAAGCGCAGATATCTCCCCGGCAGATAAACCTATAAGACTTTTCTTAACCATACTGAAACTGATATCTGCAAAAATAAGACGATTATGAATATCTTAGCATTAAATACCGGCTTATGAGATAATCAGAATTTTTAAGTTCTCTGAGATGAATAAATGGGATTCTCTTTATATCTATTTCATATCAGGCACCGGCAATGCAAAAGCTTCATCTGAATGGATACAGGGACGAAGCAGAAAAAGCAGGTCTCAGATCTGTGGTTCAGCAGATTGACAGACTTGAAAATATTGTGATGCCTGGTATGGATGAAAATCCTCTTATCGGATTTGCATTTCCAACCCATGGCTTCAATGGCTGCACCTCTTAATGATACGGTTCATTGCAGGTTTTCCCCGGGGATTAGGTCGTGATGTCTTTTTACTGAATACAAGGGCAGGTATGAAGCTTTCAAAGATTTTCCTACCCGGTGTAAGCGGTGTTGCTCTTTTGCTTCCGGCATTTATCCTCTGGCTAAAAGGTTATAAATGTATAGGATTCAGACCTGTTGATCTTCCTTCCAACTGGATCCCGCTCCATCCCGGGCTGAAGAAGAAAGTGATTGAATCAATATTCATCAGATGCGAAAGGATAGTAAGAAACTTTGCAGTCAAGAATTCTGTCAGGGAAAAAAGTTTACACAGGGCTGCTTACAATTCCGCTTGATCTGTCTAATAAGCCCGATTGCCCTGGCATATTACATAGGAGGAAGGTTTTTTCTCTCAAAGACATTCATAGCTAACAATAACTGCAATAATTGCGGTATATGCATCAGGGATTGCCCCACTTCATCAATAAAGATGGTCAGCGGGTCGTCCTTACTGGAAACTGACATGTGAAAGTTGCATGCGCTGCCTCAACTTCTGTCCGAACAAGGCAATTGAAGCAGCACATGGAATGGCTATACTCTTCTGGCTAATATTTTACGGCAATTAAATGCCCGGATAATTTTTCTGATTATTAATGTCTCTGAATATCAATCCTGATCTCTGGTGGTGGAAATTAGCCTCCCAGATAACAGGCATTGCATTCATGATCAATAGTCACTGCCGCTCTGTACATGATAATGCATTATGCAATGGGATTTAAACCTGTCAGGTATCTTGTACGGTTTACATCGCTCACCACATTCCCATTCTGGAGAAGATACAGTTTTTTGAAAAACCGAAAGAAAAACTGTATCTCCTCCGGTGAGGGAAAGTCTACATGAGTCCCCTGTTCTTAAGAAGCGCTGTTATGACAGGCTCCCGGCCACGGAATTTTATAAAACTCTGTTCGGAATCGGTTATTCCCATCGGAGCCAGGATATTTTTGCGGAATGAATCAGCAGTGGCTTTATCAAAGATTCCTTTTTCCCTGAAGGCTTCAAAAGCATCATTGTCAAGGACTGCAGCCCAGGTATAGCAGTAATATCCTGCATCATAGCCTCCGACAATATGAAGGAAGTATGTGGGCGCTG
>CAWFRW010000033.1:0-23008 GCA_963818295.1 uncultured Bacteroidales bacterium
ATGTATCTACTTCAACCGAGAATTTTACGTATTGCTTCTATTTCATAAAGTTTTTTTATGATAACGCCATTCACTCTTTCGGGTAATTAACATTGGCTGAAGTATATAGCTTATCAAGATAAGTCAACTTTCATTGCCTGCTCTTCATCACTGGCTAAAGACGGATATGCCAATCGCCTATTCGTTTGATCACGGTGAATCTATTGCTTGTGCATATCATGCATTTTTTGCATGTTCTGCATATCGTGCATATTACCGTGATTCATTCCAGGCATGGCATCGGGACCGTGATCAGCAAGCTGGGCATCGAACCATTGATGAATGGCGGTGATCAGCGTCTTATCTTCCGCAGAATAGGTAATTTCAGCGCCATTATATCTCATCAGGAGAGAAATGGTGGGAGAAGGAACCGCTGAGAATTGTGGAACTGGAGGAGGGATATGAGGATGGTGTAAAGGCGGATTTATTAAAGGATCCTGGAGCAAATATGGAGCATCAGGTCAGATTCACAGATACTGCACCCGGCACTTCATTCCTTGACGCTCATAATCTTTTTGGCGGTAAAAAGATAAATTTCAGTTCCTTAAAAGACTATTTGGCTGAAGCTCATAAAAGAGAAATAAGGGTAGTCATTTACTTTAATGTGCATGCTATTGAAATTTCATATGCAAGGAAGCACCCGGAATGGCAGCAGATAATGGACAACGGAAAACCGATTGAGGATGTTTACAGTGTGGATTCTTCATTCTGCATCAACAGCCCATGGCGGGAGGAAGTGTTTCAGACCCTGAGAAAACTTGCTTCCTATGATATTGACGGAGTATTTTATGATGGTCCGATTTTTTTCTCAGATACCTGTCATTGTGATCATTGCAGGAAGCTATACAATGAGAAATATTCATGCAGACCTGCCTTCGAAAACCAAACTCTCTGCAAACCGCGAAGACCCGGAATGGAGTAAGCTCCTTGAATTTCAGTCCGACAGCATTGCCCGATTTTTAAGGGATTCGAACAGGATACTGAAGGAGATCAACCCGCAGATCCTTTTTTATATGAATGGAAATACAATTGCTCCTTCATGGCCTACAGGAAGGGATAATCGCAAGATCATCGGAGAGACGGACGTTCTCGGTGCAGAGGGCGGATTCCTGTACGGAGAATTAGCGGAACCGATTTATAAACCCGGAGCAGTCGCCAAACTTCTTGAGACACAGGCAGGAGGAAAACCTACAGTGGTCTTTGATGCTGCCAAACAGGGACCATGGACATTTTCCAAGCTTCCCGCCGGCGAGATCAGCATTCTCTACAGCCAGACAATCACCTACCAGGGAAATGTATGGCTTGCAATAAGCATTGATCCCTCCTCAGCATAAAAAGGAGATGGATGTTATCAGGAAATATAACAGATTCATCAAAGAAAATCCGGCCCCTTTTCTCAGGACTGCCTCCCTTGCCAGGATAGCTCTTGTCTGGCCGCAGGAAGCAGGGAATTTTTACAGTGGTTCTTCTGTCCCCTTAACCGACTTTACAAGAGAAATTAAAACCGAAAAAGCAGGGAATCTTGAAGAGGAATTTTATGGATTTTATGACGGGCTTTCAAGGGAACATTTTCCTTTTGATGTAATTGATGAAGAAGCCCTCAATACAGATATTGAAAAATATGATCTTATAATTTTACCAAATGTTACCTGCCTTAAAAAGGAAGCAGCAGAAAGGATAAGGAATTTTGTAAAAAACGGAGGGAATATTCTCTCAACTTTTGAAACATCCTTTTATAATGAAACAGGGAAGAAGCTCGAAAAACCTCTGTTGAATGATGTATTTGGATTAGACCAGTACAAGTGAGATCTTCGGACCTCTTGCCTGGGATTATGTCACTCCCGGGGATAAGGAAAATTTTTCAATGAAGAATATTAATCAGAGCTATGTTAATGCTCCTGCTTACGGTTTAAAGGTTAAAACCGGCTCAGCTGTTCCTCTCTGGTTCTGTAAGCCATTACCGGGAAGTTATTCCGGATCTCCTGAGTTATCGGATTACCCTTTTATTGTTGACAACAACTACGGGAAAGGGAAATCAATCTATATGGCTGGCACATTCGGCAGCTCTCTGAATAAGTACCATTTCCCGGATTATTATCAGATCCTTTCAAATATTGTTTCCGGGTTAAGCAAACACATTGATCAGGCTTGAAGATGTTCCCTCATCTGTCGAGGTCACCCTGAGGAGAGGAGCCAATTCCATTTTCCTTTATATGATCAATTTCACTTCGGAGATGAAAAGGCCGATTCAGAGGATAATCCCATGCCGGAACCTAAAGATTGAACTGGTTATCAATGAAAAGGTAAAGAGTATTAATGCCCTTTGGCTTGCCAAAACCATTGACTATCAGCAGAAAGAACATTCAGTCTCATTCATGCTGCCTGTAATTGAAGATTACGAAGTCATTGAAATTAAGATCTGAACACATCTGAGCTTCAGTTTCCTTATTTCCAGGCCGGCCATGAAACGACGGGAGCATAATTGGATTCGTTGTAGAGAGGTGGTCTTTTCGGGAGCATAAATACGTGGACCTGTAAATGGCTGGTCCTGTGTGTATATATAGATCCAGTCAGGATCCCATACTATCAGCTCATCCCTTGGATCTCCTGTCAGATCGTGAGCCATCCAGGCCAGATCGGGATGACCATCGGCGGGGAACATCACTACTCTCCGGCCCCAGCCGTCAACGAGTCCTCCCTCCACAGGGTTGGGTGAAAGAAAGATGAACTCCGTTCCGTCTCCGCGCCAGTTTACCGGCTGAACAGGTGAACCTGCATGGATCAGTTCAAAGTTGTGTGATCTCCTCACCTGAACAATTGTAAAGGGTTATAAGACCAGGTTCTCCCCAGAAGTTGATATTGCAAAACTCGAGACCGGGGATATCGGGCCGGAACTGTCCGGCACTGGGGGTCTGTGCATGTCCTACAAGGTGATGCTTAAGTGATCTTGCCTGCACCGTCAAGAAGCAGTACTCCGTCATCGCTGCCTCCTATGAATACACGTTCCGGACCTCCTGCCAGAGTGAAGTCTCCGACACAAATCCCATCGGCGTGTTCCTCCATCTGTCCGTCGAGTGACCAAAGCAATTTCCCTTTCGGATCGAATTTGGAGTACCCTATATATACTTCATCTTTTCCGTCATTATTGCTGTCGTGGAAGGTGGGGAAGTGTCCGAGGTTCGCCGAGGCAGTCCACAGAAGTTCGAACCGGTTTGTATAGGCCCACAGGCGTGTGTGACGGTCCTTGATTATTATATCCTGCGGTTTTCCTGTCCCCCTGCAGGTCAGCAAACGAGATGCAGTCGACATTCAGGTAGGGAAGGAGATCCCTTCGGTAATAGTGCTTATATTCGAGCCATGACTTCTCGTCAGGCTGAATTTTCGGTGAAGGAACCGGATAACGCGCTTTCTCCTTTCCGGTCAGCCCGTCAAGCACTTTGATCCACGGACCCTGGGCAAATATGACTTCCATCTGTCCAGTCGCCATCAAGATCGTGGATCTGAACCGCAACATCGTAAGAAACCCAGGCATGGTCAGGATTTGGTTTGCCAGATTGCCAGAGCATCCTGGCCATTGTGAATCGAGTGCAGTAAGACAGGTTATTTCGTTATAGTTGCTGTTAAAGAATGGCATGTTCTGCACAAGAAGGAAGTCAGTCTTTCCATCATTGTCAAGGTCACCAAGCCGGAGAGCACGGGCAGCTCCGAATCCTTTGGTGCTGATGCGCTTCCAGAGAAGAGGCTTCGGATTGCCGAGGCGCAGCTCATCCGTCTCTTTTTCCTTTGCTGCCCTGAGTGCCAGATATTCCTTCCTTGCTTTTTCTGTGGCTGAAACACGAACCTCATGAAATGCTACCGGAGAGGTGGCAAACAGACCTACCTTTCCTCCTGAGAAACGATTGTCAGTTATATTGAAGAGCTCGTGATCATCTATTGAACATCTGATTCTTGTCCCTGACACAATAACTCTCAGCCTGTATGATTTTGCCGGGTCGGTATTGAATGACGCTCTGGCGAGTTCGTGCCAGCCGTCCTGCCGGACTCCCTTTTCGCCGTCGCGGTATCTGAGTGTGATAGTGTCATTCTTATCCAGTGCAAAGAGGTAGTAATGCCGGCCATCCTGGTAGCGAAAAACTATTCCGTTCAGATCCTTCCTGTCATAAGGAGAAAGCTGAACATCGAGAGTATAGTCTTTCCAAAGAGCATCGCCGTAGCAAAGGATGGGGTAGGTGAAATCGTGGGTCCATTCACTCTCGTTAAATCCAAGGTAGGTGAGAGATTGCTTCCCGTCAGATTCAATCACTTTCCACTCTTCCGGCCCACGATTGTTTACTATTTCCCAGCCATCGGTGAATTGTCTGGGGACATAATGGTATTCAGGAAATCCTTTTGCAGCAAAGTCGCCGAATCGCCCCGGTGTAAGCCGTGAAAAGTCGCAGTATGCAAGTACAGAATCGGCCGTTTCGGTTGGCTGTTGAGGCAGGATAAACGAGAGTGAGTAAAAAAGCCAGGTCAGGATTATCATCTTGTTAATATTTTTTATATACCGAAAACCCATGAAGGGAGCTCCATCCGGGCACCTTTTGTCGGGTCTACGATCTGGTTTATCTTTAGCTGTCCCATGAGGCCGACAAGCAGCCGGGCCTCTTTTTCAGTTCGTCCTGTACGCTGGCAGAGCAGGGCGACCATGTCATCCGTGGCCTGCCATGCTGCATCTTCAAGATTTTTATGTGCTCCAAGGGTTGAAAACGATTCGGTCCTGATTATCACAGGTCGTTCAGAAAGCGGCTCCGGGAGTTTACGGAATCGCACAAGGGCTTCGGCATCAGTCTCAACACCCTGACCGGTGATCTCACCGTCTCCCTGAAGTGCATGGGCATCTCCCATACCGATAAGCGCACCTTCCACCCGTGCCTTGAAGACAACTGTGCTGCCGGCACGAACCTCGCTGCAGTCCATGTTGCCTCCTGTATCGCCCGGGGCACGTGTATCGGTTGTAGCCCTCCGCGGAGCAATTCCCATACCGCCTATCATTGGCTGCATCGGGAGCTTCAGGGTCGGCGAAAATATGACATATCCGTCGCGCAGCTCGAAAATCCTACCATTGCAGTATCCCCAGTCACCGACCTTTATATCGAGGATATCTATTGCAATTGCATCACCACTGCTGTATGCCCTCAACAAAGATGGGCCCCGTTTGCGGGTTTATGACAGCATTGGCTCCGGCTTCCCGGAATACTCCATCCCTTGTTACCAATCCGGGCATGCCATGCGACATGTCAACAATTACAACCTCACCGATCTCTTACACGATAGGCAGGTTCCATCGCCGGCACTCCATGTTGTAAAGTACTTTTCACGTGACAGCCTGCGAACGTTCCCTGCAGATGCATCGCTGAAAAAATTGCCTCCCGCACCTGCGGCAAATGCAGGTGCAAGAAGAAAGGTCCTGATGAACTCACTCCGATCCATAGTTATACCTTTTGACATTAGGTTAATAGATTTTTTCCAGTTAGTTGGAAATCCGGTTCAGCGTATTAAATGTAGAGGTCCCGACAACTCTGTCATAACGATCCTGGGGATTATGATAATAGATAAGAATTGTATAATCATTCTCTGTCTCATAATGGCTCCCTTCAAAGAGTGATGCCGTACCATCAGTGCTTCCATTTTTAAGATAGACATACTCGTAATTATACCATCCCTGTTTCAGCAGCATTGTGCATTCATATTCGACTCTTCTCAGAGTTGAATGTCATCTGGTTGTTCTTGTCAAACTGCCAGTTGTTCAGACCGCCTGATACATATATATTTCCTCCGGCTATGAATTGTTTCGAAGGAAGGGTAAAATATACATACACATAATCAGCATCGATGTCGAATTTTTTCCCCTCCTGGATAGCTATATAATATTTCCCGTTGAAATCCTGCCAGTAGAAATATGGTTTGAATTCCCTGCTATCCGAAGGAAAGAGATATATATTGTAATTTGAGTTTGCAAAATCGATGCTTTTGACATATTCAGTCTGGTATCTGATGCTTTTTATATCGAAATACCGGAATTCATTTCCGCCCTGAAAAATGTTTTTATCTGAAAGTGAGTTGTATTTAAGTTCGTTGACGCCAAAAAAATCAGGTTTCAGATTCTTCTTTGCATTATCCCATCTTCCGTTCTGAAGAATAAATGCATAAAGATTCCTGTATGGATCAGTAAAGCTCTGACCTCCATATGTCACTGTAAAATCTACCTGCTGCTGCAGATCTTTGTCGTTCGACATCTGTGGTCTGTGAACATCAGTATTTATCATGAACCGCATCTTCGGTAACAATAAACCGGTAGATTACTGAAGGTTGATCCGGATTGTCGGTCGGGTAAACGACAATTACATAATTACCGGAGAGTTTCAGCTGAACCCTGTCATTGGGAAAAGTGACCTTATAATGAGTGTATCCGACAGTTGTGTTGAATGACGACTGGTAATCCTCAACCGGGTTTTCTGCATAACCATCGGTATAATCATTCGGAAAGATATCTGATCTGTTCCAGTCCTTATCGCAATGGATGAAGGTATAGGAGTATGCTTCAGCCTGATCGCCGAGAAGGTCAAAATGGAGAACCAGTTTATCAGGGCTGTGAAGTTTCAGTATAGGGTACGACAGATTCCAGCTCTCCTGATAGAGCTGCACACTTTTTATTTTTTCATCATAAACATGATTGGAAAACAGAAGTGATTCAGGATTAGTTGTTTGTCCATTCACGGCAATAAATGCAGTCTGAAGAAATATTAAAAAATAGTATTCTCATTGAAAATTTACCTGTTATTTCAAAAACATTAAATGTAATTAAATGTTCCTTATGTAATCCATAATATATAGCACTTTTTACAAACCATCATGGAATAACTATACTTTTGCAGACTATTGTTAAATTTTTCACAGCAACTATCTACAAACTATTATATATAAATCACCAGAAATGTCATTATCAGTAAAGCTTAAAAAAGGACTTGATATAAGAATTATAGGGAAGGCAGAGAAGATCCTGGCCGGGTGAGGCGGATTCGCCCTTCTATGGTGTCAGGCCTGTCGATTTTCCGGGTCTTATACCCAAACTGAATGTGAGGCCGGGAGATATTGTATCTGCCGGCTCTCCTGTTTTTTACGACAAGCTCCGGCCGGAAATCATTTTCTCATCACCTGTCAGCGGAAAGGTGGTATCAGTTATCAGAGGTGACAGAAGGAAGCTGCTGGAAGTTGTGATTGAAAAAAACGGTGAATGAATATGTCGATTTTGGAGTGTCTGATCCTTCTGTGTTAAGCCGTGAAAGGATAAAGGAGTCTCTTCTTGCTTCAGGTTTATGGCCTGTTGTGAGACAAAGGCCCTATCATATAGTTGCTAATCCCGCTGGATGTTCCGAAGTCAATTTTCATTTCAGGATTCGATACTGCCCCTCTGGCGCCGGATTATAATTTTATAATGGATAATTCTTCCGCATCACTTTTCAGAACCGGAATTAAAGCCCTGAAAAAGCTTACCGACGGGAAAATTAATCTTGTGCTTAACGGAAAAACCGATTCTTCTGAAATTTTAAGAAACACTGATGGACGTTGAGATCTCACAATTCTCCGGACCTCATCCTGCAGGGAATGTAGGCATTCATATTCATCATCTTGACCCGGTTAACAAAGGAGAGGTGGTCTGGTTTGTAAATCTTCAGGATGTTCTTGCAATAGGACGTCTTTTTGAGGAGGGAAGATATAATCATGAGAGGATAATTGCCTTCACGGGATCAGAAATTCTTCATCCTCAGTATTATAAAATAAAATCAGGCGTTTCTGTCTCATCCCTGGCAAGGGATAATGTAAAGCCGGGTAAACTACGGTACATAAGCGGAAATGTTCTTACAGGCACAGCTGTTGAACCTGAAGGCCATGTCGGCTTTTATGATTCGCAGGTGACGGTTGATACCGGAAGGTGATTATTCTGAATTCTTTGGATGGATGAAACCGGGCTTAAAAACATTCAGCTTTTCCAGGACCTTTGCTTCAGCGCTTATCCCTGCCAAAGGGTACAGGCTGGATACAAATCTCCACGGAGGTGAACGTGCATTTGTCATGACAGGACAATATGAGAAAGTTGTTCCGATGGATATTTATCCCATGCAGCTTCTGAAGGCAATTCTTTCGGAAGATATTGAGATGATGGAAAATCTTGGGATATATGAGATTGCAGAGGAGGATTTTGCCCTTTGTGAATATATCTGCCCTTCCAAAATTGAGATCCAGTCAATTGTCAGGAAAGGCATTGATTTGATGATTAAGGAGATGAATTAGTTAACAACCGAGATATAAATAAGAATGGATTCGTTAAAAAAGAAGATAGATAAGATAAAACCCAATTTTCAGACCGGGGGGAAGTTTGAGAAATTTCGTTCGGTATTTGAAGGATTGGAATCTTTCCTTTTTGTACCCGACAAGGTTACATTTAAAGGTTCCCACATACGCGACAATATCGATCTGAAGCGCACCATGAGCGTGGTAATCGTTGCTTTGCTACCGGCTCTCCTGTTTGGGGCATATAATGTGGGTTTACAGCATTTCAGATCGGTGGGTTCCGACCCGGGTACATTCGCGATGTTCTGGTTTGGATTTCTGAAGATACTTCCCCTGATAGTAGTCAGTTACACTGTTGGTCTTGGTATAGAATTCATAGCAGCCCAGATAAGGGGGCATGAAATCAATGAAGGATTTCTTGTGACAGGATTGCTGATTCCGCTCATAATGCCGGTTGAAATTCCATTATGGATGCTTGCGCTGGCTACGGCCTTCGCCGTAATCATCGGCAAAGAGGTTTTTGGCGGAACAGGTATGAACGTATTAAATCCCGCACTTGTAGCCCGTGCATTTCTCTTCTTCAGCTATCCGGGCTGGATGACAGGCGATACTGTCTGGATCGAAGGGCTCGCAAAGGGAAAGGATATCGTTGACGGATTTTCAGGAGCCACACCCCTGGCCCTCTGTGCAGCCGGCGATATAACAAAGATCCCTTCATTCATGGAGATGTTCATCGGTACTATACCTGGATCGATAGGGGAGACTTCAACAATTGCGATCCTTATCGGAGCTGCTATACTGATTGCTACCGGAATCGGAAGCTGGAAAATAATTTTAAGTGTATTTGCCGGTGGACTCGGAATGGGACTTCTGCTGAATGCTTTTGGCACCAATGCATATATGCAGCTTCCTGCCTATTATCATTTTGTTATGGGCGGATTTGCATTCGGGGCAGTTTTCATGGCTACCGATCCTGTATCAGGGGCACAGACAGAAAAGGGGAAATGGATATATGGATTTATGATCGGGGTAATGTCAATACTAATAAGGGTGATAAACCCTGCCTACCCTGAAGGTGTAATGCTTGCCATTCTGCTTATGAATGTCTTTGCACCACTGATTGACTACTTTGTCATTCAGTCGAGTATTAACAAGAGACTTAAGCGGGCTAAAGTCGCAACAAATAACAATACAAAATGAAAGAGTTCAGTAACAGGTATATATTCATTTTTTCTGCTGTGATGGTGATTGCTGTGGCAACGCTTCTCTCCCTCGCTGCAACATTGCTCCAGCCGCGTCAGCAGAAAAATCTTGAAATAGAGAAGAAGAAGAGTATGCTCGAATCAATCGGTATACCTTCAACACGTGAAACAACAGAGAGTCTCTACGATAAGTATATAAAGGAAAGTTTAGTATTAAATTCCAAAGGAGATGTGGTTCAGGATGTTGATGCTTTTAAAGTGGAATTAAGCATTGAGCTGAAAAAGCCTCTTGACAAACAATATCTTCCCTTATTCAGCGCGGTGCCGGACAATGGTGAGAAAGTGATTATCCTTCCTGTAGAGGGAAAGGGTTTGTGGGGACCTATTTATGGTTATGTATCGCTTAAGTCGGATATGAATACAATCTATGGCGTCACTTTTGATCATAAGGGCGAAACGCCGGGTCTTGGAGCAGAGATAAATACTACAGGTTTTGAAAGCATGTTTATCGGGAAAAAGCTTTATGATTCGGATAAATTTATTTCCATCGGTGTCATCAAGGGAGGAGCTAAGCACGATGATCCCCACAGCGTTGATGCTATATCGGGAGGCACGATAACCAGCAAGGGCCTCGAGAAGATGTTAAAGGACTGTATAGTGAAGTATAACGATTACCTGCTAAAAAACAGAAGCGCGATATGAATACAACAGACAGGGAGCCGATGTTCTCGGCAAGGAATATAAAACTTTTCACCGCACCACTCGGCAGGGATAATCCTATTACCGTACAGGTGCTTGGTATCTGTTCAGCTCTTGCTGTTACAGTAAAACTCAAACCGGCAATAGTAATGGCATTGTCAGTCACTATTGTGGTGGCAGTATCAAATGTGGTTATTGCCGCCATGAGAAAATATATCCCGGACAGGATCAGGATAATTGTACAGCTGGTCGTTATTGCAACCATGGTTATTTTGGTCGACCAGTTCCTTAAAGCTTATGCTTTTGATGTGAGCAAGCAGCTTTCGGTTTTTGTGGGCCTCATTATTACAAACTGTATACTGATGGGGCGTCTTGAGGCATTCGCCATGGCCAATGATCCCTGGCCCTCATTTATCGATGGGTTGGGAAATGGCGCGGGTTATGGAATTATACTCGTAGTGGTCGCCTTCTTCAGGGAACTGCTTGGTTCCGGGACTCTCTTTGGCTTTCCGGTAATGGAAAAACTGGGTGTTTACTCCACAGGCTACCAGAATAACGGAATGATGATACTCCCGCCGATGGCTCTTATAGCTGTCGGCCTTATCATTTGGTTTCAGAGAAGCAGAAATAAAAGTCTTATCGAAAAAAAATAGTGTTATAAATTATGGAGCATCTGTTAAATATATTTATCAAGTCGATCTTTATCGACAACATGATCTTTGCCTTCTTCCTGGGCATGTGTTCATTCCTTGCAGTATCCAAGACTGTTAAGACATCAATAGGACTGGGAGTCGCAGTTGTGTTTGTTCTGCTCATAACCACGCCGGTGAATTTCCTGCTCGAACATTATATTCTTAAAAAAGGCGCACTTGCATGGATGGGTGAAAGCTTTGCCGACATTGATCTGAGTTTCCTTACATTCATGGTCTTTATTGCAGTTATTGCCGCCATAGTTCAGCTTGTGGAGATGATAATTGAGAAATTCAGCCCCTCACTATATAATTCCCTTGGAATATTTCTCCCGCTGATTGCGGTTAACTGCGCTATACTGGGTGCTGCCCTCTTCATGCAGGAAAGGGAATATCAGACCGTGGCTGAGGCAACTGTTTTCGGTGTCGGCTCAGGCATAGGATGGATGCTCGCAATAGTATCAATTGCTGCGATACGTGAGAAATTGAGGTACAGCAATGTGCCAGATCCGCTAAAGGGCCTGGGAATAACATTCATTCTGACAGGACTGATGGCAATAGCATTCATGGGATTTATGGGAATTAAACTCTAATCGATAAAGAAGAATTATGATTTTAGCTCTTTCTACCGGCGGTATAATATTATATAGTATTACAGTCTTTTTGTTCGTTATAATGTCATTGGTTGGCATCCTTCTTTATGCCCGCGACAAGCTTGCACCCAAAGGCCAGGTTAATCTTAAAATAAACACTATTGAATTAGCCGTATCTCCAGGCTCAAATCTTTTATCAACACTTTCGGGAAATGGGATCTTCCTTCCTTCTGCCTGTGGCGGAGGCGGTACATGCGGAATGTGCAAATGTCAGATAACCGAAGGAGGAGGAACGATCCTTCCTACTGAAACAGGTTTCTTTACGCGCAAGGAACAGCAGAACCACTGGCGCCTTGGCTGCCAGGTAAAAATAAGGGAGGACCTCACAATAAAGGTTCCGGAAGCTGTCCTTGGAATAAAGAAATGGGAGTGCGAAGTGATCTCCAACAATAATGTCGCCACCTTTATAAAAGAGTTTGTAGTAAAGCTTCCTGATGGTGAAGCTCTTGATTTTCTCCCTGGCGGATATGTTCAGGTCGATGTTCCGAAATATGAAACCAGCTTCAGGGATTTTTCAGTCGGGGAGCAGTTCAGGGCCGACTGGGATAAGTATGGATTGTGGAATTTCTCAATCTCCAACAAGGAAGAGACTTTCAGGGCTTATTCAATGGCCAACTATCCGGCTGAAAAGAATGTGATAAAGCTTAATATCAGGATTGCCACTCCGCCATGGGATAATAAAAAAATGCAGTACCTGAATGTTCCGCCCGGATTATGTTCATCATATATCTTCTCAAGAAAACCGGGTGATAAAGTAACTCTGTCAGGTCCCTATGGAGAATTCCATATAAAAGACACAAAGAGTGAGATGATCTATATCGGAGGAGGTGCAGGTATGGCTCCCCTGAGATCTCATATTTTCCATCTTTTCAATACCCTTAAAACTGACAGGAAAGTTTCATACTGGTACGGGGCCAGGTCGTCGCGGGAAGTATTCTATGAAGATGAATTCAGGGAAATAGAAAAGAAATTTCCCAATTTCACATTTAATCTTGCCTTGTCGGAACCATTGCCGGAGGATCACTGGACTGGCTATACTGGATTTATACACAAGGTATTGCTTGATAATTATCTCTGCAGTCATGATTCGCCTGAAGATATTGAATACTATTTATGCGGACCTCCGCAGATGAATGCTGCTGTTTTAAAGACACTCGATGTGATGGGGGTGCCCAATGAAAATATTGCTTTTGATGATTTCGGAATCTGATTGTTAATTAACAAGGCGGAACAGATCCTGCATGTTTTTGACAGTTCGCTCCCGGAAACCGGGAAATAGTTACCTGAAAGTACCTGAAATCACAACCTGTGTCCGCTGCATGCGGCACAACCCGGAAAGCCTTCTGTGGAATGACATCCCGTGTCGGTCTGTTGCGCACAGGAGAGTCCTCTTTTTTGCATCTCAGGATTTGAACTTACATGTGTATCAGGGAAGGAGGCATTTGCTTTGAGAATCATCCTTATACCCAATCCGGCAGCTGATAAGGCCAGAAATATCAAACTTATTACAAGCAGTTTTAAAAACATATATTTTGACTCCGCTAAAATTTCGTAACTTTACATGATTCACCGTATTGGCCTCTGCAAGCTTTGAACGGGCTGCAAAGATAGTGATCATTTATCATCACTGTCTAAACAACCACCTGATATTTTTGTTTAAAGCAGTATTAGATATAAACCTTTCACTTAATCGGAACAATATGAAACAAACAGGTAGTCTATCTGAATTAAAGATTTCAAGGGAGGAGATCCTTGCGGATTTCAGACTGGCTAATCTGAGCAGAAATTTGAGTGTCATCGGGCGTCGCGAAGTACTTACAGGCAAAGCCAAATTTGGTATTTTCGGCGACGGGAAGGAGATCATTCAGCTGGCGCTCGCAAAACAATTCAAAAATGGAGACTGGAGATCAGGTTATTACAGGGATCAGACATGGATGATGGCGATGGGGCTCTATAATTCGCTTGAGTTTTTTCATCAGCTCTACGGAAATACAGACAGGACATATCAACCCCGGTAATGCGGGAAGGGTCTTCAATAATCACTTTTCCATTCCGAATATTAATCCCGACGGATCGTGGCACGACCTGACAAAACAGAAAAATTCTTCCGCAGATATATCTCCAACAGCAGGGCAGATGCCCAGGTTGCTGGGTCTTGCCTACGCTTCAAAACTTTTCAGACAGAATGCAGAGCTTCATCAGTTTACAACTCTGACAAACAAGGGTAATGAGGTGGCTTTTGGTTCAATCGGTGATGCAAGCACATCAGAGGGTCATTTCTGGGAAACAATTAATGCTGCAGGTGTTCTGCAGGTTCCGATGGCAGTGTCGGTTTATGACGATGGATATGGCATCTCCGTGCCAAAAAAATACCAGACCACAAAGGGCAGTATTTCTGAGATCCTTAAAGGTTTTGAGGCTGAAAAAGGTAAACCCGGGATTACAATATTCAAAGGAAAAGGCTGGGATTATCCCGGTTTGATTAAGCTTTATGAAAAGGGCATTGCGCTGTGCCGGACAAAACACGTCCCGGTATTATTTCACATCGAGGAAGTTACTCAGCCTCAGGGCCATTCTACATCAGGTTCGCATGAGAGGTATAAAAACGAAGAACGTCTTAAATGGGAAACAGAATGGGATCCAATAAAAAAAATGAGGGAATGGATTATTTCTGTATCTCTTGCAACCGCAGAAGAACTCGATAAGCTTGCTTTTGAAGCCGAAGAGGAAGCAAAGGCATCAAGGAAGCAGGGGTGGGAGATGTTCCAGGATCCTATCAGGATAGAACGGGATGCTCTTGTTAAAATAATTGATGAGCGTTCATGCAGATGCAGTGAAGATCCCAAGGAAGATTCAGTACAGAATTATAATGAAGAGCTGAAAAAAGTCGTCGCACCAATACGGAAAGACAACTTTGTTACAGCACGCAAGATACTCAGAAACGTATGCTACTGACTGTGCAAAATCTGACAGTCTCAAAGTAGAGCTTCAGGGATGGCTCAAGCGTAATTATGCCGATGCCCACAAAAGCTATGATACTTTTCTCTACAATGACACTGCGACATCAGTAATGAATGTCAAGCCCATTGCGCCGGTTTACTCTGAGACCTCACCTGAGGTTCCGGGACGACAGATCCTGCGCGATAATTATGATAAGCTGTTCACAAAATATCCAAAGCTTGTTACATTTGGTGAGGACACCGGTGGAATCGGAGGAGTAAATCAGACTCTTGAAGGACTGCAGAAGAAATTCGGCGAACTCAGGATAACTGATACCGGAATCAGGGAAGCAACAATTCTTGGACAGGGTATCGGTTTATCACTGAGGGGTATGAGGCCAATTGCCGAAATACAGTATCTCGACTATCTTATGTATGCCTTGCAGCTTCTGAGCGATGATCTTGCAACAACCCATTACCGCAGTGCCGGAGGAATGGTGGCTCCTCTGATAATAAGCACCCGGGGCCACAGGCTCGAGGGTATCTGGCATTCGGGATCACCAATGAGCATGCTTATCAATTCAGTCAGGGGAGTATATGTCTGTTCACCGCGCGATATGACAAGAGCTGCAGGTTTTTATAATACCCTGCTTGAAGGCAATGATCCTGCAATTGTTATTGAACCTCTGAACGGATACAGGCTCAAGGAGATATTGCCGGATAATATAGGAGAATTCAGGATCCAGCTGGGAATTCCGGAGATTATGAACCATGGCACAGATCTTACAGTTATTACTTACGGATCAACTGTAAGGGTTGCAATGGATGCTGTGAAACAGCTTGCAAAACATGACATTTCAGTGGAACTAATTGATGTTCAGACACTGGTGCCTTTCGATAAGAATAAAATGATAGTTGAGTCGATCAAAAAGACAAACAGGATCCTTTTCCTTGATGAGGATGTCCCGGGCGGAACAACAGCATATATGATGCAGGAAGTTCTTGAGAATCAGGGTGCATGGCAGTATCTCGACAGTGCTCCAAGAACCCTTACAGGTAAAGAGCATCGTCCTGCCTATACAACTGATGGTGATTATTTCTCCAAACCGAGTGCGGAAGATATCTTCGATCTGATATATGCAATGATGAAAGAGTCGTCGCCGGAGAAGTACCGATAGATAATCCAAAAATCCATTAACCGCAGAGAACGCAAAGGAAAAACGCAAAGATCGCAAAGAGTTTTATATCAGTGCTTTATCTTTGAGTCCTTTGCGCAAACCTTAGCGCTCTTTGCGGTTAAAAAGACTTTCTCTATAACTCCAACTTATATAATCTTATGTTGTTGCCGTCTGATTCTCCGTAACACCAATCACTCTCAGCAATTCAAGGGCTGTTTCATGAGGTCCGGTAGATTCATAGCCCGGTATTCCGAGCCTGGTCCTCATCTGTCCCACAAAAACATCCTTTTTGAAGAAAGCAGCAAAGAATCTTGTAGCGATCTCCTCATGAATGCATTTGTATTCCGGAGGTCCGAAGATATTCGCGAAATATGAATGTACAAGCCCGCTTGAGGTTGTGGTTCCCTTGCTCATAACAGCGCCTTCCCTGAAAATATCAAGAGCCCATTCAACCGAATTGAATCTTTCTATTGCCGGGTGTTCGCTGTCAATCTCCTCATAGTTGTTTGCATACAGGATATAGTCGATCTTGTGTCCCTGCATCAAGAGTTTCAAAGCTTGTAACAGGAAATACAATACGTGCATTTACCTGGCTTGGATTAAATATTATCGATCTGTCGAGATGACCAAAGGCATAACCTGGCTGCAGGTCGTCGAGACGAAGGAATGCGCCTATCTCAGTTCCGTAGCCTATCGGGTTACCTTCCTGTATCAAGCTCTATTGATCCCATGTCGTCTGCAATGATTGTAAGCTCCCTGATATGTTTTTCACCAAGTACCCTGAATGCTTCAAGAGTCTCTGATTTGCCGGCACCGGTATCACCCATCAGGAGAATTGTAGCCTCCTTGTTGCCCTGCAGCAGGATCTTCACCATGGCACCATGAAATGGCATATTGCCCATTTTCATGATTATCGAGTTGTGAAGAGTGAGCACCATCTTCTTCAGATAACCGAAATATCCGAATTCAGGCCTGTTGGGAATGGCCCCTACAAAGATCCCGTTTTCTTCGTCATCATAAAAGACTGTTGAATATTTTGCAAGTCCGTCAATTGTATTTCCTGTCACACCATACAGAAACATGGCATCCGGTTTTCTTTCAAGGTCCTTATCGTCAGCAAGCTGGAACAGGTTACACATTGAAAAGCCAAGTTCGAAAAACTCAAGATGGAAATATACCATTATAAGCAGTTTTCCTACTTTGGCAGGGTAACATATCCAGTCCCCTGATTTGAGATCAACAAGATCAATCGGATTCTTTTCAATCCTTTTGAACTGTCCGGTTCTCTTGTTCATCGGCTGCTGAATAACAAGCGGGGGATAGATGAGCATCTGTCTGATAACAGGGATGCTTCTCAGCTTCTTATATTTTTCACCTTTATATGCAATCTCCTTTGGTAATGAGATAACAGCTATCTCTCCACCTGCAGGAACCTGCCGGTAAACATTCGGATGACTTCCTGAAATATTCTCCTGGATATGCCTGTAAACAGTCCTTACCAGATGGGTAAGCTGTTCAATTGTCTCATTGAAAGTCCGGTATGGTCTTTTATCAAGACGATCACCTTCGGAGTCATTGATTATAAAACGGTCAAAATGACGCCAGTAGTCATACAGATATTCAACAAAATTCCCAAGCTTCTCCAGATCACTTAGAAATTCAGCTGATTTATCAAAAATATGAGGAACAACCTTGCTTTCATATTTAACGAGAAGTGAAAGTGTCTTCACAAGATCGTCAACAGACTCTTTATCAGCTTCATTATTATTAAAAATTCCAAGCAAAGGGGAGTTTTTCGACTTCAGATTTCCAAGACAATGGTCCAGCACAGACCTGAATTTATCGCTTGCCAGCAGTTCTTCCTGTGTTTCACACATCCTTTCACGGATATTCAGCACAGCCTTGTTCCCGATTATACGTAATGTACTTTTTTGCATATAAATAATTATCATTCTGGGCAAAAATATGACAATATTTAATTGAAGTTAAGGTTTTACTTAATTATTTTTGTACTATATTGTATTTGCAATAAATATGTGACACTATGCAAACGGAAATTGATTTGTTTGCAATAATGCCGGAAGACAAAATACCGGAAAAAGGGAAGATACTTATATCTGAACCTTTTCTTCCTGATACTTTTTTTAACCGGAGCATAGTTTATCTTACTGATCATACACCTCAGGGTTCTGTCGGATTTATTCTCAATAAGAAGCTTGATCTCAATCTCAGTGCAGCAGTTTCAGGATTTGAAAACTGGAATGAGAATATCAATATGGGAGGACCGGTAGCTCCTGATACGCTTCATTATCTGCATAGCCTGGGTGACTTATTCCCAACAGCGTTCTCATTGAAGATAATATATACTGGGGCGGAGATATTGATGCAATCAGGGAACTGATCGCAAAAGGTAAAATAAACCAATCACAGATAAGGTTTTTCCTTGGCTACTCCGGCTGGTCGGCAGGTCAGCTTGAACGTGAACTGAAGGAAGATTCCTGGATCATTGCAAGGGTAAAGTCAGAAATTATAATGAATAACAGGGGCGACGACACCTGGAAAAGAGTACTCCGAAGCTTTAAGAACAAATACAGGATCTGGGCTGATTTTCCGGATTCACCGGATATGAATTAGTATCCTCACTGCCCACGCTACTGCTCCTGTACACTGCTGCCAGCTGCCTCTGCTATACTGCTACTGTACTGCCTCGCCTAAACATGCAGTATCCTGTATACAAGCTCCTTAAAGATCACCCGGTTCAGTACCCGGATCTCCAAAACCTTTTGATTTCATGTCAAATGTACGCAACAGACTTATGATCTGTACTGTCCTTGATACATTGTATTTCGATGCAGCGCTCTCATAGTCCTTTACAAAGAATGGATTTACCTTTAAGGCTGCGGCTACATTATTTTTCGATTTGTCGGGCAGATAATGGTAGATGAGCAGTTTGCTGAAGAATCCGAAGAGTGAAGCAATTGTAAGGGTGATGGGATTATCCTTTGGATTATTGGCGAAATAACGTACTATCATATTCGCTTTAAGAATATTTTTTTCACCAACTGCCTTTTGAAGTTCAAAATTGTTATAATCCTTGCTTATTCCTATATTCTGTTCAATAATCGCTGTAGTGATCACCGGCTTTCCTGCAGGAAGTGTAATGATAAGCTTGTCCAGCTCATTGGCGATTTTATGCAGATCAGTTCCGAGATACTCTGTGAGCATAGCACTTGCACTGGGATCTGTCTTTATCCCTTTCTTCATAAGGTACCTGTCAATCCATCCCGGGATCTGGTAATCGCGAAGACGCTGGCGATTCAAAATATACTCCATGGCTTTCAAGCACTTTAAACAAGCTTTGTTCTTTTGTCAAGCGATTTGTACTTATAGCAGATTACAAGGATTGTTGACATCAAGTGGTTTTTCAAGATAAATTGCCAGATCATCTATCTTCTTCAGCGACTGTGCTTCCCTTTATAATAACCACCTGGTGGCTTGCCATCATCGGAAATCTTCTGGCGATGTCTATTATCGAAGCAATATTTGTATCATCAGCATAGAGGATCATCTGGTTGAATGATTTCTCAGCTTCCGGCAAGACCTTCTCCTCAATATATTCAGTAATAAGATCAATATAATAAGGCTCTTCACCTGCAAGGAAGTAGACAGGCTTGAATATCCTGTTCTTCAGGTCGGACATTATCTCTTCAAAAGTAGCTGCCATTATCAGAATTTAAGATGTTTAACCGACACCCCATTATCTATTATTTCCCTGAGGGAATCGATTCCTATTTTAAGATGTGTCTCAACAAAATTATTTGTGACCTTTACATCGCTTGCTTCTGTTTTTATGCCTGTTGAGATCATCGGCTGATCTGATACCAGAAGAAGTGCCCCGGTTGGTATCTCATTCGCAAAACCAACAGTAAATATTGTTGCTGTCTCCATGTCTATTGCCATCGCCCTGGTTTTTACAAGGTATTTCTTAAACCTGTCGTCATATTCCCATACTCTTCTGTTGGTTGTATAAACAGTTCCGGTCCAGTATTCCTTATTATACCTTGTTATTGTGGCAGATATTGCACTCTGCAGCTTAAAGGCGGGCAGTGCAGGAACTTCATTTGGAAGATAATCGTTTGATGTTCCGTCGCTTCTGTATAGCGGCAATCGGAAGAATGAGGTCGCCCAGTGTGTTTTTCTTTTTCAGTCCACCGCATTTTCCCAGAAAAAGAACTGCATTCGGACTCACAGCACTCAGCAGATCCATTATTGTTGCAGCATTCGGACTTCCCATTCCAAAATTGATTATTGTTATCCCGTCTGCTGTGGCACTGGGCATGTTCTTGTCTTTACCCTCAACCTCAACATTGTTCCATTTTGCAAAAAGCTCAACATAATAGATATAATTGGTAAGAAGGAAATATTTTCCGAAAGTCTCAATAGATTTACCTGTATATCGCGGAAGCCAGTTATTAACAATTTCCTCTTTAGTCTTCATATCACTATTTTGGATAATAATTATCTCAATATATTTGCAATGATTGTTAATTCTTCCTTAGTGCTCCTTTGTGCATCCTTTGAGACCTTTGTGTTTATTTTTTTTAACACGAAGGACACAAAGGGTTTCACAAAGGAACACAAAGGTCAAAAGTACAAAACTAAGTTGAAACAGTTAAACCTGCCTGAATATTCATTTAAAATCAGAGGGAAGGAAGGAGAAGAGATGATCCTCGATCCGCTCAGGAGAAGATTTGTAAAACTCACACCCGAAGAATGGGTCAGACAGAATTTTATACAGTACCTTATAAATGAAGGAAAATATCCTCTGGGTCTGATCGGGTGTGAAATGCAGTTCGGTCATAACAAGCTGAAAAAGAGGACTGACATCCTGGTTCACAACCGTCTGGAAATCCTGTAATGATTGTTGAATGCAAAGCCACTGAAGTGCAATCTTGAGGAGAAGGTATTCGAACAGATTGTGACATATAACATGAAGTTCAAAGTGCCATATCTTGTCGTTACAAACGGACTGAGACATTATGCCTGCAAATTTGCTCAGCTGATTTCAGCAGCTGGGAATACCTTAATGTAATTCCTCTTTATGAGGATATCATTTCATAATTGTGTGACATGCTAAACGTTACCTGTGCAATAATCAGAAATGAGGAGGATGAGGTCCTTGATTGTCCAGAGGGGAGAGACAACTGACCATCCTTTCAAATGGGAATTTCCGGGTGGAAAGATTCATGCTGAAGAGACTGAAGAAGAGTGTATTATCAGGGAGATTGAAGAGGAATTGTCGATGGAGATAGTGATCGTTTCAAGACTGCCGGAGGTGGAACATGATTATGGTTTCAAGCAGATAAGGCTTATCCCTTTTATTTGCGATACCCTCGATGAACTGCCATTTCTTTCCGAGCATATTGCTTACAAATGGATAAATGCAGAAGAGCTGCCTTCTGTCGATTTTTCGGAAGCCGATATTGCTGTTGCCGGAAATTATCTGGAGAGAATCAGCTCCGGAAAAAAAAGTGCTGCAGTAACTGAGAAGCAATCATTCAGCTGATTTAACTGCAGATGAAGAGCTTCAGGAGATGGTTAACAGGATGATGAGCATGAAGGAAGCTGAATGGATAGCAACATCGGCAATTGAAAATCCTGCAATCTTTGACAGGCTTCTCGGATTCTCATTTTCAGATGACAGTAAACTTGCATTCCGTGCTTCATGGACACTGACAAAGGTGTGTGATAAATATCCCGATCTGATTTATCCTCATCTCGGAATGATAATAGAATCATTGGAGACTCTTGAAAATGAGAGTGCCATGCGTTCCTTCCTGAGGATAATCTCACTTTCGGATATTGAAATGATAAGTGAAAAGCATCACGGAATACTTGCTGAACATTGCTTCAGCCTGCTGAGATCAGGATTTTCTGCAATTGCTGTCAAAGCCTATTCAATGGAGATATTATATAAGCTTGTTCTTAAATACCCTGAACTGAGAAATGAGCTTGCTGCAACAATCAAAATGCTCCAGCCCGAGGGATCGGCAGGCATCCTTTCCCGGGGACGACAAATTCTGAAAAAACTGGCTTCTTCATCCTTGTAACATATCTTAAAAAACTACACTGAGAGTCACACGTCTGCATCTGTGTAACCTCTCTTTTCTTCTTCTCAACTATTCTTCCTACTTTTGCAATTCATTTTTATTTCCACTCTGATGAGAATAGTTGATACAAAAGGCCAGCTTTGCCCGGCCCCGTTGATCGCAACAAAAAGGGCACTGAAAGAGACACCGGGCAGGTGAGTCATTCCTTCTTCTGATTGACAACCAGACATCATTCAATAATGTAAGCAGATTTTTAAAGGATAACAATACTTCTTTCCAGGTTAGTGAATCAGACGGAGTATGGACACTGACAGTCACCAGAGGTGATGGAGATATATCACAGGCTAAGGCAGAGGATTACTGTACCGATTCAATTGCCCACTTTCACAAGGGCGATTTTATTATTGTTATAACATCCGATAAAATGGGTGAAGGCGATGCTGATCTGGGACAGCTGCTTATGACAAATTTTATTAAAGCGATAAAGGATCTTGATAAGCTTCCCCAGAAAATGGTTTTTTACAATAAAGGAGTTACTCTGGTTACCATAAACTCAGCTGTTATTGACCATCTGACTGATCTTGAGAAAATGGGAGTTGAGCTTCTGCTCTGCGCCACATGTGTAAATCATTATGCAATTGCTGATACCGTCAGGAGCAGGCACACTTAGCAATATGTATACGATTGCAGAGGTAATGGCTTCAGCCGGAAATATTGTACGGCCCTGATAATAAAACTGATTGCTCTATGAAAACCGACCTTCTTCAGATGGTTGAATATGGAGGATGCTCAGCAAAGATCTCTCCAAAACAGCTTGAGGAGATCCTTAAATTTCTTCCTCTTCCGCAAGATCCCAACATCCTTGTTGATATTGATACCCACGACGATGCAGGTGTATACAGGGTAAATGATGACCTTGCGCTGGTTTTTACAACTGATTTTTTCCCGCCGGTATGCAGCGATCCTTATGAATTCGGACAGATAGCTGCAGCCAATTCAATCAGTGATGTTTATGCAATGGGAGGAGATCCTGTTCTTGCTCTTAATATAATGATGTTTCCTGCAGCAAAGCTTCCGATGGAGGCCTATGCAGAGATCCTGAAAGGAGGCTTTGACAAAGCAACTGAAGCAGGTGTAAGGATAATCGGCGGGCATACAATTGATG